>CAZODO010000041.1:0-50088 GCA_964578605.1 uncultured Verrucomicrobiota bacterium | reverse complement strand
GGTGAACTACGGGTGAACTACGGGTGAACTACGGGTGAACTACGGGTGAACCCCGAAGCCAGGAGGTGCCGAAACAGGGCCGAGTCCCGAATCCGAGCTCCGAGACGGCAGTGAGGGGTGAGCGGGCGGGGATTCATCGTTGGCGGCGGAATCCGGGCGCAAAAAAGCGGGGCCGAAGCCCCGCCTTGCGAATGAGTTACTGAGGGAACGCGTCCGTTCTACTTCCCCGGAGCGCCCTGCGGCTTGAGCGTATGCCCGGGAGCGTCACAGGTTGGGTCCTGGCCGATGGGACCGATGGTGTATTGCCCGTTTCCAGGACAGATCGGCATGGCGTTGCCCTTGATGTAGGCCCCCACGTCCGCATCGGACGGCACGTCGCCCTCGGTCTTGCGGTTCTCCGTGGCCCAGAGTTCCTTCGCTCCGTCAATCTGACGGAGGTTATTGATGCAGGCGTTTCTCTGAGCGGTGCTGCGGGCCTTGGAGAAGTTGGGGATCGCGATGGCGGCCAACAATCCAATGATGGCTACGACGATCATGATTTCCACGAGCGTGAAGCCTGAGCGGCTTGTTCTGTGTTTGACTTGCATGTTTCCTTTCGCTTAACCCCCTGGCAAGGCCGCTATGATTATGAATATGAGGACAATTAGGCACTTGCTTCTGCCCCGCCAGGATTGGGCCTTTTGTAGCATACAGAGCCTTGAAGTCAACGACGGCGGCGGAAAAGCCGCTTCGACGCCTTGACTTCCGCCTGTTGCTGCAGAAGGGAACCCCGGGCGTTCGGATTTGTTGCGCTCCTGCCTCGGGCTCCCTTACAGGGTCATCTGCAGCGCTCTTTCGAGTTCTTCGGAAAAGCGGCGTATTTCCTGGGAGATCTTCTTGGGAGGGTCCACGAGGGATTGGACAAGGCGGGGTGCCATCTCCGGCTTTTGCTGGATCAATTCGGTCACAGCCGCAACGAGGGCCAACTGATTGTTGATGTCGTGGCGGAGTTCGCTCAGTTTGTCGTTGAGCGCCCCGATCTGCTGGGGAGTCAACGTCACAGGTTGGTCAGGTGCGCGCATTCGTAATGAACCTACCCTCATCTTGCACTTCGTGCGTTAGGTGGCAAGCGGATTGGCAGTTGCCAGGGCGCGCCGGCCTCGGTGCGCCCTGGAGGATTAGCCATCACCCATGGCCGGCCCGGCGTGCCAGCCCTGCCTGGCATTCGAACTGGTGCGGCGGTTGCCGCAACGATAGAGTGCCTCGCATGTTGAAGCCACTGATGATGGTTTTGCTTGGGATTGCCGCCAGCCCGCTTGCCCAGTCGGCCGAGTTCCGGAAGCTGATCGAAGAGAGTCCTGCCCAGGTTTTAAGCCTCGAGGGAAATCCGCTGCCTGCCACGGTCTCGTTGACGCGCCGCTGGGAGGGCAACCTCTGCCTGGCGACCCTCGAAAACCGCGGCACTGAAACCGTCCATGTTGGCAGCGTTGTTTTGAGTGAGTTTGCCCACAAACTCAAGCCTGACACTCGCATCTATGGCGAAGGGTTCACGATGCTCAGCCAGACCGGCGGCACGCTGGCTCAGCCAGTCGACGAAGGCTTTTTTACCGACCGTCAGCATTACCGGATTCCGGAGCCGGGAGGGCGGCGGACGGTGTACGGGGTTCTGACGCTGCGACCAGAATTAGGACGGGTCGTGCTTCTCGGGTTCACCAGCGCGCGGCGGTTTGTCGGCCGATTCGCCTTTGACGCGGAGACGCTATCGATATCCTGGGATGGAGAGGGGCTTGCTTTGCCACCGGGCACAAGGTGGGACCTTGAACCGCTCATGGTTGTGGAAGGCGCCGATCACAATGCACTTTTTGAGCGCCTCGCTCATGAGTTGAGTCGGAATCATCCGCCCATCTTCCGTCGGCCGGTGGCGACGGGTTGGTGCTCGTGGTACTGCTTTGGCCCGGGCGTCACGGCCAGCCAGATCCGTGGCAACCTGGCGTGGGCCAAAGAGCACTTTCCCGGTCTGCGATATATCCAGATCGATGACGGTTACCAGCCGTGGATGGGTGATTGGCTCGAGACCGGGCAATCGTTCGGAGGCGATGTCAGGGCCGTGCTTCGCGATATCAAGAGCGAAGGGTTCGAGCCGGCGATCTGGGTCGCCCCTTTTGTGGCCAGCCCCCAGTCCCGGCTGTTCCGCGAGCACCCGGACTGGTTCGTCCGAGACGCGGATGGGAAGCCGTTGCGATCTGACCGGGTTGGATTCGGCGGCTGGCGGCTTGGGCCTTGGTACGTCCTGGACGGAACCCATCCCGGTGCCCAGCGCTGGCTCGAGGAGCTCTTTCGGACCTTGCGGGTGGATTGGGGTTGCACCTACTTCAAGCTCGATGGGAATTACTGGGGCACCCTCCATGGCGGCCGGCACCATGACGGCAACGCCACTCGCGTCGAGGCTTACCGGCGCGGAATGGAAGCGATTCGGCGCGGCGCGGGTGACGCCTTCATCCTCGGGTGTAATCATCCGCTGTGGCCTTCGCTTGGCCTGATCCACGGGTCTCGGGCTTCGATGGATGTCAGCCGCGATTGGTATCATTTCACTAAGACAGGCCGTGAGAATCTATTGCGCGGCTGGCAGAATGGCCGCCTTTGGTGGAACGACCCGGACGCGCTTTGCCTTAATGGGCAGGTTTTGGCGGAGGTGCCCGATGCCGCTGGCGTGACCCGGTCGATCGGGAAGGCCAGCGACGAGGAGTTCCTTTTTCACGCCACCCTGGTCTACGCAACGGGCGGCATGTTGCTGGCCGGTGACGACCTCCGAACCTACGGCGATCGCGAAAAGAACAGGCTCGAGGTCCTTTACCCGCCGACAGGCGAGGCCATGCGGTTCCCGAGCGATGCTTTCGAGGTCGGCCGCCTTAACTTGCCCGATGCCGAAAGGGTGGCCGTGCTTAATTGGCACGATGCGCCGCGTGACTTCACCATCCCTATCACGGGGAAGGCGCGGGTGACTGAGTTGTGGTCCGGCAAAGACCTGGGCGTGCACACGGGTAGCTTGACGATGCCCATGGTTCCGCACTCCGGGCGTCTGCTCCGCCTTCAACCGCAAGAGGCGCCCTGACCGAACCGAAGTGCCGCCGTCGGCCGAGTTCAGGCCGCCGCAACGAAGCGCTCCAGCACCCGGGCGTTCTGCTTGTCCGCCTCCTCCTTCATCTCCGTGCTGAACAGGTTAAACGCCATCATGCCGGGCATGACGATGATGAACGGGATGACCAGTTTCATTCCGGCGGCGAACACGATGCCCTTCTGCCCCTGGGCGAGCGATCGCGACCCGAGCGTCCGCTGGACGATATATTGATTGAGGCCCCAGTAGTAAAAGTTGGGAATCCACAATCCGAGCAGGAGCGTGGTCCAGGGCAGGAAAGGATCGGCGCGCGGCATGACCATGTGCAGCTTGTGCGAATTGAGCGCGGCGAACTTGGCCGCTCCGCTGGCGCTGTCACTGAGGCTTGGCGGAATCGGCGCGGTCGAAGCCAAGGCGGCAACGGGCATCGTCCCGAGGCGGTCGAGGGCGAAATACAAGATGGCGCCTCCACCAATGATCAGGGCGCCTCCCTGGAGAAGATCCGCCCAGGCGCACGCTCTGAGTCCGCCGCTGGCCACGTAAGCCCCCGCGATCAAACCGATAAGCCAGGCACCCGTGACCACGTTCATCGGAATGGCGCCGAACAACTGTTGGCCGCCAAAGGCTGTCTCGATCGTGAGCGCTCCGGAGTAGGTAACCGCCGCCACGAGGAAGACATAGATCAGCACCATGCAGATCGCCATGAACGAGCGTGTGGTGCGAGTGAAGCGTTGTTCGAGAAACTCCGGAATGGTGTAGAGGCCCGCGCGCAGGAAATAGGGCAAGAAAAAGAAAGCCACCACCACCAGCGTGATTGCCGCCAGCCATTCGTAGCTCGCGATCGCCAGCCCGATCCGGTCGGCCGCATTCCCCGACATCCCCACGAATTGCTCCGTGGAGATGTTCGCGGCGATCAGCGAGAAACCGATCAGCCACCAGGGCAGCCCGCGTCCGGCGAGAAAGTAGGATTCACTATCCTTCTCGTGACGGCTGGTAAGAACGCCAATGAGCACGACCGCCAGGATGAAGGCGATGAAGATCGCAATGTCGATGGGTTGGAGGCGCATGGCGTTTCGGTCTAGGTGCCCAAGAAGCGGGCGATTGTCATAATGCGGCGAACTCCGCGATCTCTTCTGTGTAATCCGCTTCGACGGTATCGAAGAACAGCCCTTGAAATTGGCCAGCCTTCAGAGCGGGAAGCTCCACCTCGAGGCTGTGCACGGCGTGGGGCGCCAGGTGGGTCACATCCGCGTACCAGCCCACGAAGGTGTTCCGCGGCGCGTTGCGCACGATCGAAGTGTAGGCAGGTTTGACCGGCACGGCCTGGCCGTCGATCTGGAGCGAGACTTGCATCTTTTCGTCATCCGGTTCGGCAACGTTGATGAAGAGGAGGAGCCGATCCGCGTTCAGGTGCACCGCCTCCCGTTCAGCCTCCGTGTATTCCACCGGCCAAGCGCGTTTCCGCGCCCGGAGTTGGTCGACGATGCGAGAGGGAAAGCGCGTCTCCGCTTTGAACACCCCGCCGGTAAACGCGGGGTCAAACTGGCCAACCTGCTGGCAGCGGCCAAAAGCTTCCCCCTCAAACCGGACGCTGCAAGTGACTAGAGAGCCGGATTGCTTGAATGCGGCCTGGCGGTTATTGACGGTCACGGTGCGAATTCTTTGGTTCTCGGGAAGGGCGATGGACAAAGTGCGAACCGTCCCCGGTTCGCCCAGCACACCCGCCAGGTCGAGGTCGCTCCCATCAAGGTTCGCTGCCCTGTATCGGCGCCCTGGTAGGGGCCACGTTCCTTTGCAGGAAACCAGCTGGTCCATTCGGGATTCTGACGAAACGGCAGGGTGGGGTAAACATAGGCCATCGGTTTCAGGCCTCTCGCCTTGCAGTCATCCAGCACCGATTGCACCGATGCCGGGATCGGGTGCTGGGCTGGATCCCATTCGTCCTTCCGAATCTTCTGGCCGAGGTTGAACCAGAGCAGGTTTTCCCAGCCCCAGGCGTCTTGGTTCTCCGAAAGAGGCGCCAGTGGATTATTGGCCGGAGTGACGAGGACGTGCCCGCACCCGACCGCCGCCGCCTGGTGCAAGATCCGCCGGTATTCAGCCCGGCCCTCCGCGGTGCCGATGTCGATTTGGTAATCGTTCTCGCACCAGCCTAGGTGAACACGCACGGAGCGTTCGGGTTTGTATGTGAGAAAGGCGCGAACGACTTCCACCAAGGCGTCAATCTCCGCGCTATCGAACCACGCCCCTTCCCGCGGTGTCCCTGGGGGCACCCATCTCCATTCAGGTTCCATCTGAGCGGGGAGACGGATTCCGCTCATGGAGTACATTCCGATCAGGAGCCGGTCGGAAAGGTAGGGCTCCTTCGATTTCCAAGGGGTTTCCGGCGCATAGGCTATGGAGAAACGTTCGGCAGCACGCCGGATCTGGGAAAACGGGTTTTGAAGCATGAAAAACACGCCGTGCGACGGCGTTGTCGGGTTGCCAAATCGGAGCAAGAGGCTGTCACGGATTTGGTGGTCCCCCTGCACCGGTTCGCCGACTTGACCCCGGCACAGTTCGATTCGCTGCATGCGACAAGCCCGCTCGCCAGGGCCGTGGACTGCAACCTGCTTGCTGACGAAGTGCCAGTTCGGCTGCAATTCGTAGATCACCCGGACCGATTGCGCACCGCTGGTATACGCAAAGACGCGGCGTCCGGGTTCGGATCGCTCCTCAGTGGGTGAAAGGAACTCGCTATCAATAACGCGCCCATCCAGGCCCACGGAGAACGCGTCTCGCTCAAAGTGAAGGGTGCGGTTGCTGGTCTTGTCGTGCAGCAGCGTAATCCCGTGGCTGCCGAACTCGACACGGAGATGGCCGTTTTCCAGCGGTTCGGCTGCGCAAGCGACCTGAGGCGAGATCTGGATGGCGCCGGAGATCAGCAGGCCGGTGAGAAACTGGGGGAACATGGTCTTCATTTTGGGGAGTTCTCGCATCCGGGTTCCAGCGCAAAGATCCGGCTCGCGCCGGCTGCCGCATCGACGGGGTAAATCTCAGCCTCAACCTGCGTCGCAGCAAACCAGGTCTCGCGCACGGATTTGGCGAAAGCGCTCCCGCTGGTCTCTTCCACAAAGGCGACCATGCAACCGCCAAAACCGGCCCCGGCCTGCCTGGCGCCGATTATCCCGGGAGCGGCCAGCATGGCCCTCATCATCGTATGCATCGCAGGCGCACCGATCTCATACAGCTCGCAGGCACCGTGAAAAGAAGCCGCCGTGAGTCTCTGCACGGCCTTGCGATCCAAGGCGGCTAATGCGGACGCAAAATGGAGCACGCGCTCGTTCTCCTCGACAATAAAGCGGCAGCGTTTCAAAACGAGCGGCGGAAGTTCGTGGGCTCGGGCATCCAAGGTTTCCAGGGGAACGTCTCGCAGGGCGGTCACGCCGAGGATTCGGGCACCTTCCTCGCATTGGGCGCGGCGGGCACCGTAATCGGAGCCGGCCAGTTCGCGCTTGAATCGGGTGTCGCAAATGACCACGCGAATGGCGCCGGGCAGTTCGACCGATCGATGCGAAAGATCCCGGCAATCCAACAGCAAAGCGCACCCTTCCTCCCCGAGACATGAAGTGTACTGATCCAGGATGCCGCAATTGACGCCGACAAACTGGTTCTCCGCCCGCTGGCATAGAAGCGCCTTCCGGACCGGGTCGAGCCTCCATCCTCCGAGAGCCTCCAGGATTGTCGCGGTCACACACTCCAGCGCCGCGGACGAAGCAAGGCCGCTGCGCATGGGAACCGTGCTGTGCATCACACCGTCGAAACCCGTGAGCGGCAAACCTTCGCTGGAAAGGACGTGGGCTACTCCCCGGACGTAGTTGTCCCAGCGTTGGCGGTTGTCCGGAGTCAAATGGTCAAGGCGGATGGTGCAGTCCGCTGCGAGGTTCATCGAGTGCAAGCGCACCGCCCGATCGGTCCGCGGCCGGGCAGCGATCCACGTGTCGGGGCCAATCGGCAGCGTGAGGACGAAACCTTGGTTGTAATCGGTGTGGCTGCCCATCAGGTCCACACGTCCCGGCGCCCGTGCCCAAAGCGACGGCAGGGAGCCAAAGTTTTCATGGAACACGCGGCAGATCTTCTCGTGCCGCTGAGTTTGGATGGCAGGTTGGTTGAGTGTCGATGGCCGCTTCACAAATAATCTGGATCAAGCACGATCCGCGTCGCGCGTTGCAGTGGACGCGGGCGATAGGGCAGGAGCCTTGAGGCCGGGTTGAACCTGGAACGCTGCCTCGAGCATCGCCGCCACATTCTCGATGGGGATGTCCGACTGCATTCGATGCGACGGGCCAAGAATGAGGCCTGTTCCCTCCGGCGCAAGCGCCCGTATGCAAGCGACGGTGGCCTCTTTAACCTGTTCCGGGGTGCCCGTTGGCAGGACAGACTGCGTGGAGATGCCGCCGTAAAAACTGAGATGGTGTCCGAACGTGCGGCGGAGCCGGGAATGTTCCAGCACCTCGGGCTGGACAGGGTTAAGGCAGTTTAACCCGATGTCCACGAGGTCGGGCAGAATGGGCCAGATATCGCCGTCGGAATGGAGGATGAGCGGCAACTCTGCGTCGATAAACACCGAGAAGAGGCGCGCCAATCGGGGCTTGAAGAATTGGCGCCAGATTTTGGGCGAGAAGAGCAAACTCTTCTGGGCGCCGTAGTCATCCCCAAAATAGCCCCCGTCGACTCCCAAGGCGACGTAGCGCCTCGCGAGCTCGATTTGGATAACGGTGATCCGCTCGAGCAAGTCCTCTACCCAGGCTGGTTCGGTTACAAGGTCTATCAGGAACTGGTCGAAGCCCCGGAGCGACCAAGCCCTCTCGAATAGAGCAAACCCGAAGTTCGGCACCGCAAAGTGCTGGCCGCCATCCCCGTCCAGAGCGTCCTTCGCGTCGTTGAACAGCTCGGGGACGCTTGGGTCCGGCCAGCGAAACCGGTCCAGGTCCGGATTGAGGCCCAGCGGGGCGTGGGCGTGCCAGTAACCCTCCGTCTGCGTGTTCCAGCCGGCTCCCCACCAATCGCAGGCGACCTTCCCGTCCGAACTCAGTCGCTTGAGGTAATGGAGGTCCAGGCGCAGCCAATGGTTGTCGAGCCGCGCGGGGAGCGCAGGCACCGAAACGCCACAGTGCTCCGCCAGCTTCACGCCCATCGCGGGGGTGTAGTTCGTTTGAAGGGGAATCCGGTCGACCGGTTGACGCCTGAGCGCCCGGCGCATCCGTTCCCTCTTGGAGAGCGGTTCGATCACGGCACCTTGGGCTGCACCCGTCCGTTGCTTCCCAGGTCGATCGGGAGAATTCCCGGGCGCTCGCGCCACGGCGCCAGCGCATCGTTTCCGAAGAAAGTCGCCCACCAGTTGCCATCGCGGTCTTTGAAGAACATGTTGTGGCCCGCGTGCGGAATGGCGAGGTACCGGTTGCCATAAGGACCGTAAACGTTGTCCGCGTGCGCCACCATGCAGTCGTAAGCCTGGATGCCATCGCGCGGGTTGAACTCCGCACAAACAAGCGTGTATCGCCCGTCGAGCTTCGTGAGGAAAGCGCCTTCAAACCCAATATGCTTTGCCTTGGCGGGCTTGAGCAACCGCGGCGTTTCGGCCAAGCCCGTCATGTCGTCGCGCATGCGGGCGATCTTCCCGTTTTGGAAAACGAAGTAAACCTTCCCGTCGTCATCCTGGAAAAGGGAAGCGTCGATTTCTGCGGTGATGGGACCTTCCGGTTTTACGTCGACGTAAGGACCTTCCGCCTTTCCGGTGCGGCTCTTGAGCAGGCCCGTGCCGCCTCCAGGCCAGTTCAGGCAGTAGGTCAACCAGAAGGTGCCGCGCAGATAATGGATGTCCGGCGCCCACAGAGCCCGCCGGTCGTTGCGCACGTTCTTTTGCCAGGTGCCATCTTTTTCAAAGCTCCAGACCAGGCCTAGCGCCGTCCAGTTTGTCAGGTTGGGCGATTTCCAGACGCGGATTCCCTCATTGACATACCACCAGCCATCCTTCATTGCCGGTCCTCCCGTTTTGTTGGCGGTCGTTCCCGTAAGGTAGTACATGCCGTCCGGCCCAAGACAGATTGATGTGTCGCGCACCGGGTGGTTGAAGAGGATGCGGACTGGCAGTGGTTTCCCTTCTTCCACCAAGCCTACGTCGATGCTCTGTCCGCCGTAGGTTTGGCTGGCGCAGACCGCAATCAGGTTGGTCCCGGGTTTGAGCGTGGCGGCTGCGGCGGGAGTGATAGGAGCCTCATCGTAGGTTGTGGTCCAACCCGTCAGGCTGGCTGCAAGCACGCCGTTCAGATAAACACTGGGATCTTCATCGTAGATCAGAAGCAGCCGCGGTGCTTTTAGAGGACGGTCTGGAAGTGTCACCTGCTGACGAAGCCATATCCGCTTGGTATTCCATTCGGTGCGAATGACGGCACCCGGGGTTCCTTGAGTTCCAAAACCGGCCAGGCCCACTTTCCATTTGGAATCGTCAAACCCCGGTTTGAACCAGTTTTCGGAAGGCTCGTCTAGTGTGTAGCGCCACCGCACGGGCTCTTGCTGACCCGAGGGCACCACCACCCGCCTCGGCGCCGGCAGTGCGACAGGCGCCCAGCGCCCTTGCACATTGCCACCGCGGCCAGACCATTGCGCCCACATCCGCGGATCCGACAGCATCTTAATGAAAAGGCCCCCGACGACCGGCCGCGCCTGGAACCCCTTTTGTTTGCCTGTGGTGGTGATGAACCAATCGGACATCGGGACGCGCGAGGGAGTTTCATTGACGTAAAGCCAGAGCGGATGCAAGAGCGCCTGGAAATCACTCTCGTTTCTGGCCGGGGCGATACTCCATAACGCCCAGTCGATCAGGCAGGTGTCTGTGCGATGATCGACCGGCAATCCAAACCGATTCTGCACTTTGAGATACCAGGCGATCTCCGCATCACCAACCGTTTCGGGGAAGAGATTCAGCCCGAGGACGCGATCCCAGATGAGGTTGTGTTTCATGCCCCAGCTGTTGGGCAAATCGTAAGCAAACCGGGTGCGTCCTTCACCCTGCGCCAACTCCAGCCAGCGTCCGGCGTACTCCCGGGCGATCCCCAGATACTTCTTGGCTTGCTCGGGCTGATCTGCCGCCTCGCAAAGTTGCCCAAAGCCGCCAATGGCGATGATGGCTTTCAGCGCCAGGTTCGCCACGCGGGGGAGATGCCCGAACATGTCCGCGGAACAAAGCTGGTTCGTTGGATCCAGCCCTTCGCTCACCAGGTAATCCGCCCACGTTTGCAGCAGGGGCCAATACGGCCGGGCAAACTCGGCGCTGCCTTCGCTCTTGGCCAGCGCCGCCAGGATGATCAGCATGTTGCCGCTCTCTTCCACCGGCATGCGGTCGCCGTCCTTGCCGCCCATCCCGTAAACCTGGCCGGTGGCGTGCGGGTAGGTGCCCAGGTCGTGGGGGGCATAAGGATAAGGCCAGCGAGGCGAAGACGCGTACTCGAGCACCGGCGCTAGCATCGATTTCGAGAGGACCTTGCTGAGGGCAAGGAAGAACGGCGCTTGGGGAAACAAGACATCTACCGTCCCAATGCAGCCGTTGGAGAAGTTCTCCTTGGGGAACATCAATGGCTGACCATTCGCATCCGCCACGATTTTGTTCCCGGCCAACGTCTGGCGGTAGGCGAGCGCGCAGAGTTGGGCGTACTCTGCTCCGCCCGCATGGCGAAGATCCGTCATCAACTCGGCATCGAACGCTTCGCATCGATGCAGGAGCGAGTCATACCCTTGGACGGCACTCCGGATCAACTCGGCGGCGTCAGTGCCCTCTCGTCGCCAATAGGGCCGCAGGCTTTCGTTGAAATAGTTGATGGAGAACTCGTCATCGTACGCGAGCATCAGCCAGCGTGTCAGCGGTTCGGCGCGGACTACCCCGGCGGAAAACGATACCGCCAGGACGGGTGCGTCGCGAGCGGGCAGCGGATTCGATGCGGTGATCGTGGCCGACTCGCGCCCGCTGGCGAACGCTTCGCGAGCCTCGCTCGACGCAAGGACGAGCGGGACGGCGTGCATAGCGTTGGGAACCGCCAGGTACAGGTGCCCCCAATCGATCCGAACGTCATCGCCCTTTCTCGCGAGAATTGGCTGATCCTTGGAACCGACCCTCAGTACCGTCGTTTCCTCGATATCGGGCCGGGACCAGGTCACCACCTGACCGGGTTCGTGGACGGCCAGTTCGGAATGAGCTTCGAAATAGAACGCCACTTGGTGGGGCTTTCCGTCCGTGGCAGAAGCACGGTAGGTCACGTAGGTGAGCGGCCGAGCAAGCACGTCAACATCATCCGGCAAGGCGGGACTCGTAAACGTAAGCGTCAGGTTCACTCCTTCGCCCTGGAAGGTGTAAACGGTGCGAGTTGGCAGCACCTCCAGCCCCACCTGGGGCAAGGTCGGCCAGTTCGCCGGTTCTTTGCCCATCAGTCGGAACGTTCGGCCATCGAGACGCACCAGGCTCGTGAGCCGATGCGGCTTGCCTGTCCAGTGAACCGTATCCGCATCCGTCAGCTTGTCTGCCGGGGACCAAATGCTGAAGTATGGATCATGCGTGACGAGAGGAACGGCGGGAGGGCGCAAAGATGGCCCTGAGTCCGCTGCCTGAGCGAGGGGTCGCCAGGGGATGCCAGAAAGCACGATCGCGAGGAGAACACATGCGTTACGGCCGAGTCGATTTTCCATAGTGATGACGCCAGTCAGTTAATACCAAAACGAAGGTTCACCCGTCGTGCGAATAGACATCTTCTTGAAGCTCCGCCAGGCCACATGGCCATCCAGAAACACAATATTTCCACCAGCAGGGCGGCTCCCTTCCATGTGGGGCGGACGGCCCTTTTCGCGGAAGTCGATTTGCACCGAAAAGTTGTTGGTGCCGTTCGAGAGAATCGCGTCCGCGGCGAGTTCGCGCTCCACGAGCGAGGGGAGAAAATCGTTCGTCCCCATGCCGATGGCGCGGGGCGTCATGCGCTCGTTCACGTTGGTGAAGTGGAGGCGCGCCACGCCTTTGAACGCCAGGACATATCCGATCACGCGGAAATCGGTTGTGAAATTCCAGACGCTATCCACGTCGAACTGACTCCAGGACGGGCAGTAGAGGATTTGGCGGGTGAACCCTTGCTCGATCAGCGCGTCCGTTACGGTCCGATTGACGTCCCACGGCCAGCTCCCGGCCGTCATCACCGGCAGGGAATCGTGGTTTTCGTCCGCGTACATCTGGCAGGCCAAGCCGACCTGGCGCAAGTTGCTGGCGCACTTGATGCGTTTGCTCTTCTCCTTGGCTTTACCCAGCGCGGGCAGAAGCATGCCTGCCAGAATCGCGATGATCGCGATGACCACCAGGAGTTCAATCAAGGTAAAGGCGGACCCCGGCCGCCCGGCGAGGGCACTCCTTCGGCTTCGCCTAGCGGTCCGCAAGAGATGACGCGTCGTGCTCTCGGCCAAGCCGCTGGATTCCCGGTGTGTCATTTTGGCGAGATCCGGTAGAAGGAAGCGGGTTTGGACGCGGGGCTTTCAGTGAAAGTGGTCCTGGCGCCGCCGCTGGGATGATTCTCCGCGGCGACGGACCAGTCCTTAAGGTTGGAGGATGTCTCCACGCGGCAGGCCTTGCCCGGTTCCGAGTTCCAGGCGAACGAGAAGGTGCCCGACGCCGTGAGTTTCGCATCGCTCAATCGGATCTCCGGCGGCGGGAGGGTGCCTGGAATCCCTTGCTCCTGGAGGTAAGCGATGTTCCCAAGCGTCAGTTCGGAACTCCACACGGAGACCTCGCTCAAGCTTCCGATGAAGGTATGAAAGGCACCGTTCTGGCGGGTTCCAATGTTCAGTTCGGCATCTTCTGGCACGATGGTTTCGGTCAGGTTATCGCCGGTTGCTTCTCCTGTCACATCCTTGCCATCCAAATAGATTTTGACACCGGCCGCTTTGCCGCTTCCGTCGTAGGTGAAGGCGACATGATGCCAGGTATCGTCCATGACGATTGCTGGCGAATTGACCTGGATGAAATTGGAACCAAAACTGTTGATCAGCCACACGTTCAGCCGGCCTCTGTCGGACCCGCCGGCATCGCTCCCGACGTGCAATTCCCAGCCAGTGTAAGTGCCGCCTTGCTGCATGCGCCCAACGATCGTCGAATCCTGATCAAACGGTCCGTTCACCCAGGCGACGGCCGAGAACGGCGTCGTGTTGTCGAAGGCGATCCCTTGCCCCGCCGCGACATACCCGGTTCCGTCATAGACCAGGGCTCGTGAACCGGGCCTGGGCCCGTCCGTGTATTCCTCTGCGAACCCGTAGTAAAGTCCCGGACTTTGCCCAAAGCTGTCGGTCAGATCGTTGTTGAATCGCCAGAGGCTGACCAGTTTGCTGAAATCGGGAGCTCCCGTCTGGGAGACAGAGACGGCAACGGAAGCGTCGGCGACGCTCTGGCCGCGCTGCGCCTTCAAGAGGAAAGTCGTGGTTTGGCTCGGTGTCAGTTCCAACTGCCCCATGCCGTTCGTGGTGTGCGCGGTCAAGTCGCCAACTCCCGGTGTTAAGGTGAGTTGCGCCTGTGGATGCGCCGTCCAGGAAAGCGTGACTGGCGCACCCAGGGGAACCTGTGCCACTGAACTGGCGAAGGCGACAATCAAGGGTTGGATGCCGATAGTGACCGATTTGGTCTGCGTGCTGGCCCCGCGGATGGCTGTGAGCGTGTAGGTGGTTTCGACTTCCGGCGACACTTCTCTGGACCCTTTGCCATTGACCGTTTGCGCCGTGACATCGCCGATGCCCTGGTCGATCGACAACGTTGTGCCCGCTTCCGCTTCCCAGGAGAGCGTGGCCGGCATGCCCGCGAACACTGAATCTGCGCCGGCAGCGAAAACCAACGGCGGTTGCACGCCGTTTTCGAAGATGGATTGAATTTGTGCCGGGTCCAGGGCGGTCTTCCACAAGGACACCTCATAAAGGCTGCCGTTCAGGGTGTGGTTCGCCCCGCTTTGCCGTGTGCCTAGGCCGATCTCGGCATCCTCCGAAACGATCGTTCCGGTCAGTGAATCTGCCGCGAGTTCGGCGGTGTCTTCCTGTCCGTCGACATAGATGCGCACACCCGCGGCCGTGCCCGACCCGTCATACGTCATCGCCACGTGATGCCAGGTTTCGTCCATGACAGGCGTCTGGCCATAGACGGCGATATAATCGGAACCGAACTCGTTGATAATCCATGCATTGACGAGGTCTGGCCGGTCGCCCAGGTGAAATTCCCAGCCGGTATAATTGCCGCCCTGGATCATCCGCCCAACGATGGCTGAGTTCTGTGCCGGACCTTTGAACCATGCCGTTGCGGTAAACGCGTCCGTTCGGTCAAAGGCGATCCCTTTGCCCGCGCTGATGAAGCTGCTGCCGTCGAACAGAGCGGCGGTGGCCCCGGGTTTCGGGCCTTCTTCATAGGCCGGTGTTCCTGCCCAGCGCCCGTTGTGTGGCCCGACACTATCGGCGGCGTTCCCGTTCAGCCGCCATAGACTGACCAATTGCGAGTAGTCCAAGGCCTGCCCGTAAAGGCCGCTTGGAACGAAGACAATAGCCATCAGGAGGACCATCGTAAGAGAATGCGGTTTCATGGTTGATAATTAGGGCTTCGAATTGATCCTAATGAAAGCAACACGCCAGCTTCTACCTTTCGATTGTCGAACTCTGCCATTCTATTGCCGCGGGGCTGTGAACACCCGGCCATGGTGCTCATTGACGCCCACAAATGCTGACAATTTGTCATCATTCGCGCAAAGCAGTGCGAGGCAGGGTTGAGCGGCTTGACAATCCTCCCGCGTTCACAAACGCCAAGTGCAGCCTGGTCCATGATCGGCCAGGCTCACGAGCAGCAACGCGCGGTGCCATCGGCTCCCATTGCCCCCGTTCTTGTCCGCAGCAGGAATCCGAGGTAATCTCGGCAATCCTATGCAGCTCGGCTTGAAGGCGGAATTTGAGCTGGTGCCGAAGAGCGAACAGCGGTCGTTTGCGGTTCGGGAATTCAAGCTGGCGGCGTTCGCCAGTCCTTGGCATTTCCATCCCGAGATCGAGCTGACCTATATCCTGCAGAGCGAAGGCCGCCGGTTCGTGGGGGACCACATCGCACCGTTCGGCCCCGGAGACCTCGTCCTGGTCGGCTCCAACCTGCCGCACTTTTGGCATAACGAGCCTCCCGCTGCAGCCCAGCCCTATGCCCATTCGATTGTTGTTCAGTTCCGCCCGCAATGTTTCGGTCCCGGCTTCTTTTCGATGCCGGAGCTTGCCGGAGTTCAGGGCCTGTTGAGAGCGTCAGCGCGAGGGTTGCAATTCACGGGGAGCACGCGCGATGCGGTGGCGGCGATCGTGCTCGAGATGGGCAAACATGGCGGGCTTGAACAGTTGATCGATTTTCTGGAGATCTTCAAGGAGTTGGCCCAAGCCGAAGAAGCCCAGCCGCTCTCAAGCGCCGGCTTTGTTCCGACCTTGGATCATCGGGCGAGCGAACGGATCAACCGAGCGTACGAACATGTGTTCGCCCACTTTACGGAGCGGCTGGAGTACGAAGTCATCGCGCGCGAATCCGGGATGAGCCTGTCGGCCTTCTGCCATTACTTCAAGCGGGTCACGGGCCGGACCTTATCCGCCCTGGTCGCGGAAGTTCGCGTTGGGAACGCCCGAAGGTTGCTGATCGAAACGCCTGAGACGATCGCGGAAATCGCCTACGCCAGCGGGTTCGAAACCCTTTCGAATTTCAACCGTCAATTCCGGGAACTCACCGACATGAGCCCGCGGGAGTACCGCAGCCAATTCCAGCCCAAACACGCCCGAGCAGGGGCGGCAGGACCGAGTGACGACCGTGTTTAGGAGGGCGGGTCGGCTCGGCCCGCCGTTGGTGATTGGAATTCCCTATGCCCAATGGCCGGCCCGGCCTTTTCTGAGCAAGATGAGAATTGCTGACCGGTTCGGTTGTGGGATGGACCTGGGGCAACCGGGTAGTCTATATATCCTTAATGGCATCGGCTCTTCGAATGGCGGTGGTGGGTGTCGGGTCCTTGGGAAAAGAACACGCCCGGGTTTACAGCGAACTTGCAGCCGCGGGCGTCGTGCGTTTCGCGGGCGTGTACGATACCGTCCCGGAAACGGCGCGGAAAATCGCCGACAAGCACGGTGTTCAGGCCTTTGCCAGCGTCGAGGACGCGGCGGCGGCGAGTGACGCCTTGAGCATTGTCACCCCCACGACCACGCATTTCAAACTGGCCAAAGCGCTGCTTGAAAAAGGCAAGCATCTCCTGGTGGAGAAGCCGATGACGGATAACGCCGCCCAGGCGGCCGAGTTGGTCGAACTGGCCCAAAGCCGTCAAGGCGTCCTCCAGGTCGGGCATGTCGAGCGCTTCAACCCGGTTTTCAATTACCTCGAGAGCGTGGCCACGCAGCCCCGGTTTATCGAAGCGCACCGTCTGTCGCCTTTCCCGGCCCGGAGCACCGATATCGGCGTGGTGCTGGATCTGATGATTCACGACCTCGATGTCGTGCTGGCGTTTGTAAAATCGCCTCTCAGCAGCGTCGATGCTGTGGGAATCCCGGTCCTAAGCGCGACGGAAGACATTGCCAACGCCCGCTTGCGGTTCGCCAACGGCTGTGTCGCGAATCTGACTGCCAGCCGCGTTAGCGCGGAGCGGATGCGGAAGATCCGCGTGTTCAGCGCTGGGCCGCCGACGAGTTATATCTCCCTGGATTACCGGGCGCAGGAGGGCTTTATCTACCGCATCGCACGCGAGGACCAGGAAGAGTCGTCGTTGTGGAAGAAGCTGCTCGCTTCGAAGGAAACCGCCATCGTCAGCCAGTTCGGCGGCAAGAAAATCGTTCGTGAACCGGTTCCGATTGCCAAGGACGAGCCCCTGAAACTCGAGCTGCAGAGTTTTGTACAATGCGTCGGCGCCCGGCAAACACCGGTGGTGAGCGGCGAATCCGCTAAACGCGCCCTGGACGTGGCATTCGAGATCACGCGGCAATTAAGGCTCTGACATGGTGCGAAAGAAGTTCATGCTGATCGCCGGGGAAACCAGCGGCGACATCCTCGCGGCAGAGTTGGTTCCCGTGCTGTCGCGCAAGGTTACCGAGGCTCAAGGCACGCCTTCGCGCGATCTCCAGCCGCTTTGGGGCAGCCTTAGACCCCACTTTTTCGGGGCAGGGGGACCCCACATGGCGGACGCGGGCGTGCAGTTGGAGGTGGAAATGACCGAACATGCCGTGGTGGGCGCATGGGAGGTCGTCAAGCGATTCTCTCACTTTCTGCGCACCTTCCGGCGGTTGTTTCACCTGGCTCTGGCCCGGCAACCGCATGCGATCATCTGCGTCGATTTTTCCGGGTTCAATCTGCGGTTCGCGCGCGCTATTCGGAATCGCGTCAGGGCGTCGGAAGGGACATTGGGGAACTGGCATCCGTGGATGGTCCAATATGTTTCGCCGCAGGTCTGGGCGTCGCGCCCCGAACGCGCCGAACGCATGGCACGCGACTGTGATTTGCTCCTGAGTATCGTCCCGTTCGAGGCCGAATGGTATGAGCGGCACGTTCCCAGCCTGCCCGTCAGGTTTGTCGGTCATCCGATCATCGATCGCTACGCCCATCTTCCGCCGCACCAACCCGCTTGGTCCGGCGCTGCGGACCGGATGGGCTCTCCGCCGCTTCTAGTGCTGCTGCCGGGAAGCCGGGCGGGGGAGTTGGAGGCGCATTTGCCGGTCATGCTCGAGGCGCTGGCCAGGATTCGCTCGAAACACCGCCAACTGCGGGTCAGCCTGGTTCTATCCAATGAACGCCTGGCCCAGCTTGCCCGCGGGTTCGCGTTGCCGCCTGAGCTTGATCTCCAGACCGGGACCACCGCCAAGGTTCTCGCCTCCGCCGACCTTGCCCTCGCTTCCACAGGGACGGTTACGCTCGAATGCGCCTATTTTGGCGTCCCGACAGTCGCGCTTTACAAGACCTCCTGGATCACTTACCAGATCGGCAAACGACTGGTCGCGGTCAAGTTCCTCGCGATGCCCAACCTGCTTGCCGGGGAAGAAGTCATGCCGGAGCTAATCCAGAATGCCGCCACCCCCGAGAATCTCGCACGCGCCGCACTCGATTTGCTCGAGAACCCCGGGCGGCGGGTGGCCGTCAAGGCAAAGCTGGCGGAAGGGGTCCGGACGCTTGGGAAACCCGGAGTCAGCGAACGGGCGGCGGATGCCATACTTAGCCTGCTCGATCGAGCGCGCTGCCCTACCTTTCCTGGTCCGTTTGCGTAACGAGCGCCGCTAACTGACTGAGGGTTGCGGTGCCGGTTGTCCCGACTTGGTGCACGACTACCGAGGCGGCGATCATCGCCAGTCCGAGTCCTTCGCGGAGGGTTGCCCCGGCGCTGAACGCGGCGGCGAGGTTCGCGGTCACGGAATCCCCGGCACCCACAATATCAATAGGCCCTCGCACAGGCAGAGCAGGAACCATGTCCACCATGCCGTCAGGTCCCGCGCCAAGGATCCCTTGCTCGGCGAGGGTCACAAATACCGGACGCCCGTGCGATTGGGCGAGGCGGAGGGCGGTGGATTTCATCTCTTCAAGTCCGAATTCACCAGGGGTGGATGTCAGCGCTTTGAACTCCGCCTTGTTCATCTTGTAACTGACCGGTGGGAACCCTTTCAAACTGCGGCGGCTGTCCGCTATGACGAACAAATCCGGGCGGCTCTTGGCGACAGTATGGACGGCTTCCAAAACCTCGCCGGTGACGACCCCCGTGTCCCGGAGGTCGACCTGGTCCAGCACGATCAAGGCGTCCACGCGCGGCGCCAGCCCGTAAATCGCCCGTTGAATCCGCTCGCGAACCTCAGCCGGCGTCGGCGACCAGTTCTTCGAATCCAGCCGGTTCAACTCCACGGGCAGTTTCCCCGGTTCCATCAAAAGGGGTTTCGCGTAGGTGAACGTCCGGCGGAGCTCCGTCTGGAAGAAGTGATCGAGGCGCACACCCGGCCTCGAGGCAAGACAACGGTGGAGTTCGAACCCTTCGCCATCTTCCCCCGCGAACCCGACCGGGTAAATGGTTTGCACGCCAAGTGCGACCAAATTGTTCAGGATGGTCCCCGCCGCGCCAGGCTGGCTCCGGACGCGCATCACGTTGTAAACGGGCAGGCCGGTCTCGATCGAAACCTCCTTCTTGGTCGCGTCGATCTCGAGGTAACGGTCGAGGCAGAAGTCGCCGACGATCGCGATCCGAAGTCCCTTGTATCGCGAAGTGATCGATCGGAAGCGTTCCGAGTTCATAGGCTCTCATCCCCTCAGGGGACCCGTCGTTTCTGCAGGCTATGGTAAAGTTGATGGACAAACGCCACGTTGTCGCATTGGCAGTACCGCATCGCCCCGCCCATCCGTGAATAGCTCTTGCAGAACCGCAGGTAATAGGCCGGATTCGTCTTTGGCGGCTCGCCTTTGGCCCAATCCCATCGCCCGCCATCCTGCAGATCGACCACGTAAATCGTGTGCCCCTGGACAACCGGCCGCCCAGCTTGCAGCCGGAGATTATTCACGCAGCTCAGGCTCTTCTCGAACACCTGCGGGCCCATGATCGCGGAACCAATGGACATGACCACCCCGCCATCGAGTCCTTCGACCGCGCCCGCAAACTGGGCGAAATCGCGCCCAGCCGCACGTCCGACCACCGCCCCATTGAACAGGGGATGGTTGGTGATGATGTCGTATCCGATCCCGGGATGGACCGTTACCGGGAGGCCTAGTTTGAAGGCCTGCGCTAGGATGGACGCGTGTTTCCAACTGTGCTTCACCCCGTGCCATCCGCCGGACAGCCCAAACCGCCGCTGCGCTTGCAGCAGTTCAGCCCGCGCCGCCGTCCGCGCATCTGCGGGATTCAAGCGGATGGCCGCTTCCAACTCTTCCGGGGTCGGCAGTTCGACGCCGTCGCTGTTGATCAGGCGCCCAATGGCAGAGCCATAGCCTTCGTCAGCCAACCCCGCGGCGAGCAGCGCCAATTGAATATTGCGCCCCGTTTCGTCCCAGGTGCCGAAGGTTCCGTTCGCGACGTTTTCCTCGACGCGTTCCGTGGAACGTCCCAGGAACGCGTATTCCCAATCGTGAATGGACCCGGCGCCATTGGTGGCCAAATGGGTGAGCCAGCCCTGTTTCATCATCTCTCCCAGGATGCTGGCCGCCCCGTTCCGGAGCAGGTGCGCCCCGTAAATCAAAATGACCGATGCCCCGCGTGAGCGCGCCTCCAGAATGCGCTGCGCACAGTCGTCGACGGCCGTCAGGACGTCCTCCGGGCAGGGTGGGGGCGCGGCGTCGGGCGGGATAAGAATGTCCTCCACGTGGGTCAAGCTCCGGCGCTGCGCGAGGGGGAAGACTCGAATGCGGCTCAGGTCAAGCGGAGCGGCCGGGCCGGGCGGCCGTTCACCTGCGGAATCGGAAGGTCTTGGATTCACGGCTGTGCCGGTTCACCACGCTTGAGAATCAGATTCAATAAAGCTTCGCTATCGCGGAAGTCCGGGATGACCGCGTCCGCTCCCACGCCCAGCAGGCGGGTTCGCTTCCATTCGTCCATGCGCCCGGAGCCGTTATGGGCCTCGTCGCTGGCGACCGCGATCGCCAGGCCGCCCACCTCTTTGACATTCTGGATTTCCACGTATCCGTCGCCAAACGCCAACAGGCGGTCGCCGGGGATGGCGTTCTCCCGCAGAATGCGTTCGATCACCATCTTTTTCGAAAAGGTCTTGTAGTCGTCTTTTGCCCCGTAAATGTGCGGGCCGAAATACTTCGCGATATCAAGGAGGGCGGCCTCGTTCTTGACGAAGGGTTCATCCGTGCCGCTGGCGAGATAAAGCGCCAGGCCCCGCTTGACGAGGTCTTCCAGGAGCGCCCGCGACCCGAACACCAGCAAGTCGTCGCGTTGAACGGTGCCGTTGCGAAGCCCGTCCAGGCGCCAGCGGATGCGTTCATCGAGGCGCCTTAGATACTCGTGCTTGTACCAACCCGGTTCGCGCGCTTGCCCGCCGCGCTCGGTCACCCGCTCGGCAAACTGGATCATCTGATAGATCGTCTGCTTGCCATTGAGGCGCATGATATCCTCAAAGCAAAGCTGCCGGCGCGCTTCCTCCTTCTCGCCCGGCAGGGGCGGGAGCATCTCGACAAACATCGGCACCATCACGTCCGGCCAGCCCTGCCGAATGAGCGACAGCGTGCCATCGAAATCGAAAAGCACGTGGCTAATATTGGACCGCGGGCGAAAACCAGAAGTCAACTCCACCAGCCCACGAAACAGCGTCGCTGAAAACATCGGCAGTTTGGTTACTGGGCAAGGTACGAAAAGTCAATGGCATAGCGGATCGCACGGGTCAGGAGCGCAACTCACAGTTTCCGGTTCCCTTCGCAATCTTAGCCAAACCGATTTGAAATTTCTTCGGCTGCCGGGTCGCGCCAAAGGCGCAGAGCGCGGTGGACGCTCCCATTGGCCGCTTTAATCAGAATTCACACGGTTGCCCGCGGCGTCCACTAGCGTCGGCGTGACGAAGATCACGATCTGCTTCGGCCGGACGAATGCGGCTTGGTCCGGGGGCGGGGTTTGGCCTTCAAACCCGCCCAGCACCAGGGTCTGTCCGTTCGGCACCGAGGCGCTCACCAGGGTTTGGCTCACGTGAAAGCGCGGGAGCGGCTTGGCAACGAGTACAGCCCCGCCGGTGCTCGGAATGAAGTGTCCTGGGTCATCATACCCAACGAAGGCGGTGAGCCCAGGAATCAAGGTCATCTGGATCTGCCGTCCGTCCGAGGAGACGTGCGGGAGCACATCGATAGACGGCCCTACGGGAACTGCGGTTTTGCCAATATGCGTGCTCGTAAGGACGTTCCTCAACTCGGCGATCTGGATCTGGGCCTGGCGTCCACTCAGAGTTACGACACCCGGCGCGGCCAGGAGATTGGCGCCCGGTTGCGCTTCGATAGCTCGGAGCACCGTTCTGAACTGCCCATCCGTCAGAATGCCCAGCGAACCGTCCTTGACCCTCTCGACGCCGCGCAGGGTCTCGGCCGCGAACAGGTTGATATTCGTCGCGCTGTCCGGGACCACAAGCACGCCGGTCCGGTTCGTCACGGAAAGTTGACGCTGGGGCGTCTCGACTTTGAGCATCGATTCCAGTCCGATCGTCCGAAGAGCGCCCTCTTCCAACTCGACGAACTTGATCTCGACCAGCACTTGCGTGCGAATGGGTTGGACGCGCTGCAACGCGTGTTCGAGCGTCTCTAGCTCATCGAGTGTCGCGCGGACAAGGAGCTGGCCGGTCTGGTCGTTGAAAAGGAGGGCGCGCCCGTTCGACTCATATTCCGGCGAGGCGTCGACCGCGATGTTCGTGCTGTTGGTGGAAAATACGCCTGCCCGGGTGAAGAAGTCGCGCACGGCCAATCGGAAATCGGGGGATC
Source organism: uncultured Verrucomicrobiota bacterium (assembly GCA_964578605.1). Classification (GTDB taxonomy): domain Bacteria; phylum Verrucomicrobiota; class Verrucomicrobiia; order Limisphaerales; family SIBE01; genus JAXMHN01. The sequence continues at coordinate 27,532 of CAZODO010000041.1, read as the reverse complement.
CAGAAACTGTGCTAACTGGGGTTGCCATCGCTCTGCGTATCTCCTCCAGGAAAGAAAGCGGATCGAGCTTGTAGACCCGCGTAAAGAGCATGATGGAACCGCCCGCGCCGCTCATGGGAGTTTCGGAACCGGCCGGCGTCTCAGGTGAGATTGCTGAAACTCCCGTGCTCGTCCTGTCCAAGGGCGGAGCTTCAGCCGTTGCATTGCCCGCTTCTGAAAACCAAAGGCCAGCCGCCAGGACAATCGCCGCCCCTGCCACCCAGGCCCCAAATCCCGTGCTGGCCGGAGGTTGGCCAAGCAGCCGGCGGACACGTTGCAGGAGCGAACCGCCGCTGGCGGCCACGGCCCACTGCCCGGTACCCCGCAGACTTTCCAATCTGGCCAGCGCGCCAGCGTATTCCGCGGGATCGCCGTAGGCCTCCACCACCATGTCGTCGCAACAATTCTCGCGCTCGAGCCGAATCTGGCCAGAAACCCACCACACCGCCGGATGGTAAAAGAGCACGGTTTCGACAGCGCTCTGGAGCAGGTTGACAAGCCAATCGTGGCGCCGAACATGGGCGAGTTCATGCGCGAGAAGGGTCTCGAGTTGCTGCGGACTCAGCCCCGCCAGCGTGCTTGCCGGCAACAGCACGACCGGCCTAAGCCATCCGAACACGGTCGGAACCTCCACGAGTGCGGATTTCAGCAGCTTGATGGGGCGCTTGATGCCCAGGTGTTCGCACGCCTTAGCGAGCAGGGCCTGCCCCTCGCGCAGTTCGAAAGCCATTCCTTCGCGCGCCAGCCGCTTCATTTGCCACCAGCCGGCCCCAAGGCGCATGGAAAAGAGAAGGACACCCGCGACCCAGGCGAGCAATAGAACCTGCAGATGGGCATCGATCCACCGGCAAAGAGCCGGCATCCCTGCGGCGCCATTCACCAACACGCGGACGAGGACCGCGGGCGCTTCCGTCTCCGGGCTCGCCGCCGTGGGCGAGGGGACATGGCCCGGGCCTCTGACATCAACGCCAGGGCGAGGAACAGAGCTCGGAACGTCGACCATGATCGATGTTGCGATAGGCAGCGCCACAAGGCAGAGCATCGCCGCGCAGGCCGCCAGGTAACGGGCGTTGGGCGAGCGACGCTGCAGGACAACGAGGGTCACTCTTAGCAACAGCGCCACCAGCGCGCCCTGCCAGAGGAAATGAACCAGGGCCCAACCGAGCCGGTAAGCGATCGGGTCTTGAAGTGGATAATAAGTCATAACGCGCGTTGAAAGGGAAGGTAAGGAGTCAGGTTGCCGGGTCTGGGAGTTCTTCTACTTCGAGCCGCGTTCAAACTCGTTCAATAAACGGCGGATCTCGGCCAGTTCGTCCGGAGAAGCTCGCTGGACGCTCAGGGCCTGCATCACAAGCTTCGCCGCAGACCCCTCGAACGCCCGGTCCAGAAGGTGCCTGACCAACTGCCGCTGGGTGGCGGACTCCGGAGCCGCCGCCTCATAGACGTGCGTTCGATCGGTTTCGTTCCGGCGGACCAATCCCTTCCCCGCCATGATCTGCATGAGTTTCAGCACCGTGGTATAGCCGGCGTCGGTTCCGAGAGATTCCTGCACTTCGCGCACCGTGCTGGGGCCGTGGTTCCAGAGGACGCGCAGGATGGCGAGTTCGCCTTCGGTCGGCCTGGGGAGTTTTGAGTTGGGCATAACGAATGTTGCGGGCGATTAAATACGAACTAGTTCGTAGGGTCAACGAAATTGTTCGTACTTTTTCAGCTACGAGCACGGGACAAGGTTCTTCCCGTGCTGAGGCGTCTCGGGTTCTGTCGGTAAAGGCGGCAGTTTCCTTTGCCGATGTTGTGCTCGCTTGGAAGCCGCTGGGAAACCAGCGCATCGGAACTCAAGACGCACCCGATCGCAGCTGCATAGGCTATAAATACACGTTAAACACATATAAAACACATGTTAAACGCATAAAATCATGAGTTTATCATGCGTTTACCATGAGTGTAGCGTGCGTTTAGCGTGCGTTTAGACCTGACGATCGGCTTGGCGAGATCGGTTTGACCTGGATTAATCAATCAGGAACGGCTTGCTGCGCCTACGCCAACTGCCCTCCGCCACGGCAACCCCGGCCTGGAGCCAGGCCCGGAGCCGAACCTTAGCCGATGAGCGCCACCGATGCCTCAGCGTCCGCGCTTACCTCCTCGTTACGAGCGGTAGTTCGACAAAACTGGCTTGGTTTGGCGCGTGGTAAACCCGCTGAGTGGCCTTTTTATAGTCGGCAGGTTTAGCCCAGAAGATGTTGGTTACGAAGGTTTGTGGATTGCGGTCATACAGGGGGAACCAGCTCGATTGGATCTGGACCATGATCTTGTGACCTGGCCGGAAGACATGATTGGCGGCAGGAAGCGCAAACCGGTAGGTCAACGGCTCGTTCGGGGCAAGCGGGCTCGGGTCGGAGAAGCTCTGGCGATAGCGTCCGCGGAAGATATCTGCTGCAATCATAAGTTGATAGCCGCCCAGTCTTGGCTGTCCGGCCACTTCATCCGGATAGACATCGATCAGTTTGACAACCCAATCGGAGTCCGTCCCGCTGGTGGAGGCCACCAGGTTCGCGATCGGCCGGCCGCGAAGGCTGATGGCATTCGTAAGTGCCTCGGAGACAAAGGCAACGACGTCGGGCCGTCCGGAAGCTTCGCGCTGGTCATCGACAAGCCATTCGGTCCAGGTAAGGCCCTGACTGTATCCGACCGGCTGGATTGGACGGGAGCGGAACGGGACCGGTTTGGCAGGATCAGATAAATACTCTTCGAACGCGGCCTCGCCTGGGGTTGGGGCGGAGAGGCTCAATTTGAGCCCTGCCCTGAGGAAGAGCGGGGCGGGCTTGGCGCCCGCAGGCCAGCTTTCGAACCGCTGCCATCGGTTCACGCCCGTTTGAAAGACCAGCACGGGAGGCACGTCGGGTTTGGGCGCACCCTCCTTAAGGTAGTAATCGAGGAAAGGCCGCAGGATTTGCTGACGGAAGTAGAGGGCGGTATCGCTGCCAAAATTGAATGGACCCAGCGCGGTGCCGTCCTCGATCTGCTGGCCGTGATTCCAGGGACCGATGACGAGGAAGACCTTGTCGTTGCGGGTGTCCTTGGATTCGACTGCCCTATAAACGGCAAGAGCGCCGTAGATATCCTCCTGGTCCCACAAGCCATGCACGAGCATGACAGGCACCTGGAGCGGGTGCGCCGCGAGCACTTTGTCCATGGCCTGGTCTTGCCAGAAGGCGTCGCAGCTCGGATGCGCAAGCAGTTTCCGCCAGAAACCAAGCTGCTCGAACCCTCGGCGGCGTCCGAATTCACCGGCGGAAACCGATTCCATGAAGAGGTCATACTGGTCGAAATGGCTGGACCAGAGCCTTTCCTCGCCTTTGCGGGTGGCCAATTGGCGGTAGATCCAATCCGACATTTGCTGGCGGAAAGCGCCGTAATGGAACCAATCGTCGCCCATCCAGCCATCGACCATGGGGTTCATGGGGACGGAGACTTTTAAGGCCGGATGCGGGTTGACGAGCGCCATTAAAGGCAGGAAACCGTTGTAGGAAATTCCAAGGATGCCGACGCGGCCGTTGCTTTCCGGGATATTTTTGACCAGCCAATCGATCGTATCGTAGGTGTCGGTGGCGTGATCGACTGGAGTGGGGTTTTGAGGACCTCGGAGGGGCCTGTTGAGGACGTAATCGCCTTCCGAACCGTGTTTGCCGCGCACGTCCTGCACCACCCGGATATAGCCGCCTTCCAGGATGACGTCGGTGGCATTGTCGTAGCCGTAAAGGTTCAGGCCCAGGTGGGCGCTATTGGCATGGCTGGTCAGGTCCTCGGCGTTGTAGGGCGTCCGCGTGAGCAGGATGGGGGCGTTGCGGGCGTTTTTGGGCACCAGAATAATGGTGTGCAATTTCACCCCGTCGCGCATCGGGATCATGACCTTGCGGTTGACGAAGTCGAAGCTGCCGGTGACCGGCGCAAATGTGGCTGGGATCTCGCTGGGCAAGTCCGGGTAGGCGCCGGCGGAGGGGGCCGGGGGCTCGGCAGCTTGAAGAGCCGCGTTCAGGAAGGCGAAGGAGAGAATAGCCGGCAGCAATCGTGAATTCATGACAAGCGCAATGGGACGGCAGTTTCGTTTGATTGAGCGCCCGGGTTGGTGGCGAGTCAAGTTCCCGTTGGAGACGGCCGGTGGGTCGGGCGGTTCGATCGCTGGGGAATGGCCGCATATTGGGAGTTGACGGGTGGCGGGTTGGTGCCATTGAATGAGCTTAATAGAAAAGAGATTGCGGCATGGCAGGTTTGGTTTTCTGAGCCGGTATCGCATCGGTTGCGGCTCCGGGAGAGAGGTGACAGTGGTCGAAATTACCCGTGCTTTCTGGCACGACTCTGGCTTTAATAAGGTGAGATGAACGCATTTTTGTGCTCTGAATCCGTGCACAAGTCCAGGATGGAAGCCGCGCCCGAAAGGCGAAAGGGCGCCGGGGTTCAGGGAAATGAACAAGGCAAGCGCAGGGGAGGGGCACCCGGTTGCTTAGGGTGATGATTCAGGATTAAGCCCCGGATGGACGCTCTTCCTCCCATTCCAGTTCCTTTTTCGACCCGCTGGCGTGAGTTTCGCATGCGGTTTCTGCCGGTGTGCCTCACCGTCGGGGTGGGCGCGCTCGCCGTGTGGCTTTGGACTCATGGCGGTCAAAGCCGGGACTTCGCGGGCGTGGCCGAAGGTGTCCGTTCCGCGGTCGCCAGCCCGCAGGCGGGATCGTTGGAGCAACTCCTCGTGCAGCCCTTTCAGATCGTGCAGGCGGGAGATCCCGTGGCGCTGATCGTTCCGACGGATCCCCGGGCGGCGCTGGACCTGCTCCAAACAGAATTGCAGCTCGCCCGGTTGAGCCTGGAACCGACGACGCCCGAGCAAAATGCCCTGGATTACGAGCGGCTGAGATTCGAATTTCTCCGGACCAAAACGGAACTGGCCATCGCCAAGGTTGAGTTGATCCGGACGGAGAACCAGGTGCGGCGGCAGACGCCTTTGTTCCAGGAAAAGCTCGTTTCGGAGGACCTGTACGACTTGGCCGTCAAGACCCGCGATAGCTTCCTTGCCCAGGTTCACGAGAAGAGCAACGCGGTCGTCCAGATGGAACAGCGGCTTGAGGAATTGCGGCCGCTGGGGGAACCGCAAACCCATCGCGCCAACGATCCTCTGGTCTCGCTGATCTCCAGCCTGACCGCCCGGCACGAGGCCGCGCTGACGAATTGGGGGCCGCTGACGCTGACGGCGCCCATCTCGGGCATGGTCAACGCGATCCAGCGGCAGCCCGGCGAGCACGTCCTCGAAGGCGAACCGGTGGCGTACATCAGTTCGCTCCGGGCCGATCGAGTTGTCGGATACCTGCGGCAGCCTTACCCGGTGCATCCCGAGGTCGGGATGCGCGCCGTGCTCACCACCCGCGAGTGGCAACGGCACCGGTTCGAAGGCGTGGTGACGCAGATTGGCGCCCAGGTCGAGTTCATCACGAATTCGCTGGCCTACCTGCGCCCGGGCATGCTCGTGGATTCGGGGCTGCCGGTGGCGATTGATCTCCAGGGTGAGACGCAAATCCGCCCTGGTGAGATCATTGACATTGAAATTCAGCCGGTAATATCGGAGAAGGTGCCGCCGCTGGCCTCCAACCTCGCCAACCGGCGCGGGACTCCAGCACTCCCGGCGTCTCCGCGTCCCGTTCGATGATACGTGTTCTCGCTTGCGTTCTTTTGACAGGGGGGTTCGCCGCTTGGGGGTGGCCTCTCCTTGCCGCTTCGGTTGAGGCTCCCGTTTTCCACCAGGGGATGTGTGATGCATCGGCCGCGGTGGCGCTGAACGAAGACCTGTTTGTCGTGGGAGACGACGAAGACAACGCGCTCCGAGTGTATTCCCGGACGCTCGAGGGGCCTCCGCTTTACGAGATCGATGTGTCGATCTTCCTCGGTCTGCGCCGGGGAGCCGAAGTCGATATCGAAGCCAGCGCCCGCATTGGCGACCGCATCTATTGGCTCTCGTCGCACGGCACGAATGTCAAAGGCAAGAAACGTCTCGCCCGCCAACGGTTCTTTGCCACTTCGGGAACGGTTTGCGACGGCGTCATCGACGTTCGTCCGCTGGGGCTCCCTTACCCGGACTTGCTTTCGGATCTGGTGCGGGATCCGCGATTGGCCGAGTTCGGCCTCGCGGAGGCGGCCAATCGCCCGCCAAAAACGCCCGGCGCTCTGAGCATCGAGGGGCTGGCGGCGACCCCGGAGGGGCATTTGCTGATCGGCTTTCGCAATCCGATTCCAAAGGGGCGGGCGCTCCTGGTCCCGTTGCTGAATCCCCATGGGGTTCTCTTGAGGCAGCGAGCCCGGTTTGGAGAACCGCTCCTCTTGAACCTGGGGGGGCTGGGCATCCGCAGCATCGAATGGTCCCAAGGACGTTACCTGATCGTGGGCGGAACACGGGATGGACGCGGGGATTCGTGGCTCTATGAATGGGATGGCGCTTCCTCGGAACCGCGCCGGGTTGAGGAACTGAGGTTCGACAGCATCAACCCTGAGGCGATTACCGTTTGCAGGGATACCGGATTTGAAACGGAACTGCTCGTCGTCAGCGACGATGGCACGGTGCAGATCCGTGGGCAGGAATGCAAACGCCTTAAGGAACCTGCGCTAAAGCGCTTCCGATCGGTGGTCGCCCGCCTGCGGCTTGGACCACGGTCTCACACCCCAGGGGAAGGTGCGCCCCTCCCGCCTTGATCCATAGCACACACGTTTTATGAACCGTATCGATCAACCCCAAAGGCCAGTTCACCCCTGGAAGAATTGGTGGCGTTCCCTCAGTCTCATTTCGTTGCTCGCTTTCCTTCCCCTTTGCCGCGGGCAGGTAGTGATCAACGAGATCATGGCCAATAACACGCGAGCCGTCGCCAACGGCCGCGACTTTCCGGATTATGTCGAGATGGTCAACCTGTCCGCCACACCCGTGAACCTGGCGGGTTTCAGCCTGACGGACGATCCGCTCAACCCGAGACGCTACGTGTTTCCTGACCTCTCCGTGCCGCCCAACGGATATCTCGTGGTGTGGTGCGATGCCAATACCGGCGCGCCCGGGCTCCATACGGGGTTCGGTTTGAGCGCCAGCGGCGAACAGGTCATGCTTTACGCGGCCAACGGCTCGACGGTCTTGGATCAAGTGACGTTCGGAATTCAGCCGCCAGACCGCTCGATTGGGCGGTTGCCGGACAGCACGGGCGCCTGGGGCCTGAATGTGGCCACCCCGGGCGGCCCGAACGAAGCGCAACCAACCGGCTCGAAAAACCAGCTGAGCATCAACGAATGGATGGCCAGACCGTCCCTCGATGACGACTGGCTCGAGCTGTTTAACCGCGACAGTCTGCCCGTGGCCTTGGGTGGCTTGATCCTGACAGATTCGAAGAGCGGCACTCCCCAAAACCGGCCGATTCCCGCGCTCTCGTTCATCGGCGGCCGTGGGTATGTGCAGATGTTCGCTTCCGACCTTGATAAACTGGATGCGGACCACCTTGATTTCAAACTCGGGGCGGACGGGGAAACGCTTACGCTTTATGATACGGACAGGCGGACCGTACTGAACCATGTGACCTTCGGCGCGCAAACCGCCGATATCTCCCAAGGCCGGGCTCCGGATGGCAGCGACAATCTCGCCTTTTTCCCGGCAGGCAGCGCGACACCTGGCGAAGCGAACTTTGCCGAGATCATGTCCGTCGTGATTTCGGAGGTTCTCAGCCATACCGACCCGCCGTTCGAAGACGCGATCGAGTTGCAGAACGTCTCAGGATCTGCCGTCGATATCAGTCATTGGTGGCTGAGTGATGCGGCTTCGAAACCCCAGAAGTTCCGCATTCCTCCGGGAACCGTCCTTCCGGCTGGTGGATTCGCTGTGTTTTATGAGAACCAATTCTCGGCTGGCGCGACGGGGTTCTCACTCGATTCCGCCGAGGGAGACGAGGTTTACCTTTCGGCTGGCTATGCGAACGGAGGGCTGCAGGGGTCGCAAACCTTCGTGAAGTTTGGCGGGTTGATCAACGGGGTGTCGGTTGGCCGGTTCCCGACGAGCGTTGGCGTGGACTTTGTGCCTCTGGTCCGGCCGACGTTTGGAGTCGACAACCCGACAAGCCTTGCGGATTTCCGCCGCGGCACGGGGCAGGCGAATGCCCCGGCGCTGATCGGCCCGGTCGTGATCACTGAAATGGCCCCCGGCGCTTCCGGAACGACAGGAGCCGCCAGTGAGTCCTTTATCGAGTTGCACAACCCCACTCAGGCGCCGGTGCCGCTCTTCGACGTGGCTTATCCCACGAACACCTGGCGGCTGCGCGACGGCCTCAGCTTCGATCTTCCGGTCAACATCACCGTTCCGGCCGGCGGCTTCGTGCTCATTACAAGCTTTGACCCGGTGCAGGAGGCTGCGAGGGCGGCCGCCTTCCGCTCTCATTTTGGAGTGCCCGAACCCGTGCCCCTGCTGGGGCCGACGGACGGGCGCGTGTCCAGTTCCGGAGAAGCCATCAAGCTCCTGCAACCGGACGAGACGGAAGGCCCGGAGGAGCCCAACGCGGGCTTTGTTCCTTATCAGCTGGTTGAAGGCATTGAGTATTCCGCCGCCGCGCCATGGCCGACTGCGGACACAGGCACGGGCGGTTCCTGGCAGCGCAAGGAGCCCTTGGGCTACGGCAATGACCCGGTCAACTGGACCTTCGCGGCGCCTACCCCGGGGAGGCTTCAAGGCAGTGGGCAAGGTGATGCGGATGCCGATGGCATGCCCGACGCCTGGGAGACCGCCCATGGCCTTTCGCCAAGCTCACCGGACGATGCCGCGCAGGACCCGGACCAGGATGGCGCCTCGAATCTCGCCGAGTACCAGGCCGGGACCGATCCGCAGGATGCGGGCAGTGCCTTTCGCATCAAGTCGTTTGAGCTGGAGAGTGGCCAAGTCCGCGTTACCTTCGACGCTGTGCAAGGCAAGAGCTACGCCCTTGAAGCCACCGGCAGTCTTGGCGGCGAACGGTGGCTGAGCGTCACCAATGTGAACTCGGCACCCCTTTCCGGACCGCTCGATCTGGTGGTGCCCATCCACTCAAGCTCGGCAGCAGCCTATCGCCTCACGATCCCGTCAGCGCCATGAGTGGGCGCTTCCCCATAGGCGGTGGTCCCGGACGCGCAACGGCTCGGCTTGGCTGCGGAGCGGTAACGGTTCTCCTGGCCGGGTTGATCGCCGTCGGTGACGTCCGCGCGGAGACGAACCAGGCTCCGAGAGTCGTGAGCCTTGACGAGTGCATCCGCACGGCGCTCTTGCAGAACCGGGCCTTGCAGATCGAGCGGTTGAACCCGGAGATTGCCCGCGCGACCCTGAGCAGTTCTTACGGGTATTTCGACCCGGTCTTTACGCTCGACGCCCGCAACGAGAATGCCACTGACAGCGGTGGCTTCGACCCGGCAGATTTCAGCCGCGATGCCATTTACGAAGCGGAGTCGGATATTGCCAGAGCGGGGATGATTGGCTTCCTTCCCACGGGGTTGAGTTACACCCTGGCCGGGGATTACGCGAACAGCTTCGGGGCGCGCAACGGGTTGAACTTTGATTCTTACAAGGTGTTTGCGGGTATCACCGTGCGCCAACCCTTGTTGAAGAACGCGTGGATTGACCAGGGCCGGTATACGATCAAGGTCAACAAGCAAAACTTGAAGATCACGGAGCTTGGCGTTTGCTACGTGGCTCTGGACGTGATCAACCGGGTGCAGCAGGCCTACTATGAGTTTGCGCAAACGCACGAGCACCTGAGGGTCCAGGAAGACCTGCTCCGGTCGCGCCAACAATTGCTCAACGCCACGCGCCGCCGCCTGCAGGAAGGCCTTGCCACGCTGCCGGACGAACAGCTTGCCCAAGCCCAGGCCGCGACGGCCGAGGCCACCGTTGGCGCCGCGCAGACCACCCTGATCCTCGCCGAGAACGAGCTGCGCACCCAACTGGGTGACGCCTTCACCAATCAGGTCGATACCCGGTTTGTTCCCGCCCATCGCCTGCTCCTCGTGCCGAAGCCATTCAGTCTTCCGGACAGCTGGCGTCGCGGGCTGGACCGGCGTCCGGACCTGGCGCAACTCCGGCGCGAGGTGGAGAAAGCCGAGATCAACGTCAAGTTCCGCCGGAACCAGCTTTTCCCGTCGCTCGACCTTGTGGCGAGCTATGGACGGCGGGGCGCGAGCGTTTCTCAGATGCCGCCGTCTCTCAAAGCCAATGCCTCCGCCAGCGATGCCTTTGACCAGGTCAGCGACGGCACCGCGCCGAGCGACATGATTGGCATTTTGTTTTCGCTTCCTATCGGCCGTGTGGCCGAGCGCGCCAACTACCGGGCCGGGAAGGAAATCAAAGCGCAGGCGGAACTGATCCTCAAGCAACGCGAGGAATGGGTGATGCGGGAGATCTCAGATGCCTTCCACACGGCGCAAATCACGCTGGAACGAGCGCGCGCCGCCCAGCGGGCCGTCGAATTTGCCCAGGCGACTCTGGAAGCCGAAGAACGCCGCCTCTCGGGCGGGACAAGCACCCTCTTCTTTGTGCTGCAGTACCAGACCGAATTGGTCAACGCCCAAGCGGCGGAGATTCGCGCCCGCGCGGATTATAACAAAGCGGTGTCCCAGCTGGGGTTTGCGGAAGCCAGCCTGCTTGAGACCCACGGGTTCACGCTGGACATCCGGTAGGCTCCACACACGGAACAGGGGCGGACTTTGGGTCCGCCCCTGCCGATTCAATTCAGACGCCCGCTATTGCCGGACTCGATAGAAGGTCTGCGCCTTCGTTCCCGGCGAGACCGTAAACGAATTGCCGGTCGGGGCGGGTGTGACATCGGTCCACTGGCTGGAGACGATCGATTCGGTGGACTGGAGCGTGCCTGAGCCCGTCCAAGTGATCACGACATTCGCCCCTTGGCGAGCGACAGACAATTGGGCACCGGCCGGTTGTTCGGGGAATCCCTGGATCAACGCGTTATCCCAGTAAGCCTTGATTGGGTTGCCCGCGCCACTGGTGGTGTTGTTCCCGGTGAAGTTCGCATACGTTCCGAACCCGAACACCAGATCTTTGCCGAATGGGAAGGGCACTTCCGGTCCCAGGACCCCGTCCAGGAAGAGTTTGGCGGTGGCGCCATTCACAACAAAACGCATCCGATGTGCGCCTTGATCGGTGTAATTCGCTGCCGAGAACGCGGAGATATAAGTGCCGCTGGCGTTCAGATCGCCCAGAGGGACATCGCCTGCCGCCCCGGTGACCCGGTGGAACTGCCAGCCTGGGAAGGTCGCGTTATAGCTTCCAAACTCGGAGAAGAAGACGAAGTTCGTCCCCGATTTAACCCAGATCCCGGTGCGTTGTTTGGTATCGGTTCCTCCGACCAGTTGGTACTCCATCTTGTTGCGTTCGATTTCGAACAGGATGGGGGACGCGGCCGTGGCGTTGTAGGAGTCTTTGGTCCAAACGGTGAACCCGGGCCAGTCCGCGACCTCGCTAACGACATCCAGCAACGCCATGCCGTCCGCGATCTTGACCGCGGATTCCGCCGTCAAAGTCCCGCCTTCCACCAGCGGAGCATTGTCCACCGTCCACTTGGCTGTATCGAGCGCGGTTCCCGAGAAATCGTCGCTCACCAGGGACACCGGTGGAGGCGTCACCGAGACACTGACCCCGCTCGCGACGCAGGCGCCCTGGTCATTGGTGATGTCGAACTCGGTTGTGCCCGCCGATTTGGCCATGACATTGATCGTGCGGGCGCTCGTCCCGATCGGGTAATTGAGTGTCACCGCGCCATTGACCGCCCCGACCGGTTCCGCGATTGCGGGATTTCGGCTCGTGACGGTGACGTTGGCCGGGGCACTGACGTTCAGCAATGTTGGAATCGTGACGGTCATGGTGCTGGCGCTGTCGCCTTGGAGCGCGAGCATCGTCGTGGGCGCGACTTTGACGCAAGGCAGCACATTCTCGATCTTGACGTTGTCAAAAACGGCTTTGACGCCGTCATCGATATCCCGGGCGAAGCCGGCCAGCTCAAACTTGATATACGCGCTCGAGGCGAAGGGGAATTTGCCCCCGGAAACGCCGTCCAGGAACACTTCCACCTCGGTCCCGTCGGTCCAGATCTTCATCCGGTGGTTTCCGGTATCGTTTGCGAGGTTGGCGAAGGCGGCGAGCGCGGTGCCACTCCCCGTCGGGGTCCCCGGCTCCACATTCACTTGCCATCCGGTCTCCCCGAGATTATGGCCGAAGAAGACCCACGGCCCCACCCGGTTGTTGTCGTTGTCGTAGCTGGTGATGAACACGCCGCTTCGGGCGGCCGTGCTTTCGACGCCGACCAAGCTGGTGCGATCGATGGAAACGCGATCGACCTCGAACACCAGCGGCAAGGCTTCCGTCGCGCCGAAATCACCGACCGTCTGGACCGAGGCGCCCGGCCAGTATTGCGACTCGCTATAACCGCTGATCTGCAACGTTCCGCCCGTTTGCGCGACTTCGAACGTGCCAATCCCCGTTTCGAATGACTGGTTGTTCACCCGCCACTTCGTCGCGTCCAACGTGCCGCCGGAGAAGGTATCCTCCATCACAACGGCGGCGCCCTTGGTGACGGCTACGGCCAGGGCGTTGCCGACGAGAAGCCCCACGTCATTGGTCAGCGTGATCTGCGCGTTTCCTACCGTCAGCCCCTGCAGATCGAAGGACTTCGTGTTCGGGCCGCCCTGCTCGAAATTGAGCGTCAATGAGCCTCCCGTGGCCCCGGCAGCCACCGCCACGGCCGGGCGGCTGCTGACAATGCGCATCGCAACCGCGCGGCTCGCATTGGCGCCTTCGGGGATGCGGACGGTGATGGGCGCTGTTTGCCCGACCCCCATCGTCAACGCGCTTAGGGAGAGCGTGGCCGTCTTTACGGCGTCGACTCTCAGATTGTCAAAAACGGTATGGGCCGGGTCATTGTTGGCGCGCGCATAGCTGCCCAAATGAATGATGACCGGACTGAAGGGGAAGAGAACGGTCGCTCCGTACTTGCCGTCCAGGTACAACTTGACGTCTTTTCCGTTAATGACCGCCATCATGGTGTGCAATCCCTGGTCGTCGTAATCAACGCCGGTCTCCGGATCGGTGCCGTTGAACGGGACAATGTCCGTTCCGCCGCCGGTCCGCACGTCGCCCGACTGGCCGATGTACCGGTTGTAACGCCAGCCTGATTCGTTGACCACGTCCGCAAAAAGCACGTACTTGGACCGTGTGGAGTCCATGATCCAAAGGGCGCTGCGTGTCGCGGTGGCTGTGCCGATGGGCTGTTCCTCGACGCGATCGACGCTGACAACGACGTTCGTGTCCACCGAGGCATCAAAGGATTGCAGAACCCGGAGCGTCGCCCCAGCCCACCATTGCTCGCTGACCGAGCCGGTGAATTCCAGCACGCCATTCTGGACGCTGGGCGCAATGGTGCCCTTGCCGCCCTCAAAGAAAGGCGAATCGATGGCGTACTTGGTGGTGTCAATGACTGTCCCGGAAAAGGTATCCGAGAACAGGGTATTCGTGATCTGCCCGAACGCCTGGGAATGCAGGCCAAGGCAGGTGAGGAGTATCAGGAGTGGGAACTTCCAGCGGAAGCGACGTGCGGTATTCATACGTCAGGCTACTGGCTGATGTTTTTAGTTTGGGTCGAACAGGTTCTTCTGTTTGTAGTCCCGGCGGCTGTTCGGAGTCAAGAGAGTTGTGGCGGATCGCGCATGGTCATTTTGCTCAAATGGCAGGTCCGGACCGCCGGGCCGGCCATTGGGCATAGGGAATTCCAATAATCACCGGCGGCGGGCCGAGCTGACCCGCCGTGCCCGATCGCCGATTGGAGCAATGCCTTTGAGAGGTTGATTCCCTATCGCGATCCCGGCAAGCTTCGGCCCGCCAGTGTGCTGTTCTCAAGGTAAGTCCGCTTTCGCGCTCGGGGTCCGGGCCGGTTCTCCAACCGGACTCCTATCGCTGCGGACTCGCTGTCCATCCGTCCTTGCGATAGGGTTGCTATATGGTTGCTATATGCTTGGCATAAGAGGAGATATGGTAAGGTATTAATAACTCTTGATTTGGCATGTGAAACCAGGATATCCACTGCGCCAATTGCTCCTGGGCTCGCTCCTGGCGATTCTCGGCGGTCTCCCCCTTGTCGCCGCGCCGGTTCAGTGGCAGGACGCGCAAGGGCACCGCTCCGTGGCCCTGCCGGTTCCAACCTCAGGCAGGGCGGGTTTCAAACGGCTGCTCTCGACCGAAACGGGCGTCGTTTTCACGAACCTCTTGAGCCAGGAACGGTCGCTTACCAACCAGATTTACCTCAATGGCGCGGGCGTGGCGCTCGGCGACGTCAATGGCGACGGCCGGTGCGATATTTATCTTTGCGGTTTGGATAACCCGAACGCCCTTTTCGAGAACCTTGGCGGATGGAAATTCAAAAATGTCGCCCGCGAGGCCGGAGTGGCTTGCCCGGACCAGGCTTCCACCGGCGCGGCGTTTGCGGACATGGACGGCGATGGCGATTTGGATCTGCTGGTGGGGGGGATTCGGCGCGGCGTCCGTTTGTTCATTAATGATGGCCGGGGAAGGTTCCAGGAAACCACCGAGCGCGCCGGGTTGATCGGCACCGGCGGTGCCACGTCGTTGGCGGTGGCGGACATCGACGGGGACGGTTTTCTTGATTTCTATCTGGCAAATTACCGCAGTTGGACCCTTCGAGACGAGCCGGACACGCGGTTCCGGGTGGCGGCAACGAATAACCAGTTCCAGTTGCTGACGGTCAATGGCGTGCCCGTGACGGCGCCTGAGCTTGTGGGCCGATTCACCGTCGATCGGGTGCAGGGAATTCTCGAGAACGGAGAAGCGGATGTGGTCTATCGCAACCTGGGGAACGGCCGGTTCACGCCTTTAAGCTGGACGGATGGAACTTTCCTGGACGAGCAAGGAAAGCCCATTTCGGTCCCCTACGAGTGGGCCCTGTCGGTGATGTTTCGGGATTTGAACGGGGATTCCGCCCCCGACATCTATGTCTGCAACGATTTTCATTCCGAAGACCGGATCTGGATGAACGATGGCAAAGGCCGGTTTCGCGCCGCCGCGCCGCTGGCGTTCCGTCATACCAGCCTGTTCACCATGGGCGTGGATGTGGCGGACGTGGATCGCGATGGGCACGACGACATCTTTGTGGCCGACATGCTCAGCCGGTCCCACGCGCGCCGCCAGGTGCAAGTGGCCGATCGCAAGATGTCGCTGTCCGTCCCCGGAATCGTGAATGACCGGCCGCAATATTCCCGGAATATGTTTTTCTGGAACCGGGGCGACGGGACCTACGCCGAGATCGCCCAGTTGAGCGACGTGCAAGCGGCAGACTGGTGCTGGTGTCCGCTCTTCCTGGACGTCGATCTGGACGGATACGAGGACCTTCTCATGATTACCGGTCATGAACGCGACGCCCAGAACATTGATCTTTCGCGGCAGATTGTCAGGACGCTTCAGCAACGGCCGTTATCCAGGGTGGCGCAATTGCATTTGCGCAAGATCTTCCCGGTTTACGACACGCCCAACTTCGCTTTCCGGAACCGGGGCGACCTGACGTTTGAGGAGGTTGGGCAGGCGTGGGGATTTGATTCCACCCAGGTGTCGCAGGGCATCGCGGTGGCGGATCTGGACAACGATGGCGACCTGGACACGGTGATCAATTGCCTGAACGCACCGCCGTTGCTCTACCGGAACGAATCGCCAGCCCCTCGTTTGGCCGTGCGGTTGCGGGGCTTAGCTCCCAACACGCAGGGGATCGGCGCCAGCATTCGGGTGTTCGGCGGGCCGGCGCAACGTCAGAGCCAGGAGGTCATTTGCGGCGGGCATTACCTGTCTTCGGACGAGCCGATGCGGGTGTTCGCTGCCGGCGCGGCGACCAACGTGCTGCGCATCGAGGTCACCTGGCGGTCCGGACGGCAAAGCGTGGTGACCAACGCACGGCCCAACAGGCTTTACGAGATCCATGAAACCGCCAGCCTTCCGGTGACCCCGGCGCCGAAGCGTGAGGTGCAGCCGTTGTTCCGGGACGCGAGCGACCGGTTGCGTCATGTCCACGTGGACGCCCCGTACGATGACTTTCAAAGACAGCCCCTGTTAACGCGGCGGTTAAGCCAGGGCGGGCCAGGAATCTCGTGGTTCGACCTGGACGCGGATGGCTGGGAAGACCTGGTGGTCGGCTCCGGTCGCGGGGGGAAGCTGGCGTTCTTTCGGAACAATCGGCGGGGCGGGTTTGAACCGGTTGCGGAACCGGCCTTCGGGATGCCAGTGACACGCGACCAGACGACCGTTTTGGGAGTTCACTTGGCCGGGCGGGCCGTGCTGCTTGCCGGGTCCGCGAATTACGAGGACGGGTTGACGAACGGGTCTGTCGTGCGCGTCTTTGATTTGGCGGCCAGGAAGGTCAGCGACGCGTTGCCTGGGCAACTTTCGACCACCGGGCCTTTGGCGCTGGGCGACGCCGATGGGGATGGCGATTTGGACCTTTTCGTTGGCGGCCAGGTCATTCCAGGGCAATACCCGGAGGCGGCCACTTCCTGGCTCTTCCGGAACGACAGTGGGGAGCTTCGGCTCGATCCTGCGGCCAGTGCCGCCTTCCGGGGCGTGGGTTTGATCAATGCGGCACTGTGGACCGACCTGGATGGTGATGGGCAGGCTGAGTTGGTGCTCGCGTGTGAGTGGGGCCCGGTCCGGCTCTTCCGGCGGAGCGGCGCGAGTTGGGCGGACGTGACGTCCAAATGGGGGATGGACCCGCATTTGGGCTGGTGGCAAAGCGTCCACGCAGGCGACTTCAACAACGACGGTCGAATGGACCTTGTGGCGGGCAATTGGGGGCGGAACAGCAAGGTTCAGAGCTTCCTCCGGGAACCGCTGCAGATTTACTTTGGCAATCTTCATGGCGACCCGGCGCTGGAGCTGATCGAGGCTTACTTCGACCCCGATCTAAAGGCGATGGTGCCCTGGCGCGATTGGGAAACCCTGGCCAAGGTCATGCCGTTCATCCACGAAAAGTACCAGAACTTCACGCAGTTTAGCACCGCGACGGTCCCGGAGATTCTCGGGGCGCGGGAGTCCCTGACGAAAAGCTGGAGCGCCAACACGCTGGACACGATGGTGTTTATGAACCGGGGCGATCGGTTCGAGGGACACTCCTTGGCGATTGAAGCGCAACTCGCGCCGGTGTTCGGTCTGGCGGTTGCGGATTTTGACGGCGACGGCAAGGAAGACGTGTTCCTTGCCCAAAACTTCTTCGCGCTCCCGCCGGATCCGTCGCGTTCGCGGTATGACGCCGGGCGCGGGGCGATCTTCGCGGGGGACGGCCGAGGCGGGTTCAGAGCGCTGTCGGAGAGCGGCATCGCGGTTTATGGGGAGGGCAGGGGGGCCGCGGTGAGCGATTTCGACGGTGACGGCCGGGTGGATCTCGCCGTCGGGCAAAATGCGAGCGCGACGAAGCTGTTTCGCAATGCGGCGAGCCGGCCTGGGCTGCGCGTCCGGTTGGCTGGACCGGCGAGGAATCCCGCGGGGATCGGCGCGCGAATCCGCGTCGAATACGACGGCGATCGGCTTGGCCCATGCCGCGAACTCCACGCCGGGAGCGGCCATTGGTCGCAAGACGGGGCGATCCAGGTCTTGGGCTTGGCGGAACCACCGCGGTTCCTCCAGGTGATTTGGCCCGGTGGGAAAACGGCGCGTGTGCCAATCCCGCCCGGAGCTGCAGAACTGACCGTGCGCTGGGACTAATGTCCTCAGCCCTCGATACAGAAGCGCTGCTGGTCATCAATTACCCGGTGCGCGATGTCACGCACAAACGTCCGGGTGGACTCGGACAAGCGTCCGCTCTGCGCACCGAGACCGAACACGGGCTTGGGGGTGCCCCACCATGCCTTTTGACACCACCCCTGCCTCGGCGGATAATTCGCCGAGTGATAACCGGACCCAATCCTCAACCTTGCGGATGAAGATCGTTCAGATAACTCCCGGTGCGGGCGGAATGTTCTGTGGCGGTTGCTTCCGCGACAACGCCCTGGTGGCGGCCTGGCGCAAGCTTGGGCATGAAGCCGTGATGCTTCCGCTTTACTTGCCCATGTCCCTCGACGAAGAGGACCAGAGCCGGGGCGCTCCGATCTTCCTGGGCGGCGTCAATGTCTACTTGCAGCAGAAGTCGCCATGGTTCGGCCGGATGCCTGGTTGGGTGCGCAAGGCGCTTGATTCGCCACGGATCTTGAAACTGGCCGCGGGTTCAGCCGCGAAGACTCGCGCGGCCGACGTCGGCGACCTGATGGTCTCGATGCTGCGGGGCGAAGAAGGCCGGCAAGCGCGTGAGATCGAGGTGCTTGCGGACTGGCTCACGGGTCATTTCAAGCCGGATGTGATCTGCCTGTCGAACGCCCTTCTGCTCGGGCTCGCCCGGCCTCTTAAGCGCACCGTGAACGCGCCGGTCGTCTGTCTCCTGGCAGGCGAGGACTCGTTCCTTGACGGTCTCCCGGAACCGCACCGCACGGAGAGTTGGAGCACGCTCCAGGACCGGGCGCGCGACGTGGACAGCTTTGTCGCACCCAGCGTCTATTTCGCGGAATTGATGACGCGGCGCCTTCGCATTGATCCCAGCCAGGTCAAAGTCATCTATAACGGCATCAACCTCGAGGGATACGCGCCTTCAAAGGCGCCGCCCGCCCCCCCTGTGCTCGGGTTCTTCGCGCGCATGTGCCGGGAGAAGGGGCTTGATACGCTCGTGAAGGCGTTTATCCGGTTAAAAGAGCGTGACCGGGTCAAGGGCCTTCGGCTGCGAGTTGGCGGCGGTTTAAGCCCGGTGGACGAAGCCTCGCTGGTCAATGGCTTGCGCAAGGAACTCGAATCGCGGCGCCTCTCGCAAGACGTCGATTTTTGCCCGAACCTCACGCGGGAGCAAAAGCTTGAGTTTTACCGTTCGCTTGCGGTGCTGTCGGTTCCGGCGCTGTATGGCGAAGCGTTCGGCCTTTACCTGGTTGAAGCCTGGGCCTCGGGACTCCCCGTGGTGCAACCGCGCCATGCCGCTTTTCCCGAGCTCATCGATTTGACTGGCGCCGGGGTGCTTTATGCGCCGGGCGACGACAGCGAATTGGCCGCGCAGCTAGAGGCGTTGCTTCTCGACCGGGAGCGCACGCGGGCGCTTGGCCAATCCGGGCTGAGAGCCGCTGCAGAGCATTTCAGCATCGACCGCATGGCTGCCAACCTTGTCCACGCGTTCGCCGGCTTGCCTGTTCGAAGCGCGTTGCCTGCCTCCCCTGTGGCTTGATGCCGATCCCCATGGCTTACGAGTTCAAGATCACCCGCCGCGTCGAGTTTTCGGACACGGACATGGCGGGCATCATGCATTACTCCAATTTCTTCCGTTTCATGGAAACGGCGGAACACGGCTTCTACCGTTCCCTCGGTTTCTCCGTGGTGCTCGACCAGCACGTGCCGCCCCTGGGCTTTCCGCGGGTGCATGCCGAGTGCGACTTCAAGCGTCCGCTGCGGTTTGAGGACCTTGTGGAAGTGCATTTGCTGGTCCAGGAGAAGCGCTCCAAGGCACTCAGTTACCTCTTCCGCTTTCGCAACTTAAGCGCTACGCCGAGCGAAGAAGTGGCTCGCGGGCTCATTCGGATCGTCTGCGTGGCCATCCATCCCAACGGCAAGATGACCGCCGCCGCCATCCCGCCCGAGATCGCGGACCGGATCAAGGTCGCACCGCCGGAACTTCTCGAATAAGCCCGTGCAGACGGGCCGGGCAGCCGCTTACATCACGGGTTTCGGCAGGGAGCGCCAGCTCGAAACGACCCCGTTCTGGAAGACGATCTCGGCGCGAACGTAGCTGCGCGGGTGATAATCGCTTTCCAGCCGGCGCCCGATCCAATAGCGGTACTCCTCAACCCACTGGCCGTGGTAAACCCACACCGTCATGTGCCCTTCCGCAGTCTCGCTTTCCAGGACTTCCGCAGGCGGCCCCCAGGCGATGTAAACGCCGTCCGGCACCATTCCAACCCGGATTCTCCCCTCGTCCACCAGGGCCTTGTCGTCCGCCGAGAGCGCCGCGTAAGCCGCGGCACGCTCCTGTTTTCGGGTGAGGACATTGGAGGTGGCGCAACCGGCGAGCATGCATCCGAGCAGGGCCAGCAGCGCAAGCGGTTGAAAAGACGAACGCATGGTGCGATAAGTCATGCACGTAGGCAGGCGGGAAAACCCGGCTGAATTTCCTGAATCGAACCAGTTCAAGTTACACAAGCGTGTGGAGTTTACTGAAACGGCTCTCTTTTGCAAGCCAAGCGGCAGCTGACCCATGACTGATCATTCGCATCCATCCGGCATGACCTGGCTCTTGTTCGCGCTGCTCACCGTGGCCTCCTGGGGGCTCTATGGCGTGTTCCTTCACACCGGCCAAACAGCGATGGGCGATCCGGTGCATGGCCGCTACAAAGCCTTTCTCTTCGTGGGAATCGCCTACTTCCTCACCGCCGTGCTTGCCCCGCTCGGCCTGCTCTGGGCCAAGGGCGCCTCCTGGACCTTCCCGGTCCGCGGCATGGGCTGGTCGCTCGTGGCGGGGATTGTGGGTGCCATCGGCGCGTTTGGCGTCCTCCTTGCGTTCGGCGCGAAAGGAACACCGGCTGTCGTGATGTCGATTGTGTTCGCCGGCGCGCCTGTGGTGAACGCGGTTTATTCCCTTTGGCTGCATCCGCCCGCGGGCGGGTTCGGCGCGCTGCGCCCTCAATTCGTCTTGGGCATTCTCCTCGCCGCGCTGGGCGGCTGCTTGGTGACCCTTTACAAGCCAAACCCGCCAAAGAAACCGGTGGTCACCCATGTCACTTCGACCCTTTCGAAACCCGCTCCGAACCAGGATTGAAATGGCCGCGCCGTTCGCAACCCGGAGGGAGATCCGCGCCGCGCAGCTTGCGGAATTGCAGGCGCTCATCGGCTTGGCGGCGTCGGCCAACCCGTTCTACTCCGCCAAGTTCAAGTCGGCCGGCATGAAGCCGCGCCTGGCCAGTTTCAAGGAGTTCGCTCACCTGCCGTTCACGACCAAGAGCGAACTGGTCGACGACCAGAAGGCCAACCCGCCCTTCGGCACGAACCTGAGCTTTCCCTTGGAACGGTACTCGCGCTATCACCAAACGAGCGGCACCGCCGGCATCCCCTTGCGCTGGCTCGACACCCCGGAAAGCTGGAACTGGATGGTCGACCGCTGGATCGAGATCCTTCACGCCGCCGCTGTGACGGCTGCCGACCGGATCATGTTCGCCTTTTCGTTCGGGCCGTTCATTGGCTTCTGGATGGCGTTTGAAGCCGGGGCGCGTATCGGGGCCCTGTGCCTTCCCGCAGGCGGATTGAGCAGTGCAGCGCGGGTCCGAATGATTCTCGACGCCGGCGCCACCGTTCTCTGTTGCACGCCCACCTATGCGATCCGCCTCGCGGAAGTCGCGCACGAGGAAGGGATCGATCTCTCGGCCGCTCGCATCCGGCGCATCCTTGTCGCCGGCGAACCGGGCGGCAGCATTCCCTCCACCCGGGCAAGGCTGGAGGCGCTCTGGCCAGGCGCGCGCGTTTTCGATCATCACGGCATGACCGAAACCGGGCCAGTCACCTTCGAATGCCCGGCGAAACCAGGGTTCCTCCATGTCATGGACTCGGGTTTCATCGCTGAGGTTCTCGACCCCGTCACGGGACGACCTAGCGAACCGGGCGAGCCTGGCGAGTTGATCCTGACGAATCTCGGCCGGCTGGGTTCACCGTTGATTCGGTACCGGACCGGCGACCTGGTGAAGACCCCGCGTCCGGCAAATGGCCAGCCTCACGGACCCGGTTTTGCCGCGGAAGACAGGCCCTGCGCGTGCGGACGCCAAGATCTCGTGCTGGAAGGGGGAATTCTCGGCCGAGTTGACGATATGCTCATTGTCCGCGGCGTGAACATTTACCCGACTGCGATTGAGCATGTCTTGCGGGGTTGCGGCGAAATTGCCGAATTCCAGGTCAAGGTGAGCCGGTCCGGGGCGCTGAGCGAGTTGGCCATTGCCATTGAACCGGACGGCCTGTGCAACGACATCCCGTCGCTCGTGGCGAAAGCCAGGAAAGAGCTGCAGAACGCATTCGCCTTGCGAATCCCGGTGGAAGCGGTTCCTCGGGGGACTCTTCCGCGGTTCGAGATGAAAGCGAAGCGCTGGGTTTGGGCATGAGTTTTGGCTTGGGGGGAAGGCGCGCCCGCCCCGGCACGGATTGGGGGAGCCCCCAATTCCCCTTTTGAATGCCAACCGGATCCGCGATACAGTGCTTTATCTCAAGCTCTCGAGCCCGAATGCGGATGGAATGAACGACAGCCCTCCAAAGCCAGCGCAGAATGCCGGCGTGACCTTCGCCGCGCTGCTTCCGCATGCGCCCGTCCTGATCCCCAAAATCGCGGGACATCGAGGCAAAACCGCCGGCGCGACGGTCGAAGCCATGAAGCAGGTCGCAGAGCGCCTGGTCTTGGCCAGGCCGGACACAATCGCCGTCATTTCGCCACATTCCCCGCGCAAACGGCGCACCTTCGGAGTCTGGGGCGGGGATCGTTTGCGTGGCGATTTCGCTGGATTTGGGTTTCCCGAGGTTGCCATCGACCTCCCGAACGACACCCAACTGGCGGACGAGATCCGAAACCTCGTGGGCGAAGCCGGGCTTGGGATACGGGAGATCCCGCCTTGGCCGCTCGATCACGGGGCCATGGTGCCCTTATGGCACGTGGTCAACGCAGGTTGGACCGGCCCGGTCGTTGTTCTTGGATTGTGCGGCGCCGACGAACCCGAGATGACGCAGCTTGGTGAGGCCCTAGGACGCGCCGCAGGCCGGGTTGGGCGCCGGATTGGTGTTGTGGCCAGTGGCGACATGAGCCACCGGCTTGCGCCTCATTCACCGGCCGGGTTCGAGCCGCGCGCGCAGGAGTTTGACTGGGGATTCATGAAGCTTCTTGCCGAAGGAGAGTATCGAACCCTGCGGGGGCTGGACCCGAAGTTGGTGCAATTGGCGGGCGAAGACGTGATCGACTCGACCTTGGTGGCTGCGTCGGCAGCCGACTGGGACGCCGCGGGTCACGCGGTGCTGAGTTACGAAGGGCCTTTCGGAGTCGGCTATGGGGTGGCCATCCTGTTTGATGCGACCGTGCGGAGCCAAACCGCGGGGGCGGGGCAGTCTGCGGCCGGCGAGGAGGGGAGTGACCCGTGAGCCAGAAGGGGCATCCGGCTCGCTGGTGGATCATGCGGGAGGATGGCCGAATCGAGTGCCAGCTTTGCCCGCGGTTCTGCAAGTTGCAGGAAGGCCAGCACGGGTTCTGTTTCGTGCGCCAGCGAAGGGACGGTGGGCTGGTGCTCAATGCCTATGGGCGCAGCAGCGGGTTTTGCGTCGATCCCATCGAGAAGAAGCCGTTGAACCACTTTTTTCCAGGCAGCAATGTGCTGTCGTTCGGGACGGCGGGGTGCAACTTGGGCTGCCGGTTTTGCCAAAATTGGGGGATTAGCAAGGCGCGGGACTTCCATCGGTTGGCCGAGGCGGCGAGCCCGGAAGCGATCGCGAACGCCGCTTTAGAGACCGGCTGCAAGTCGGTGGCGTTTACCTACAATGACCCTGTCATCTTCGCCGAATACGCCATCGACGTGGCCCAGGCGTGTCATGCGGTGGGCGTGCAGACAGTGGCGGTAACGGCAGGATACATGACGGCGGCGCCGAGGGCGGAATTCAATCGCCAGATCGATGCGGCCAACGTGGATCTAAAGGGGTTCAGCGAGGCGTTTTACCACAAGTTATGCTTGGGGCAGCTTGCGCCGGTGTTGGAGACGCTCGAATACCTGCACCGGGAGACCGGCGTTTGGCTGGAGGTGACCTCGCTGCTGATCCCGGGAGAGAACGATGCCGAGGACGAACTCCACGGGGCAGCCGAATGGTTTGCGGACCATCTCGGGCCGGATGTGCCATGGCATTTCACGGCGTTTCACCCGGATTTCAAAATGGTGAACGTGCCGCAGACATCGGTCCGGACGCTCGAGAAAGCGCGGGCGATCGCGATGGCTGCGGGCATTCGATACGTTTACACCGGCAACGTGGACGATCCGGCTGGAAGCAGCACGCGGTGTCCTCGATGCCAGGCCATGCTGATCGAACGCGACCGGTACACGCTGGGGGACTGGAATATGGCGGGCGCCCGGTGCCGGTTTTGCGGCGCGGCGATTGCCGGGCGGTTCGAGAACCAGCCCGGAGCCGGATCGGGGCGGCGATGGCCGGTCCGGCTCCGGTGAATTGCGGCGGGTTCAGGCTTTGCCGGCGTTCCGGACCCGTTGGGCGAAGTCGTCGACTTCGTGGAGGCTTTCGCAGCCCACGTTCAGGACGTCCACGCACCCCAAGCCGAGGACGAAATTCACTGAGTTGTTGCGCAGTTCGTCGCTGTTGCGATACCGGCCTTCGCCAATGAGCTTCATGCCTACGACCCCTTTGCCGGCGTCATGGATGGCTTTCAGAACGGGCACAACCTTCTCAGGCGGGCCGTCCATGCTCGCGCCGGTGGGATTGATGCGGGCGTGCACGGAATCGACCCAGGGCTCTTTGATGCAGGCCTCGAGTGCCCCCAGGGAATGGCACGAAACGCCGTGCGCGCGGATGAGCTTCTTGCTCTTGAGTTCGGCGAGGAGGTCCATCTCCTTGCGCACGTCCTCGGGCCATCGAGGCGAATCCACACAGTGCAGGAGCACAAGGTCGATATAGTCCGTATTCAGTTCCTTGAGGAAGCGCTGCACCACGACATCGGCGCCAGGACGTTCCTTCTCGGGGATGCCGCCGGGCCTGAACCAGATCTTCGTAATAACGTTGAAACGGTCGCGCGGGATTCCTTTGAGGGCCGGGATCACGTAGGGATGGGTCCCGTAAAGGTCCGCGAGATCGAAAGCGGTGGTGCCGCGTTCGTGGGCGCCACGGATCAGGGCTTCGAACTTCTCTTTGCCCAGGCGGGTATGGTTCGATTGCCGATTGCCCCCGCGCATGCCCGTTCCCAGGCAGAAACGGGACATCTTGATGCCGGTCCGGCCGAGGGTGACGGTTCCGTACGGATCGGCTGCGGCGGCCTTCGCCTCTTCCGCGAAAGCGAACCGGCTGCCAAGCAGGACGCCCCCGACGCCAGCCAGGGATTTTTCCAGGAATTCTCGACGCTTGATCTTCATGGCGATGAGTTGGTTATCTTTGAGCCTCCCGTCTCCCTTGAAACCCGCGCCGCGCACGCTTCTCCGGTGACGTGGAACGAGTCTCCTTTAACCTCGTTCAGGCGGGAAAGAAAGGGCAAAAGTGATTCGCGCGCCCGCTACCGTCCGCTACAAAGCTCACTTATCGGTTGACTCCGGCAGGGTGACAGGACTGAAATCCTGTCATGAAATCATTCCAAATCCTCGTTGGCCGAAGGCGGTTCTTAAAGGCGTCTGGCATCGCCGCTGCCGGCGCCGCGCTGCCGGCCTGGTTCCTCGAACGCGAAGGGGCAAGGGCGGCGGAGCCCAAACCGCTCAACCCCAATGATCGGCCAGGGATCGCACTGGTGGGCTGCGGAGGGCAGGGGACGGGCGATTGCGGGAACGCGCGGCGGTTTGGCGATGTGGTCGCGGTCTGCGACGTTCACAAATCGCAGGCGGAAGCCGCCGCCAAGCGCTTCAAGCAGGATGGCAAGTCGGCCCCGGCGATCTACAGCGATTTTCGGAAGGTGATGGAGCGGGACGACGTCCACATCATTATCACGGGCACCCCCGACCACTGGCATACCTTAGTGAATTTGCTGGCCGTCAAAACGGGCAAGGACGTTTACACTGAGAAACCGCTTACGCTGACCATTGACGAAGGCAAGCGCCTGGTGAAGGCCGTCAAGGAAAGCGGCCGGATTGTCCAAGTCGGCAGCCAGCAGCGTAGTGATCGCAATTTCCGGCTCGCGTGCGAGTTGGTCCGGAACGGGCGTATCGGCAAGCTGCAACGGATGATCGTGGGACTTCCCACCGGTCCGCGTGAAGGTCCGTTCAAGCCGGTGCCGGTTCCCGAAGGGATGGATTGGGACTTCTACCTCGGACAAACGCCGAAGGTGGAATACAACGGTCACAATGCTCATTGGAACTTCCGCTGGTGGTACCAGTTCTCCGGGGGGCAGATGACCGACTGGGGCGCGCATCACAATGATATTGCGCAATGGGGCAACGGCACCGAGCGGTCCGGCCCGGTCGAGATCAACGGCCGATCTTTGGTCAACATGATCCCGGGCGGATACGACGCCGCGGCGGAGTATTACATCAAGTTCAGGTATGCCAACGGGGTGACCATGATCATCCTCAATGACGACGTTGTGCCCAATGGCGTGAAGTTCGTTGGCGAGAAAGGCGCCTGGATCTTTGTCACGCGCGGCCAGATCGACGCCAGCAAACCGGAATTGCTTGCCGAACCGCTCCCGGACGACGCCGTCCGCCTTTACCGGAGCGACGATCATATGCGCAACTTCTTTGATTGTGTCCGGTCGCGCAAACAACCGATCTGCGACGTCGAGATCGGCCACCGGTCGATCAGCACCGCGCATCTCGGGGTGATCGCAGTCCGGTTGGGCATGCCGTTGAATTGGGATCCGGAAACGGAACAGTTCGTCGGCGAAAACGCCGACGCCGGGAACCGGTGGGTCGCGCGCGAAATGCGCAAGCCTTACGACTATAGCTTCATCGCTTAAGATAACGGCTAAGAGAACCAGCGCGGCAGGGCGCGATCTAAAGGATCTCCGGCAAAGCCCCGAGCCCTGCCGCCC
Source organism: uncultured Verrucomicrobiota bacterium (assembly GCA_964578605.1). GTDB lineage: Bacteria > Verrucomicrobiota > Verrucomicrobiia > Limisphaerales > SIBE01 > JAXMHN01. The sequence continues at coordinate 650 of CAZODO010000041.1, read as the reverse complement.
GCGCCACTTCTCGCGAACGCGGATCGAAGCTCATGAAGTGGGTGGCTCCACTCGACAAGGCCAAGGCTGGATGCAACAGGAGCAGGAAGGGCGCCGGCGTCAAGATAGGCTCGCATCGAACTCCTGGAGGATCCTGTCTCCGATGCTGGGATCGCAGCCGGCTGCGCGCAGATTCTTGATGAAGTTTGGCGTCTTCACTTTGCGCGGTGCGCTTTTAGTGAATTCCCCGAGCGGCTTGCCATGGTGCGTAACCTGGTCCGTTTGCCCCTCAGCGAGGGTCTTGGCCAACTGCCCAAACTGCTTCTGGAACTCTCGGGCGGACACCTGCTTCATGTCAGACATTTCGTCGGATTAAGGTCGAATTGTCAACTGAGCCGGAATTCCTGCGTCGCAGAGATAAGTGGTTTGAGTAAAACAGCATAGGAATTCGTTAACGTTAGAAGACGACTCTGCGGTCACTTTTCGAGCTTATTTCCTGCCTGTAAGGAGATGGCGCTTCCTGCAAGACGTGCACTCCGTTCTCAATTTCGATCACCTCGGTTTCTCTGGAGAACCCACTTTGTTACAGGCCGAAAACCGCCTCGAAAATTGAGCTCAACCTACATTCCGCAGCTCAAAGACGGGGATTTCCTGGATTTTTCCGGTTGTAA
>CAZODO010000040.1:0-50168 GCA_964578605.1 uncultured Verrucomicrobiota bacterium | reverse complement strand
GCCTGCAAGCTAACTTTCGCCCCGTTGCCCGAAGTATTGGTGAGAAATGCGGGCTAGGGCGCGCCCTGGGGCTTGGTCCCCGCCGGATTCAACGCCGATTGCAGGGCATTCAGGTATCCTCCCTGGGGATCACCCTTGGTCGGAGCGATATAGCCGCCCTCGCCAAACTCGTTCCAGGCATAGATCAGGAAGATGCGCTCGGCAGTAGTTTCTTCGGCGTGCTGGTCCATCCACTGGATCGCGTCGCGCAAGAAGTCACCAAACTGGCTTGGCGTGCGATCAGGAAAATACCAACCGGGCCGCTGATTCAGACCCCGTGGGCCTTCCCAGGGGCGTTTATCCCATCCCGCAGTTACGGTCGGCACATACGGCAGCTCGCGACTTCCCTTCCAGGCTGCCCGGTGCGCCTGGACCAGTTCGGCGTAGGCCCGTTTCTCCGACCCCGCGCTGTAGCCAGGGACGATGTTGTAGTGCGTCCGGTGGGTGTAACCCATCTCAGCACTCCCGCTGCCGCACCCGGCCAGCGCGACCCCTGGCAGTCCCGCCTTCCGGGCCGCTCCCTGCAAATAGGCAAAGCCCGCCTGATCGCCGCCTTGGGGATGAAAGATAATCACCAGGGGTTTCCCGCCGAGAGTCAGATACTGCGGGTCTCTCAGATAAGGCATCCAGTAATCGGCTGCCTGCATCCAGTTGGTGGTTCCTTTGATCTCAAAGCCTGCGTGGTTGGCGACCAGGAGACAGAACTTGAGCCGATGGCGATTCTTGGCTTTCAGGTACAACTCCAAACCCGTATGCAGAGGGTCGGACTGGATCGCATGCTCGTTAATGGATTTCCCGTTGTCGTGCCAATACCAGCAGAAAGCGAAGAAGCCCACGCCATGATCCGCCGCCAGGTCGATCTGACGTTCCATGATGGCCAGGGAGTCATCCCGCCAGCCCCAGATCGGCTCACGCTCAGGAAACTCCTCAATCATCCGGCGCGTCAGGTGGGTCGGTGCTTTGGTCGCCCAGGGCTCTTGGGGATCGCCAGCGTGGGTGTTGCGGCCTGCCCAGCCATCAAAATAGTACGCGCCTATCGTCGCCTTGGCTCCGGGTGCGCCTTGGTTCGCGTCCGCTGGGGCTCCGAGCGCGAGGGTCTCCAGAAGAATTGCCATCACTGTGCCGATAATGAGGCAAGCGACCGCAGAGACCTGCCCCTTTCGTAGAACCGCGTTCATGGGTCGATGATGCGCCGTCTGACCAGCACCGCAAGTCACGGCTACCAGGTTGTCACAGGCACCATCTTTGCCCCGTCGCGATACGAAGATTGTGCTGTCGTCTATGCCGGGTCGTTGAAAGGTTACCCTTCCAGTCTGCGATCGCCGACTCCGTGACGGTTCGTGCCTACTTCCAAAGCTTCGCTCGCGAGTTGAAGGCTCAGTTTGCCGAGCAAAGGATCGGCGAGTGGAAGATAGTTGAGGTTGAGGACGACCTGGAGGACGCCCCTGATTTCGACGAGAAACAGGAACAAGGGCCGTAGTCGTGGTTATTCGCCAGACAACCGGATGCGTTCATCGGCATCGGAAGTTGACCGCCAGCCCGCCTCACTTCTCAGGATTCCGACATCGTGCGCCCAGTCGTTAAGTAACGGGTGAGTTTTGATCATAGCACCATCAAGACATCCTCAGCAAGAACGCCCTGCCGCTTCGACGGCCATGTTGGCATCCTCACTCCGTCCGGTCCATCGACTCGGCGACCAAGGTTCACATGGATGAATCTGTCCTTCATTCCACCGCTCGCGGACGGGATGAGCCCCGTCAATGGGGCAAACAACTACTCCCCGACGCCGAGCAAAACGAGACCCCAGCCCTTGCTCTGGCGCTCTGTGGCAACGCAAAGTGTGCAGGATCAAGTCTTGCATACAACCGCTATTCTGCCATCCTCACCGCGCCTGCTCCACCCAGCAGGTAATCGCCGGACTGACCGCCCCTACGACCAGATCTGGCTATGACACGAGATTTGTCCGAACACTCCAGCGCCATTGGAGCCAACCGAGCTTCCGACCTGACCACACCTTCGACTCCGCCGCTGGGGAGCGTGATCAACGCATTACCGGCGCACGTGGCTATTCTGGACGACAAAGGTCACATCGTGATGGTTAATGCGGCATGGCACCGCTTCGCTGAGGAAAACGGATTTGAAAGCGCCGGTCATGGCGTCGGCACCAGTTATCTGGACATCTGTGACACGGCGCAACGCGAAAGCTCTGAGGGTGCTTCCATTGTGGCCGAAGGCATCCGTAAGCTGCTGGCCGCAAGACAGGGCGAGTTCCGTTGTGAATACGCCTGCCATTCCCCGACTGAGCAGCGCTGGTTCCAACTCTGTGCCACGTGTTTCCAGGACTGCAACTCGTTCTATATCCTGCTTGCCCACCAGAACATTACTGAGGTCAAACTCGCAAAGGAGGCATTGGACCAGAGCGAGATGAGGGAGAGACAGCGGGCCTTGGAGTTGGAGACGGTGCTGCAAGCCGTCCCGGCGGCAGTCTGGATCGCACACGACACGGAGTGTCACCGCATCACGGGGAACCAAGCGGCGGACGAGCTGCTACGCCTTCCTCATGGAGCCGAGTCGTCTTTGACCGCGCCCATCAACCGCCCCCGTCATTTCAAGGTGGTCAGAGACGGGCGCGATATGAGCGGCGATGAACTGCCGGTCCAGAGGGCAGCGCGTGGGGCCGTGGTTCGCAACTTCGAGAACAGTATTGTGTTCAGTGACGGGTCAGTGCGGCACCTGTTAGGCAATGCGTCTCCTCTAAGGGACGAACAGGGCCAAGTGCGTGGGGCCGTTTCGGCGTTTGTGGACATTACAGAGCGCAAGGAGGCTGAGGATAAGCTGCGGGAGAGCGAGGCCAGCCAGAGGTTGCGGCGGGCGGAGGTCGAAGCCTTGCTGGAGGCCATCCCTGCGCCGGTCTGGATTGCGACGGACGCCGAGTGTCGTTTCATGAAAGGCAATCAAGCGGCTCAGCAAGTCCTGGGAGGAGTCGCTGGTCAAAACCTCTCCAGGAGCGCCCCTGAATTAGAGAGGCCCACCTTCGAGGCGAGAAGGGATGGCGTTCTGCTCACGCCGGAGCAACTCCCCATGCAGAAGGCAGCGGCCACGAGAGCGCCGGTGACCGGCGAAGAATTGGAAATTATTCGTCAGGACGGCTCCAGCCGCTTTCTGTACGGTAACGCTGTTCCCCTGTTGGATGGCGGGGGCGCAGTGAGAGGGTGCGTGGGTGTGATGATGGACATCACCCAGCTCAAACAGACTGAAAAGGCCCTGCAAGAGGCTCAAATCCAGCTTGAGCGTCACGCTAAAGACCTGGAAAGGACCGTCGCCCAGCGCACTGCCCAGCTCCACGAAACCATCGCCGACCTGGAAGCCTTTTCCTCCAGCGTTTCCCACGACTTGCGAGCGCCCTTGCGCTCGATCAACGGCTTTGCCGAAGCCCTGCGAGAGGAGTGCGGGGAAGGGCTGACAGAGCAGAGGGCAAATTGGCTCGACCGAATCATAAAATCAGCGGGGCGAATGGATCGACTCATCACCGACCTTCTGGCATTTAGCCGGATGTCTCGCGCTGAGTTGGCCCTGAACAGCGTGCATACGGGCCAACTCTTGCTGGCTCTCATTCAGTCCGATCCCACTCTGCAATTACCACATGCCGACATCCGAATCCGAAGTCCCCTGCCGAGTGTGCGCGGGAATGAAACGGCTCTTACGCAGTGCATCATGAACCTGCTGGGAAACGCCATCAAGTACGTCGCGCCCGGTGTCGTGCCCAGGATCGAGATTTTCGCGGAAGATCGAGGGGAAAGTGTCCGGCTCTGGTTTGCTGACAATGGCATTGGGATCGCGCCGGAGCATCACAAACGGATATTCGGGGTGTTCCAGCGCCTGCACCATGATGGGCAAGGGACTGGGCTTGGCCTAGCTGTGGTAAAGAGAGCTGCGGAACGGATGGCTGGCAAGGTTGGCGTTGAATCTCAAGTGGGGGAAGGCAGCCGGTTCTGGATTGAATTGCCCAGACTGTGAGTCCGTCACTGGGCCTCCGCCTACTCGGCGTCGCCCGCCTTAACGGTACTGGTTGACGTAATGCACCCGACCACCCTCTTTCAGCAGGTCAATGGCTGGTGGCACGATCTCGATGACAATATCGCTGCCGCGCTGCCGGACTTGGACGCCTTCCGCACGACGGAGATCAGTGGTGTGCCTTCTCCGATCCTGGAAACTGAGTCCTTCGCAATACTGCTGATGGATTACGATCAAGGTGAGCCGGTTGAGCTTGCGTCCATCGGTGTTCAGGTTGAAAGCAAAGATGCCAAACGAGCTGGAGAAGGTAGCCGTGGCGGCAGCATGACGCGGCGAGTAATCGACCTGGACGATCTCGAACTCGCGCCGGTCGCCAGGGACTTTGGATACCAGAGGTCCGTGCGCCGTAGAGCAGGCGGTCAGCAGGATAATTGAAAAGGCGAGGAGGACTGGTTTCACGAGCGTGACATCCACTATTTCTTCGCATCAGACTCTGCGCTGGATTTCAGCTCATTCTCCACCCTCACCATGATCCCGTTGCGGCGCAGGCACGAAGGTATCCAGGGCGGATCGTAGTAGGCGAACTGTGGGGATGACATGGCTTTGAGATTCTGCTGCTGAACCCACTCCTGCAATCGCTGGCTGGCTGCCTGGGGTTGGGTGCCCGAACGCGAACCCCGAAAACGCAGGACGGCAAACCGACCCGCCTGCATCTCTCTCACGACCACGCTCGTTCCGCCGGGCGTCGGTGCGCCTTTCCCCTCCACGCTCTTGGGCAAGATGAAGCTCATTTGCTCCGCGTTCGTGCTTCCCGAAATGAGGACCGGCGTCGTCATGGAAATCTTCTCGCCGCGCTGATTGTCACCCGTGATGTAACGAAAGAGCCTGCCGAAGCCGCCCTCCATGCCGCGTTCTGCTCCGGTCATGGGAGTTGACACCACCGTCATCGTCGGGTAGTTCCGAATCTCGAACCTGCCGTCCTTCTTAATCCGCGTGTGGCTCGGCGATTCGTAGCCCGCCCGTGTGGCCTTGCAGCCGACCACGAGAACGACGAGCACAGCACCCGTGCCGATCCAAATCCAGCCTTTCATGCCCGGTGAGGATACTCGCACTTGTCCCAATCGCAAATGTGGTCGAGCCTCTGGAGAAGCAATCCGCCCAGCGTGCGTTCGCTCCTGCCGCTTTGTCCAAAGGGGCATGAAGCACTCTCTCATGAACGGTCTTGGCTCCGTCCAGCGTCCCGTCGCTCTGATGCTGGCCCTGATACCACTCGGTTCATTGGCGGTCAGCTACTGTATCCTCCGATGGGCCGTGAATATGGCGGCCTACGGCTGCATCGGTGATCCAAACGTGTCGGGCATCTTCGCAGGCTTCGGCACCCTTTTCCGCGATTACGCGATCCCTGTTCTGGTTCTCACGGTCGTCCTGGCTGTCCTGAACCTCCTTTGCGCCTTTGCATCGACCCAACGCCGTTCGTCGGTAACAAAGCACCGGCTCCGCTGGTCCGTGTCCCAGTCGTGAATCGAGTAGGGGTCTTCGTAGATTTCCTGGCGCATGCGCCCGCCTGGGGCTAAGCCCATTCCTGCCATGGGCGCGGCCAAGCAGCACTGCGTGTCCATCATCGCTTCACGAAAGACCCGTCGCGACACCTTCGGGAAGCGCTTCTCGAACACGGCCAGCTTCATCGGAAAAACCTCGATCTGCACTCCGCCGACTTCCGCTTCGCCGGTCAACTGCGCTTCAACCGTGTAGCCCTCGCCCAGGGGCATGGCCACAAACTGCCGGATGATGCCCTTTTCGACGCAGTAGCCATCCAGCCAGGGCTGCGTCGGGACGACCAGATAATCTTGCGGATTTCGGCTCAGCCCATCGCGCCAGGACTCGCCCGTGGCAGCGTTGATCTTACCGGTGGCCACTTTCACGGCGAAAGGGTAGCTCGTTTCACGATCTGGGACGTGCTGAGCGCGGAAGTTCAACCAGAGTGCTTCCGACTGGTACATCGGCAGCAAAACGCCGCCACGTTTTAGCCAGGCCGCTGGCACCCGGTCGGCATGGTCGTCAATGTGGCGGAGCGGGAACGATTCCAGCCCAGGCGGGAGGGGATAATCCTTTCCATCGTCGGGAATGCGAAGGGTGCGCTGGAAGTCGATAGTCAGGACGGCATCGCGGCTTAATTCAGAAAAGCTGACGACCAGACGGTCAGATTTGAGTTCAATCATAGTTCCTTTCACCAGTCCCCTTCCCGCACTTCCCGCACCAAGCGCAGCATAGCGCGGTCGGGGGCGTTTTTGAGTTCACGGATGAGCTGCGAAAAGAGCTTCGGGCGCTTGCGGATGATGGCCTGAAGGTCGCTGGAAACCTTGCCCGCCATGGCCAGGAGCACATCAGGGTCTTCTCCCAATTCTATGGCCAGCGCCTTGGTGGTGTCCTCGGACGGTCGAGGCTCCAGACCCCGCTCGATCTTGCTCAAATAGGATGGCTCGACTCCGATGCGCGTGGCGAGTTGGCGCAGGGAGAAGGCGTTGCCTTCCTTCTGCTGCTTCTCCATCCGGCGGTTGCGGAGGTAATCACCCAGGTCGGTGCTCATGCGGCGTGTGTATGTCAACCTGGACTGCCGCAGCCAACCGGCGACCCTTCATGGCTGCCATTCGCGCTTGTCGGGCAGCCTGGGTTTAACCAGACTGGCTTGCGATCAAACTATGCCCAGCTCATTCGACCAATTCCTGCCCAAGACGAGGTTTCAGTTCCCGGACGGGGCGATCCTCTGCGTGGGAACAATCAGTTGCGATGACCAGATTCACCAAGCGGTCTACCTGAGCTACGCGGCTGCCGGTGCGGCCACGCCCGCTATGGAGCTGGAACTCCCCCCGAAAACGGTCGAGGTCATCATTCAGCACTTGCAGGAGCGGGCCAACGAGGCCCGATACATTAACGGCGAAAAGATGCTGGAGTACCCAAAGCCGTTGCCGATGAAACCGTTCCGCCCGAAGGCTAAGAAGCCCCGCGAAAAGAAGATCAGAAAGGCAGCCAAACCGCAGGAGAACAACCCGCCCCCGTCCAACTCATGACCATTCCTGAAATCCTCAAGGAACTGGAGCTGTACACAGGGCGGTTTCCCAAGCGAGCGATGCAGGCTGCCATCGAGCAGCGCGAAGCGATCACGCCCAAATTGCTGCGCGTGCTGGAACGCGCCGCCGATGACCCGGTGAAGTTTGCCGAGCAGAAGGACTACATGCTCCATGTGTTCGCCATGTATCTCCTGGCCGAATTTCGGGAAAAGCGTGCTTACCGGCCTCTGGTCAGGATGTTCAGCGCACCGGGCGAGACGCCGTTCGATCTGGCGGGTGATACAGTTACTGAGCGGCTCAACTGCATTTTCGGCTCGGTCTACGACGGCGACCCGGCTCCCGTGCAGGCGCTCGTCGAGGATGAAAACGCCAACGAATACGTGCGCAACGCGGCCATGGACGCTTTCATTGTGCTGAAAGAATCCGGCCAAATGCCCCATGAAGAAGTGGTGGCCTACTACCGGAGCCTGTTCCACGGCAAGCTCAAGCGAACATTCTCCTACAGTTGGAATGGGCTGGTCACGGCGGTCGCTGACCTGCCAGCCCCGGAACTCCTGGAAGACGTCCGGCAGGCATACCGCGACGATCTTGTCGAAGACGCCGACCTGAAAGGGATCGAACGCGCATTGCTTAGCCCAAAGCCGTGGGGCCGAAATCGCTTTGCCCTCATCACCGATGCAATCGCGACCATGGAGTGGTGGGCCTGCTTTCATCGGAATGAAACACCCGTCAGAAAACGAGGGCGCGAAATCAGGGGTCTCGAATGAGCCCTCATCTGGAAACGCCCGGCGCTTTCCTTCGAGCAGTGCGCTGGCAACGCGCTCGAATGTCCAAAGGCGAGAGAGCAAGGCAACTCACAGTCCGAATGTTTTGGCTAACCAGCGCTGGTGGCGCTGCCGCTCCGCACTGAGCAGGCCCTCGATCCGTGCGGCCTCGGACTCGGTAAACAAATACGCTGACGGCAGTGGACGGCTGCATACGCCGCAGAGCGGATGTCGCCGACTGTAGATGATCGAGTGACAACTGGGGCAGCGACGGTTGTTGGGGGTGGGCGTGATCTGGCGGACCATCCATTGGTCGCGAGAAAGCACCTGATCTTCAATCGCTACGGTGTGGGCGACAACCGGATTCGGGAGGGAATGGACTTGCAGCGTTTTCATCGGCGTCTCGATTTCAGATGAGGGAGTCATTTTCGGTCGTGATTGGTCCATTGCATCGGTTGTGCCAACCGGGGTGGGAAGGCGTAAATTGTTGGGAATGAAGTTCTAGCCGTCGAAGCGGTGGAATGGCCAGAATCGGCAGTCTCTCACCAGTGGGAACCACCAATCCCGGTTTCGGGAAACTCGGTCGCGCTGCCCAGCCGTGGTCAATTACAGCGGCGTGGCCGTAGAGGGACGGTGGACTGGCTCCAGCACGACTATGAGCAATGTGCAGATCGGGCCGAGGAACAGGGAGGCCAGCCACCATCCGAGCCCGCTTCGTCCTTTGCACTGCGCCAGACCGGCGTTGATGAGCGAGAGCGTGAACCAGCCGACCGCATATTCGCCCGTCGTTTGGATCGCATTCATCTTTTTGGGTTACGGAGTAACTTTTCCCCAGACGGCTAAGTGGCGTACCTCGGAAGTCCGAGATCGTGAACAAAATCCTCTGGCGACGCTGGTGACAGGAGCACCGTGCGCTTGGACCGATATTGCAGAACCACGGTCCTGGCTGGGTCGGTCACATACGCCCGATACGCTCCCAGAGCCTTGTTCCAGTAAAAGCCGGAAAAGGAGAAGAAGCCTCTGTTCCCGAACGTTCGGATGCTCCGACGCATTGCATTCGGCAGAAATCGGGCGGACTCCAGGCCAACACGCGGCAAATCCGTCGCCCACAGGAGCCGATGCACCAGGATTGCATCCGGCGTAATCGTGTAACCACGGACAGTAAACAGGGCACAACCGATGGCCAGGGCCAAGGGCAGCCAAGCCAGCCACCACAGGGCATCGTTGCTGCGCTGGGTCACGACAACCCCAATGCCCAAGCACAGCATCGACGAAAACGCCGAAGTTCCGATGAGCAATTTGCTCCAGGGCGCTTTGTAGCTTTTCATAAGCACTGTGGACCGCTGCTGTGAATTTGGGCGCTGTCACAAACTCGTGCCAACCCATGCCCATCTTAGCCACAGCCGTCACCCGGATACGCGATCTCGCCTCCCTTGGTATGCGTGGCGTCCTTTGGACGAGCCGACCCCATAAACCACCAAGGCCACGATCAGATGAAGCCAGAACCACTCATTGTATCCCATGTTCGCGGCGATGTAGATGCAGATCAGCACCCGTGGCAAAAACATCGTGCCGAGCACATCGACTAAGAAGGGCACGCTGTTGGGCGGGACTGTATGGGTCAGGAAGGCCGCAACCAGGGTCACTCTGGGCAGGAACAAACCCAACACCAGGAACCAAGTGGCGATCGGTTGGTCCACGGCTTCGGCTAGCGCTAAAGACAGCATCATGGGCTGAATGTCACCGTTCGACTCTACACGTTGAGATTGGCACGGCCTGTCCCCACAACAATTACAACCGAAAGTGCTTTTTTGCAGATCAGTTGCCCTCAGTCGAAACGGCTATGAAATATTATCATGACCCTGCCTGCCTGGCTCTGAACCGGCAAGCGGCTTCGTCCGTCGATGTCTCTACCCACGTCGCGAAAGCCGCCGGGTCGGCTGGCTTTTTGTGACAGACCATAGACTTCCTGCAAAATCCCCGCCTCCAGCATGTTATCTGTCCTCTCCATGTCCTTTGTGGTGGTGCAATTCGCGCCAGACTAAGTTCGCGAGGACCACCGAAGTCTCGATTTGGCGGTCAGGAATAGACCAGTAAGTCCGTAACAGGCGGTCTTTTTCTACCGGTGTGACCTGCCGGAAGCCATGCCTTTCGTAGAAGCGCATCGCCCAGGTGGCGGCTATCTGCCAGCCTGGACTTCGTTTGCACAGACTTCGGCGGGGCAGGCGGGGGTAAAGTGAGTCGGCGAACGCCGCCCCGGGTCCCCACGAGAAAACCCGGAATCATTCTTCGCACACGGCCTACCTTCGGGGAAACCCGTAGGCGATGAGAGGCATGCAACCTGATTGCGCGACCAGACGAGCGGCCCTAACGTGGCCCAAAGTATCCGGGACTTTCAAACCAACATCCATTCAAATCGTTTGTATATGCTCAGTCCTACTATAAAGTTGCTTCTTGTTGCCCTGGCTATCGTCCTCGCGCCACATGCCAACGCAAATTTCGTGACGTTCAGCGCTTGGGGATCAACGTCCGGCGATATCCAGGCGACAGTGGACAACTTCCGAGCGTCTTTGGGCTTGCTCAACCCCAATCAGCCAGGCTCGGTTGGGTCCGGACGGCGGGAAATCAACTGGGATGGCGTTCCGCAGACCTTCTCGTCGCCCAACGCATTTCCCGGTGATTTCTTCAACGCGAACACGCCAGGTCGGGCGCGGGGTGTTGAGTTCGCCACGCCCGGGACGGGATTCGAGGTGAGCGCCAATGCGGGGGAAGCGCCAATCGAGTTCGGCAATCTTAATCCTGGTTACTCGGGCTTGTTCAGTCCTTTTTCAGCGCAGAGACTTTTCACGGCGATTGGCAGCACTGTTACCGACGTGAGTTTCTTCGTGCCCGGTTCAAGCGTGGCAGCGGTGACCCAAGGTTTCGGCGTCGTTTTTTCCGACGTCGATGAATCGGGGAGCACTGGTCTGCAGTTTTACGACAAAGACGGGAACTTGTTGACCTCGACGCTCGCCCAGGCTGCCCCGGGCAATGAGACTTTCTCGTTCCTCGGCGTCACCTTCGACGACGCGATTGTCGCCAAGGTTCGCATCGTATCAGGAAACCAGGTCCTGGGCGGTGGAAACATCACGGAAGACCTGGTGGTCATGGACGACTTTATTTATGGCGAACCTCGTGGTGGCTCGGGCAGTGCTACGGTGCCGGATGGCGCTAACACGATCGCCTTGCTCGGGGGCACCATCGGTGCATTGTTGCTGCTGAAGCCCGGATGCAGGTCCGCGCTGAGCGTCCGTTCGCGTCCATAGTCCCAGAGGAGGGCGGAAACAGTCGATGGGCTCTCCGGCATTGTGGTTGCCAAAACAGAGGGTGATGCAGAGACCACCTGGACGCTTAACGACGGTTCTTTCCAGGCATTCCTGCCAAACAAGGATAGCGCGAAGACTGTCCTGTATTTCCGCAACAAGATCAACGGCAACTGGCAGCCGTGGAGGCCGCTCGCTGAGGTCCATCCGGTGGAGTAATCTCTCTTGCGATGAATCAGATCGAGCACTTCGTTGAACGAGGTTATCTCCGGCTGGACGAGGCGTTTCCCAGAGACGTGGCGGAGAGGGGGCGTGAAATCCTGTGGCGCGACACGGGTTGTGACCCCGTGGATCGGTCCACCTGGACACGGCCAGTCATCTGGCTTTGGGACTACCCCCAGGAACCCTTTCGCCAGGCCGTCAACATGCCACGGCTGCACAGCGCTTTTGACCAGCTTGTTGGGAAAGGCCGCTGGCTACCACGCCAGAGCCTGGGAACGTTTCCAGTGAGGTTCCCGACCCAAGCTGATACCGGGGACACGGGGTGGCATGTGGATGCGAGCTTTGCGGGAGAGGATTCGGTTCTGAATGATTTCCTGTCCTGGCGAGTGAATGTGCGTTCACGCGGGCGGGCCTTGATGATGCTGTTCCTCTTTTCCGATGTCGGCGAGCAGGATGCACCGACACGCATTCGGGCAGGTTCACATTTGGAGGTTGCCAGGATGCTTGCGCCCGCCGGAGAGACGGGGCTGCGCCCCGGAGAGTTGGACTACGGCAGAACGGCTGGTTGCGATGAAGTCCTGGCCACCGGCGCAGCAGGGACGGTTTATCTTTGCCATCCATTTCTGGTCCATTCCGCTCAGATCAATCGAGGAACCCGTCCGCGATTCATGGCCCAACCGCCTCTCCTTCCCAGAGAACCGCTGGACCTGGATCGAACTGATGCCACAGGCTACTCGCCTGTTGAACTGGCCATCATCCGAGGACTAGCACGGGCGTGATGTGCCTCGGACGACCGTTTTGCACCGCAGGGGCGGGGTGCCAGACGGAAGATTGGTTTCGGAACGCTCAGTCGCACCTCTTGTACAATCATGGTCAGTGCCTTTCGCTTCTGGCCGCGATCTTGGTCTATATCTCGATCACGGTGATTTCAGGGCGGCAGCAGAAACGCACGTCGCAGAAGAAGTAGCCGATCCCAGGATTGACATAGAGCGGCCCGACCGGCGTCAGATGAAGGCCCCTATCGAACTGCCCAGCTCCAAGCGGAACAAGCACTGAGCCCACAAAAGGGAGCCGCACCTGACCGCCGTGAGAATGACCCGCTAACATCAGGTCAAACGTGCAGTCGGAGAGCTTCTCAACCCAGGCCGGGTAATGGAACAGGAGCACGTTCTTGACCCCTGGCTTGGGCCTGACAGTGGGCGGCTTGTTGCAGGTGACCCCGATCACGTTGATCTGCCCGCCGCACGCGCTTGCTTCTTGATCCATCAACCACTGCCCGCCGGTCGCAGCGAACGCTTCGGCGACGGGCGCGAAATCCGTTTCAGCCCAGTAGTCGTGGTTGCCCGGTATTCCGTAAAGCGGGGCGCGGACCTGCCGCAGGAGTTGGAGAGCTTCGGGCAGGCACTGGGCCTCCTCGATGATGTCACCCGTGAAGCAGACCAGGTCTGCCTTGAGGGCGTTGATTGTAGACACGACGCGCTCCAGGAAGACGCGGTCGCCTCGGTAATGGAGATCGGTGAAATGAACGACCCGATGGGTCGAGACGGAACTACCAAGCCGGAGGCGGCGCGTTAAAAGCCAGGTCGGCTCCAGCCAGAAACCGTGTGCGGCGGCGCTAGCCGGTAAGAGAGTTAAGGCTGCTCTGAGGAATCTCCGCCGAGATAAGCTTCGTCGCGCCATAAACAACATTGGCAGCCGCACAGTGCCCAACTCTCGTTGTGGATTAGACAGCCGTGCCGCTCGAACGTTGCGTCTTGCGCTGTAAACCAAGCCGAGCGCATCTCGGCGCAACGGAGTTACCGGAAGGGCGTGTGCCACGGTGACCACTCGGGTTCGCCTACCAGCCGGATGCGCACCCAGTGCGTGACGCCGACCTTAAGTGATGGTTCCCCAGTCCGGCTTCCCTGGAAGGTGCCGTGCGCGGCGTCCACCGCAAGGCTGACGCTGTTTCCTCCGGTAGAGCGAGATTTCCAGACCACGTCCTCTCCATTCGGGTCGGTCGCTACCTCCACTTCCCAAGGCGGAGCATCCGTCGATCCGGTACGCAGGATCGTTGGCGGCTTGGAGGCGGTAATCGGCCCGATCGGCTGAGTGCTGATGACGAAGTGATCAAACCATCGGGCTTGGCGTTTAGCCGAACCCTGATTCCAGTAGTTTTCCAGGAATACGGCATTGATCGCGTAGTCGCCCCAACTGCCGTGCCAGTCCAGGTCGTTCCGCGCCGCCTCCAACCTCCCGTCGATCCATAGATCAAAGACTCCGTCGCGCTCTCCGGGTGTGTTCAGCTTCACATGCGATTCGATGCACACCCAGCGGCCCGATTCGGCAGGGCTGAATATGGGCGTTTGCCCCTGGCGTGATCCCAGCCACTTGAGATGCGGGAAATCGTTGTAGGCAGTGGTCACCTTGCTGTTGTCGCGGATGCCGGTGGCGGGATCAATGCACAGGGCGTCGCCTTTTCCACCCCAGACGTGGGCGATGAAGCCCTGGCTCCAATTGCTGCCAGCCAGGCACGTTGCCCGCGCCAGCTTGGCGGGGTTGCCTTCCCAGCCGGGCTCGTGTTTTACGTAAACCCGCCAGTAGATTTCGCGGAAGGTTTCACCCCGACGCAGCCCACGTCCGAAAGGGTTCTTGCCGAACAGCTCCTTCAAGCCGCCCGCCGACACCTGGCCTTTCTCAAACTGGCACCGCATTGCGCCGCCGGGGAGCCCCGTATCGGGCGTCCAGATGAAGCTCTCCTTTTCGGGGACATATTCAAAAAAGCGAGTGCGCCAATCGGGAAGCCGATCAAAGTCCTCGTAGAAGATCACCGCTTTGTCAGTAACTTGGTGCTGGTCAGGAGCAGGCGTGACGGAGGCGACCCGGATAGTCGTTGCTGGTGACTGGGCAAGTGCCAGGCTGGCAATTAAGCCGAAGTGGACGGCGAGGAAGGACACGATAACGATTCGCACGTAGCGTTTCCTACACCGAGGACCGTGATCTGTCACTCCTGGCACCAGCACGCCCAGACACAGAGCAGGATGACGGATGCGTTGCCTCTGTCATGCGATTGGTGGAAGATGACGCACGATGAATCAAGCACTCTGGCGATGCGCTTGGCTGTGCGTGCTCGGCGCAGCGATTGTTTCCAGCAGTTCGACCGCACAGGAGAAGACTCCGCCGGACACTTTCCGCTACCGAATCGACTTCTCCGCACTGCTCGGTGGCAGCCAGTACGATGATCTGCGCGAGATCATACCGCTTGCCGATGGATCGCTGCTGCTGGGCGGTCAGACGGTGTCGGCGGACTTCCCGGTGACCGAAGGCGTGGTCCAAACTCGGTATGGAGGCGAGCCCGCAGGCACAGGCCACTCCGGCGGATCCGGCGGCGATTGCTTCCTGGCTCGGCTCAGTGCGGAGGGCGGGAAGATTCTTGCGGCCACCTTCTTCGGCGGTTCCAAGCAGGAGCGCGACGTTTACGGCATGGTGTTGGACGGCCAGGGCAACATCGTCATCACCACGACCACCCGCTCGTCGGACATGCCCACGACGGAAGGCGCATTCCAGCGGCGTTACGGCGGCGGAGAGGCAGACGTAGTGGTCGCCAAGGTGTCGGAGGACTTGAAGCGGCTGATCTGGTGTACCTATCTCGGCGGTTCGGGCAACGAGACGCCGCGAGGCGGTCTGGCCGTGGATGCTGCCGACAACATCTACGTCGTGGGCACGACCTCGTCATCGGATTTCCCCACCACACCTGGCGTGGTGGGATCAACCCCCAAGGGCGACTACGATGCGTTCGTCGTGAAGCTGAAAAGCGACGGATCAGGGCTGGTCTGGAGTACCCGGCTGGGAGGACGGGCTTCGGACGGTATCATGGGCGCACAGGTGGACTCGGCAGGCACGGTGTACGTCGCCGGGCACTCCCAGTCGGACGATTTCCCGATCACGGAAGGAGCGCCGCAGGCCAAGTTGGGCGGCAAGAGTGATTGTTTCTTTGCCAGCCTATCGGCGGATGCGCGAAGCATCCGCTACAGCACGTTCCTGGGCGGGCAAGACGATGAATTTGCGGAGCACCGCCTGGCGCTGCTGGCGGACGGCAGCGTCCTGCTAACGGGGGTGACAGCGTCAAAGGACTTTCCGGCAACCCAGGGAGCCTGGCAGAGGTCGATCAAGGGCCAAACCAGCGGCTTCGTGACCCAGCTGGCCTCTGACAGCAGGCGATTTGTTTGGAGTACGCTATTGGGGGCGTCTGGCGGTGAGTTTTTCCTAATGCCCACGACCGATGCTGGCGGGAACATCTACGTGGTGGGTCATTCAACCTCGCCTGATTTCCCGACAACAGCGGGGGCGGTGCAGGCGAAGTACGGGGGCAAGGGTGATGGAGTGGTCGCCATCTTGAGCCCGGACAGTGCGCGCCTGCTGTATGCGACCTACCTTGGAGGCCAGGACGAAGACCTGTTGCGGAGCCTGGCGATCGGGCCAAAGGGAGAGGTCTACCTGATCGGGAAGACGGCCTCGGACGATTTCAAGGTCACTCTGGGCGCGGCCCAGGTGAAGCGGAAGGGCAATTTGGATGCGTTCGTCGTCAAGCTGGTGCCACAGCGTTAGTGCGGCAGGAGGCTTGGTCACTACCGATGCGCCCTTGTGTCGGGCCATCGAGATCATTTGCTTAAACATTTGCTCAAATCGGGGCATTTTTTGAGCAAATCCTGCATTTGCTTGCACTCAGCCGCACGTCGGTTTATAAATCCCGCAGACTCTGAACGGGTTGATAATAGGGGTAGTTAGCTGAGGTTCGGAGGGTTAAAGCCAGTTTAGCTCAGTGGTAGAGCAACGGTTTTGTAAACCGTCGGTCCTCGGTTCGAATCCGAGAACTGGCTCCATTCCAGCCACTTCCGTTGTGTGCTAACCTTCCGCGGTCCTTACGGTGGATGCTGACCTCGCACAATCACGTCCTGGTCAGAGTTCTGACATTTCGTTTTGTCGTTTACCCGCGGCGGATGGCCCACGCCCCCTTTCATGAAGCCTATCCGCACCGCACGTGCGATTGGTTGCGCCGCGCTTGACGGCCTGCGACTCTAGACAGCCGGGCAATCCGGGTTTGCCGTCGCTGTGAAGTGCGGTTCCTGATCCAGCCTCAGGGGATTCGCCGAGGCCCGGCTCCCATTTCGCGGCGGCACGTATCTGCGTTCCTTCCATCACGCCCGGGGGCACATGCTCCCGTCAGTGTTTGTATCCGCAGGCGGAGGAGGATTGGTTGCACCGCTGTGCGGGTCGGGAATATGGTTCCAAGCCGTGGCCGATAGAGGACAACCCGGCGCACGGAGCGAGATTGTGGGATGAACGACGACCAACTGCAGTACGCCGAGATCGTTGATCTGCTGAGCAACGGCCCGACCGGCGAACGCCGATACTGGGCCGCCATGGTAGTCCTGCGAATGCTGGAGACGCGGCTTGGCTGTCGCTATCGGCACGGCGAGAGGCTCGGCGGTGAAGCGAATGCCCGCGCGGCTATTGCGTCCCTAAGGGCGGCTTTGGCGGTGCTTTGCCACCCTGAGCAGGGCCTGCTGCTGCGGGCGATCCTCCTGATGCCGTGGGAGAAGGTGCGCCGGAGCACTGGTCTGAGCCTCCGGGTGCCGGAACTCCTCGCCGCACTGGGCAACGATGTCGGCGCCTCCGCTTGTCTCGCGGCTGCGCGGTCCGTGCTCGAACAAGCAGATGACGCGGTGCGTCGGTACCCGTTGGATGGCCTGCTGCCGGAAGTCCGGCAGCCCGGGGAGGGCATGATCGTGACCTTCGACGCCCAGGATTTCCGTCTGCTCGAGGCCGGCGAGACACAAGTCGAAATTGATCGACTGACGGTCGCCGTCCAGAGCTTCCGCGGTTTGGGATGGGAAGCGAACCTTCGTCCCCTCGTCGCCTGGCATCTCTCGGCCCTGGAGAAAGGCGAGGCAGAGCGGACAGTGACGGGTTTGTGCGCCGACATCCCGGCCGCGTCCAGGAACGACCAGGCACGCTGGCGGTCTCTTGGCCTGCTCGATTGGATGGCCGCTCATCGGGACCACCCGAGGGCCGGCGAGGCGATGGCGGCGGGAAGGCAGAGCGCTCGTGCAGACGTCCGGAAAGCAGCGGCCGACACAGCCGCGGCGCTCGGACGCTGGGAGGCGCTCGAAGCACTCGCCCGGGAAGACCGGGACCGTGGAGTGAGGCAGCGCGCCGAGAAGTTGCTGGCAAACCGGAGCGGCAAAGGAGAACCCGGCGGCAAGGTTGACCTGTTCGAGCAGCCGGATGACCCGCGGTCGCCAAATGTTGTGGACGGGTAGTTCGGCAAAACGGTCGCAGCTTCCCCATCCAATGGTGGGGTCGCGACCACATCGAGGGACAACGGTTTGCGTACATCGACAACGCCACGCCAACGCAGACGCAAGTGATTTGCGGCTATCCCAACTGAGGCCGTGCTCGCCGCAATCGGGCGAAGGAAGCGTGGGATTTGACGCCCCATGAATCGAACGCAACTCAAAGCGAAGGCGAACGCTGCGGCTAACCAGCTTCTCGCCGTCCAGGGCTACATCAGCGCCGTGGACGTGCTGCTGGTCATGGGCCGGCTCTCGAAGGAAGACTACGAGCGATGGCGCTTCCGCCAGGTGCCTCATCTCGAGCAGGTCCTGCCTGGCAGTCTCAACGAACATGCGTGGTTCTGTCGCGAATTGCGTGCCTATGCGAACGAGTTGGGGTTGCGGCCTAGCCGCACGGCTTACCTGTCCTGGGGCAGGGGCCGCCGCCAACCGCTGCGCTTCAGCAAGTACGGTGATCCGCAGGTGGAGGCCCTTTTCTCGACCCATTACGTCAGTTCAGCAATCACTGATTCGCAAAAGGCCCGGCGTGCGCGGATGCCCGCACCCAATTCCACCATGCCGTCTGGCACTCGCTCGCCGTCTTTACCCGATAAGGACCGAGTCTAGCCTCCGACGCGCAGCGTGCCATCGAGGCCTTACCATGCAGCGAGGTCATCACTCCCAACCCGCGGCAATTCTTGAGTCTCTCGCCGTTACCGACTTCTCACCCTGTGGAAAACTCAGTCCATTTGGCGCCAATCCGGCATGCCCTCTTGCATGACGTGGGTGGTCAGCCGAGCGTTGAACTTGTCCGGATCAAACGGGCCATTCCAATTCAACAACTCCTCGTGCCGTTCGTGGCTCGAATCGGCGATGGCTTCAAGGTACTCCCCGTACCCGCCGATTCTGCCGACGTCCTCGGGCGGGCAGGCGCGCGCGCCTTCGAGGCACTGCGGATAAATCACGCCCGGTTGTTGGGGCGGGGAACCTTCGAAGAGCACGAGGCGACAATCTGCGCTTGCACGGCGGCTGCCGCGCGATCGGCGGGTACGTAAGGGATCGAACCCTGTCGGAATGCGGCGCGCTGCATCGCCACCGATTGTCCGCGAATGTGGACGAGGAATCCGTTCGGATCGGTCAGCGTCCAAATCACCGGGTCGCTTTCCCAGCGGCTGGGGAGGGTCCAGCGGTGGTCGAACTGGTGAATCTTCAGCAGTCAGCGGATTAGCTTGGCCTTGCCCTGACCGGTGCTTTCGGCCACCCCGAAGGCGCGGTCGATTACGGGCAGCTTCAGGTGCGGCGACTGTGAGCGGTCATCCAGAAAGTTCACCCAACCGATCGTGCGAATGATGCCGCACGCCCAGGTCTCCAACTTGCCCCGGAGCAGGGGCGATGGTCGCTTGGCTGCCAGCTTCTCGCCGAGCTTCCGGCACAGCACGGCGTATTCCTCGTTGAGGTGTGCCTGGCAGAAGGTATCCGTCAGACCCACGATTTGCGTCAGGACCTGACCGACAGCAGGGACGGGCTTTCGCGGGGCTCGAACGCGCTTCGGTTCTGGAGCGTCTTCGTGCGAACGGGTCATACGCCGGCAATTCCACCTGATGTGCGCACCCGTTGTCAAACCCGGCTGCCTTCCCTCTGATCACGCGGTTCTCTGCGGCTGCCCACCGAGCGTCTCTGCGACCACCATGACCTCTCGCCCCAGCCGCCCTGCACACAACGGTCGCGCGGCCTGCATGCGCGGCGCGAGAGGCCGTTCTTCCGGACTCCGCCAGATCGCCGCGAAACGAGTCATGCCGCCGGGCCTGCAGAGCCACAGCATTTCTTGAACTTCCTCCCACTGCCGCACGGGCAAGGGTCATTGCGCCCGGGGCTGGGCAGGGAATGGGGATCTGCTTCCGACGGGGTTCTCGGACGGGGCGAGCGAATGGGGGCGCCTCGCCGGGCTTCCAATCGCGCGAGTTGCCGCAAGTTGTGCTCGATCAGAAACTGGCTCATGGCTTGCTGGTCACAGGTGTCAACGCCAGCCTCTTCAGCCGCCATGATGAACGCCTTCGCCGGCCCCCAGTTTCGTTCGTCTGCCGACGCCGCGACGATCTGGTCCCCCAACGCGGCGGCAACCTCGGAAAGGTCGCGTGCCCTGGGCAAATGCCCCGTACCCGCCAGAAAGGCAAAGAACGCCGACAGCACGGGAGCCACCGCCTCGAAGAAGGCGCGCTCGGCAGACACCTTTCTGGGCAGGACCTCGACGCAACATTCAGCAAGCACGTTGCGGTCCCATTGTGTGGGGGCCGCGCCAACATAGCGGAAGCTGTATTCAGTAAAGAAGCGAATGACCCCTTGCGCCTTCTCTTTCTGAATGGCGCTCAGCGCCTCGTATTGAGGACTGGCGACAAACGCATCGAACCACCCCCCGACCTGCTGGTGGATGGCCTGCATTTGCGTTTGAGGATCGTTGTCGTCCATCGTCTTTCGCCCTCGACGGTCATTCCGACTGGGTCGCAGGGGAAGTGCCCATCGGCGAAGAGAGTGTGCCCGGTCGCTTGGCTTGTCGAGCGGCCGTCAGTCAGTTTTTGCTACGAGGCTTGTAGCCCACGGAATTCAAGCGCCAAAACGCGCACGCAGTTCATCGGTCTGCTCAGAGAACTTGCGGGGGTTGCCCTTCTTGAGTTTGAGAAGATTCTGCAGCTTCCATTGAATCGCGGGCAGTTCCGCGAGGTGCGCGCAACTCATCAGACGCCAGTCCGGCGCTCCGGCCACCAAGCCCAGGAGAAACCGGCGGTGGTTATCGGTCAGCACGGAAGGCAATTGGGACCTTAACTCGCTGCGGACGGCAACCAGTTGATCGAGCGTGATCGGCTGCCGCGTCAGGCCGATGAACTCGCTCTCGAAGGCGGCGGAGAGGTCGTGATCCCGAGAGAACAGCACCTCATGCACCGGACGGTTGTGTCCGGCCAGATAGCATACGCAGCATTCCACCACGTCTTGGCTCAGCCTGCCACTCTCGAGCAGCCCGAACAGGTCAAAAAGGTCGCGGGGATGCTGGCGATCCAAGGCGGCGACCACCTTGCTCCCATACAACTCCGGAGTCGCCAACACAGGGGCAGTCCATTCCGTCGTAAACTGTCGGCGCGCTTCGGCACGAAGGCTACGTCGTTCGACGGGCAGAACCGTGCCGCGAAATACTTGGTTTACTTCAATCTTCACCTGATTGCGGCCGCGCCGGACAAACAGTTTGATCTCCTGGCCTTCGCTCGTGGACGAGACTTCGGACTCGATTCCCATCTCGGCCAGGCGTGTTCGGGCCGTTCTCAGCGCCCCAGAGATAGACGCCAAAGCACCCGCGCGGGGCGCCTTGTAGTCAGTGTAGACGACGTCAACGTCCACCGATAGGCGCGGCATGTCCTTGACGAACAGGTTAATGGCCGTCCCTCCCTTCATCGCGAAGGTGGGCGTTTCAAGAACAACCGGGGCGGCTTCGAGAAGCAACCGAACAGTCTCGACGTAGGCTTTGTCCATTATGGCTTGAGAATGAGTGTGGTCCCGTCTTTGAACCGGGCGGTCCAACGGCCGCGTCCCGGTCTTCCTCCTGCCGCCTTCCGGGCGGCGGCGGCCCACGGCAGATTGAGTTCCTGCGCCCAGAGCACGCAAAGCCGCCTCACCTTGACACGCTGGCAGTGTCTGAACAACACGGCCAGGATTTCAGGGCGCAACGAACGGATCCCTTCGAGAATGTGGCGGGCTTCCTCGAGTCCCTGGTGGATGCCCACCTCGCTCAGCAGTTCGAGCATCGCCCTTTCGGGCACGGAAACCAGAACTCCCTCGGGGGTCTCCGGGAGCGGCTGCAATCCGAAGTCTCCAGGAAGGGAGCGGGCGAAAGGGGTGCGCGTCGTATAGCGCGCGCGAAATCGTTCCACGAACCACTCCGGCAGCCGGGCCTTTTGCTCGCCCCAAAGGCAAAGCGACTCCTGCGCCGGGAGGTTGTGCCGCACGCCCCGCCACGCCAAGGCGGTCTTGCCACCGACATGGAAGCCGGGCAGGCGCCTAGCCAGGAACTCCAGGCAATCTGCCTCGCGGAGCGTGTCGTTGGGAAACATGAATACGCCGCGTCCCAGGCGCGCCAGCCAACCGGACTTCGAGTAATGATGCGCTAGCGCCGACGATACCCCTATCCTGGCCAGATCGTGTTGGTCCACCGGGGCTCCGCGCGGGAACGTCCTTTGCAGGCGTTTGATTAGGCTAGAGCGTTTAGTTAAAACCATGCTTCAATTGTAGCGTCAGAATCAAGCAGATGGCAAGCGGGCAAACAACCTTGAGGAGCGGGTTGCGCAGGACGAACCTGGTTTTTCATGACAATTCATGACAAAAAAGCGAGGTAACGTGCAGCAACGTGCGCTATCGCACTTTTCGGACATAATGCACGAAGACCCAGTGTTTATGCGGCGATGATGCACGTTCGTGCAGAATAGCTGCACGTGCGGTTTCGGTTTTGTAAACCGTCGGTCCTCGGTTCGAATCCGAGAACTGGCTCCAGCTTGCTCCAGAGTGTTCGAACTAGTGAGCTTGGAGCAAGTCGAGCATGGCACGATCGAGCTTGTGGCCCCGCCAGGATTCGTATTCCACATCGGTTCGGTTGCTGTCGAGAATCCCGAACGAGCCTCGGAAGTTCCACAGGGCCCAGCCCCAACCCGCTTCCTTCCACAGCTCCAGGTTATCGCGCATCCATGCGAGCGTCACTTTGTGAGGGGTATGCTGATAGGCGCCCCACTCGCCGACATGCACTCCAACACCTTGCGCCTGGAGTTCTTTCCAAGGCTCAAAATGCTTGCGCAGCCGTTCTTTATTCCAGACGTCGGTCTCGCTGATCTCCAGCGGCCATGTCGGCTCGGGCCACTGGTCCGAACCCTGCATCCAACTCGCCTTGTAATGGCTGATCCGGGTGGGCTGATAACCCCGTGTGCTTTGCCCGAGCTTAAGCCCGATCAGGGAGGGAACGGGCTGGGTCCCCCACCGCAGTCCGTCCGCGATAATGAGCCGATTGGGATCCTCAGCGCGGATGGCCTCTACAAGACGTGTGACCACGCGGGCGTATTGGTCTTCCGGAATGATGGCCGGCTCGTTCAGTAAATCGAAGCTTACGCGCTGGTTAGGGACGCCTTTGTATCGTTTGGCGAAGTGCGCCCAGTGGAACGCGCATGCGTCCAGCGCTTCCTGGTCCGTCCACAGGTTCAGCGGTTCCGGCGGCGGATTCACGCAATAACCCGGCGCGCGGTGGAAGTTGACGTTCATGTGCACCCCGTGCTTCCGCCCCATCTCGACCGCATCGTCGATGTGCTTCAACTCCTCCTCGCGGAGCTTGAGCCAGTCAGCCGGGTCGGTCCAACACAGGTAAGACATCGGCAAGCGCACGAAGTCGAAGCCCAGTTCCGCGATCCATTCGAAGTCTGTTTCGCTGAATGGTGGGTTTGAGCCGTTGCGCCGTTTGCTGAACTTCTCGAGCAAGTTAAACCCGCGCCAACGTGGGAGCTTGGCCGGGGTCGGCTCTTTGCCAGAGCGGGCTGGCGCCGCTTCCAACTTGCGGCCCAGGCGGGTCGCGCAAGCAGCGGCGGCACTGACGGCGCCAAGTTGGATGAAATTACGGCGGCTGAGAGCGGGACGGATCTGGAGGTTCATACGGGACAGTTATTTCAAACCGAGGGTCTGAAAACAAGCAGGACGTGCTGCTGCTTTGGGCTTTCCCTGGTCCCGCGAATGTCCCAAAATACCGGCTACCACCTCTTGGAAGTGAGCTGCGAACTTGGCGAGTCGGGCCCACGCGACGCTGAAATGGTCCAGCGGCGGGAAGAGATTCGTCGTGGATTGTCGCGGTCGAACACCGCGACAGCAGTGGCTCTGGTTCTCACGGTCACGCTGGCCCTGGCGGCGGTCTTCTACGCTCTGGAGGCGCGGCAAGCGAACGAACGGACGCGGATCGAGTTGTGGAATGCTCAGCGTGAAAGAGCCCTGGCGCTGCGTTCGAGCGGGAACGTAGGTAGACGGCACAAGGGCCTGGAGGCCATCCGCGAAGCGGTCAACCTGGGGCCGTCCAGAGGGTTGCGCGATATTGCCATCGCCACGTTGGCCTTGATGGACATTCGGCCCCGGGCCTCCTGGCGCCCT
The DNA here is from genome assembly GCA_964578605.1 of uncultured Verrucomicrobiota bacterium. GTDB lineage: Bacteria > Verrucomicrobiota > Verrucomicrobiia > Limisphaerales > SIBE01 > JAXMHN01. Next base: position 26,286 of record CAZODO010000040.1, on the reverse strand, counting down.
CTCGACCCAAGCGTCTTTGCCTGCGCGTTTTCCCCCACCTTGAGCCGGTATGCTCTCGGAGACAGGAACGGCAAGATCACGCTATTCACCGCCGACGGGCAAGTCTTGCTGGCTTTTTCCCGCGAAGGCGAGCGGGTTTCATCCGTCCAATTCAGCTCGGATGAGTCGCTTCTTGCCGCCCGGTGGGACTCCGGGGCCGTAGAAGTGTGGAAGATTGCAGACCGATCCCAGGTTTTCGCGGAGGTGTACCCTCAGCAGGAGCCCAGCACGGAATCTCTCACGTTCCATCCCACGAGCCCTCGGATTGCCGTCGCTTGTGCGGACGGTGTCGTGCGTGTGGTCCATCTGGGAACGCGAACGGTGGAGTTGGACTTGAGCACCGGTAGTCGCCCTTGGGCGGTGGCATTCGATCCCACGGGCACCCGTCTTGCAGTGGGAGTTGGCACCAGGGTAGACGTCTTTGCTTATCCGACCGGCGAAGAAGTCGGAACCTGCGAGACGCCGGATGGCGTGGGAATAGTAGCTTGGCATCCGTTCGGCCGGATCGTCGCGACAGGATCGCCAAACGGGATCGTCACCTTGGTGGACATTGACCAAGGCAAGCTCAAGGTGCTGGAAGCTCACACGAAGCGTGTGATCCGGCTGGCTTTTGATCCTTTAGGACGCCTGCTGGCGACGGCATCTTGGGATGGCCGCAGCCGGTTCTGGGACGCCGATTCCGGACGCCCGCTCCTCGAGACCCAAACGGGTTTCGCCCTCCAATTTGACACGACCAGCCAGCGGCTCGGGTTTTTCAGGGAAAGCAAAGGCCTGGGCGAATGGCAGGTCGACCTCGACATGGTTTACGCGACCGTTGAAGTGCCTATTGGGACCGACCTCGAGCTCCGAGCCATCGCCCTGAGCCGGAGTGGCCGATGGCTCGCAGGGGCGACCCGGGAGCGTCTTTACCTGTGGGATCGTCACACTGGACGTGAGCTCGACTCCACACCCTGGGCGCGGGCCTGGGGAACGGCGTTCACAACGGACGATCGGGCCCTGTTGGTGAGCAGCCAGGCTGGGATCTCCCGTGTGCCATTGCGGTTCGGCGCAGAGGGTGACCCTCCTTCGTTCGAAGAACCCGCAAATCTACCGGGTGTCCCTGCAGGAACTTACGCTCACGGGAGTGTCACTTACGGGCAAGACTCCTATTTCGGAGCCGAAGGGTCGCCCCACCACGCCTTCGTGGACCTGGCTCCGCCCCACACGGTGTTCACCTTGCCAGGAGGTTGGGACAACTCGGCTCCTTCAATCGCTGGCGGGCGCTTGGCGTCGACCAGTCGCTGGAAAGGCCAGGGAACTCGCATTTGGGATCTTGAGACTCAGGGGCTTGTGCGGAACCTCTCGGACGAAGGGGGAGTGAGCCTTTTCAGTCCGGACGGCCGATGGCTGGCGGTGGGGACTTCCGCCGAGATCCTCCTCTACGAAACAGATTCGTGGGGGGTGGTGCGCCGATTGCCTCGCGATAGTCCTAGCGCCATTTCCGGTCTGGTGGCGTTTAGTCCCGATAGCCGGATCCTCGCGGTAACCCACACGCTTCGCCAGGTGCGCCTGGTAGCCTCCGCGACCGGCGAAGTGCTCGCAACCCTTGATGCGCCCACGCCTGAACGCATCACCGCACTCAGCTTTTCCGGCGACGGTTCCGTGCTTGCCGCCGGCACGGACAACGGTCAGGTCCAGCTTTGGAACCTGCGTGAACTCAGGAAGCGGCTCGCTGACCTTCGCCTGGATTGGGACGGGGAGGAGGAAGGCGCTGCGGAACGAACGGGGGGCGGCAGGACTGCCCAGACGGCGAGCGTTGTCGCCGCACCGTTGCCAGGGGCGGCCATTTGGCTTGCGGCCTTAGGGGCCGCGGCGGCTTTTTTTTTCGCGCTCTACAACGTAAGGCATCATCGAAAGCTGCTGGGGGCATACGTAGCGGTCGAAGAAATCGCCGCACGCCGCAATCGGGATCTGGAAGTCGCCCAGAATCACCTTCTGGATTCCCAGAGGATGAAAGCGCTAGGCACGCTCGCTGCGGGCATCGCTCACGACTTCAATAACCTGCTCTCCATCATCCGCATGTCCAGCCAGTTGGTACGGCGACAACTCAATCCAACCGGCCTGGCCAGAGAGAATTTAGATGCCATCGAAAGGGCCATTGGCCAGGGCAAGAACATCGTCGGTTCAATATTGGGATACACCCGGCCTTCCGCGGATTCCGGGCGGACCTACCGCTTGAACGACGCGGTGAGTGAGACGTTGGCCATGTTGCATGCGCAGTATTTGGGCGGCATCGTGCTCACGCTCGAACTGAACGAGGCTGCACCCGTCTTGCAGGGCGACAAGAGCCGGCTCGAACAAGTGCTGCTGAACCTGATTGTCAACGCCCATGAAGCCATGAATGGCGTGGGTAAACTGACCCTATCCGTCCGGGAAACAACCGAAGCCGCCGGTTGCGTCCTGATGCCCAGGGCCGCGGGCTTCTACCTCGAACTGAGGGTTCGCGACTCCGGACCGGGCATCCCTGCCGACATTCTATCCAGGATCTTCGAGCCGTTCTTCACGACCAAGACGGCCCAAGGTGAACACGGATGCGGCTTGGGATTGACGACCGTTTATACCATCGCGCGCCAGGACGGATTGGGTTTGGGCGTGGAGTCACTCCCGGGCGAAGGCGCGACCTTTCGAGTGCTTCTGCCGGTAGACAAACCCACAGCTTCGGAACAGCGGATGGGCGCCGGATGCCCATCGTCTTGAGGTCGGCCTGCCACCAGCCTTGGCAAGACAGGAGTTCGAATGAACGAACATTACAAAGGGACAATTCTCATTGTGGAGGACGACCTGGAACAGGTTCGGCTCTACGCCCAGGTCCTGAGTGCCTACCGCCTTACTTGCGTGAGCACCGGCACCGCGGCTCTCTCCGCTCTCGAAGCCCAGGTCCCGGATCTCATCATTCTTGACCAGGCCCTGGCCGCCGGCGAGTTGGGCACGACGGTTTTACCCAAGTTGAAAGCCTTCGCGGCGCATGTGCCCGTGATCGTCGTTTCCGGCACGCTCGACATCGCCGGTCAACTCCAAGCGCTTCAGGGTCCGTGCTCGGCATCTTACGTCATCGAGAAACCGGTGGACATCGACCACCTGGAACGTACGGTCCGAACGGCCCTCGACCATTGTGGCCTCGATGAAGCCGTTCAAACCCTTCGGTCGCTGGAACGAGCGGAACTGATCGAAGACGGCGATCGGGAGCGTCTTTTCACCGAGCGCCTGGCACGCCAGGTAGAATTGCTCAAGCGTCTTCGCGGTGCCGTTAAGAGGCCCAACCTCTCCGATCTTGCTGCCGAGTTCCACGTGGACCGCAAAACCATCCGCCGCGACTTGCGGGACCTGGTCCAGCGCGGGCAACTCGATCCGTCGGTGTGTTCGAATGGAACGTCGGAGGAAGCGTAACCGGGGCAACGAGGAGCGCGGCTGAGAATCCTGCCCATGGGCGCCGCTTGCCCATTGGCGCCCAGCGCCGGTTGCCGCTGAGATGGGGGCATGAGCCAGCGTTGTCTCTTCTTTCAGCTGTCACGCTTGGGCGCATGGCATTCAGGATCAAGAACAGGGCGCCATTTGCTTGGACTTGGCTTGCGGCACGCGCGATGGCTTGCGTTGGTCGCGCTGGTCGCGATGAGCCCGCGCGTTTCCGGCGACACTGGTGACCCCCTCGCTCCTTCGGAAATTCGAACCCTTACCGCACCTGACGGAGAGTTAAACGCTTACTTCGGGGCCGCGGTGTCAGTCAGCGGCAGTTTCGCGGCGGCCGGAGCGTATGGCGCCTCATCAGGGAAAGGTGCTGTTTATATCTTCGAGCGAAACCAGGGAGGCGCAGACGAATGGCAGATGGTGCGAAAAATCACGGTGCCGGACGGCGCCAACTCGGATCACTTCGGGTTTTCCGTGAGCTTGAGTGGCAGCATGCTCGCGGTCGGTGCGCCGGACAACAACCAGTACGGATCTGACGCCGGCCTGGTCTACGTTTTCGAACGCAATCTGGGAGGTGCAGACCAGTGGGGAATGCTCTGCAAGGTGGCTTCGAGCGATTTGAGTGCTGGAGATCATTTCGGCTATTCGGTGAGCCTCGAACTGAATCTGCTGGCCGTCGGAGCCTATGGCGAGAAGTCGAACGGTGTGAGCACGGGCGCTGCCTATGTGTTTCACATGAATTACGGCGCGGATTGGTTCGGCCAGGTGGCGCGCTTGCTGGCCAGCGACCGGGCCGCCGGCGACCAGTTTGGCGCCGCGGTATCGATTAATGCCGACCGCCTTCTGGTGGGGGCGCACCTCGACGATAACGAACACGGTTCGGCCGCTGGAGCGGCCTACCTTTTTGCCCGCGATCACGGCGGCTACAATCAGTGGGGGGAGGTGCGCAAGTTCACCGGGGAAAGCGAAGGCGACCATTACGGACGAGCCGTGGCGATCTACGGATCAACCTTGATCCTGGGGGCGCCTGATTCCACCGAAGGCGGTGCGTACGGCCGCGCTTACGTCTACGAGCGGAATCAAGGCGGCGCGGACGCATGGGCTTGGGTGAAAACCTTGATCGGGGGAACCGCCGCTGGCTGCAAGTTCGGCAGTGCGGTCGCCATCAGCCACCAGAAAGCGCTGGTTGGGGCGTCCATGGAGAGGGCCGACGGAGTGATGAGCGGTGCGGTTTTTGTTTATGCTCGGGATTCAGGCGGCTCGGACAATTGGGGCCGGCAATCTCAGTTGTTGGCCGCCGACCGTGCTGCCAACGACTACTTTGGCGCGGCGGTGGCGATCGACGGCAACGTGGCGGTCATCGGCGCACACGGGGATGATCCCTCCGGTTCGAGTTCCGGCTCGGCCCGACTGTTTCGCTGGACGGGGAACCGTTGGTATTTCGAAGCCAAGTTGACCAATTCGCATCCGGCGTTTTCGCGCAGCGCTGACCACTTCGGCGCGTCGGTAGCGCTCGAGCATGGCTGGCTCGCAGCGGGTGCGCCCCGGCCGCGCGGATGGACCAGTTACCTGCAGGGATCGGCTGGCGCGCCAACGGTCACCATGTTCCGGCGCCGTCCTCCAGGGCAGGTCAGTCCATGGAGTGTTGGGCAAAACGTGATCTATGACGACGTGGGTGAGGACGATTCCTTTGGAACCTCGGTGGCATTGAGCGGAGATAAGATGATCGTCGGGGCGCCACAGGATAAGACAGACAGCGGCTATCCGCGAGGCATGGCCTACGCCTTCGAGCGCAACCAGGGTGGCGCGGATGCGTGGGGCCAAGTCCGGCGCATGAACCAGCATAACCGCCACAACTTCGAGGAGGTGGGAAAATACGTGACGATCGAGGGCGACACCATCGTGCTTGGATCCTCAGGCGCGTTTGCGGTGGAGGACAATTCTTGGGCTGACGTTTATGAGTATATAGACTTCTGGGACGACGATCTGGTTGCGAACGGGGGCAACACCTATATGTATGGCCTCGATGAAGGGGGACAATCCAGGGCCTGGACGTACCTCCGGCGGTTTCCTTATTGGGCCCTGGACGAGGTGGTCGCCCTGTCGGAGAACACGCTGGCCACAGGGATTCAATTCCTGCTCTCGGGGGATGAGGTGCGCATCTATGGACGGAATTACGGAGGCGAAGACTCCTGGGGCAGTATTACCGTGATAGAACCTCCCGCGGAAACCCGCGACGGCGGTTTTGCTGGTTCAATCGCTTTGGATGGGGACACGCTGGCAGTGGGGCCTCGCATCAAAAAGGCCCAGGACAACGTCAACTCGTTGCCAGAAGACGACTCGGTCTTCATCTATAAAAGGAATTCCGGAGGCGCCGACGCATGGGGGCTAGTCAGAGAAATCCACCTGGCAACGTCGTTTAAGCCGGTTGGTTTCGGGGCATCGTTGGCGCTCTCCGGCGACGTTCTACTGGTCGGAACACCCGGTCAATCGAACATGACGGGAACGGTGTTTGTCTTTGAGCGCAACGTTAGCGGAGCGGACAGGTGGGGGCTCGTTGACCAACTTCAGGCTCCCATGCCTTGGGAGAATGCATGGTTCGGGCAAAGTGTCGCGATGGAGCACGGCGTGGCTGTGGTCGGTGCTCCAGGCGATGATCGGTCGAGTCCCAGTGCCTCAGGCGCGTTCATCCTCCTGCCGCGAGCGGGAGCGGCCTATGCGTTCAGTCACGGGAACAACCGGGCGCCAGTTATGGCGAACCCGGGCACCAATACCCTGCTCTACCTTGCTGAGGATGCCATGGCGGAATCCGGTTTGGGCGCGCGGGTTTCAAGCCTGGCGCAGCGCTCACAAATGGCGGATGCAGATGGAGACGTTTGTGGCATCGCCGTGATTGAGGTCAAGAACGACTTCGGCCTGTGGCAGTACTCGATCGATGGCGCGTCCTGGTTCAACCTCGAGGTCAACGCCGGTATGGCTCGTGTTCTGGATCCCAGAGCCTGGATCCGGTTCATTCCCTCGCCGAATTATTACGGGAGAGTAGAACCGGGCCTGACCTACCGAGCTTGGGACCAAACCGTCTGGGGCACCGGGGGGTTGGCCTACGCCAGCGAGTGGGGCGGCAACACGTGTTTCAGCGAACAAACGAGCTTCATTTATTGTGAAGTCGCGCCCGTCAACGATCGCCCCGTGCTGAACTCAAGTGAAAACCTTCGGATACCCGATATCTACGCCAACATCCTCGGTCAGCACAACCGCGGTCTCTCCGTTTCCAACCTCCTGGCAGGATTGGTGACAGACGCAGAAACGAATGTGTGCGGCATGGCCGTGACGGCGGTGGCGAACGTCCATGGAGACTGGCAATACTCGCTGGACGGCGGCGCATCCTGGCGTTCCTTCGGCGCACCCTCCCCGAACAGCGCGCGCCTGTTAGGCCCGGACGACAAAGTCCGCTTTGTGCCCGTTCGCGATTACAGTGGCACAGTGGCGAACGGCCTGACCTTCGCCGCATGGGATCAAACCTCCGGCGCGAGGGGCGGTATCGCTGGAATCCAGTCCGGCACCGCCTTCAGCACCGACACCGTGGGCTGCGACATTACCGTGACTCCCGTCGTAAACCACGCGCCGCTCTTAGACATCTTCGGTGAACCCGTTTTCCCCACGATCGCGGACGGGGCCACCATGATCGAGGGCGCGCGGGTCTCGAACCTTCTGACCAATTGGGTGGATGACCTGGACGGAGACGTCTGCGGCCTGGCTCTGGGTTTCACGGACACGACCAATGGCCTCTGGGAGTACACCCTCGACGAGGGCGCCAACTGGCTGCCGGTGGGCCCCGTCTCCTTCGACGAATCCTTGCTGCTGGGTCCGGATGCATGGCTGCGTTTTCGCCCTCTGCCTGACTACGCGGGAACCATCCAGGTCGCCGTCATGTATCGCGCTTGGGATCGAACGTCGGGAGTCGAAGGAACGAAAGTCAACTCGCAGATCGCGGGCGGCCCCACGTCTTTGAGTATTGGCATTGAACTCGCCCCCATTACCGTTTCCTCAAGTCTCAACCGCGCGCCGGTGCTGGGAAGCGCGAGCCAGATCTTTCTGACTTCCGTGCGAGAGAATGAGGCCGATCCTTTCGGCGATGGCATTTCGGACCTGATCGAAGGCCGGGTGACCGACGCGGACGGCGATACATGCGGCATCGCGATCTTCGGCATGACGATCAATTACGGCAATTGGGAATACTCCCTAAACAAAGGCGTCACCTGGGTCCGGTTGTCGCAAGTCTCCAATACGGCGGCGCGCTTGTTAGGACCCAACGCCGTGCTCCGCTTCCTCCCCGCGGTAGGGTTCACGGGAACCGTGACGAACGGGTTGGAATACCGCGCCTGGGACCGGACCTTAGGAACAAACGGCGGGACGGGTGACGTCAAATTCAACGGCCGGTACACGCCGTACAGCTCGCGATCGGGCACTGTCGGGATCAAGGTCGAACCGGTGAATCACGCGCCACGGCTCCTGGTTACGAACGTTGTCCTCACCACAATAACCGAAGGGCAACGAAACAACCCGGGTGACGTCGTTTCCAACCTGCTCCATAAAGCGGTGATGGACGCGGACGGGGACGCTTGCGGGATGGCGGTTCTCCAAATCCCCAATTCGCCGGGCGCCTGGCAGTACTCGCTCGATGACGGACGCACTTGGACAACGATGTCCACGTGGCGGCTGAACTACGCGCGTCTGCTCGGCCCGTCGGCCCTGGTCCGGTTTGTCCCCGATCCCGGTTACTCCGGAGAGGTCACCGCCGGTTTCCAGTTTGCGGCGTGGGACCAATCTTCGGGCGTTTCGGGCGGCATTGCGCTTGCGTCGCGGACAGGCGGTCAAACCGCCTACAGCACCGATTTCGCCCGCGTGGGAATCCGGGTCAACGAAGGCAACCTCCCGCCTATCAGCTTGAACCTGATGCCGTCCTCTGTCGCAGAGAATCTGCCCACGCGCTCGATTGTGGGCGTACTCAGCGCCCTCGACCTGAACGCGGGTGATGAGCACACTTTCGCACTCGTTGCGGGCACGGGGGACGACGATAACTCTTCCTTTGTCGTCGTGAGCAACCGGCTTGCGACGACCCGCGTCTTCGACCGGGAGACCCAAGCCAACTGCGTGGTGCGCCTTCAAGTGCGTGACCGTGAAGGGGCGGCGTTGGCCCGGTCCGTCATCATCACGGTCGACGACAGCAACGATTCGGCGCCAACCAGTCTTGCCTTGAGCCCATCAACGGTCGCGGAAAACCAGCCCGTCGGGACCGTGATCGGCCAGTTGACCACCACGGATGCCGATTTGGAAGGATCGCATGCCTACTCCCTGGTGGCCGGGGACGGCGATGCAGACAATGCACTGTTTGCCATTCAAGGCGATAAACTCGTCACCGCTCAAATCCTCGACTTCGAAGCCGCTCCGGTCCGCTTCATCCGCGTGCAGGTGGACGACGGCCAGAATGCCCCTTATGTCCAGTCGCTCCCCATCCCGGTTCAAGATGTGGAGGAGAACTCCGCACCGTCCCATCTGACCTTGTCCGGGTCCTGCCTGGTCAATGGCACGAAGGCGAACACGGCCGTGGGATTGCTCAGGGCCATCGACAAGAATTTCGGCGATGTCCTGACCTATTCCTTGGTGAACGGGGAGGGAGACGACGACAACACCGCGTTCAAGGTGAACGGTCGGGTGCTCTTTACCGCTGCTCCCATCAGTTTCGACGCCCGGGAAGCGTATCGTGTGCGCGTCCAGGCCGCCGACGGGCATGGTGGAACCGTGCAGCAATCCTTTGTCATCGTTCCGGCCGTGGCGATCTGGACCGAGGACTTCGAGAGTGGCTGGGGCCAATGGACTCACGCCGCAAGCCAGGGCGAAGACTTGTGGAAAATCACCAGCGACGCCTCGCACTCCCCCACTCAGAGCCTGGCCGTTTCGGTGGGTGCGACTCCCTCCGATTCCAGTGCCGTATCGCCCTGGATCAACGTTCCGGCTGACACGCAGGAGGTCCGCCTGGAGTTCCAACATCAGTACGATTGGGGATCGGAAGGCACGGAACGGATCGATGCAGGGGTGCTGGAGTGGCGCCGCCAGGATGGGTCCTGGGAGGATGTGCTCCTGGGAGAAGAAGCGGGCATTGTCGTGTCTGGCGGATACCAGGCGGCCGTCGCGGCGGAAGAGGAACATCCCTTAGCCGGGCAACCCGCATGGAGTGGCAACAGCGGCAACGAGTTTGTGCCGTTTGTCGCCTCGCTCAATGCCAAGGCGCTCGCCGGCCAAACCGTCCAGTTCCGTTGGCGGCAGGCCGCCGGCTCCGGCCTGAGCACTCACCGCTGGCGCATTGACGATATTGTGTTAGGCGCGGTGACAAGCCAAACCAAAAGTGTCCCCTTCGAGATCGTGTCCTGCGTCTTCCGTGGCGATCGGCTCGAAATGAGTTGGCAAGGTGCGCCATCCCGGCCCTATATCATCGAGACTTGCCCGGCTCTCGGCCAGTCTGAGTGGACTCCGGCCTTCGGTTCCGCGCCGGGAGAACCCAACTCAAGCGAGAACACGTTGTCTCTCGATCTCACGAAGCTGCCTGGCTATCCGCACGTTGAACTCTACTTCCGGATCCGAAGTCTTTAAGGCTGAGAGATTTGGCGGCGACTGAGGACATGCGCTGATGCCGTGGCAAGGTTGGGAACTCTGAGAACCCGCGACATCCGCACCATGCGCATGTGTGCGGCACTGAATCCGATTTAAACGCATGTTAAACCCATGCTAGACTCATGTTAAACGCACATTTGCATGACTATAACGTGCGTTTAGCGTGCGTTTAGCATGCGTTTACAACGATCGCGCAGCGAGAACGAGCGCGCAGCGATCCCGCAATTCAACCGCAACGATCGGTCTGCGCATCCCGCAGATACCACACTCGCTGTCCCCGCAACGCCCAAGAGCGCTTGACCTCGCGTGGAAAAACCAGTCTGCTTTCGCGCTAGGCAGTTCTAAGCGGTTATGGCCGTAGAAAAAAGCACGCTGGACCAGTTGCGAATTGACCGGCGGAGCGGCGGCTCTCGCGAGCGGCCGGTTTGGTTGTGGGTCGCCTTGGTTGTCCTGCTCCTTGCATCCGGAGCAGGGGCTTGGTGGTTCATGAGGCCAACCGCGCTCCAAGTCGAGGTTTTTACCGTTCAAGAAGCGACCGGTGGCGGTGAACGCACGCTTCTTAACGCTTCCGGGTACGTGGTCGCGAGGCGCGAAGCCACGGTGTCTTCCAAGGTCACAGGCAAAGTCGTCGAGGTCATGGTGGAGGAAGGAATGCGGGTCGAAGAGGGCCAGGTGCTGGCCCGACTGGACGCGGCGAACATCAAGACCAGCCTGGACCTCGCGGAGGCCCAATTGACCTCGGCGCGCCGGGGCCTGGCGGAAACAAGGGTGCGGCTGCAAATGGCGGATCTCGATCTCAAGCGCATTGGCGGGCTGGCCTCGAACCGCGTGGCCAGCGAGTCCGACTTGGACCGAGCGCGCGCCGAAGCGGATTCGTTTCGGGCCCGGTTAGCCCAGCAGGAAGCGGAAATTGAGGTCGCAGAACGCCAGGTCGCGCTCTGGAAGCAGCAAGTGGACGATACCGAGATTCGGGCGCCGTTCGCCGGGATTGTCGTGTCGAAGAACGCCCAGCCTGGTGAAATGATCTCACCGATATCGGCGGGGGGCGGGTTCACGCGCACGGGCATCTGCACCGTTGTCGACATGACCTCGCTGGAGATTGAAATCGATGTCAGCGAGAGCTACATCAATCGCGTCCAACCCGGCCAGCCTGTGCAAGCCGTGCTCGACGCGTATCCGGACTGGAAGATTCCCTGCAAAGTGAAGGCCATCATCCCAACAGCCGACCGGCAGAAAGCCACTGTCAAGGTGCGCGTGGCTTTCGACCAATTGGATGCGCGGATGTTGCCTCAAATGGGTGTCAAGGTCGCGTTCCAGAGCAGCCCGGGAGGCACGGAAAAGGCGATGATCACTATTCCCAAAACCGCCGTGCGGAAGGATAAGAACCGGGATGTGGTCTTTCTCGTCACGGGCGGTAAGGTCGAACGGCGGGCGGTCAACGTCGGTGGCATCGATGGCGATCAGGCTAGCATTGTGGCCGGGTTGTCAGGAGGCGATAAGATCATTGCCAAGGGCCCTGGCGGTCTTAAGGAGGGCGATCGGGTCGAGGAGAAGAACCGATGAGCACAAACAACGTCGCAGCTGCAAATGAAACCCTTGTCCGCGTCGAGGGCGTCGAGAAACGGTTCCGGCGCGGCACGGAAGAGGTCTGTGTCTTGGAAGGATTGCACCTCGAGGTGCGCCGGGCGGAGTTCCTGGCGTTGATGGGCCCGTCGGGCAGCGGCAAGAGCACGTTGCTCAATTTGATCGGGGGCTTGGACCGCCCCACCCGTGGCTCGGTGGAAGTCAGCGGTGAGCGCATCGACCAACTCTCTGACCGCAAGCTGGCCGCCTGGCGTGCGCAGCATGTGGGCCTGGTCTTTCAGCTCTATAACCTCCTGCCTGTCCTCACGGCGGAGCGGAACGTCGAACTGCCGCTTCTCTTAACACCGCTTTCAAAAGCGGAGCGCAAGAGCCACGTGGCGGCCGCCCTTGACATGGTCGGGCTCTCCCACCGCGCCCGCCATTTTCCGCGGCAGCTTTCGGGGGGCGAACAACAACGCGTGGGCATCGCGCGCGCCATTGTTACGGACCCAACGCTGCTCTTGTGTGACGAGCCAACCGGGGACCTCGACCGCAAGGCCGGTGACGAAATCCTGAACTTGCTCCAAGCCCTGAACCGCGAGCATGAGAAGACGATCATCATGGTCACGCATGATCCTCACGCTTCGGCTCGCGCGATGCGAACGCTTTACCTTAACAAAGGCCAACTCACGACCGAGACGCCGGAATGACGAATCCCACACGAAACCTGTTCCTCGCACTTGCGTTGCCGCTCTTGACGCTGAATTGGGGCGGCATGCCCCCTGCCCTGGCGGCTGCCGACACGAGCGCTCAGGCGCCCGAAAGCGGCTCCGGTTTGGAGTTTATTGACACCAGTTTCGAAAACGCTTCCCCGGTCTGGTACGAACCCGGCACGAATGGCGCAATCAACGTGCACCTCTTGTACGATCACGAACGCGCCTCCCCCAACCGCGCCGCAGGGCACATCCATTTCCTGGTCCACGCGCGCAAGGGATCGACGCTCACCTTCGAGTTCAAGAACCTGGATAACGTCTGGAACAGCCGGCCCGGGTCGGTGGCCCGCGAACTGAAAACCCTGGTCACCTCGCCGGATGGGAAGGTGTGGACGCCCGTTCCCACAGAGTCGCTTCCCGGCAACCGCATCCAACTGACGGTGACGATGCCCGGCCCCAGGCTTTTTATCGCCCGCGTGGAGCCGTATCGCATTTCTGATCTCGACCGCTTGCTCGGAGCGATTCGCAGCCATCCCGCGGTGCAAATCACGAAGATTGGCCAGACGGTCCAGGGGCGCGACCTGGAGATGATCCGTATCGGGAGCGAGACGGCGCCTCACCGAATCTTCGTTCGGGCGCGGTCGCATCCCTGGGAGAGCGGCGGCAACTGGGTGGTGGAAGGATTGATTGAACGGCTGCTCAAAAGCGATGAGAAGGCCGCACGATGGTTGAACCAGTTCTGCATCTGCATCATGCCGATGGCCAACAAGGACGGCGTTGCCAGGGGCGGCACACGGTTCAACGTCCTGGGCCGGGACTTGAATCGGGACTGGGACAAACCCGCCGATCCGGAATTGGCGCCGGAGAATCACGCCCTGGAAAAGTGGCTTGAGCGGCAAATCCGGGAGGACAAGGGACCGCTCCTGGCGCTGGAGCTTCATAATGACGGCGGCGGGAACTTGCACGTGAGCGGCGCCCCTGTGCCCCAGCTTCCGCGCCATATCGAACGCGTGGCGCTGCTCGAAGAACTGCTTCGCAAGCATACCTGGTTTACCGAAGGCAGAACGAAACCCGGGTTTCGCAACTCCGGGACGCTGGGTGACGGATGGCTCGAGCGTTACGGGATCGACGCCGTGGTGCACGAGTTCAACTGCAATTGGATCGCTGGGTTGAACGATTACCCCACCGCGCGGCACTGGCGGGCTTACGGCGAGAAGTTGCCCGAGGTCTTTGAGGAGTATTTCGGCCGGTTGGCGGCAGCTACTCAGCCGTCAACGCCACCACCGGATCCAGACCAGACGCCTTCCGCGCCGGAAGGAACCCGCTAAGGATCCCGACAAGCAAGCTTACTCCAAGCGCCAGGAAAACGTATCCGAACGGTGTTTGCACAGGCAGACCGGGAACAAGGACCTGCAGCAGCCGGGCGCTCCCCAATCCAGCCGCTACCCCCAGGATGCCGCCAACGGTCGAGAGCATCGCGGCTTCGCTCAAGAAGAGAAGCAGCATCTGGCCCGAGGTTGCGCCGATGGCGCGGGCGAGCCCGATTTCGGAGGTGCGCTCGTTCACGGAGATCCACATCATCGTGAGGATGCCAATCGACCCGACCAGAAGAGAAATTGCGCCGATTCCGCCCACAGCCATGCTCACGATCCGTATCACGCGGTCGAGGGTGTCGAGCATCCCGGTTTGGGTGGTGATGGTGAAGTCCTCTTCCTTGCTGTGACGCTCCACGAGGAGTTCCCGAATGCGGCGAACCGTGGGCTCGATCACGGAGGCGTTAGCGATCAGGAGATCAACCTCCTGGAGCCCCTCCCGGTTGAACATCTCTTGGGCGCCTGAGATCGGGATATAAACGCCATCGTCGATATCAAACCCAAGGAACTGGCCTTTCGATTCCATAAGGCCAATCACCAGAAAGCGTTGACCCGAGATCCGGACATGGCGCCCAAGGCAGTTCTCATCGCCGAACAGCTCCCGTTTTAGCTTCGGACCCAGGACACAGATGGGCGCGCTCTGGTCCATCTCCATTTCAGGCAAAAACCGCCCGCTCCGAACCCGTATGCGCCAGACCTCAGGAATGGAGGAATTCCCACCGTAAACGAACGAGTTGCGCGACCTGCCATTGCGCTCCACCGGGGCGGTCCCTACGATGACCGGCACTACCCGCTCCACTCCGCGGATTCGCTCGAGCGCAGCCGCGTCTTCGAGCGTCAGGAGGTGCACCGTGGTGCCGAGCGCGCCCGGCAGGCCCGTAGTCGAGATCTTGCCCGGCGTGACCGAGACCAGCGTGGTGCCGAACTGGGTGAATTCGGAAAGCACGTAGACGCGGACGCCTTCGCCAATCGACGTCAAAAGGATCACCGATGCGATGCCGATAAGAATGCCAAGCATCGTCAGGAACGAGCGCTGCCGGTGGAAGGCAATGGCTTGCCAGGCCAAGCGAAGGATGTCGTTCCCGTTCATGCCTTCCTCCGCATCAAGGCCGCAACCGGGTCGAGCCGGGCCGCGTGGCTGGCAGGCATGATTCCGAAGATCAGCCCGACAGAACACGACACGCCCAGAGCCGCAGGAACCGCCCACCCCGGCGTTTCAAACGGAAAATCGGGATACATCTGCTGGACCAACTGCCCGGAAACAAAGCCGCCAGCCAGCCCAATGGCCCCGCCTGCCGTCGCCAGAATGGCCGCCTCGACCAGGAACACCGCCACCACCTGTCCCCGCGTGGCGCCGATCGCTTTCAGAACCCCAATCTCGCGAGTGCGCTCCGATACGGATACGAGCATCACGTTCATGATGCCCAAGCCCGCCACGCCCAGCGAAATAGCCGCGATCCCGGCCAGCGCCGCCGTCAGCACCTTCAGGATACTGTTGAATGTGCTCAAGATGGAGTCCTGGGTCAGCACCGTGACATCTTCTTCGCCGTCGTGCCGTTCCCGCAAGACGTCGATGACCGCAGTGCGGGCCCGATCGAGTTCCTCGTGAGACCCGACCTCGGCCAGGATTCGGAAAAGGCTGCCGCGGTTGAAGATCCGCAGGCCCGTTTCCACCGGGACTTCAACCACCTCATCCATATCCATTCCGATCGATGTGCCGCGCGGCGCGATCACTCCAATGACGCGGAAGCGCCAGTCTCCAATACGCACGAGTTTGCCGAGGGGATTCTCGTTGGGGAAAAGTTCGCGCTGCACTCGCGCGCCGAGCACACAAAGGGCGGCATCCCGCACGCCGGGAGGGAGAAACCGGCCGCTGCCCATCTTCAAATGCCGGATCTCGAGCATCTCGCGAGTGGTGCCGACCACCGTCGTTTCGCGGCTGCGCTCGCCCGCTCTGACGGACGCGGTGCCGACGACCAGCGGCGCGACTTTCCTCACCGCTGGAACGCGAAGCAGCAGGGCCTCCGCGTCTTCGATGGTCAGGTCATGCGGCGCCGTGCTAACCAAAGGCGCCATCCCGGCTGTTTCCGTCTTGCCGGGGACAATGATCAGGAGGTTCGATCCAATCGAGGCAAACTCACCGGTAATATAGCGCCGGGCGCCCTCCCCCAAGCTGGTCAAGAGAATCACCGAAGCCACGCCTATCCCCACGCCAAGCAAGGAAAGCGACGTCCGCAAGCGGTGCCCTCGCAAGCCCCCTCCCGCAAAGCGCAGCAGGTCCCGCGTTCTCATACGCCTGAGATGATCTCGCCGTCGCGCAGCCGGATCTGGCGGCGGGCACGCGCGCCAAGGGTTGGATCATGGGTGACCACGATCACCGTAAGCCCGCGCTCGTTCATGCGTTCGATCAGGCCGATAATCTCTCCACCGGAGGCGCTATCCAGGTTCCCGGTCGGTTCATCCGCCAGCAACAAGGCGGGGTTCATAATGACCGCGCGCGCGATGGCCACGCGCTGTTGCTCGCCGCCGGACAGTTGTTCCGGGCGATGGTCTGCCCGCAGCGTTAGCCCCACCCCGTCCAGAGCCAAGCGGGCGCGTTCGGCCCGCTCCTGCGGCGGGATTCCCGCGAAAACCATGGGGAGCTCCACGTTGCCAGCAGCCGTCAACCGGGGCACCAGGTGGAAGAACTGGAAAATGAAGCCGATTTGGTGCCGCCGCAGCCGGGACAACTGCACCTCGCCCATCCCGGCCGTCTCTTCGGCCCCGAAACGGTACGAGCCCGCGGTGGGTCGGTCCAGGCAGCCGAGCAGATTGAGGAGCGTGGACTTGCCCGAACCCGACGCCCCCATAATCGAAACGTAGTCGCCGGCGTTAATGGTGAGATTCACGTTCCGCAGCGCATGCACCGGCCTGCCTCCGAGAATGTAGGTGCGCTCAATGCCGGTCAACTGGATCACTTCTCCGCCTCCTCTGAGACCGTCACAAGGGCGCCTGCCTTGATCTCCGGCCGGTCCAATGACACGACGACCACTTCACCACCTTTGAGCCCCGAGTTGATCTCCGTGAAGCTCCAGTTGTGCAGCCCGGGCGTGACCTTCCTTTCCACAAGGCGGCTCGCCTCCACAACGAGGACCTGGTTATTCTCGAGCAGCGCGTAGGTCGGGATGCGAAGCACGTTTTCACGGGCGTCCAGGATAATTTCGACATCCGCCGAGAGCCCCGGAAGGAGGTTCTCCGGAAGGTCTGTCTCGTGGAATTCCGCCTCCACGCGCAACACGCGGTTCTGTTCCTGGCGCGTCTCTACGAACGACGAAACATAGGTGATCACTCCGTCGAACGCCCGTCCGCGGAAGGCGTCCAGAGTAATCCGCACGGGCAATCCCACCCGGATCCTGGCCAGGTCCGCCTCATCGATCGGGGCACTGACATAGAGCGCCCCGGGATCAATCAGGTCGAGAATCGGCGGCAGAGGCACCCCCGGGGGCGAAGGGCTGATCCACTCCCCGACTTCGGTGCTGACGTCCAGCACAATGCCGTCAAAGGGCGCGGTAATCACGGTCTTCTCGAGGAGCGCTTTGGCGACGTCGACGGAGGCCTCGGCTTCATGAAGGCGGGCCTGAGTCGCGGCGACGGCGGACTTGGTCGTCAAAGCCCGCGTGCGGTCCAGTTCAAAAGCCGTCTCGGAAACGACTTTGTTCTTCGATAGATCCTGCGCCCGAGCCCACTGGGCCTGCGCATAGTCGGCCTCCGCCTGGGCTTGTTCCAGCAGGGCGCGCGCCGCTTCCAGTGCCCGCTGCGCCAACTCGACTTGGGCTTTGTGCTCGCGGTCGTTCAACCGCAGGAGGATGTCCCCTTTCTTCACCCTGGCCCCTTTGCGCGCCGGGATCTCGACA
This sequence comes from uncultured Verrucomicrobiota bacterium, assembly GCA_964578605.1. Lineage (GTDB taxonomy): Bacteria > Verrucomicrobiota > Verrucomicrobiia > Limisphaerales > SIBE01 > JAXMHN01. The sequence goes on along the minus strand of CAZODO010000040.1, from coordinate 8,589 downwards.
ACCAACCCCGCAATCCCGGGGCTAATCTCTGAGCGCAATCGCGATTGCACTGTCCCGGCCCGGGAGTTCACCACCGAATCCTCGACACGGCCGGACTCGACCTTGTGGACGGTGACAGGCACGCGCTGTTCCCGCCAGACGGTGTAGCGCAAGAGGACAACCACCACCGCCAACCCAGCCAGGACCAAGAGCGGTTTGAGCCAACGCCAGCGCGAGTCGTTCGCTTGTGTCACAGTCCCGCCAGCCTAGCGGAAAGGCATGGGAATGGCGAGATCAACCCACGATCAACCCCTGGCAACCATCCGCGGCGCAACGGCCGCTCGGAATCATCCATGCAAGTGACTGGTCAAGAGTCCTGATCATTAGGGTGTAATTCCTTGCCCCGAAATTTTCAAACCATCATGATCTGGACTGTCATGATCTGGACATGAAAGTCCCGCCTCAACTGATCGGAATAATCGACGACGCACGGCGCGCGGGCGCCGACACGTTCACGCTCGAATACTCGAGAGGCCTCGTCATGGCGTCGTTCTCCGCAAGGAACCGTGCGGTGGAGATCGTTGTTAGGCCCTGACCGAAGGATTCACACCACACCCGCAAGGAGACTTCCACAGTGGACATCCCCCGAATCTTCACTATCACTGAAAGCGCTCACCGCATCCATAACCCGATCACACCCGAAAAGCTCGCCACGCTCGGCGCGGCGCTGCGCCTGGAATCGGGGGCCCGAGTGCTCGACCTCGGCAGCGGTTCAGGGGAGATGCTGTGCACATGGGCACGCGATCACGGCATCGTGGGCACCGGCATTGACATGAGCCAGTTGTTCACCGACCAAGCGAAACGCCGTGCTCAAGAACTCGGCGTCACCGATAAAGTGAAGTTTATCCATGCCGATGCTGCCGGGTATGTTTCTGAAGAGAAGGCCGATGTGGCAGCCTGTATCGGTGCCACTTGGATTGGCGGGGGAGTCGCCGGCACGATCGAGCTTCTGGCGCGGAGCTTGCGCCCCGGTGGAGTCATCCTTGTCGGCGAGCCTTACTGGCGGCAGTTACCGCCGACGGACGATGCTGCCAAAGCTTGTCATGCCAACTCCCTCTCCGACTTCCTCACGCTTCCAGAACTTCTCGCGTCGTTCGGCTGTCTTGGCTACGACGTCGTTGAGATGGTCTTGGCTGACCAAGACGGCTGGGATCGATACGAGGCGGCCAAATGGCTCACCATGCGCCGATGGCTTGAAGCCAATCCCAACGACGAGTTCGCCAAAGAAGTCCGAGCCCAACTGACCTCGGAGCCCGAGCGCTATGCCGCTTACACGCGGGAATACCTGGGTTGGGGGGTGTTCGCGCTGATGCCCCGGTGAGGCGTCCGTGGACCCCGGCGGTTCTTACTGGGGTTGCGTTGTGTTTGAGGGAAAGGACCCGGCGCGGCGTATTACCAGAGGAATGAAACCAGGTGGTCATCACGAACCTGACGCGTCGCTGGACAAGCTCCTGACCGAATGGAAGGTGAACGCCGCCCTGCCCCCGCGGTTCCAGGAGCGAGTTTGGCATCGAATCGCTCTCGCGGAAGCCGATCCGTCTGACCGAAGCACCTGGGCCAGGCTATTTGGTCGCGTTCAGGCCCTTCTAGCGCATCCTCGGCTGGCGGCTGGCTACGTTACGGCGCTCCTCGTGGTGGGCTTCGCCACCGGCTGGATGCGTGGCCTTGAAAAGAGCACTGAACTGGACCAGGAACTCGGTTCACGATACGTCCAGGTGATCGACCCCTACCAGCGGGTTGCCCCTTAGGTGAAACGCGCGAAGCCCATCTTATGGGCGGGTCTTCTGGGCGCCTTGATCGCCTATTTCGGCGGTTATTTCGCCGGAACATCCAAACACCGAGCCTTGCTCCGAAGCGAAGCCCCGGAACTAGCGTGGCTCAAGCAGGAGTTCAACCTGCGCGACGCCGAATTTCAGCGCATTGCGCGACTACATGACGCTTACCTGCCAGCCTGTGCCGAGCGCTGCGCCCGGATTGACGCCAAAAACGCTGAACTGAAGGCGTTGCTTCACCAAACCGGCGCCATCACCCCGGAAGTGAAACAGAAGCTCGCTGAGGCCGCGGCGTTGCGCCTCGAATGCCAAACCGCCATGCTTAGCCATTTCCTGGACGTGAGCAAAGCCATGCCGCCCGAGCAAGGAAAACGGTACCTTTCATGGATTGAGGAGCGCACCTTTGTGCCGGAACACAGGATGGCGGGCGGCCACTCCCATTCCCCATCGCACTGAGGGTATCTCCATGATAAAGCAGGAGCAGGCACCGAAGTCTCGTTGGGGTAGAATATCCATTGGATGACTTCCCGGTCCACAGAAGACCAGGATCGCGTCGATATGCAACGCTTGGCTTCGGGTCACGATGCGGCCTTGTCCGATTTGATCCACCGGCATGGCGAATCGCTCTTCCGCTACCTCGTCCGCGCCCTCCAGAACGATGCCGACGCCGCCGACCTCGCCGAAGAATCCTTTGTCCGAGTGTATCAAAACGCGCACCGCTACCATCCCGGGCAGAAGTTCTCCACCTGGCTCTATGCCATCGCCACAAACCTCGTGCGTGACAGATTCCGCTGGCGCATCCGCCATCCGGAAGTCTCAGCGGACTTCGCGGCCGAGGATTCGGGCGAGAGTTGGTTGCACGGCCTTCCCGGCCGCGATCCCGCCCCCGATGAGAACCTCCAGGCCGCTGAACGTGCCGATGCGGTCCGAAAAGCCGTGGCCGAACTCCCCGAGGACCTGCGCACCCCCTTCATCCTCGCCGAATATGAGGGTCTGACGCACGCCGAGATCGCCAGCATCGCCGGCGGCACATCCAAGTCGGTGGAAATGCGCATTTACCGTGCGCGCAAACAATTACGCGCGCGGCTAGTGGGATTTCTGCCTTCGTTGTAAACGCACGATAAACGCACGCTAAACGCACGCTAAACGCACGATAAGCGCATGATAAACTGATGTTTCTGTGCGTTTAGCATGTGTTTGACATGTGATTGACGTGCCTTTAGACCAGAACACCCCCGAACCGAGGAGTGCATCCCGCCAAATTCATCCCATTCGCAGGCGCCCGACCCAAAATGGCAGGGCCGAACCGCCGGGCCGGCCATCGGGCATAGCGAATCCCAAATCACCAACGGCGGGCCGAGCCGACCCACCCTCGACTTTACAAAACCCTGACAACTTGCGCCTGCCTTTCCGCTCTCCTTTGCGCTAAGACACCTGCATGAAAGCCCGGAGCCAGCCAACGCCCCCGAGTTTCTTCTGGCATGGCTTGCTCATCCTCTTGCCCGTCGCTCTCCTCGCTGGGCTTGGCCTGCTCCTGGTCCGCGAAGATCAACGACTCGCCGAACAAGACGCCCGCCAGCGGGCGGACGAAATCCTCCAGCAACTCGCCCCCAGCCTGGCGCGCGGCGTCGCGGAAGCCATGCGCGGCCCTGAGGCAGCCAGGGAGCCTCACGGAGGGCTGGTGGATGTAAACGAGCTATGGACCCGTCTGCACGAAACGAACGGCGCAGCCGCCCCGAAGCGCTCGATCGACCCAATCCGGATGGCAGGGCCAGCTCTGGTTCGCGAATCGGGTGAATGGCTCTTCCCCGCGCCATGGAACGAACCCCCTGCCCCGCCGCAATGGTTCCTTAACCTCGCCGACCCACAGGCACGCGCCTGGACCGAAGCCCGCGCGGCTGAATGGAGCGGGGCTTCTGATAGCGAAGTGGCGGAGGCCTGGAAGCGCGTGCTCGAAACGAAGCCAGGCCGCGAGGCCGAAGCCTGCGCCGCATTGGCCCTGCTCCGTTTACAGATGCGGACGAACGCCGCAGCAGAGGCCGTCGAGCGGTTCATCGCCTTCGGACGGGAGCACGCCGGGCTGGCGTCGGAAACAGGATTGCCCCTGGAAGCCATCAGCTTCGCCAGTGCGTTGCGCCGCTCCGAAGAATTCGGGATTACCGAACCGCTCTTCCGCGGCTTGGCCGGATCGACGATGCGGCCGTCGCTCTTGACCCCAGGATTTCTTGAAGACGCGGCGCGCCTCGCCAACTCAAGCCCTTCAGCGGCGCGGGCAATCGGCGCTCTGGCCAATGCCTGGGAACGGCAGGAAGAACTGCGAAAGCTGCTCCAGGATTTGGGCGAGCAGGTGGTGTTGGAAGGCCTGTCATCGACGGCGGCTTGGTTTGACTCCGAGCACAGCCGCTGGTTCGCCATGCTCAACCCGGAACAACCCGATGCGCAGCTTGCCGCGGAACTCAATTCCGGCACGAATGGGGCGACGGCCATTACCTTTTACCCGAAGCAGACGCTCGTGGAAGCGTTCACCCAGGTGCAACCGGCAGCATCGTTGCCTCCTTACTTGGCTCTTACTGCCGAGTTGGAGGGTGAACCGATGCTGGAGCGTCACTCGAAGTCCCCAGATTCAAAGCCAGGCCCATTGCTGGCTTCGGTTTCCGGCACCCTCTCGAACGTGGTCATGAGACCACTGGCGGCTTCGGGCACCGCCGTCGGCCAGGAGCGAACCGTGCCCGAAATCCGCTTCCGCCTCGGCATGCTCCTGGTGGACCCGCCCGCCCTGTATGCGCGGCAAAGACAGCGTGCCTTGTGGTTCGGTGGATTCATCGTCGCCGCAGCGGGCGTGGCGATCCTCGGATTTGTCCGCGCGCGCCGGGCTTTCTTGCGCGAGCACCAGTTGAGCGAGATGAAGAGCAACTTCGTTTCGAGTGTTTCGCACGAGCTGCGGGCGCCTATCGCGTCGGTGCGACTTTTGGCGGAGAGCCTTGATTTGGGCAAGGTCCAGGACCCGGAAAAGCAGCGCACTTACTTCCGGTTCATCGTCCAGGAATGCCGGCGCTTGTCCGCCTTGGTCGCCAACGTGCTTGATTTCTCCCGGATTGAGCAAGGGCGGAAGCAGTATGACTTCGAACCGACCGACCTCCCCGCGTTGGTGCGCGAGACGGTCGGCGTCCTGCAGGCTTACGCATCCGAACGCGGCGTGGAACTGGCCTTGGAACTGCCCGCGCCGGGCGGCGGGGCCGAGTTGGACGCCGGGCTGCAGCCGGTCGTGGACGGCCGGGCAATCCAGCAAGCGCTCGTTAACCTGGTCGACAACGCGATCAAGCATTCACCCAGGAACGGCACGGTGCAGATCGGGATGAGTCTTGACGGCAGCGAGGTCAGCGGGCGCGCGGACAAGGCTTGCGTGCGCATTTGGGTTGGGGACCAAGGGCCAGGCATCCCGGTTTCCGAGCGGGAGCGAATCTTTGAGCGGTTCTATCGCGTGGGCTCGGAATTGCGGCGGGAGACGCAGGGTGTCGGGATCGGCTTGAGCATCGTGAAGCATATTGTTGAAGCGCATGGCGGCCGCGTCACCCTGGAGAGCGAAATGGGGAAAGGCAGCCGGTTCACGATGGAACTGCCGGTGACGGTTGAGAAGGTGCGGCAAGGTCCGGCGACTGACAAACCATGAACGAGCGCGTTCTGATCATCGAAGACGAATTGCCGATGCGCACCGCCTTGGCGGACTGCCTCGAAGCCGAAGGTTACCGCGTCCTGACAGCTGCGGATGGCGACGCGGGCCTGGATCGCGTTCGCGACGAAAAGCCGGACCTAGTGCTGCTGGATGTGATGCTTCCCCGCCTGGACGGGTTCGCGTTGTGCGCGGAATTGCGCCGCCTGGGCAATGCGGTCCCTGTCCTGATGCTCACCGCCAAAGGCCAGGTCGAGGACCGGGTGAGTGGCCTCGATGCGGGGGCGGACGATTATCTCGTGAAACCGTTCAGCACCCAGGAACTGCTGGCCCGGGTTCGCGCGTTGCTCCGCCGGACGCGGAAGCAGAGCCATCCGCTCGACACGCTCACCCTGGGCAAGGCCCGGATCGATTTCGTGCAGCAACGCGCCTGGAAGCACAACAAACTCCTGCACGTGACAGCCAAGGAATTCGCCATGCTCCGCCTCATGGCCGAGTGCCGCGGCGAAGCGATCTCGCGCGAGCGCTTCCTCGACGCGGTCTGGGGTTACACCACGTTCCCAACGACACGCACAGTGGATAACCATATTGCCAGCCTGCGCGCCAAGATCGAAGACGATCCCGACCGGCCGCGCTGGATTCAGACCGTGCATGGGGTGGGATACCGGCTGGATTTTGCAGAATCATGACAATTGCTTTGGGCGAAGCAGCCATTGTGGGCGCGACGTTAGAACACAGCTATGAAAGCCTATCTGATAATCCTCAGTCTGCTCGCGGCCTCGATGACTCGCGGGCTCGCGGCCGATCCCATGAGCGAGGCGCTCCAGAAAGGGCTTCTCGCGGAGGAAGCCAGCCAGAACCCGCAAGCGGCCATCCAGGCCTACCAGTCCGTTCTCAAGCAATATGAAGAACAGCGGCGCATTGCCGCCACGGCGGCTTTCCGATTGGGAGAGACCTATCGGAAGCTGGGCAAAACCAACGAAGCGCACGCCCAATTCGAACGGGTGTTGCGCGAGTTCGAGAGCGAAGACACCCTCGCCAGCTTGAGCCGGAAGTATCTCGGCGAAGCCGGGCTCACTCCGTCTTCTGGCGGCGCCGAGGCCGCATCGGTTGATCCGGAGGAGATCGACCTCTTGAAGCGGGAGATTGAATTGGTTCAACAGCAGATTGTTGAGCAGGAAAAGAGGTTCGAAACCGGGCAAATCCCGCAAGCCGAGCTTTGGCAAACCAGGCGCCAACTCTTCCCGCTCCTTCGCAACCTCCCGGAGAACGCAGATCCGAAACGCCAGGAAGACCTGATCAAGCAGGAGATCGAATCGGTGCAGCAAACGCTGCAGATGGTGCGCAAGATGCAGGAGGTCGGCAAAGGCACATCGGCAGACCGGATGGCGGCCGAACGAGACCTGCTCAACCTGCAGCGGCAGTTGCTGGCCGCCCGGCGTCCCGCCGTGGTCCGTTACGAACCGCGCCTCAAATCGATCGTAAAGCGTAGCGACGAGCTCGCGACCACGGACGAAGAGACGAAGGAGATTCAGCGCATTAGGAGTCTCATCAGGAACAGCCCCGACCTCATCAACGCCCGTGACCTTAGCGGTATCACAGAGCTTTACAAGGCCGCCCACGCGGGGCACTTGACGGTCGTTCGCTTTCTCCTCGACAGCAACGCCAACGTGAATGCTGGCGAAGGATCCAGCCCGGGCACTCCCCTGCATGCCGCCGCTGATGCGGGCAATAAGGCGGTGGTAGAACTTCTGCTCAGCCGCGGCGCCAACGTGAACGCCAAAGACCATAACGACGCAACGCCATTGCACCAAGCGGCCGCAAAGGGTTACCAGGCCGTGGCGCAGGTGCTCCTCGCCAAAGGAGCCGAGGTCAACGCCCGAAACCGGCGGGACGGCGCGACGCCATTGCACCATGCCGTGGGAGGAAATCACCGGGCTATGGTCGAGTTGTTACTGGCCAACGACGCCGAAATCAATGCGGAGGGGCCACGCGGGATAACGCCCTTGTTCACTGCAGTCATGAGAGGTCGCTTGGAGCTGGCCAGCTTGCTGCTGGAAAAAGGCTCGGCCGTCAATGCGACGGAGGAAACAGGGGCCACGCCCCTCGCCTGGGCAGTGCGGAACAATGACCCGAACATGGTGAAGCTTCTACTGTCAAAAGGCGCGGATCCCAACGCGAAGGACGGGCAAGCGAACACCCCCCTGACTTCGGCGATTGGTCCCTTGTTCCAACGCACCGTGGACCCGGTTCCGGCAAAGAGTCCCGAAGTCGCGAGCCTCCGGGAAATCTATGATGCCCTAGTCGCCAGAGGCGCTCATCTCAAGGACGTCAAGGCGCCTCCTGCAATCATGCAAGCCTCGGAGTTGGGCAACATCGAACAGGTCAGCCAGTTGCTCGAGTTAGGCGTGGGCGTCGATTCCCGGTTTCTCGAGGGATTCACGCCCTTGCATGCCGCAGCCGCTTCCGGGAAGACGAACGTCGTAGAATTGCTTTTGGCCAAGGGCGCCAACGTGAACGTCCAGGACGAGTCCGGCAACACCCCTTTGCATTACGCCGTGTTCGGGGTGCGCAAGCCGGTGGTCGAACGCCTTCTCGCGGCAGGCGCCAGGACGGATATCCAGAACCTTGAGGAGCGCACGCCTGAACAGATGGTTTATGATCCGAGATCGCCGGGCGCGTACTCCCGCCAGTGGGGCATTCCCGTCAAACAGAGACCCTCTCATGGCGCGCAGGACCTCGTGACCTTCGGCTCGCCGCGCAAGCTGGCGCCTGAGATCCAGGAACTGTTCGACCGCTCCAAAAAGCCGGCTGATTCTCCGGACGTTCCGGACTCGGCGCAGCCAAAAACCCGCTAATTGACCGCATCGGGCTCCCAACATTGTTCACGAATACGTAATCGGCCCTGAGCTCGCCAAGGTCCGCGGTCATCGTGAGCGAACTGGACAGGCTCAGGCGGAACTTTTCGTCGAATCGAAACTGTACACATTTGTGTACAGTTTTGTAAGCAACTCATTTGGAGTTGCTTACAATGCAAAATGTCACGCTCCTCGTGTAAGTATTCGGCGAACCCTGTGTGGAGGGTTAAGGCTCCGCGCAGAGGATCTG
>CAZODO010000039.1:0-50260 GCA_964578605.1 uncultured Verrucomicrobiota bacterium | reverse complement strand
CCCGCAAAAAGTCTAGAAATCTGCAGACTCGACGGGGTTTCCCGAATATTTACTGGCTCCATGCACCAAACCGCGTCGTAATTCTCTTTCCACCAATGGTTTCAGACGATGCTGACAAATTGTCAGCATCCTGTTGCGTCACTCGGCTCGCAGGCGAGCGAGGATTTCGGGAGTCTGCCATTCGGGGTCCGAGGGTCTCAAGATTCCTTGCCGGCGAGCCATGGCAGCGAATGTTTGGCCGGCTTGTAACAGCTCTGAGAAACCGCCTTCCTCAACCACCCGCCCTTCCGCAAGGACAATCAGCCGATCCATTCGGCTTAAAGTGGACAACCGATGCGCCACGCAGAGCACCGTGCGGTTCTCTTCGAGGCGCTCAATGGCTGCCTGAACCTCCGCTTCCGCTTTGGAATCGAGCGAGGCGGTCGCTTCATCCAGGACCAAAATGGGCGCATTCCGAACGAAGGCCCGGGCAATGGCCAAGCGCTGGCGTTGACCGCCCGAAAGCGTGACGCCGCGTTCGCCGACGGGCGTCTCATATCCTTGCGGCAAGCTCATGACGAACTCGTGGGCATACGCAGCGCGGGCGGCATCTTCGATCTCTTGCTGGCTGGCGCCGAGCCTGCCACAGGCGATGTTGTCCCGGACCGAACCGTCGAACACGATCACTTCCTGGCTCACCAGCGCCATCAAGTTGCGGATGTCTTGCGTCGAGGCATCGCGCAGATCGACGCCGTCGATCAGGATTCGCCCCTGGGTCGGGTCATAAAAGCGGAAGAGCAAGTTCACCAGCGTGCTCTTGCCCGAACCGCTCGCGCCCGCAACGCCAATCCGTGCGCCGCGCGGAATGTTCAGCTTGATGTCCTGGAGCACCAACGTGTCGCGGTAAGCAAAGCTGACGTTTTCAAAGCGAATCTCCGACCGAAACGCGGGGAGCGGCTTAGGATGGGCCGGTTCCTTGACGGTGGGTTGCTGGTCGAGGAGTTCCCTCAGCCGATCGACCGCGACCCGCGTTTGTTCAAAGGCGATATGAACGCCGGCCAGTTTCTTGATCGGCAGGAAAAAGAGCATCACCCCGGTGAGAAAGCCCACGAAATCGCCCGCCGTGGTTTGAGTGCTGAAGATATAAACCACGAGCACCCCCAGCCCGAGCATGGAGACCACTTCGATAAGCGGGTTCACCATCTCCTTTGCCTGAACCCCTTTCATGCCGAAATGGACCAGCTCTTTGGACAGCGCGCGATACCGCCGAAGCTGCTCGTTCTCCAAGTTGTAAGCTTTGATCACCCGGATGCTCGCAAGCAACTCAACCAGCTGGCCGGATTGGAGAACTTCGGCCCTAAGGCTGGCTTTGCTCGCCCGCCGCGCCTTGCGGCCGAGCACGAGCAAGGGGAACAAACAGAGCGGCAGGAAGACGGCCGTGATCAGCGTGAGCTGCCAATTGACCCAGATCAACGCCGCCAACACACTCACCATGCTGACGGTCTCTTTCACGAGGTCGGCCGCGCTGACCTTCAAACACCGGAGAAGTTTGGCGGTATCGGAATTGATCCGCGTCAGGAGATCTCCTGAGGAGGACCGGTTAAAGAAATCGAGTGAAAGGGTGCTTAACTTGGCCAGGACATCGACTCGAAGTTCGTTAATGACCCGTTCGCTGACCCAACCCATGCAATAGCTGCTCAGGTAATCGGTCAGACTCCGACTCGAGACGAGCAGCGGAAGGAACAAGATCGCCCCGAGGATCTGACGCCAATCAAGGGGATGCCCTTGGCGCGGAAGCCACGGGTCGATGGCGGTGTCGACGGACTCTTTGATGTCGTCCAAATAATGTGTAAAACCCGAAGGCACTTGGCTGGACACCGGCAACTGGGCGATCGGTATGGCAACGGCCTCCGGCTCCTTGAGGCGGTCCATCAAGGTCTTGGTCGCCCAGACGAAGCTGGCATTCGTCAGGCCAAAGAGCATTCCAAGCAGCACTCCAGCCAGCAGCCGGCCCCAGTACCGTCCCAGGTACTCCCGGCCGAATCCAAAGACTGCTCTAATGTTGCTCATCGTGCCACGGGTATACTTCTCGGTTCCGCGGCACAGTCAAACAGATTGGGACGATCGCCGGCGTTCAGAGCAGCCCGCGGCAGGCAAATAGCTGGATTTTATGCAAGACCGCGCCGCTCTGCCGAATCTCCCGAACCCCGAGGTCCGTCACCGACCGGAATTCGCGCTGCAAGCGGGCGGGGCAGGGTTCGGCCTCCTTGACCTCGGCGACGTAAATGGCGTTCTCTCCTTTGCGCATCTGGTAGCCAGGCCAGAACCAAAACTGGTTTTTCGGCCTGTCGCTCGATTGGTAATAAACCAGGCGGTCTGCCGGGATCGCCTCGCGCGCTTCCGGAATGTAAAAGCTGAGGAGAGAGGTGATCCCGTAATGGTCACCGATGACAAACACCGGTTGTCCCTCTTTCGCGAGTTCGGAACGGGCCTGGCCGACAAGAGCCGCGGTTTCCTGCCAGCCCAAGACTCTCCTGAGCGGGTTGAACTTGGCCGGAAGCGCCCCAAAAGTCACCTTCTTGAGCAATCGCGGGGCATGCACTGGAATCACCACCAGAAGTCCGAGAAAGACAGCCGCCGCGAACCAGCGGATCACGCTCCGGGCGCCAGCCCGCCAGCGTTTCTCCCAGTCAACCACCATCAAGCAGAAGAGCGGCAGGATCGCCGGGGCGATCCAGTTCGGCTGGACCCGGCCTCGCAAGGTGTAGATCAGATAGAAAAGGACCAGTGGCACGCCCATGCTGAACAGGTACACCCGGAACGGATCGCCTCGATGGCTGCGCCAGACCCCGATGGCTGCCCCGATCGACCCCGCGAAGAAGTTCGGGTTCAACAGCCCCACCTCGGCGATCAAGAAGTCCACAAGATACCGCGCGGTCGGCTGCCATGACTGATCCAGCCCGCCTCGATCCGCGAGGTGGCTCAAGGTGATCCAGTCATGTTGAGCGTTCCAGATCACGACCGGCAGCAGGCAAACCAGGCTGACTGCCAGCGCCAAATACGGGCCTGGGCGGCGCAATTGGCCGCGCGCGGGGCGCCACATGAGAAAAAAGACGGCCCAACAGAGCCATTGGAACAAGCCGATATACTTGCTTAGAACACCGAGTCCGACCCAGAGCCCCGTCCATAGCCACGCGCGGGTTGCGTCCTCCTGGACGGCTTTCCATCCGGACACCATGGCGGCGACCCAGAAGAGAACCGAAAGGGAATCGATGGTCAACAGGGTCGAACCCACCATCAAGAGCGGCGTGGCGACGGTCGCCAGAGCCAACAGCAGCGCGGCGAGTCCCGCGGCCTCTTTCGCGAGGAATCGAACGAGCAGCCAGCCGCCAATGGCACCGAGAACCGGGGAGAAAAACCGCACGCCAAACTCGGTATCGTCCCACAACGTTGTGCCCAGCGCCTGCGTATAGGCGATCAAGGGAGGCTTGCTGAAATAGGATAGGTCCAGGTGCTTCGACCAAAGCCATTGGTAAGCTTCGTCCTCGCTCAACTCGATCTTGCCAGCGGCCAGATAGGCCAAACGAACGAGCAACGCGAGGCCAATCACCAGGTAAGCGACGGCCGTCCAATGCTGGTCGAGGCTCTTGTCTGGACGACCGGCCTTGCCTCCAGGTTCCGGGTCGGCACTTGTTCGCTTTCGCTGTCCGCCAGGATCCAGCAGCGACGGAACGGCCGTGTGCCAGATGGGAAACCAGCGGGGGCCGGCCCAACGCCAGGTGGCTTCGCACATCCACAACATCAGGGCGGCGTAGCCCAAGCCAATTATGGCGCCTGCCAGGACATCGCCCGGGTAATGTACCCCAAGGTAAACCCTCGAGAAACAGACCATGAGCGCCACGGGCACCAGGAACCAAACCCGCCGGCCGTACAACACATAAATCACCATTCCGGCAGAGAACCAGTTTCCCGCATGGGCGGAAGGCATGCTGGCGCTATGCCCCCGCCCCACCAGCAGTTGCGAATCCGCCACGACCAGGAAGGGCCTGGGCCGGGCCAGGAAATGTTTCAACGGGTTCAGGATCAAACCGTCCCCAACCGCCAAAACAAGCACGAGAAAAAACACCAGCAAACGGGCGCGTGCTCCGCCCTTCCAGAGAAGCCCGATCCCCAGCGCGATCAAGATGGGAACGAAGAGCGGGTGGGAGCTGAAAAGCGGCATGATCCAGTCGAATGCTGGATTCTTCAGCCCAAGATGGACGAACCGGAACAGGGCCAGGTCAATCGCTTGAAGCGCGTCCATTCGTTCGTGATCTCACTGATAATTCCACGGGAATACCTGTGATCATGGTTGCCTGGAAATCGTGCAGAACCGGACTTTTGACAGCCGCTTTGCCCAAACGTTCAACTCGCCACACGGCGCGCCTGCGTTCTGTCGATGATCCGAAGAAAGTGGACGCCGTCCTGGGATCGGCCCGTTTATTTCTTGGCCGCCTTGCGCCAATGCGTCCCGCGCTCCTTGTCCGTCAAGGTGCAAAGGAAAGCCACCAGCGCCTGCCTCTCTTCCGGGGTCACCTTTCGCCCGAGTTGCAGCCAGGCCATCTTCTCGACGGCGTCATTCAGCCCGGCCGTGGCGCCATCGTGGAAATAAGGTGCGGTCATCTCCACATTGCGGAGGGAAGGCACCTTGAACTTGAACTTGTCCGAATCATCCTTGGTGATATCGAAACGGCCGAAGTCCTTGTCATTATCGTAGGGGTTGATCAAGCCGGCCTTCTGGAACGTTGTTGCGCCAACCATCGCGCCGTTATGGCAAGTGGTGCACCCGATCTCGAGGAACAGATCGAGCCCATGAAGCTCGTCCTTGGTCAGGGCCTTGTCGTCGCCCTTCAAAAAGTCGTCAAAGCGGTCGCGGGTCACCAGGGTCCGCTCAAAGGCCGCGATGGCGCGGGCGACATTGTCATAGGTGATCTTCTGTATCGCGTCCGGAAAGGCCTTTGCGAAAAGCGCCGGGTACTCCTTGTCGCTCTCGAGGCGTTTGATCACCTCAGCTTCACTGGGCATCGCCATCTCGACCGGGTTGAGAATCGGCCCTTTGGCTTGTTCGACAAGGTCAGCCGAACGGCCGTCCCAGAATTGCGTGAAATGAAACCCCGCGTTCAGCACCGTCGGCGAGTTGCGGGTGCCCTGCTTGCCAAAAGCGCCATCCGAGGTCGGTTCGTTATCGACACCGCCGCCGTTATTGTCCACGGCATGGCACGTATTACAGGACTGCGTCTGGTTCGCGGAGAGCTTCTTCTCGAAATAGAGCAGCTTTCCAAGCGCGATCTGTTCGCGCGTGTCTTTGTCCGCCCCGGGCATCTGCTCCGGGATCACCTCGAGGATGTCCTTGGCTTTGGCCCGGATCTCGGCAGGCGTCGCGGCTTGGCTCGGGAACGATGCTGTTAGAGTGAGCAACAGGGTATAGATATAGGGGCGCTTCATAAGCATAAGTCCATCAATGCGCATTCCTCCTGCAGGTCTGGAACCAAAAGCAGCCAAATGCCCACGGGAGGCGCATAGATCGCCTCGAATTTAATCGACCACTTGAGAGGCGCAAGCCCGAACCCACCGGGGCCAACTGGGCCTCTCGGGTAACCGTTACTTTTGGCGCACGGCGCCGGGCCAATGTTCCCCTCGTCGATTGCCGGTGCCCCCAGAGATGACCCGTAGATCACCCGTAGTTCACCCGTAGATGACCCGTTGCCGAACGGGTGATCTACGGGTCATCTACGGGTGAACTACGGGTGAACCCCGGAAGGGGCACAGTTCAACGTCTGCTGCGGCCCTTGTCATCGTCATCGTAATCGTTAAGCCATTGAGGCCGAAGGGCTCGGCCATCGCAGCAAAGAACCCTTCTCCCAATCGCGCGTTCGCCAAGCCCTGCAACTTTCCGGAACCCGCCAGCGTCTTCTAAACTGGGGTGTTTCGCGCTGAACCGTTGCGCGGCCGCGTTTCACCGCCTGAAATTGGCCTGAATTTGATCGCGCGCGGGAACCTGTGAGATACTCCAAGCGTTCCGTATGATTGAATTGCCCAGTTGCGGGACCCCTCGTCCTGCGTTAGAAATGCTCATGCTTTTCTCCAGGAAGACGCTCGGGAGGTCGCGTTCTGGATTGTTCGGCGTTTTGATGCTGATTTCCTGCATTGCCGCCGCCAATTGGAGCGTTTCCGGGCACGCGGCGGACCTGCAGTCGGCTGAGAAGCTCTTTTTGGATGGCGAGTACGAAAAGTGCGCCAGAATTGCCGCCGAAGGAGCTGCCGAGCGCGGACGCAACGAAGATTGGCCCATTCTCTTGAGCCAATGCTACCTCATCCAGGGGCGAAACCCCGAGGCCGTGACCGTAATTTCGAATGCGATGGAGCGGAATCCGTGGGGCATCCGCGTCAGGGTGGCGGCCCACGAGGTGTTCCGGTCCAGCGGGCTCAAGACCGAGGCGGAGAATCTGGTCCAGGAAATTGGCGCGATGGCGACAGCTCGAGCCTGGGCTTACCGCGATGCCCAAGGGGTCGTTGCCCTGGGCCGCGCGGCGCTGCTGCTCGGTGCCGATCCGAGGCGGGTTCTGGATAACTTCCTGAACCGGGTGAAGAAGGCGGAGCCGGATTACCGCGAAACTTACCTGGTGATTGGCCGGCTGGCGCTGGACAAGTTCGACAACGAACTCGCGGCGAACACGTTTCGTGAGGGCCTGCTGAAGTTCCCCAAGGATCCGGAAATGCTTTACGGATTGGCAAAGGCGCTCGCGCCTGGCGACCGGTCCGAAATGATTCCGCTTCTTGAAAAAGCTCTGGAGCAGAACGAGCGCCATCTCCCAAGCCTGCTCTTGCTGGCCGATCACCTGATCGATGCCGAGGAAGATAAGAAGGCCGAAGAACTCCTCGCCCGCGTGCTGGCCGTCAACCCGCATCATCCGGAGGCATGGGCTTACCAGGCGGTCCTGGCCCACTTGCGGAACCAACCGGCGGAGGAGCGCACGGCGCGGGCGTCAGCCTTGCATTTGTGGAAAGCAAATCCCAGGGTGGACCACTTGATCGGCTTGAAACTGTCGCAGAAGTACCGGTTTGCCGAAGGGTCGGCCTGCCAAAGGCGGGCCTTGGCTGCCGATCCGGAGTATCTGTCGGCAAAAAGCCAGCTTGCCCAGGACCTGCTGCGCCTCGGCGAAGACGAGGAGGGCTGGCGGCTGGCCGAAGAAGTTTATGACAAGGATGGCTACGACGTGGTGGCCTACAACCTGGTCACGCTGCGCGACACGATCTCCGGCTTCAGCAATCTGACCCATTCGGATTTCCGGGTGCGCATGCATCCGCGGGAAGCCGCGATCTACGGAGAGCGAGTCACCGAACTGCTGGAAAAGGCCAAGGAGACGCTTTGCGCCAAGTACGGTATCGAGCTCCCAAGAAAGACTGTGGTTGAGATTTTCCCAGAGCAGAAGGACTTCGCGGTGCGGACGTTTGGGATGCCCGGGGGCGAGGGATTTCTGGGCGTTTGCTTTGGCAACGTGATCACCGCGAATAGTCCGGCGTCGCACACGGCCAGGCAGGTGAACTGGCAAGCGGTGCTTTGGCACGAGTTCTGTCACGTGGTGACGCTGGGGCTGACCAAGAACAAGATGCCCCGCTGGCTGAGCGAAGGAATCTCCGTTTACGAAGAGCGCCTGGCAAATCCGGCCTGGGGCGAGCGCCTCATCCCCCGCTATCGCGAGATGATCTTGAAGGGCGAGTTGGTGCCGGTGGGAAGTTTGAGTTCCGCGTTCCTGGCTCCGAAAACGCCGCTGCACTTGCAGTTCGCCTATTACCAATCGTCGCTGGTGGTGGAATACCTCGTCGGGAGCTTCGGAATGGACGCCTTGAAGCGCATCCTGGCGGACCTTGGAGAAGGCAAGGAAATCAACGACGCCATCGAAAGCAACGCCGCGCCTTTATCGAAGATCGAGAAAGAGTTCGCCGCCTTTGCCAAAGATCGCGCGGAGCAATTGGGACAAGGGCTGGATTGGAACGAACCCACGCCCGAAGAACTGGCCAAAGGCGAAGACGCCTGGATCGCGCGGCATCCGAAAAGTCTTTGGGGGTTGACCCGCCAAGCCAAGAGCCTCCTCGCCACCCAGAAGTACGAAGAGGCGAAGGCGCCCCTGAGGAAGCTCATCGAGCTCTACCCGGAAAACGTCGGGACGGACAATGCCTATGCGCTCCTGGCCGAAGCCCACCGCGGCTTGAGTGAAACCGAGCAGGAACGGGCGGTTCTCAGCAAGCTGGCCCGGATCGAAGCCGACGCCGTGCCTGCTTACCTTCGGTTGATGGATTTGGATTTGGCAGCCCGGGATTGGAAGGCCGCCGTTCGCAACGCGGAACGGTTCCTCTCCGTCAACCCCCTGGTGCCGCAACCTTACCGCTGCCTGGCGGAAGCGCATGAGCGTCTGGGGCAGGATGCGGACTCGATAAAGGCTTGGCAGACGTTGCTGCTGATGGATCCGCCCGACCCTGCTTCCGTCCATTACCGGCTCGCGGCCCTGCTCCATAAAGCGGCTGAACCCGGAGCGAAACGGCACGTCCTGCAGGCGCTGGAGGAAGCGCCTCGCTTCCGTGATGCGCACCGGCTGCTGTTGCGCATCGCCGAACAGCAACCCGTATCGGGCCAGAGCACCCCCGTGCCCGGGCTCGGGACCCCCCGGGAGATCGTTGCCGGCGCCCTGACGGACGAGGCTGCGCAGCCGGCGCGAGAAGCGATTCAGCCCCAACCCGTCAGCCTCGAGGCAGACGCTGACTAGTCAAAAGGAATACCCGTGGAAAAGACGCCCTCAAGATCGGACCAGGAGATCGTTGAGTCACTCACCTCCGGACGCGATAGGATCCATTCGGAGCTGGCCAAAGTCATCGTGGGTCAGCGCGAGGTGATCGAAGAATTGCTTATCGCGCTGTTCGCCGGCGGGCATTGTTTGATCACCGGAGCCCCGGGACTGGCAAAGACGCTCTTGGTGAAATCGCTTGCCCAAATCTTTCACCTTGAGTTTCGGCGCATCCAGTTCACGCCCGACCTCATGCCGGCCGATATTACGGGCACCGAGATTCTCCAGGAATCGGCCGAGGGCAGGCGGATGGTCTTCGCGCCGGGCCCGGTCTTTGCCAACATGATCCTGGCGGATGAGATCAACCGGACGCCGCCGAAGACCCAGGCCGCTCTTTTGGAGGCCATGCAGGAACACCAAGTCACCGCAGCGGGGGTGCGTCACGCGCTCCCGGAGCCGTTCTTTGTCCTGGCCACGCAGAACCCGATCGAAATGGAAGGCACTTACCCGCTGCCGGAGGCGCAGTTGGACCGGTTCATGTTCAATGTCGTGGTCGACTACCTCCCGGAAGACGACGAAGTCGCCGTGGTGACGCAGACCACCGCGGCCGCCGCCAAACCCATCACGGCGTTGTTCAGCGGAGAGGACGTCCTTCGATTCCATGACCTCATTCGCAAAGTGCCCATCGCCGATGACCTGGTGCGATACGCAGTGCGTCTGGCGGCGACCTCGCGTCCCCGACAGCCGGCGACACCGGATTTCGTCAACGAATGGATCAGTTGGGGTGCCGGGCTGCGAGCCGGGCAGTACCTGGTGCTTGGCGCCAAAGCCAGGGCGCTGTTGAAAAACCGCTCGCATGTGACGCTCGAGGATATCCAAGCGCTGGCCTTCCCAACCTTGCGCCATCGAATCCTGGTGAACTACCGGGCGGAAGCGGAAGGCATCAAGGTCGAGGACGTCATTCGAAAGCTCCTGGAAGGGGTCAAGTTCGGAGCGCCGCCGGCCCGGCCGAAGCGGGAACTCGCATGAGCGGGACGTTCGGAACGCCGGGTTGCAGGCCTCAGGCACCGCTCGTTCGTGGCGGCGGTGAGAGACGCAGCCTCCTGCAAGCCGTCGCTCCGAGGAATAAGAAGCAAACTGAGAATCACTAGGAATGGAAGCCGCTTCGTCCAACGCCAAATCAGGCCGCCAGAGGTTATCCAAGCCCGGGCACCTGATCGATCCGCAAGCGTTGATGGCGATCCGGAACCTGGAACTGCGTGCGCGCGTGGTGGTGGAAGGCTTCTGGAGCGGTATCCATCGCAGCCCGTATCACGGCTTTTCAGTTGAGTTCACGGAATACCGCCAGTACAGCCCGGGGGATGATCCACGCTACATGGATTGGCGGCTCTACGCCCGGAGCGATCGGTATTACATCAAGAAGTTCGAGGACGAAACCAACTTGCGCTGCCATTTCCTGGTCGATAACAGTCGCTCGATGAGCTACGGCTCGACCGGATTTACTAAGGCGGACTATGCCAACACGCTGGCCGCGACCCTGGCCTACTTCCTTTACCTGCAAGGCGACGCCGTGGGCGTCCTGACGTTCGATGACCGGATACGGGATTACTTGCCGGCGCGACACCGCACCGGGCATCTCCGGCACCTAATGCTGGCGCTGGAAAAGCCGCCGGGAGGCGCCGCCACCGACCTCGCGGCGCCACTCAAGCGGATTGTCGAGTTGGTGGACAAGCGCGGCCTGATGGTCTTGATCTCGGATCTGCTCGCGCCGATTGATGCGCTCGAAAAGAACCTGACAGCGCTGAGCGCGTCGGGCCATGAGGTCATCCTCTTCCAGTTGCTGGATCCGCTGGAGCTTAATTTCGGATTCGATCGCGCCGCCCAGTTTTACGACTTGGAAACCGGGCGGGATCTGTACATCGAGCCGGAACTCGCCAGGGTCGAGTACCATCGAAAGCTGGAGAAACACACCGCCCAAGCCCGAGCCAGCTGCCAGAAGCTCGGGGCCGCCTGCCATACCTTTTCTACCGCCAGGCCGTTGGAACTGGCGCTGTTCGACTTCCTGCGATCCCGCATGCAGCGAGGCCGGGCAGGCCGGCGGCTGGGCGCCGTGCGCAAGCCATCATGAGCTTCCTGGCGCCATTATTCCTGCTCGGAGCCGCCGCGATCGCGCTTCCGGTCGTTCTCCATCTGATTCGACGGAGTTCGCGTGACCGAACGCCGTTTAGCTCCTTGATGTTTTTGCTGCCCACGCCGCCCCGGGTGACGCGGCGCAGCCGGCTTGAGTACATCTTCTTGCTGCTGTTGCGTTGCGCGGTCATTGCATTGCTGGCCTTCGCGTTTGCGCGGCCGTTTCTGTCCAGACCTGTTACGGCCGATCCCAACGCCACGACCGGGGAGAAGCTTGTCGTCCTCCTCGATACGAGCGCAAGCATGCGCCGGGAAGGTGTTTGGCAGGCTGCGATGGCGAAGGCCAGGGAGATCGTGCAAGGAACCTCGAGTGCGGACCAGGTGGCCTTCATGGCTTTCGATTATGACGCCCGGCCGGTCATGGCTTTTGAAGAATGGTCCTTGCTGCCAGAAGCGGAACGAACCGCCGTTCTTTTTGGCAAGCTGGATGAGCTTGCCCCCAGGTGGGGAACCACGCGGCTCGGGACCGCCCTCCTCAACGCCTGTGAGTTGTTTGAATCGGTGGACAGAGACGATCAATCCAAAAGGCGCATCGTGCTCATTACCGATCTCCAGGAGGGCAGCCGCCTGGATGGGCTGCAGGGGTTCGAATGGCCCAAGCGCTTCATTGTGCAGATCGAGGCCGTGGCCGCCAAACGCACCTCGAACGCCGGTCTGCACCTGGCAGGCAGCTCAACCACCGAAGCGGCGGCCGGCAACCCGGCAACTCAGGGCGTGCGGCTCCGGATCAGCAACGCTTCCAACTCCAAACGCGAGCAGTTTCAGGTCGGATGGAGCCGCGCAAATGCGCCGTCCGAAGGTTCCACGCTCGACGTATACGTTCCGCCGGGCCAAAGCCGGATTGTCACACTGCTCCGAACCGACGCAGATGCCCAGGCGGATCGCATCGTTCTCAAAGGGGATGACGACCCGTTCGACAATACCGCTTTTGTGGTTCCGCACCGGACGGACCGGCCGCGCATCGTCTTTCTCGGCCCGGATCGAGCCTCCGATTCCGCCCAGCCGCTCTTCTATCTTCGGCGCGCCTTTCAGGAAACGCCCCGGCTGGCGGTGGAGGTGATAGCCAAGCCTCCCGGGGAGCCTTTGGTTGAAAAGGACCTCCTCGAAGCCAGCTTGGTGGTCGTCAATGCGGCCTTGTCCGAGGATCACGTCCGGGTGATCCGCAATTATTTGAGCCAAGGGAAAAGTGTTTTGGTGCTGATGATCAGCCCAGCAATGGCGCCAACGCTCGCGGCGATCCTAGGGCGGCCTGACCTTCCGGCAGAGGAGGCTTCGGGCGCTAGCTACGCTATGCTGGCGCAGATCGACTTCACTCATCCACTGTTCGCGCCCTTTGCCGACCCGCGCTATAGCGACTTCACCAAGATTCACTTCTGGAAGCACCGCCGCCTGAACCTCGAGATCGTCAACGGTGCGCGGGTCCTGGCGCGGTTCGACGACGGCGCGCCTGCGCTGTCGGAGATACGCGCGGAGAAAGGGCGCGTGTGGGTCTTGGCGTCCGGCTGGCATCCCGAGGACAGCCAACTGGCGTTGTCTTCGAAGTTCGTGCCGCTCCTTTTTGCCATGCTTGAGCAAGCAGGGGGCCTGTCGGAGGATCGCGCCGAGCATGTCGTGGGCGAGCCGGTACGGCTGCCTCAAGGGCCGGGGCCTGTAACCGTGCGCAAGCCGGACGCGTCAGAGGTACAGGTGTCGGGCGCGGAAAAGCTCTTCGTTCCGGAACAGCCAGGGGTTTACACGGTCAAATCCGAACAGCGGGAGGCGGGCTTTGCCGTGAACGTTGCGCCCGAGGAAAGTCAGACGGGGCCTCTCCTGATGGAAGAACTGGAACGCCTCGGCTTGCCCGTGGCGCCTCAGGCCAGCGTGGCTCCGGCGAAGGAACGGCAACGGCTCGAGCGTCTGCAGTCGGCCCAATTGGAGGGTCGGCAAAAGCTCTGGCGCTGGTTGATTGTAGCTGCCTTGGTGGTATTGGTGAGTGAAACATGGTTGGCCGGACGGCTCACCCGCCGCCCTGCGGTTGCAGTGGCCGAAACGTAGGAATGCTAGGACGAACGCATCGAAGCTCATGATCGAGCCCTTCCTGAAGTCCCAACTTGAGCCCGTCGCGCGCCGCCGCCGCCTCTGGGTTTTATCACGCCAATTGGCCGTGTGCTGGATGGCCGGAGCGGCTCTGGCATTCGCGTTCTTTCTGGTCTATCGATGGACGGGCTGGCGCCCCCCTGGCGTGTTGCCTGGCATCGCCATTCTGACCCTGATCGGCGCACTGATCGTCTGGGTGCGGAACCGCCAAACCCGTCCCGATTACAGGCAGATCGCCCGGCAGATCGAGGAGAGCCACCCGGAGTTGCACGCCCTTCTCCTGACGGCGGTCGAACAGCAGCCCGATGCCGCCACAGGCAAGTTCCATTTTCTGCAAGAACGCTTGATCAAGGAAGCGGTTGTCGAAAGCGTGCGCAGCGATTGGGTGCAAACGGTGTCCACGGGCCGCCTGGCCGCTGGACAAGGCGCGCAATGGGCGGCGCTGTTCCTGTTGGTGGCGGCTTTGGCCGGCCTTCGCGTCTCTCCTGGGCAAGCAGCGGCGGCGGGGGCCAATCCGTTGACCATCCAAGTCACGCCGGGCGACGCAACGATCGAGCGGGGGAGTGGTTTGGCGGTGCTGGCGCGGTTTGACGGGTCCCTTCCCGCGGAAGTGACGCTGGTGATCCGCCCGGATGCCCAACCCGAACGCCGCGTGCCGTTGTCCAAGAGCCTTAACGACCCGGTGTTTGGCGGGACACTTTCCGAAATCACCAACACACTCCGTTACCAGGTGGTTTACACAGGAGGGCGCAGCCGCGAGTTCCAGGTCAGCGTGTTTGATTATCCGCGGCTGGAGCGTGCGGACGCGCACCTGGTTTACCCGGCCTACACCGGGCTTCCGGAAAAGAGGGTGGAAGACACGCGGCGCATCAGCGCGGTCACTGGCACGAAGCTTGATCTTTCCCTGCAACTGAACAAACCGGTGGCGTCGGCCAGACTGGTCGCCAAGGACAAGACCGCGGTGCCTCTCGCGGCGCTGACGAACCGGGCCAACGCTTCCCTGAGCGCGTTCCCGCTGGAGACCAGCCAGGTTTACGAGGTGGTGCTGGTTGATGCCGAGGGGCGCACCAACAAAGTCCCGGCCCAGGTGATCGTGGAGGTTCTGACCAACCGGGTTCCCGAACTCAAGTTCCTGTCTCCTCGTGGCGACCAGCGCGTTTCCCCTCTTGAAGAGATCGCCTTCCAGGCCGAGGCCTCGGACGATTTCGGTCTCAAGAACTACGGCATCACCTGCAGTCTGGCCGGGAAGAACGCAGAGACGTTGTCTCTCGGGAACGCCAGTGCACCGCACGAAAAGCGGCAGTTCGCGCATCTCTTAAGCCTGGAGTCGCTGCACGTGGAACCTGACGAGCTGGTTTCCTATTACATTTGGGCAGATGACATCGGCCCGGACGGCCAGCTTCGCCGCACTGCCAGCGACATGTTCTACGCCGAGATTCGGCCGTTTGAAGAGATCTTTCGGGAAGGCCAATCGCGAGACGAGAACGCATCCGAGCAGCAGGGCGGCGGAGAGTCGCAGGAGCTTGCCAGACTGTCGGAGCTCCAAAAGCAGATTATCAATGCGACTTGGAAGCTCCAGCGGGAGCACAGCGTTGTGTTGCCGGGGGAAAAAGCCGCCCCGGTCAAGCGTTCACCCACGGAGAAGTACCAAGCCGACGTGGACGTGGTAAAGCAATCGCAGGAAGAAGCGCTCAAGCAAGCAGGCCAAAAGAAGTCAGAAAGCGAGAGTCCTTCGAGCAAAGCTCTCTGGGATACCGTTGAAAAGGAGATGGAGAAAGCCGCGGATCAGCTCGCCAAGGCCGGCAAAGCCCCAGCGGTGCTCCCCGACGCCCTCAGCGCGGAGCAAACCGCCTATCAAGCGCTGCTCAAGCTGGCATCTCGTGAAAAGGAAGTCGCGCGCAGCCGGAACCGCGGAGCCGGGGGAGGCGGCGGGCAAGACCAGCGCCAATTGGATCAGCTCGATTTGACGCAGTCCGAGAACCGCTACGAAAACCAGTCGCAGGCCGCTGCCAGGCAAGACCCTCAACAGCGCGAACAACTGCAGATCCTCAGCCGCCTCAAGGAACTCGCGCAGCGCCAGGAGGACCTGAACAAGCAGCTCAAAGAACTGCAGATCGCCCTCCAAGAAGCGAAGACCGAGCAAGAACGCGACGAAATCCAACGCCGCCTCAAGCGCCTCCGGGAGGAAGAGCAGCGCATGCTGGCCGATACCGACGAATTGCTCCAGCGGATGCAGCGGCCCGAGAACCAATCCCGCATGGCCGACGCCCGGCAACAGCTCGAACAGACCCGCAACCAAGTGCAGCGCGCCTCCGAAGCCATTCAAAAGGAGCAGGTCGGCCAGGCGCTCAGTGCCGGGACACGGGCGCAGCGCGAACTCCAAGAGCTTCGAGACGATTTCCGGAAGCGGAACGCCGCCCAGTTTGCCGAAGAGATGCGTCAGATGCGCTCCGATGCGCGAGAACTGGCGCAGAACGAAGAGAAGATTGGGGACCAGCTCAAGTCGATGACGGCCTCTCAACGCAAAACCTTGAGCGATACCGGCGAGACAAAGGAGTTGCTTGATCAACTCGCGCAACAGCGGGAGAAGATGACCAACCTCCTCAACGACGTGACGCGGGTCAGCCAGGATTCTGAACCTTCGGAACCGCTGCTATCAAAACAGCTTTACGACACCCTCCGGAAAGCCAGCCAAGACAATCCGTCCCAGGCCCTCGAACAAACGGAGGAGCTTCTTAAGATGAGTTTCGCCAAAGAAGCCGCTCAGTTCGAACAGAAGGCGCGCCAAGACATTAGCGAGATGAAGGAAGGCATCGAACGCGCCGCGGAAAGCGTCCTGGGCAACGAAACGGAAGCCCTCCGGCTTGCGCGGAACGAATTGGAGGACCTGGCGCACCAGGTGGAACGCGAACTGGCGATGGCAAATGGCGATCGCCCGCAGAATGCGGAAGGCCAGCCGCCCAGCGCCCAGCCACAAGGGCAACAGGGTAACGCGCCTGGCGAACGTCGGAACCAGGCCTCTCCAGGCCGGCAGAACACGCCGGGCCAGCAGAATCCTGAAATGGCGCAAGCCCAACCGCAGGGGCAAGGGCCTGGCGACGAATCCCAGCCTCAGGAGGACCGACAGCCATCCCAGTCCGATCGCCAGCAAGCCCAGGCTGGCGGGCAGCAGGGTTCGCCCCAAGACAGAGCGCGCGCCGAACAGCAAGGCCAACAGCGTGGTCAAGGCGGGCGCGGCCAGGGACAACAGCAAGCCTCCTCACAAGAACTGGCGCAATCCGATCAACGCTCAGACAACGAAGCCTCGGGCCAGGGGATTGGGCAGGGCGGCCAACCGCCGAACGGGCAGGCGCGTGGCCAAGGTCAGCGCCAGCGGCCGCGTGAGCGCCCGAGTCTCGCGGATCAGCCGAGGGAAACCGAACGTTCCGGGGCCCTGACGGAGGCCCGGGGCGACCGCAACCAGCGGGCCGCCGGGGGAGGAGGCGGCGACGGGGGCGAAGTTGTCGAGGGGCCTATCACCGGCGAAGGCTACGCCGATTGGTCCGACCGCCTTCGCAACGTCGAGGAACTCCTCGACTTCCCCGATCTGCGCGGGGAATTGGCGGGGATCCGCGAGCGCGCCCGCTCGGTTCGCGCGGATTTCAAGAAGCTCAGCAAACCGCCTCAATGGGATCTGGTCCGTGCCCGCATTGCCGAGCCTCTCCGTGATGTTCGCAACCAGGTTCACGAGGAACTGGTCCGCAGAGAATCGAAGGACGCGCTGGTGCCGATCGATCGCGACCCTGTCCCGCATCGGTATTCGGAACTGGTCCGGCGGTACTACGAGACCCTTGGCGCGGGCGAACGGGGTCTCGAGCCCGGCACCAACTGACGGGCTGAGGCGCATGTGGCTCGTTGACTTTGAAGCGATGTTTGTGGGCGCGCTGTTGATCTCCGGCCGGGGCTGGCTCTGGCCGGCTCTTCTGCTGTTCGCGGCGGCTGCCATGGCGCTGGCCTGGGGTTACCGCGGCGCGCGTGTCGCGCCCGGAACACGCGCGGCCTGTGTTCTCCTCAAGTTCCTGGGTCTCGCCGCGCTATTTGCCTGCTTGCTCGAACCGCTCTGGAGCGGGCAGCGGGCTCGTCCGGGCTCCAACTACGTCGCCATTCTTGCCGATAACAGCCAGGGCATGCAGATCAAGGACTCGGGGGATTCTCGCAGCCGGGGCGAGGCGTTGAGGCAGTTGCTCACGAGCGACCAAGCCACATGGCAAGCCGAGCTGGAGGAAACCTTCCAGGTGCGCCGGTATCAATTCGATTCCCGTCTGCAGTTCGTCAAGCACTTTGGGGACCTGACGTTTGACGGCCGGTCCTCGTCCGTTGGAGGCGCTCTTCGATCGCTGGCGGAGCGCTTTCGTTCCCAACCGCTGGCGGGGGTGCTGTTGTTTACGGATGGGAACGCGACGGATCTGGCCGAGGGCACCCTGCCGCTTTCCGGCCTGCCGCCTGTGTACCCGGTGCTTGTGGGCACCGATGCCGCGATCAAAGACGTCGCGCTTCAAAAGGTCACGGTCACGCAGACCGCCTTTGAAGACGCTCCCGTCACCATCCAGGCAGCCGCGGCAGCGACGGGGTTTTCCGGGACCGAGATTTTGGCGCGCCTGGTCGAACTCGAGGTTCACTCCGGCACCAATGCCCCTTCGGAGAAGCTGGCGGGTGAATCCAGGCAGACGGTGCCGGCGGATGGCGAACCGATCGCCTTCCGTTTCCAGGTCCGGCCGGAAAAGAGCGGCATCCGCTTTTACAAACTTCGCGTTTCGGCCGCCAAAGAGGCGGAGCAGTTTGTGCGACCGGAGATCTCCACGGAAGCGACCCTGGCCAACAACACCAGCGTGATCACCGTCGATCGCGGCCGCGGCTTGCACCGGGTGCTCTACGTGGCCGGGCGCCCAAACTGGGAATACAAATTCTTCCGGCGCGCGGTTGAAGAGGACGATCAAGTGCAGCTTTCGGCCCTCATTCGCATTGCCAAGCGGGAGCCCAAGATGGAGTTCCGCGGGCATGCCGGCGAGTCGAGCAACCCGCTCTATCGCGGCTTCGGCAACCAGTCTGCAGAGGAGGCTGAGCGCTATGATCAACCTGTGATCCGCCCGATTGCCGCCAATAACGAAGAGTTCGACCGGTTGCGGGGCGGGTTTCCCAAGACCGCCGAGGAGCTGTTCCGATATCACGCTGTCATTCTTGACGATTTGGAGGCGGAGTTCTTTAACCACGACCAGATGGTCCTGCTCCAGAAGTTCGTTTCTGAACGGGGCGGCGGCCTTCTTATGCTCGGCGGCCAGGAATCGTTCTATGAGGGCAACTTCGCCCGAACCCCGATCGGCGAGATGCTTCCGATTTACCTGGATCGGCCAGCCGAACGAGTGCCGTCGGCCGGTTACCGCTTGACCCTGACGCGGGAAGGCTGGCTGCAACCTTGGGCGCGCCTTCGCAATAACGAGCTGGACGAGAAGAAGCGCCTGGTCGATATGCCGCCCTTTCAAGTGTTGAACCTGGCTGGAGGCCTGAAACCCGGGGCGATTCCCGTCGCCACGGTTTCCGATAGCAGCGGGAAGAGCCATCCCGCCCTCGTCGTGCAGCGTTTTGGCAATGGCCGCGTAGCTGCCTTGACCCTTGGCGACATGTGGCGCTGGGGTCTCCGCGACGAGGCATCGCACAAGGACATGGATAAGGCGTGGCGCCAGACCGTCCGCTGGCTTGTCGCCGATGTTCCCAACCGCATCGAAGCCGAGATTGCCGATAAACCGTCCGATCCCGACCAGGCGGTGCTCGTCCGTGTCCGCGTGCGCGACGAGAAGTTTCAGCCACTCGAAAACGCCACGGTCACGCTCACCGTCCAGCCCATCTCAAACGAAGCTCCCGTCTTGGCCCCTTCGGCCGATGAACCCCCGGCGGCAACTCCCGGACCGGTCCGCCTTCCGGCCGAAGCCATCCCCTCGGAACCGGGGGTGTACCAAGCCACGTATATCCCGCGCCAGACGGGCGGCTACCGGGTCCAGGCCGCCATCACGAACGCCATCGGCGCCGAGGTCGGCCGCGCGGAATCCGGTTGGAGTTCCGATCCCGCCGCCCTGGAGTTCCGGTCGCTAAAACCGAACCGCGCGCTGCTCGAGGACATCGCAAGCCGGACGGGCGGCGAAGTCATCGAGTCCGGCGGTCTGCAGGCCTTTGCGTCCAAAATGCCCCAGCGCAAAGTGCCCGTGGCGGAGCGTTGGACTTTGCCGCTCTGGCATCAACCGGCTGTTTTCCTGTTCGCCCTGGCGTGTTTCATCGGGGAATGGGGGCTTCGCCGCTGGAAAGGAATGCCATGAGGAAGCTCCTTGGCTCCTGGTTTTGCATGCTGGGAACGATGCTCGCCTTTTCCTCCGAACCGTCCGCGCCCGGGACGGTCCCGCAGGTGATCGTGGTGGTGGGGGCCCCTGGCGAGCCCGCTTACCTGGACGAGTTCAAGGCTGCGGCGCAGCGCTGGGAAGAGGCCTGTCGAAGGGCCGGATCCGAACCGCTCGTCCTGGGACTGGACAGCGCCGGCACCAACGATCTCGACCGCCTGAAAACGGTCTTGCATGACCAACTCGCCGTCGAACACCCGCCCCTTTGGCTCGTTTTGATTGGCCATGGCACCTTCGATGGCCGGGAAGCCAAGTTCAATCTTCGCGGACCGGACCTGTCCGCCTCCCAACTCGCCGAGTGGCTTGAACCTTGCAGGCGGCCCCTCGCTGTCATCAATACGACTTCGTCAAGCGCGCCTTTCCTCAAGAAGCTCTCCCGGCACGGGCGCGTCATCATTACCGCAACCCGGAGCGGGTACGAGCAGAACTACGCCCGGTTCGCCCCGTTTTTCTCGTCGGCCCTTTCCGATTTGGCGGCGGATCTGGATAAGGACGGGCAAGTCTCCCTGCTCGAAGCTTTCCTTATGGCCGCCCACGAAGTCGCCGAGTTCTACAAGACCGAAGGGCGCCTCGCCACCGAACACCCCTTGCTCGATGACAATGGCGACGGGTTTGGCACCCCGCCGGAATGGTTCCGCGGCGTGCGCGCGGTGAAGAAAGCGGCCGATGGCGCCGAATTGGACGGTCTGCGGGCGCATCAACTGCACTTGATTCCAAGCCCGTCCGAACGGACGCTCTCGCCGGAGCTTGTCGAGCGCCGCAACGCGCTGGAAATCCAATTGGAGGACCTTCGGGCCAAGAAAGCCGAGTTTTCGGAAGACGAGTATTACAACCGGCTGGAGGCGCTTCTTCTTAAGCTCGCCCGCATATACGAACCGGCTCCGGCAACAGCCACCGGCAAGTAACCGCAGAGCCGGGTCGCTTCCAGGTACACCTCTCGTTAGTAACCTCGTTAGTAACGCGCCTGCCGCGCCGAATTGGCCTCGTAGAGTCGTGAGCGATCGGATTCCCGAGGAGACCGAAAAGATGCCCGCCAGATCCGCGTAGCTTCTTGCTCTTGCTCTTTCTCTCAATCTCCGCCGTTCATGCTCCGGTCTCCTCAGAATGTTTCGGTTCTACTGCTGAGCTGATGCGCATTTCAATCGGCGTTGTCCGTATCAATACCGAACGAGATCCGAATCAATACCGAACGACATCCGAACGAGATCCGCAAGGACAAGCTGGAATCCAGAGTCACCAAGTATCCTTTCGCCGCGAAGCGGCAGCCCAAAGGCCGATGCGCCTTGCGTTGCCATTTCTTGAACGGCGCCTTGGGATGCGCTTACAGCGCGCCGGGGGGGGGGTCTTGGAGGACTTGATTGCGGGGGCGGCGCTTTGCCCCCGCCTACGACGGCTCAGGCCGTTGGCCTGAAGCGATATGGGGGGCCCGGCAAGATCAGCCGGGGAATTTCTGTTTTGCTTCTCCGGTAAGGGGCCACTATGTTCAGACGACTTGGTTCATGGACGCACCGCACATACGCAATTTCAGCATTATTGCCCATATCGATCACGGGAAAACGACTCTTTCTGACCGCCTCCTGTTCCGGACCGGGACGATTTCGGCCCGCGACATGGAAGACCAGCTCCTCGATTCCATGGACCTCGAACGGGAGCGCGGAATCACGATCAAGGCGCATCCGGTGACCATGCTGTACCAGGCGGCCAACGGGGAAACGTACGAGCTCAACCTGATCGATACGCCCGGGCATGTGGATTTCTCTTACGAAGTGTCGAGAAGCTTGAGTGCGTGCGAAGGCGCCTTGTTGATTGTCGATGCCGCCCAGGGGGTCGAAGCGCAGACGGTGGCCAACGTCCATTTGGCCATGAAACAGGAACTGGCAATAATCCCGGTCATCAACAAGATCGATCTCCCCCACGCCAACGTCGAACAAGCCAAAACGCAGCTTGAGGATATCCTGGCAATTCCGGCCGACTCCGCCATTCTCGCCAGCGCCAAAGAGGGCATTGGCATCGAAGAAGTTCTGGAAGCCATCGTGGCCCGCATTCCTCCGCCCCAACCGACGGGAGAACGATCGCTCCAGGCGCTGGGGTTCGACTCGTATTTCGACACTTACAAAGGCGTCGTCACTCACGTCCGGGTGTTCAATGGCGAACTGCGCGCCGGGATGCAGGTCAAACTCCTCCATTCAGGAAAGAACGTCGAAATTAAGGAGGTGGGGAGCTTTAATCCCAAACCTTACGTTCGGGAAAAGCTCGAGGTGGGCGAGACCGGGTACTTTACGGCCAATATCAAAAGTCCTCTCGACGTGAAGATGGGGGATACCTTGACCGACGCCAGGATTCCGGCGCCGCCTTTGCCGGGATTCAAAGAGATTCACCCGATGGTGTTCAGCGGGATCTACCCCATCAACACCGGCGATTACGAGCATTTAAAGGCGAACCTCGCGAAATTGCAGCTGAACGACTCGGCGTTTGTCTACCAGGCCGAAAGCTCCGTCGCGCTTGGGTTCGGCTTTCGCTGCGGTTTCTTGGGGCTTTTGCACCTCGAAATCGTCCAGGAACGCCTCCGGCGCGAGTATGGGATGGATATCATTGCCACCTACCCAAGCGTCGTTTACCGGGTGACCCTGACGAGCGGCGAGGTGAAGGAGGTCGACAACCCGGCCTATCTTCCGGAACCGAACTATATCGAGACCATTGAAGAGCCAATGGTCAAGGCGTTCGTGATCTGTCCCAATGAGTACATTGGCGATATGATGGCGCTGAACTCGGAAAAGCGGGGGACGGTCGAGCATACCGAGACGCTCGATTCGCGGCGCGTCATGCTGACCAGCCATCTGCCGCTCAACGAGATCCTGATCGATTTCCACGACCGCATTAAGAGTCTCACCCGCGGGTATGGTTCCATGGATTACGAGCACCACGGTTACGCCGTCTCGGATATGGTCAAGCTCGACGTGCTGGTCAATGGCGAACCGGTCGATGCCTTCTCCTGCATAGTGCACCGGGACAAGGCCGAATTCCGAGGCCGGGCGCTGGCCGCCAAGTTGAAGGAAGTCATCCCCCGGCAACAGTACGCCGTAGCCATCCAGGCGGCGATCGGGGGCAAGGTGGTTGCGCGCGAAACCGTCGGCGCCATGCGCAAGGACGTCACCGCCAAATGCTACGGCGGCGATATCACCCGCAAACGGAAGCTTTTGGAAAAACAGAAGGAAGGCAAGAAACGCATGAAGTCTTTTGGATCGGTGCAAATTCCGCAAGAGGCGTTCATCGAGGTGTTGAAGGCGTAATCTGATTATGAGTTTCCGCTGGTGGTTTTCCCGGGCGGTGCGGCAAGCGAAGGACCTTTGCAACCGGGTCGAGAAACTTCTCAATGCGCAACGCGACATCCTGGCCCCGCAAGCCGTGGCCGCCGTCCAGAGTTCGATCCAGGAACTCCGGGCCGCCGCGGCAAGCGCGGATCACCGCACGGTAGAGGACCGCACGGCCAGCCTGGAAACGGTCGCCAATAAGTGGCTCAAGCCCTATCCGAACGCCGGGATTCGGGAGAATGTGGACGTCGTGCTGGTAGCGCTGGTCATTGCCCTGGGGATACGCACGTTCTTCCTCCAACCCATGGCCATTCCGACCGGGTCCATGCAACCGACGCTTTACGGGATCACCCAAACGGACCTGAAGAACGTCCCCAATGCGGCCATTCCAAGCGTACCCGCCCGGGTCCTGCACGCTCTTGCCCGGGGAATCTGGTATTACCAGGTGATCGCGGAGGAGGACGGAGTCTTTCGTGGATTCGAAGCACCCCAGACGGTGCTGCCGCTCGTCAAAAAACAGCGGCTTATCGTCGGCAACCGCCCTTACACCCTCTGGTTCCCTCCGGACGACCTCCCAGGCCGCTCCGGGTTGCGCGAAGGCCAGAAGTTCCAAAAAGGCGAGCCCATCCTGAATCTCAGGGTCGTCAGCGGCGACCGCCTTTTTGTGGACCGCTTTACCTATAACTTCCGACGCCCGCACCGAGGGGAAATCGTCATTTTCGCCTCGCGAGGACTGCCACGGTTGACGCCCGACACCCATTATATCAAGCGGCTGATTGCTTTTGGGGGCGAAAAGGTGCGGTTTTTGAACACCCGTCACGTGGCCATCAACGGCACGGAACTCGATGCGTCAACCCCGCGTTTCGAGAACCTCTACAGCTTCAGTGGGCCGCCCCGCGAGAATCACTATTCCGGCCACGTCAACAGCTTCGTTGCCCAGCAGGCGGGACGCCCGATCAACGCCGAGCTGTTCCCGAACGAAGACGCCGTTTACGTGGTGCCGCCGGACGAATATTTCGTTTGCGGCGATAACACCATGAATAGCTACGATTCCAGATATTGGGGCGCCGTTCCCCAGGACCGGGTGGTGGGCAAATTCGCTTTCGTCTTCTGGCCGATCTCCTCTCGGTTCGGCTGGGCCGTCCGTTAAAACCATGGAACCCGCCTTCTCTTTCCCGGCCCGCTTGCGATTCGCTGCTCGGTGGTTCGGGTCCCGGACCGTCCGCCGCGCGAGCGAATTGCGGCGGCAGGTTCGCCGGATCGCCAACGAACAGCGCGACCAACTCCGCCCTGAGGCGATCAGCGCGCTGTCCGAAGCCGGCCGTGAGTTTGCGGGCATCTTGCGCAGCGGCGATGCCGAGGCTATCCGAAAGGGGATGGCGCGTTACGAGGAGGCGGCGAACGAACATTTGCTTCCCTATCCCCATGCCACCGCGCGCGAGAACGTCAAAGAGATGCTCGTTGCCATCACGGTGATCTTCGCGTTCACCAGCTTTTTCCTCCAGCTCACCAAGATCCCCACCAACTCGCTGCTGCCCACTCTGTATGGCATCACCTCGCAGGACCTGCGAGACGATCCGGACTTTCAGATCCCGGGATTGCTGACGCGCCTGAGGCATTACTGGGGCTCAGGCATCTCTTATTTCCATGTCGTGGCCCGGGCAGACGGCCCTCTCCAGGAGATCGAGTCTCCCAGGCGGGTGCTGCCTTTTGTCAAAAAGCAGCGCATCCGCGTCGGATCGGAATGGTACACCATTTGGTTCCCGCCCGAACGGCTTGAAGAGCGCACCCGGTTGAACGGATACTTCCGAAAGGGCGAAGACATCCTCAAATTAAGAGTGGTTGCCGGCGATCACTTGCTGGTCGACCGGCTAACGTATAATTTCAGGCGGCCGCGCCGCGGGGAGATCTTCGTGTTCAAGACAAAGCGTATTTCGGGACTCCCTCCCGGCCAGCTTTATATCAAACGCTTGGTGGGCCTCAGCGGCGAGACCGTCCGGATTGGGAACGATCAGCACTTGGTCATCAATGGCCAGCGCCTGGACGCGTCGACCCCGCACTTCGAGAACGTTTACACCTTTCCCCCTCGCCCCGCCGAGCACCAGTACTTCGGCCATGTGAACGGGGCGACCGCCAGGCAGTTCGGCCGGCCAGGACTGGCGCCACTCTTCCAGGACGAAACCTGCGAACACGTCGTCGGCTCCCGTCATTACCTCGCGATGGGCGACAATACCCTTAACAGCTCGGATTCCCGGGCTTGGGGCGATGTTCCCCGCGAGAACGTCATTGGCAAGTGCTGGTTTGTGTACTGGCCGCTCAGCGAACGGTTCGGTTGGGGCACCCGGTAACCGAACCGGCAGACCCGGTTGGCGTCATGCAACCGTTCGAGCGGCTTTGGGAACGCCTGCTGCCAAGCAACTTTTTGCTTGCATGAAGCTTTGAAAATCCGTAATTCTACGGCCAGATGCACAAAAAATATGTCCCAGCTCCGAGAGATACATATGAATAGTTACCCCCAAAAAACCGTCGTTGCCCGGCCCAAAAACGTGACCCAGGGTGGCTGTAAGTTCAGCCGCTTGCTGGGCATAATGCTGCTATTGCTTTGTGCAGTAGGACTGTCCCTCAATGCCGCTGCGCAGTTCGCGGCCAACAATGATGGCAAGGATGTTGCCATCACCGCGGAAAGTTGCTTGCCCGCCAACGGGTTTATTGATCCCGGCGAAACCAACACGCTGTCGTTCGTGATCAAGAACACCAGCGGCGCTGACCGTGCGAACGTGAAGGTGAACATCCTCTCCCAGGGAGGCGTCACTTTCCCGAGCGGCGAGGTTAGTGTCGGCGGCGTTGCCAAAGACGCGACCTTCACCGTCAGCTTCAGCTTCCGCGCGGACGGAAGTTGCCGTGGAAGCCTGACGCCGACCCTCCGGGTTACTTCGGACGGCGTCGGTGCGGCGGACATTACCTATGTCAGCTTCCAACTCGGAGCGACCGTCAAGGCCAATTATGAAGGAAGCGCACCCACCGCGATCGCCGTGAATGACTTCAACACGACCTCGCTCGGCCGCGCGACCCCTTACGGCTCGCCGATCACCATCTCTGGCATGCCGAAAGCCGATACGCTTGAGACGGTCGAGAACGTGGTTGTCACGCTGCATAACGTGAGCCACACATGGAGCCAGGACCTCCAGGTCTTGCTCGCCGGCCCAAACGGCAAACGCGTTATCCTCATGGCGAATGCCGGCGGTGCCTCCGATATTACAGCGGCCATTAACAACCTCTCCTTGACATTCAACGAAGAAGCCGGCGGCACCCTGCCGCCCGCCAGCCAGATCGTCTCGGGAACCTACAAGAGCTCGAACTTCGGTGGCGGCACCTTCCCGGATGTCGGAGGCGCAACGGACGGTTCCTTGAAAGCAGCCTTCAATGGGATGGCTGATCCCAACGGAACTTGGAGGCTTTACGTCATCGACGATTCCGCCCTGAACTCCGGCGCCATCGCCGGCGGCTGGTCCATGACCATTCGCACCACCCGGATCGTTTGCTGCGGCGCTGGCCAACTCTGGCCGTTTGTCGACCGCATCCCTGACTACACCATTGACGAAGATGGAGCGAGCGACTCGAACCGGGCCACGATCGCTGACTTCAACGTCAAGGATCTTGATGATGCCGATTCCTCAAAGCTCACCGTCACCGCCGTCTCGGGCGACCAGAGCAAGGTCACCAATGACAACATCATTGTTGAAAATGCGGGTGGCAACAGGCGCCTGATCAAAGTGAAAAGCCTCGTCGCAAATGCCAACGGCAACGCCCCGATCAATGTCGTGGTGACCGACCCTCAAGGCCATACCAGCACCTCGAGCTTCTTGCTGAAGATCAACGCGGTCAACGACAAGCCGTCTGTGTCCAATATCCTTGGCCAGAAAGTGACCCAGGGAACCCCGACTGGACCGATCGCCTTTACTGTCAGCGACGTCGAGACTCTGGCGGAGAACCTCCTGGTTCTGCCGACCACCAGTGACCCGACAGTCGTTCCGGTCGAGAATATCCTCATTGGCGGCGCCGGCGCAAACCGGACGGTCAATGTCCAACCGGCTACTCCTACGACCAGCGGTTCCGCGACTATCGAACTGCTCGTCCGAGCTCCGGGCGAATCCGCAGCCGACGGAACCACGCGAACCTTCGTCGTCAACTTCGGTGCCCAACCCGGCAATCCGACCATCACTCCGCTCGCCGCAGCGGCGGTTAACGAAGACGGCTCCATCACCATTCCGTTCAATATTCGCTCGGGTGTGGCATCTGTCTCCGCTGACGCCCTGACGCTCACCAAGGCATCGGGCAACACGGGCATTCTGCCGCTCAACAACATCGTGTTCGCCGGGAGCGGAATTGACCGAACGGTGACCCTCACCCCGGCTGCGAACCAGAACGGGCAGGTCTCCGTTACCTTGACCGTGGCCAACGGCGCCCTCACAGACAGCACTAGTTTCACTCTCACAGTGAACAACGTGAACGACGCGCCCACCATTACCTCGGTGGGGCCTGTGACCACCAACGAAGACACGACGACCGGTGATATCGTCTTCACCGTTGCGGATATCGAGACGGCCGCAGCCGCTCTCAACATCTCCCTGACATCTGACAATACCGCGCTGATTCCCAATATCGGTGTCGGTGACCCCGCCAACCTTACTGGCGCAGGCGGCTACTCTGTCGTTGTCAACGGTGCCGCACGATCCATTCGGGTTCGCCCAGTCGCCAACCAGTTTGGCAAAGCCACCCTCACCGTGACTGTCACGGATACCGGAGATCCCGTTGGGTCGACCGGAGCGGATCCAGAAGCGCGCCGCCCGAAAGCAGCGAGCTCAAGCTTCGTCCTCACCGTGAACGCGGTGAATGATGCCCCAACGCTGGCGACCGTGGATGGCCAAACGTGGCCTGCCGACGGAAATCCGACCGTCTCCTTCCCTGAGGATTCCGATAACACTCCCGGCGACGACATCGGAAATCGGCGGACACTTCCGCTAGGTGGAATCACCCCAGGAAATCCAAACGAGAGCAGCCAGACGACAACGCTTACGGCCAGCTCCAGTCAACCTGACATCGTTTCGATCGAAAAAATCGATCCTGCCTCAGTCGGCGGCGAATCGGCCAATACGACTCTCTGGGTTCGGCTTGGCGCCAACCGCTATGGCGAAGCCGAGATCACGCTGACCCTCACCGACAACGGCGGAACGGACCTTGGCGGCGTTGCGACGACGACCAAGAAGTTCAAGATCAACGTGACGCCGGTGAACGACGCCCCGTCTATGAGCTTCCCAACGCTGCTGCCGCCGCTCGCCGAAGGACAGCCGCTGCGCCTTAACGCGCCGAAGAATCGCTCCTTCACCCTGGGCATGAACCTCAGCGATGTGGAGACTCCCAAGACCTTCGTTGCTATGCAGGCCTCGGTTGCCAACGATCCGGAAGGAATCTTCCCGATTGGTAGCATCCTGTTTGACCCAGGTCGCACGCTGGTGACATTCATTCCCAATGGCACGCCTTCGGTCCTCCCTTACACCGTGACGGTTACCGTCTCGGCGACTGACCGCGGCCCGACCAACGGGGATTCTGATCAAGCAACCACAACCGCATCATTCACAGTCACGATCCTTGACATCGAGCCGCCGACGATCACCTCGTCCGCAACGGATGTCCAGATTGATGAGGACACCGTCGCGTCCGCGACTCTTACGATCCTCGATAACGATGAGATCACCCAATCGACCCCGACCTTCTCGGTCAGGTCTGACAACCCCGGCGTTGTGCCCAACGACGGAATTCTCCTCGGACCCCTCAGCATCGACACCACGACAACTCCTCCGTCGCGAAGGGCTACCCGCCAACTGGCGATTGTCCCGGCAACGGATCAGTTCGGAGTGGCTAACATCACGGTGTCTGTGAAAGACCAGGAAGATATCGAATCGGCGGTCACCATCAGAGTCACTGTTCGGCCGGTCAGCGATCGGCCTACGATCACCCTGCGTGGCGCTATTGCCCCCACCCTGAACGCGGT
Organism: uncultured Verrucomicrobiota bacterium; assembly: GCA_964578605.1. Lineage (GTDB taxonomy): Bacteria > Verrucomicrobiota > Verrucomicrobiia > Limisphaerales > SIBE01 > JAXMHN01. Next base: position 21,405 of record CAZODO010000039.1, on the reverse strand, counting down.
CAACGACCCGGTCTGGAAGACGATCGGCGTCTTGGAAGACAAAGCCACCACCGACACCTCGACTGACTCCGATCTGCTCGAGTTCGATGTGTTTGACGCCGTCAACGAAACTCCGGCTGACAACCTTGTCATCACCAGGAGTTCCTCCAACACGGACCTTGTGCCGGTCAATAACATCGCGTTTAGCACGAGTGGAAATCGCCGCACGCTCGTCGTGACCCCCGCAGCCAACAAGCCGACCACCGGAAGCACCTCCAGCACGATCACCCTCACGGTGACTGATGAGAGCGGGCTCAGTTCATCGGCTCAGTTCACATTGACCGTTACCGCGGTCAATGACGCACCCACGATCAATCAGGTCAGCAATATGACCATCAACGAGAATGCGGGTGAGCAAACGGTCAACCTGAGCGGGATTGGCATCGGACCTGATAGCGCCCAGTCGATCCAGAGCATTGTGGCCGGCGAGAAGGATAAGGGTGCGGATTCACATAACGTGCTCGAAATCACCCAACAGCCTGTCGCCGTCGATGGCAACGGCAATAGCTCGTTCAAGTTCCGCCCACGTCCCTTCGCGAACGGCACCGGGACCATTACGGTCACAGTGACTGACGACGGCGGAACCGCCAATGATGGGAAGAACTCGACTTCGATGAGCTTCGACGTCGTCGTTCAGGGTATCAACCATCCTCCGGTTATCTCCTTCCAGCAGCCACCTGCTGCGGTGGATACCGAAACGGACGTTACGATCCCTCAGGGGGCGAACAGCGGAGTCATTCCGTTCTATGTTAGCGACACCGGCGAAACACCCGTCGAGAACCTCCAGGTGACGGCCTTGTCGTCCAATCCAAACCTCATCCCGAACACGTCCGCAAACCTCCAATTGGGCGGTGGTTTTGGAACCCGCGGTCTCCTCATCCAGCCGGTCGCCGGTCAAGGCGGGACGGCGGTGGTAACCCTCACCGTCACGGACGGCGGCGGAGCGACCTCGACCGCCAAGATCAACGTTACCGTCATCCCGGGTGTCGCACCGACCATCGTGCTCACTCCGAGTTCACAGCACATTCAGCTGAACCAGTTCACGGATCTTATCCAGATCAACCTGTTCGACGCCCAAACTCCGGCCGATCAACTCAAGATCGGTTATCAGGATGCCGGGCTGCTCGCCAGTGATAATCCGACCCTTGTTCCTGCCTCGCCTTCGAACATCCAGTTCGGCGGCTCGGGAGCCAACAGGGTCATGATCATCCTGCCGAATCAGAACCAGACTGGAACCGCGAACATCACCGTCCGGGTGAAGGATGCTGACGGCAATATCGGTTCAGCAGTGTTCACGGTCCAAGTTCTCGGCTCGGCGCCGACGATCACGACACCGGTTCCGAACCAGGTTGCGACTGACATCAATAAGACATCGCCGCCGGTAACGGTGACGGTGAACGACAAGGAAACCTTTGCTCCGTTGCTGACTGTTACGGGCAAATCCTCGGACCAGAGTATTGTTGCTGACAACAATATCTTTGCCCTTGGCGGTGCTACCCGATCGATCACAGTCCTCGCGGGCAGCAAGGGTGGTTCGGCTACCATCACGCTCACCGTGACGGACGCCGAGGGTCAGACGGCCACAACGAGCTTCGTCGTGAACGTCAATGACAACAATCCAAACCCGACCATCACGAGCATTCCGGCTCAAACAACGAAGGTGAACACGCCGACCGGCTTGATCAACTTCGTCGTGGGCGACGTCGGAACTCCTGTGGCGGACCTTACGGTCACTGCGACCTCGGGCAACACCACATTGGTGCCGAACGCGAACATCTCGCTGCCGCAGCCAGCGCCAAGCAACCCCGCTGCCCGCAGCTTGATCATCACTCCGGCCAATAACCAGACCGGTGTTGCAATCATCACTGTGACAGTGAGAGACGGGGGCGGCAAAGAAGCCTCCACCTCCTTCGCGCTCACGGTCAACCGGCTCACCGTCCCGAACGACTTCAACGGAGACGGCTCTCAAGACATCATCTTCCAGGATGCCAATGGCAATCTGGCGGCTTGGTTCATGAGCGGCGACGATCTCAAGTCGTCCTCCTTCCTCACACCTAACAACGTGGGTGATACTGGCTGGCGAGTGGTTGGATCGGGTGACTTCAACGCGGATAGTAAGACCGACCTCCTCTTCCAGCACACGGACGGGACCCTGTCGGCTTGGCTGATGGACGGTGTCACTCGGACGGGTGGTGTCTTCCTGACGCCCTCGAACCCGGGCAGCCCGAACTGGAAAGCCGCGGCAACGGGCGACTTCAACAAGGATGGCAAGGTTGACATCCTCTATCAGCACACGGACGGAACGCTGGCCATCTGGTATATGGATGGCACGACGCTGTCCTCTGTGGCGATGCTCAAGCCGTCCAACGCGGGCCGAGGCTGGAATGTTGTGGGAACCGGCGATATCAATCGCGATGGCAACCTCGACATCATCTTCCAGTACACCGACACGACCATGGCGGTGTGGTACATGGTTGGCAGCAACAACCTGTTGCTCGCCGGACTTATCACGCCTCAATGGGCTGGGACCAACTGGCGTGCAGTTGGAACGATCGATCTTAACGGCGACGGGATGACTGACTTCCTGTTCCAGCACCAGGCCAATGCCAATGTGGCAATCTGGTACATGAACAAAGAGAAGCTCGTCCTTGGCAAGAGCCTTAACCCGCCGAATGCGGGCGGCACTTGGCAGCTCGTTGCCCCGTAACGACTAGATCGAATCTAGGCTATCGTTAATCAACCACCCCGGGCCTGAAACCCGGGGTGGCTCTTTTTATGTCAGGCACTTTCACTGGAACGGCTAGGGTCCGCTTCATCGACGCCACTCCAGGTGCAGGGATGAATGCAAACGGGAGTGACTCAGAGAGAGCCGATTAGGAGACTTCCACAATTGTGGAGGATGTGTGCGACATTTGCCTTCAGCAAGAAGTTCAGAAATCGGAGAGGCTATATTCTCGCCCTGTGAACAGGCTCAGTGAGATTCTGCTGGGCGACAACACCGCCATCCGAATCCTTTACGAGGATCATGGCGCTATCGCCATTGACAAACCCGCTGGATGGATTGTGGCTCCAGAGCAATGGACCAGGACGTCGCGAAATCTGCAGAGAGCCCTGAGCAGCGCCGTTGCCGCGCGGGAGCCATGGGCCTATTCACGGCACATCCGATACATCCGCTTCGTTCACCGTCTGGATGCCGAGACCAGCGGGGTCTTGCTCCTGGCGAAAAGTCCCGGAACACTCCGAGCCTACAGTGAGATCTTCCGGCAACGCGCCATGGACAAGGTGTACCTGGCGGTCGTCAAGGGCGAGCCAGGCCGGGCAGAATGGACCTGCACGCATAAGCTCGCACCCGATCCTGCTCACCGGGGAAAAATGCTGGTGGATGAGCGGCGAGGGCAGCAGGCAGAGACACGATTTGCGCTGATTGGCCATCGCAACTGTCGCTCTCTTATCGAAGCCCGGCCTGCGACCGGCCGAACCCACCAGGTCCGGGTGCATTTGGCTGTTTCGGGCTTTCCTGTGGTGGGCGACAGCCTCTACTCGAGCGGGCCAGCTTCCGACCGGCGCGAACCATTCCCATTAGGCTTGCGGGCGCTTGTCCTGCAATATACCGATCCCTTCCGGCACCGAGCGGTCCGCATCTGTGCCCCTTCAAGCGCGTTCCTGGCCCATTTCGGATTCGAACACGATCTTGACCCGTCGATCCTGCAGTCCTTAGCCGGGATTCTCTGACGTGTGCGGTGTGCGCCAATTCGCGTGGCGAGTTCGGCTGATTCATGTTGAATTGATGTGGGTGATCCGTGATGTTGGCGCGTGTCAAGAAATGCTCTAGGGCGCGGTTTAGGGAATTTGCTCTCGCACCGCGAGACTGTCCATCGGCCGTCTGAGGGGGCGGTTTCCAAACCGGCGGCTGTCCGTGATCTTGGCCCAGGGCTGCGGGTTCTGATCCTGAAGAAAGGGGGTATCGAAGCCGAATCGGAACCGCACACGAGCGCTTCCTCTTGGGGATGCTCCGCGGTCAAGATCTCGTTGGTTGGCGGGGATATCGCTCTTGCGGCACTGGTGGTGCTCTGGCAAAGCGCGTCGAACACGCCGATCCAGCCCTGGGAAGCGGCTGTTTGTGCCGGTTGCATCCTTTTGGCAGCGTGGTTGGGTTGGCTGGCAGCCTGGCTGCATTTTCATTCCGACTGAACCGCAATTGAGAGTGTGCCTGATGAAAAATGCCCTGATCTCTTTGTTACTGCTCGCCACGGTACTCAGCGTCAGAGCCCAGGATGTCGCCTGGATGCTCGAACAGGCGCCGGTCGTGTCGATGGTGCTTGCTCAACTGCTTGAGAAGGCTCCTTCGTTCTCCGCCCGCGGCGAGATTCGAGTGCATGGCAAGGCCGAGCCAGATCCAAGCACTGCTCGAGGCACGGTTGAGTCCAGAGGAGGCGACCTGCGATGGGAAATCAACCTGGCGGACATCAACTCCGGTCAGTTAAGTGAGAGCGCCAAGGCTCTCCTCAGACAAGTTAACGGCGATCGGTTCGTGCTGATTACACAGCGTCAAGCGGCGGTCAATGAACTCATTTTCAGGCGGGCAGGGGCCTGCATCGAACAGCCTCTGCCTCGGGTGAAGCTCTCGACATCCCGGGCCAAGCCAGCCACGGAGGTCGTGGCCGGGCGATCCTGTGTTCGTGAGCCCATTTCCGTCCGGGACGGAGAGGGCCGGACGCACCAAGTCGTCGTTTGGAGGGCAAAAGATCTGCAGGAACTCCCGATTCAGGTGCAATTCACTGAAGGAGGTGAGACCATCCGCATTCGCTTCGAAGATGTCCGGTTCCGCACGATTCAAGCCCAGCGTTTTCAAGTCCCCGCCGGATTGAGCAAGCACGAGACTATCGAGGACATGATGCAGTGGGTGCTGGCGGAAAAGATCAGGAAACGCATGGGCCTTTGATTCGGCCACTGGCCAGCCTTTCCGGAATCGCGCCTTCCGGCAAGGCGCTCTCGGACTTCAACGCCGCTGGCCGACTCAGTCCTCGTCGAACTTCCGGCGCAAGAGTGCTTCCAGTTCATGAACGGCCTGCAAGGCGTCCTGTCCTTTCGCGTGGACGTGGAGTTTGCTGCCCGGCCCCGCTGCAAGCATCATCATTCCCATGATGCTCTTGCCATTAACGATTTCGCCGTCCTTCTCTACAAAGACCTCACAATCGAAACGGTTCGCAGTCTTCACAAACAACGCCGCCGGGCGCGCATGCACACCCAGCTTGTTGGAGACCACCAATTCCTTGATGACCTCCGGCTGATCACCCGATTTCCGGCCAGCACTCATTGAGCGTAAGATAATCAGACCCCGCTGCGGTTTGCCATCGAAAAGTGGCGTCCTTCCCCAGTCCAGTTCTTCTCATTCATCTCATTTGCGGTGAGCGCGAGCTTGACGGGCCGGGGAACCAAACCTAGGGTTTTGTCGAACGCTCCGCGGCAGAGATCTTTATGGGTTAGCGCGGGGCTTTTGCATCTCTGTAGAAAGGTCAATGTGAATGTCACAGTTGAAAATCTCGCGCCGTGCCGCAGGCTGGTGCGTGTGGAAGTGGACGCGGAAGCTGTCGATGCAGCCTTTGCGAAAGCAACCGCTGACTTCCAGCGCCACGCTCGTTTCCCGGGGTTTCGGCCAGGGAAAGCTCCCCGCGACCTGGTGAGTCGAACCTACGCCAAGGAGATCGAGGACGAAGCAAAGCGGAAGCTGCTTTCCGATAGCTACGGCAAAGCCATACAAGAGCAGAAGCTGCGAGTGGCTGCAAAGCCCGATATCGAGGAAATCCAATTTGGGCGAGGCGAACCTTTTCATTTTGCCGCCACCGTCGAAGTTGTTCCCGACTTCACGCTGCCGGAGTACAAAGGCATCCCGGTCAAACGCGATCCGAAGACGGTCACAGATGAAGATGTAAGCCGCGCCGTGGATGTCCTTCGGGAGCGGATGGCCGCCTATGCAGACGTGGCCCGGCCGGTTCAGAATGGCGATTTCGTGGTTGTAAACTATTCCGGCACGAGCGAGGGCAAACCTTTGACCGAATTCGCGCCGACGGCCAAAGGTCTGACGCAGCAAACGGCTTTCTGGATGGAGGTCAAGCCGGAGTCCTTCATTCCGGGTTTCACCGACCAGCTGATCGGAGCACAAACGGGGGAGCATCGCACGGTTAACGTGGAGTTTCCGCCGGACTTTGTTGCCCAGGAACTGGCTGGCAAGAAGGGCGTTTACGACGTCGAGATTGTCCAGGTCAAAGAAAAGATCGTGCCCGAACTAGACGAGAAACTCGCCAAAGCGTATGGGGCGGAGAGCGTCGACAAACTGGTCGAAGGAGTCCGCCGCGACCTCCAGAACGAACTCGATTTCAAAAAGAAGCGCACGCAAAGGAATGACTTGGTGCGTTCGCTCCTGAATCGCGTGCAAGTGGATCTTCCGGAGAGCGTCGTTCTGAGCGAGACGCGAAACGTGGTCTACGATATCGTCCGCGAAAACCAGCAGCGGGGGATCTCGAAAGAAGCCATAGACAGCCAGAAGGACGAGATTGCCAGCATTGCAAGCAATAGCGCCCGGGACCGGGTGAAAGCAGGGTTCGTTCTAAGCCGGATTGCCGAGCAGGAAGGCATTGAGGTGACGGAACAGGAGATGGCTCAGTACCTCGTTCACCTCGCCCAGCAAAACCAAATCAAACCGGAAAAGCTGATCAAACAACTCCGCGAACGCAACGGCATCCCGGAAATTCACGAGCGTATCCTGACCACAAAGGTCCTCGACTTCCTCGAGAAGCACGCGCGGATCGAAGACTAGCGGTTGGGCGGCTCATTGGCTGCGTCCGAATTTCTTGTCCAGCTCTCGATAGTTCATTTCGATGAGCGTCGGGCGGCCGTGCGGGCACGTGTAGGGCATGGTGCATTGGCGCAAATCGCTTACCAGCTTCTCCAATTCAGGGCCGCTCAGAGCGTCGTTGGCTTTCACGGCGTGGCGGCAGACGGTTTTCGCGACCGTATGCTCTCCAAGGCGCCATGCGTTCACTCCTTCCCCAGCCGCCTTTAAGCTGTCAACCAGCTCCACCACAAAGCGACGCGCATCTGAAACGCGAACGAACGGCGGCAGCGCGTCCAGGAGAAATGTCCGGTCGCCAAACTCGCTTAGCCCGACACCCAGCCGCGTCAGACAATTGAGCTGCTCTCGGAGAAAATCGGCGTCGCGCGGAGATAACTCGATCGTTTCGGGCAGGAGCAATCGCTGGGAAGGAGCGGTCCCCTCCTCCAGGCGCTTGAGCGTTTGTTCGAACAGGATGCGTTCGTGCGCCGCGTGCTGGTCGAGCAGAACCAAGCCGCGATCCGACTCCAGGACGACGTAGAGCTGACCGATGACCCCCACCAACCGCAGCGGCACCTGCAATAACGGCACCGGCTCTCCTGAGGGTGGACGCGGCAATGGCCCGGGACTGGCCACGGCAGGTTTCGACGGCTGGCCCGGCAGCGTGTCCACGACCGGGCCAGTTGGGCCAGGTTGGTCCAGCGAGTCAGATGCTGCCGGCGACGCCGTTTGCTCGTGCCGATCAGGTGCAACGCTCGCGAAGGGGACTTCGGGAGTCTTGGCCAGAGCCGGAAGATCGGGCGTCGCGGGCACGGGTGGCTCTGGCGCTTGAACGGTTGCAGGCTCGCTCTGCGCGGCGGGCAGCGATGCTCCGAAAGCCCCTCCGGGTTCGATGCCGCTCCGTTCCGAATGGAACTGCAAGAGGGCTTGGCGGACGCCTTCGGCCACAAGGCGGCGGACCAGGCCTTCCTGGTGAAATTTTACTTCACGCTTGGCCGGGTGAATATTGACGTCGACCGCGGCCGGATCGATTTCCAGGAAAAGGCAACAGACCGGGAAGCGGCCCTTCATGAGCGCGGTGTGATACCCCTCCAGCAGAGCGTAATTGATCCCTCGATTGTCCACCGGCCTCCGGTTCACGAAAATGTGCTGTTCATCGCGTGTGGCACGCGAGACACCGGGTGCCCCGATGAAACCCCATAACCGGATGGCGCCGCCAGAGGAGGACTCTCCGTAGGAATCGTGCGCTTCGCCCTCACCGCCGCTCGTGAAATCGACGCTAACCAGCTTGAGATCCGCGCCATACAATCCCCGAAGCCGCTCCCTTAGCGCCCCGAGGTCGGTGTGCTCGCTGCCTCCGGCCGTGACACTCGGCAATTGCCACACGACTCGCGCACCGTCTACGAAAGTGATCGCCACATCCGGTGAAGCCAGGGCCGCAAGGCTGAGGTAATGCTGGATGTGCGCGCGCTCGGTTTCTTCGCTGCGAAGAAACTTGCGGCGCGCGGGCAGGTTGAAGAACAGGCTCCGAACCTCGATGCAAGTGCCGGGCGCGCTTCCGGCTTCCTTGACCTCAACGATACGCCCGCCATGGATGACGATCTGCGTGCCGGCAGCCTCCGGCGATTCGCGTTCGCGCGTCGTCAGCGTCACGCGGCTGACACTGGCAATGCTCGGCAGGGCTTCGCCGCGAAAACCCATGGTTCGGATGGCACTCAGGTCCTCCGCCAACCGGATCTTGCTGGTGGCATGACGTTCCAGCGAAAGCAGGGCGTCATCGCGGCTCATCCCGACACCGTCGTCGGTCACCCGGATCAGGCCGCGTCCGCCTGCCTGGATCTCGACCGTAATTCGTGTCGCTTGCGCGTCCAGGGCATTCTCGACGAGTTCCTTGACGACGCTCGCCGGCCGTTCGACCACCTCGCCCGCAGCGATCTGGTTTGCAACCTGCTCGGACAGCAAGCGAATCCGGTTCATGCCTGACTACAGGAGCATACCCGGCGCAAAGTGACAAGACGCCTTAGCCAGGTTCGGTCTGCCGACGCGAATCCAGCAACTCCTCGAGTTTCGCCGGGTCCAGCCCCGACGTCTCCCGCGCGACCTCACGGATGGTGCGCCCGGACTGGAAGGCCTTCTTGGCGATTTGCGCCGCAGCGTCGTATCCAATCACCGGCGCCAGCGAGGTGCCCAGGGCCAGGCTTCGCTCAATCGTGGCTTCGCACTTCTCGGCATCCGCCTCGAGCCCCTGGATGCATCGCCGGGCGAACACCTGGCTTCCATTCGCAAGAAGCTCAATGGACTGGAGGAGATTGTGTGCGATCAGCGGCATCATGACGTTCAGTTCGAAGTTGCCGAACGCGCCCCCCAGCGTAATCGCCGCATCATTGCCAATGACCTGCGCACAAACCTGGATAAGCATCTCGCTCATCACCGGGTTCACCTTCCCCGGCATGATCGATGATCCCGGCTGGGCAGGTGGCAGGCGGAGTTCGCCCAGCCCGCAACGCGGCCCTGACCCAAGCCAGCGGATGTCGTTGGCGACCTTGATCAGGCTCACGGCGACGGTTTTCAGTGCGCCGCTGGCCTCCACCGCGGCATCGCGCGATGCTTGCGCCTCGAAGTGGTTCGGCGCCTCGCGGAGCACCAGACCGGTCTCCTTTGCCAGCCCTTCAATCGTGCGACGCGCAAACTCCGGATGTGTACTGATCCCGGTTCCCACCGCGGTCCCGCCCAGAGCCAGCTCTCCCAAATGCGGACGAAGGCTCTCGAGCCGCGTGACGCCATGGCGGACCTGGCTGGCATAGCCGCTGAATTCCTGGCCCAAACGGATCGGCGTGGCGTCTTGGAGATGCGTCCGCCCGATCTTGATGATTTCGTGGAACGTACTGGCCTTCTCGTCCAGTCGCTGCCCCAATTCGCGCAGCGCCGGGACCAGCGCACGCTCGATCGCCTCCAGCGCCGCTAAATGGATCGCGGTAGGGATCACGTCGTTGCTCGACTGCCCGCGATTGACGTGATCGTTCGGGTGGACCAGTTTCGCGCCCCGCTTGCCTCCGAGCAGTTCCGTGGCCCGGTTGGCGATCACCTCGTTCGCGTTCATGTTGGTCGAGGTCCCCGAACCGGTCTGGAAGATGTCCAAGACAAACTCCCCGTCGAGTTTGCCCACGATGACCTCCCCCGCGGCGCGCTGAATCCCGCTGGCCAGCTCTTCGCTCAGCAGCCCAAGCGAAGCATTCGCGGCCGCGGCATGTTTCTTGATCAATCCCAGGGCACGAATGAACCGCCGTGAAAAGCGCAGGCCGCTGATTGGGAAGTTCTCTACCGCGCGAGCCGTCTGGGCCCCGTAAAGCGCACCGGCAGGGACGCGCATTTCCCCCATGGAATCCGATTCAGTGCGAAAGCCATCCTTCATTGTGAAAGCTGGCATAAACTTGGCAGGCATTCAATGCGGCGAGGTTTTACGGGAGATCTCGCGTGCGATCGCGGTGACCGAAGGGTGACTGTTATCGACGTTGACTCCGGCACAAAAATGAGGCGGCGCGGAACCAATCCGCCTCTGGAGGGTCTAACCGAGAACGGGCGGACCTGTTGCTTGCAGGTGACGTCCCGCCGTGATGCGGTCTATGAACATGCTCCCGGTCCTTGCGCGCGACCTTCTGTCCAAGCGGCATCATCGCCGTTTGCGCAAGGAACGAATCACGGTGGGAACCGTCAGCGGACTGGCGGTCATCGTTCTGGCCTCCGCCGAGCGCTGGGCGGACCACTTCAGTATTGCGGCGTTCGTGCGAGCCGCCCCCATCGCCTCAATAGGTCCATTGCTCCTGGTGTGCGTCGGGATTACGCTCGGATCGAGGCTCCTGGCCGCCGAACGGCGAGAAGGAACCCTGCCGTTATTGCTCCTCACCCGGCTGAGTGGGCACGACATTCTGATGGGCAAGTTACTCGGGGCGATGGCAGTCCAAGTGGATGCGTTCCTCGCGGCCGTTCCTGCCTTGGTCTTGCCGATGGCCATCGCAGGATTTGGACTTGAAGAGTCCTGCCTCATGGCTCTGGGGTGCGCTAATGCCCTGTTCTTTGGCCTCTGTTTCGGAATGCTCGCGGCGGTCTTCCTGGACGAGGAGAAAGCCGTGAGCGGATGCATTCTCATGATCCTTCCGGCCATGGCTCTTGCCACTCCCGTCGGGGCACTCCTCCCAGTTGGCGGGCTTCGTGAGTGGGTCGGCGGGTTCCAGTGCGTGAATCCCCTGGAGGCAATGGCGCACGTCCCGGCAGTGGTGGGTGGATTACGAGCGACGGCCTATTGGCACCCTCTGCTCGGGAGTCACATGGTTGCTTGGGCGATGCTTGGTTTTGCTGGAATCGTTCTGCCACGGGTCTGCCGTTGGCAAGCTGGCAAGAGCGCACGGACGACTAAGCAGGGCTGGGCTTTCATGAGTGCCCGGAGTTCGTCCGTTTCATTCCGAACACGGTTGCTCGACTTGAATCCGTTTCTGTGGCTCTCAATTCGGTACCGGTGGGCGAGCATACAGATCTGGCTATACGTTTGCCTGGCTGCACTTCTCTGGGGATGGCTAGGTTGGCTGAGTTGGGCGCGGCAAGGGTTTAACATCCTGGTCGTTCTTGCGGGGGGTCTGGCGGCAACTTGGCTCGCTACTCTGGCGGTCGCGGTTCCGGCGGAGGCCGCCCGGCGCCTGGTTGAAGACCGCCAAAGCGGCGCGCTTGAACTGTTGCTCTGCACTCCGGTTTCAGTCCGGGAGATTGTCAAAGGCCAGTGGTTAACCTTGCGCCGCCGGTATCTAACGCCCTGGGGCCTCGTGACATTACTCTCGCTGGCGTTGATGATCAGCGGTTTGGCAACCGATGGTTTCGGAGGAATGCTGGACCCGGAAGATCGTGGCTTCTGGGTGGCAGCCTGGCTGAGCGGAATTGTGTTGGCGCCGCTTACCTTGATTGCGCTGTGCTGGGTCAGCCTGCGCCGGACTTTGTTCGCGCGGAATATCGGCGAAGCCAGCGGAATCGCCTTGTTGCAGGTGACGGGCATTCCGCTGTTCGCGCTGGCAGGCGCCTCGATGACGTTTCATTCACTCTTCGGCTGGTGTCCCCAGTGGCTTGAAAATGCGGGTTTTTGGATTCTCGGATATGTCGCGTGGCTGCTTTTCTGCGTGTGGCGGTCTCGCAGAATTATCTTCCGGGACCTTCGACTCGCGGCAACGCAGCGATATTCCGAGCGCGCAGCGTCAAGGTAGCGCTCGGTCGGCGCTCATTACGGGTTGCCTATTCGCAAATCGGGCAAAAACGCATTCAAGCTCTCTTCGCAGAACTGCACAGGATCATTGAACCGGCGATGCCGGTCCAGGGCGCTGATTTCAAACCCTCTTGCCCTGCTCTTGCAGCTGCGCACCGCTCAGGTCGAATTGGATCCTTGAATGTTCTGGCCTGGCTGGTTTCCGCGACACAGGACCCAAAGCCCGCTGGCTGGATTACAGGAGATCTCGCGCCCGAACGCGGTGACCGCTTGGTGACTAAGAGTCACCAAAGATGGAACGATCTGATAGCGAGCGCGTTACGCAGACCGGAACAATTTGTTCCGAGTGAGGTCTTGGAGAACGGCCAGCATTGATGCTCCGCCAAGATCGTGCTCCGTCACCACGAGCAAGGCCAACTCCGCAACTCTTGCGTCCGCACAGACGGCCGAGAAGAGCTCCTTCCAATCGGGAAGAGCCTCGTTCGAGCACGGAATCGACCGTGGCGGCCGTCCATCGATTGGTGTTGAGGTGTCGATGTTGCATGCGTCACCGGAGAAGAACTTCACCCAGGAGCCTGCCAAACCGCTGGCGGATGCTGCGGGTAATCTCCCAGTCGCTATTTACACGTAGTCTGGTCGCCCACGCAACGAGCGTTCTGCCACCCTTTTGCATTGCCAGCACCTGGGTGGGGTGGGATAAGCATTTCCTTGTGGCCATGAACCTGGTTGAACAAGTCCGGCTGGCGGGAGTGGTGGGAGCTGGCGGGGGCGGATTTCCCACCCATGTGAAACTGTCGGCGAAAGCCGGCACCGTTATCGCCAACGGCGCCGAATGCGAGCCCTTGCTCCACAAGGACGCGGCGATTATGGAGGAGCACGCGGCCGACCTTGTCGCAGGCATGCAGTTCGCCATGGAGGCCGTGGGCGCCAAGGACGGCGTCATCGGGATCAAAGCCAAAAACCGCCACGCGCTCGACGCGGTGCAGGCTGCGGCTAAAGGGACTCCCGTTCGTGTCCACCTCTTGGGCGATTACTATCCGGCGGGTGACGAGTACGACCTGGTGTATGAAGTGACCGGACGTCTTGTGCCGCCCCTGGGCATTCCGCTCCAGGCCGGGGTGGTAGTAAGCAACGTGGAAACGCTCGTGAATATCGCCGCGGCCGCTCGCCATGCGCCGGTCACCCACAAGACCTTGACGGTGGCCGGTGCGGTGAACGCTCCAGTCACCCTTGCCGTCCCGATCGGAACGCCGCTGGCGGATTGTGTTGCCGCAGCCGGCGGCCTAACCACGGACGATCCGGTTCTTTGCCTTGGCGGACTCATGATGGGTGAAACGTCTCTCGACCTCAACACGCCGGTCACCAAGACAACCACCGGCGTGGTCGTTCTGCCCCGGGGACACCACGTGATTCAACGCAAGCTCAAGCCGCCCGTCGCCCAGGCGCGCATCGGCAAATCCGCTTGCGACCAGTGCCGCTATTGCACCGAGTACTGCCCGCGGTTTCTCCTCGGATACGCCGTCGAACCGCACCAGGTCATGCGCTCGCTCGGATTCACCGCCACAGGCGAAGGGTTCGCGAATCCCTGGGCTGCCCTGTGCTGCGCATGCGGGCTCTGCACCCTGTTTGCCTGCCCGGAAGAGCTCTTCCCAAAAGAAGCCTGCGACACCGCCAAAACCGAACTGCGCCGCGCCGGGGTGAAATGGAGCGGACCCGCTCCTGCCCATCCGCATCCGATGCGCGAGGGGCGGCGTGTGCCAATTAAAGCGCTCGTGCGACGCCTTCGAGTGGAGGAATACGACCGGCCCGCACCCCTTAAGAATCTCCCGGTCTCGCCGCGCCAGGCCATTCTCCCGCTCAAACAGAGCGCCGGGGCGGCCAACCAGCCCCTGGTCCGTGCCGGGGAGACCGTGGCCGCCGGCCAACCGCTGGGACAAGTCCCAGCCGGCGCGCTCGGGGCGGTGCTTCATGCTCCTTTTGCGGGCAGGATCGAAAGTGTTGACGCGGCGCGCATTATTCTCACGAGGATTTCATGAACGACAAAGCTATTGGGTTAATTGAACTGTCCAGCGTCGCCGCCGGATTCCAAGTGGCCGACACCATGCTCAAAGCCGGCACCGTGCGCCTGCTTTTGTCGCGCTCCATTTGCTCCGGGAAATATATGGTCCTGATCGGCGGCGAAACTGCCGCGGTCACCAGTGCCATCAGCGCTGGTGCCGCAGCGGCCGACGGCTGCCTTATCGATCAATTCGTCGCGCCCAATGTGCATCCGGACGTCTTCGCCGCCCTCGGGCGGACCCAGCCGGTGCAGCCGAATGGCGCCCTGGGAATTTTGGAGTCGTTCAACATCGCCACGCTGGTGCAAGCGGCCGACGCCGCCGCCAAAGCGGCCAACGTCACGCTCCTGGAACTTCGACTGGCCATGGCGCTCGGCGGGAAAGCCTTCGTCACCATGACCGGCGACGTCGCATCTGTGCAGGCGTCCGTGGCAGTCGGCCGGACGATCCTTTCCAACGCGGGCATGCTGGTCAACGCCGTCATCATCTCCCGTCCGCATCCGGACGTATACCGGGAAGTGGTGTGAGCGGACCCGGCTTGAAGCGGGCCTCAACCTTAGGGATACGTTCTCCGGCGGCCATCATTTCGAGCAGGCCGGGTTCTCGATAGTGCTTCGGTAATCTGACAACTCTCTTGGGTTTGTCGGAGGCGTTTGACCCTGGATTGGTCTGGCCATCAGCTGGCCGTTCGACCATGGTGGACCCCGTGAAAGCCATCCCTCTTCTCTACCCATCCGGCATTTTCCATCCCAACGGCTGGCTCGTGCTTCTTCTGGGTTTCCTCCTTCCGTCCGCCCTGGTGTGCGGTCAAGTGGCCGAACCCCAAGATGAATCGGAAAGCACCGGTTCCATGTTCCCTTTGATGGCGTGGAATTCGGCGCCTTCAAGCGCGGCGGAGTTCGAGAGAATGCGCGACTGCGGTCTGACGGTTGCGGGTTTCGTCGCTCCGAAAGACCTGGACCTGTGCCATGCCGCCGGACTCAAAGCCATTGTGTCCGATCCGCGGACGTCGCATTACGACTGGGATCACGTTGACGAAGCAGCTGCGCGAAAGAACGTGGCCAGCCTCGTCGCGGAAACCGGCCGTCACCCGGCTGTCTTCGGATATTATCTGCGGGACGAACCGGGCGCCGCGCATTTCGCCGGGCTGGGCACAATTGCCGCGCTCGTCCGCGAAATGGCACCTGGCAAATGGCCTTACATCAACTTGTTTCCCAACTACGCCAACGCGCAACAGCTCGGGACCCCAACCTACGAAGAGCACCTCGAGCGCTTCATTGCCACGTGCAAGCCCACGATCCTCAGTTACGATCATTACGCTCTCATGGATGACGGTTCGCTGCGGCGCGGCTATTGGCTGAACCTCGAGCAGATGCGGGCGGCCGCAAAGGAACACGGGCTTTCGTTCTGGAACATTGTGCTCACCGCGGCGCATTTCAACTATCGGGAACTGAACGCGGCGGATATGCGGTTCCAGGTCTATACCACCCTGGCCTACGGCGGACGCGGCATCGCTTACTTCACTTACTTCGCGCCGAAAATTGGCAACTACCGCGCGGCGCCCATCGATCAATTTGGAAATCCCACCGCCACCTGGCAACACATGCAGAACGTGAATCTGCAGGTGGGAAAGCTGGCGCCCACCCTGATGGCGTTGACGTCCGATGATGTCTACCATTTCGGCACTCTCCCGGACGGTTCGCACCGCCCAGGCGAAAGCGCGCTGCTCAGCGGGATGAACGAAGGCGAGTTCATGGCGGGCGATTTCACCCACAAAGACGGCAGCCGATACGTGATGATCGTGAACAAAGATTTTGTCAAATCGCGTCCCTGCTTTCCGCAATTCCGCACCAAACCTCAGCGCGTGCAGATGGTCTCGCCGTACACAGGCCAGCTTGCGCCGTTCACGGGCGAACAACAATGGCTCGCCGCCGGGCAAGGCGTGCTTTTGAAGCCTGTCTATTAAGGCACATAGCCCATCTCCTTAGTCCCGCACCTCGTTTTCCTCTGCGGAAAAGAAGACAAACGCTGGGGTGGCGTCGTTGAAACACGTGACCATCGCCGCGTCCGATTGCGGCATCGATACCCGCTCGCATCACTCTTCACTCGGTCTAAACACATGCTAAACGCACGCTAAACGCACGTTACACTCATGTCATCATGCGTTTACCATGTATTTACAATGTGTTTACCATGTGTTTGACATGATTTTATACCGAATTCAGTGCCGATCTTCACCGAATCCAAACCAGCCGAATGTCGCGCCGACCCCGCCCTCACTCGTCAGCTCAGGGCAAACGCCCTGGGAACTTGGCCACGCCAACACGCTTTGCCCTGAAACGGGCACGACCCCTGTGCCACCATCCGTGTCTAAAGTCCTGGTTCATCTGATTTTCAGCACCCAACACCGTCAACCGGTCCTTTCCGAAAGGATCCGCGCGCGTCTGACACGCCTACGACGAACGGCAGGTCTGGAATTGAACGGGCCGAGTTCGTCTTGCCCAGTTCAGGGCAAAAGAACGTGAAGGGGATGAGTTCCCGGGGTGGTCCCCCCGGGCTGACGAGTCCTGGCGCCTTCGGCGCGGTCACTCGGAAGTCTCTGCGGGATATAGAACCCTGGATACTTGATAATGCGAATTGCTGCAGAAACCATCTCTCTGAAGAACTTCGTCATGCGCCCAACTCAGAAACTCAGAATGAGTGCGGTGAATTTCCTTGCAATTGCCGTCCCCGGCTCTAACAAGAGATCGGCTCTTTGAAAGGGTGGATAACATTCCACCATCGTTGCAGTCAGACGTCAGGGAACCCCGTGCGAATCGGGGACGGTTGCGCCACTGTAATGGGCTACAGACTCCCGGGGCCACTGCTCGAATGGCGAGCGGGAAGGCGGGAGCGAGATTGGAGGCCCAAAGTCAGGATACCGGTCTGACTGTGCTCGTCGAGGCCATCATTCGACAGCGATTCTCAGCCTTCGGAGCGCCGGCTTGCAGTCGGCTTCGTGTTCGCCGCCACGAACTGGTGACGGCTGAACTCGGCTGCAAGCCAGCGCTCCGAACAAGACCAGAATTGCTGATCCTCCGATGGCCAGCTTCTCCGTCAAAGAGAAGGATGAGACCAGCCCCGGCCAGCGGTTCTGGCGGGTTTCGCTGAACCTTCATTCTCCGAATTGACGAGCTTGAAGGTTTTTTTGTCTTCAAGCTCTGTCACTGGTCTCCTGCACTCGAACTGTCTGCCTCTTGGCCGACTCGAATGGAAAGATCAGAATGCGCAGAGAATGGATTGCTTTGCTGGCGTGTGCCAGCGCTATGGGCCTTGGCTCGTCAGCCGCCTCGGGTGTGAACTTCGCCGAGACCGTCGTCTCCTATACCCCGGGCATGGGTTTCGCCACGGAGTTTGGATCCGGCCTGGGATACACCAACGCCGCCGCTGCACTGGGTGAACCGTCACGGAGCATCCCGGGACCTTTTGGCGGCCCGGTGGACCCGTTCAACCCGCCCTATACGCGAGATCAATTGGTTTCGATCGGTGAAGGCGGATCACTCACGGTTGCTTTCGCCAACCCGATTCCCAACAGCGACGCCCACCCGTTCGGGATCGATTTTATCGTGTTCGGCAGCGCCGGTTTCGTCATCACGAATGGCAACTTCACCGGCGGCGGCATCACAGACGGTTCATTGTTCGGCGCCAATCCAGGCGCGACGCGCGTTTCCGTCAGCGCGGATAACGTTCGCTACTACACCCTTGATCCCGCCCGCGCACCCGGGGTCGATGCCTTCTTCCCGACGGACGGCGCCGGGCAGTTTAATCGACCGGTCAACCCCGCCTTGAGGAACTCGGACTTCGCCGGGCTCGGATTGGATCGGGTCCGCGCGCGCTATGGCGGATCGGCGGGCGGCGCGGGGTTTGATCTTTCGTGGGCGCAGGATTCGGACGGGCAAAGGGTCTTCCTTCCGGAGGCGCGATATGTGCGGATCGACGTTCTCAGCGAGACGGCCGAGATCGATGGGTTCGCGGCCGTATCGGGCGAGACGACCCTCGTCGAGAATTTCGCTTCGGATCCGTTCGACCGAGGCTGGGTGACGTTTGGGGATGCCGAGTTGTTTTGCTGGGATTCCGCCGCGCAAAACCTGCGTGTCACTTGGGATTCCGCGTCGGCGAACAGCTACTTTTATCGTCCGCTGGGAACGGTTCTGGGGAAGAACGATGACCTGGAACTGAGCTTCGATCTGCAGATCGAAGAGATCGCGGTGGGCATCCATCCGGAGAAGCCTTTCACGTTCGAACTGGCCTTGGGCTTGATCAACGTGTCCCAGGCAACAGGTCCGGGCTTCCTGCGCGGCACAGGCAGCCAGTCGCCAAACCTGCTCGAGTTCGATTACTTCCCGGATTCGGGCTACGGCGCGACGGTTTGGCCTGTGATCATCTCGAGCAACAGCCAGTTCACCCTCGGATTTACAGTGCTCCCACTCGAGCCCGGGGCCGAGTTTCACATCACGATGCGATACACCGCGGCGAACCAGACGCTTGCGACGACCATTCATCGCGGGGCCGAAACGCTCGGTCCGGTAAAAGACGTGACGCTCGGGGCAAACTTCACCGATTTCCAAGTGGACGCCGTTTCAATCAACAGTTACAGCGACGAAGGGGCAGGGGGATCGTTGCTTGCCAAAGGGATTATCGACAACCTGGCCCTGTCATTTCCCGCCCCGCCTGCAGTCCAACTCCGGGCGAACCTGGTGGACGGCGTCATGCACGCTGCTTTCACCGGACACCCCAACTGGCTGTTCACACTGGAGCGAACGGTCGACTGGAAAGAATGGCGGCCCATCTCCGCCGCGGTGTCCGGCAGCGGCGAACTTGTGCTGCAGGACGAAACGCGGTCCGCTCCCGCGGGCGCGTTCTACCGTGTGCGAGCCGAGAAGGCCTCTTCGGAGCGCCGGCTTGCAGCCGGCTCTTTGACACGGCCATGAACGAGCGGCGTCGACGCCGCCGCTCCCAAAGAAACGAGAATTGCTGAAATGACCCACGCCTCGACACAACGCGGCTGCGCTCGCGAAGGGATGCAGGCCGGAGGGTCCGGACCCAAGGCGCGCACCGGCTTCACGCTGGTTGAGTTGCTCGCCGTCGTGGCCGTGATCGCGGTGCTTGCGGCGATGCTGTTGCCCACCTTGTCCCGTGCCAAGGGCGCCGTCCGCCAGGTCCGTTGCGCCAGCAACCTGCGGCAATTGGCGCTGGCCGGGCAAATGTACTGGGACGACAACGCCGGGGCAGCTTTTCGTTGGCGTGCCGGTGCCACGAACGGCGGCCAGATCTACTGGTTTGGCTGGATTCAGGACGGCGCAGAAGGCCAGCGTGAATTCGACCTGGCGCGGGGCGCGCTTTACTCCTACTTGGGCGGACGCGGTGTCGAGGTATGCCCTGCTTTCAATTACACCGCCCTCGAACTCAAAGCGAAAGCGACCGGGGCGTCATACGGTTACGGCTACAATCTCGCCCTCTCTTCCGCCGCCCACGAACCGCCCGTGAACGTCGCCAAGATTCACTCGCCCAGCCAGACGGTTTTCCTTGCCGACTCCGCGCAAGTGAACACCTTTCAGCCCCCCGCCTCGCCAGACCGCCCGATGCTCGAAGAATTTTACTACATCAACACCACCGAGCCGACGGTGCATTTCCGGCACGCCGGCCGCGCCAGCGCCGCCTTTTGCGACGGGCATGTGGGACCCGAATTGCCGCTGGCCGGCTCGCTCGATGCGCGCCTTCCGAAGCATATTATCGGGCGCTTGCGAAGCGAGGTTCTAGGTTTGGAGTAAGGCCGCCCGGCGTCACAAAACTTGTCCCAAAAGGCCGGATTCGGCGCCTTTGTCGCAGACTTTCTCAATTCGGACCTTTTTTAACCTCGATCAACTTCACCGTGACTTTCTGCCCGATATCGCTGGTGAAACCCGACGTCGCGCTTTGGCTTTCCCCAGGTTGGACCGGCGTTTCAGCCCGGACGCGCATCGATTGCTCGACACCAGACTCCACCATCACGCCCATTTGCGGATCGAACCACGATCGGCCTTCGACCGTCCCCCGCTCAATCCACATGCGCGGTTTCCCATTCTCCGCGTTCTCCGAGCGGCTGGAGAGCGTCCCTCTTGCGTGGATCACGGCGAATTTGTCTTTGTCGCGGGCCAGCCATTCCTCGAACTCAATGTCCGATTCGGCGGTGATCGTGCCGAGTTCGCCTGCGGGCATCTGAATGTGGTGGGGCCAGTGGTCTCCCGGCGAAACCGGGCCATCGGGCAAGCCTCGCCCAAAATCGGCCAACTGCTGGAAGAACCCCGGGTTAAACTGCTGCACCAACATCTGGCGGGCAGGCCCGGCCGGCTCGCCGGCCACGCTCCGGACCCATTCGTCGTAGCCCAGGACTCCCTCCACTTTGCCACCAGGCCCGACCCGGAGGCGCACCTTGGATCCGGCAACATTCCGGTACGCTTGCGGGATCGGAGGCGTCCTTTCGCTTTCATCCGATTGATGCGCCGAATCGAATTTCACGACCACCTCGGATCCGATCCGGATTTCCGTGTCGAACGCCAGAAGCTCGAGTTCCAGCTCGCGCGAGCCATCCGATGCCGGGCTCTTCGCGATCAGCGCATAGCTGAGCCCGGTGGAAATCTCCTCCGTCGCCGGTTCCGGGGTATTGGGAAGCTGGTTGGTGCTGTGTTGAACGATGTCGATCCGGTAAATGTATCGAATCGCTTCGAGCCAGATGACCGATAGGGGAACGCCTGTGTCTGGCCGGTTTTCCACGGGCGCCTCCGCGGTCTGTCCGACAGTCGGCACCGGTTTGGGTTCAGCAGCCGCCGGTCCACGGTCGGAAAGAGGCCCCGCCGGCAGGGGAGAACTCCCGGTTGCCCCCGTTTCGTTGGGCGGCTCCAAAACGGCGTTCGTCTGGTCTGCCGGTGCCGAATTCGTCGCCGAAGACAGAGGGGCGTCCTCCGGCAGAGTGGATCGCGTACAGCCGGCGCCCGCCGCCAGCAAAACCAGGCACAAACCCAGCAGCCATAACGTCAACCGCGGCATGGACAGATTCGTAGCTCTCAAGGCATCCCAGTGAACTCGAGGCGGCGATAAATGCAAAGCGCAATAGCGTGCAGCCTCGTTGCCCCGCCGTTGCGCCGCCGTTGGCGCCGTTGCGGGTGCAACTCACGGTCTCCAGGGTTTTCTCATTATTGGGGAGGGAAGGGAGT
>CAZODO010000038.1:42415-50767 GCA_964578605.1 uncultured Verrucomicrobiota bacterium | reverse complement strand
CCATCCCATTTCCTCCGTGCTCTGCTCGACCAAGCCAATGTCCCACTGTCCTGAGTGGTCCGCATCGGTCACGCCTAGCTGGATCTCGGTTGATTTGCCGCTCGCCGGATCGATATCGCTATCGATCATCCTGTCCGCGCCGGATTGCCAAGCCGTGAACGCGTACCCTTTGGGAGGGGAGACTTTCAGGTAGACGTGCTCGGGGTATTCTCCTTCGAAGGCATAGTTGCCGTTGACGTCAGATTCGACTTCCTCGAGCAGTTTATCTCCGGCAACGCCAAAGAGGCGGATGCGGACTCCGGGAACGCCCAGTTCGCCGGCAGTTTGAACGCCGTCTCTATCCGCATCGAGCCAGACCCGGTCACCGATGGTTGCTTGCACCAGGACGGGCGGGTCGTCGTCCTCGTCCGAGTCGGCAGCCTTGATGCAAACGGCGGCTTGCGCCTGGAAAGGCACCTGGATCTCCTGACCCACTTGCACGACGACCGTCACCGTGCTCTGAACGACGTCGCCGACTGCGCCGCTTACTTCCCGCGTTATGGATTGGGTCCATCTCTCTTTTGCAGCCAGTCTGAGGCCGTCAACTGGCACGAGATCGCCCTCAACGAGGCTTTCCGTAATTGAGAGGATCTGGATTGGCCTTTTCGTCTGGTTTTTGATGCGCAATTGAAACTCCACCTCGCCCTTGGGCGCCGTCACTTCGTGGGGAACGGCCTCGTATTCGAGTTCCAGGATGCGCGCACCCGGCTTGACGTGGTCTGGCGGACCGCCGCCTGGCCGTCCGTCATGGGGAAGATCCACTGGCGCCGCTGCGCCCACTCCGACGGGGAGTGCCACAAGCGCACCCAGGGTCAGGAACGTAGCGAGAGTTCTTTGAACGACTGACTTTGTTTCCATATTAAGGGAACGACTTCCGAGTTTCCGCATCAACTCCACGTTGTTTAAGCACGCCCATCTTCGTAGCAGCCGCGGGGCCAACCCGGACTGTGGCAGATGCAAACCATTGGATAAGAATCATTTGCTTGTTTCCGACGGACTTTTCTCAGACTCGGGACCGCGCTGAATCGAACCGGAATTGGGTCTCTATCCCCTTCGTTGTGGGTGGCGGCTGACAGAAGACCGTCCTGGAAAGGGAACAGGGCCGCACCGGCCTCCTCCTTGGCTCCTCAGACATCCCCTGCCTGCAGCCCCCCATTCCCGCTCTGCCTCTTGCTCTTACGCTTGCTCTTTTCCCGATAGGGCGCCGGGTTCTCACGGAAGCAGCCGGGAGAAAGGCTCGTGATCAAACCGACCATCTTGGTGGCGAGTGAGCGTGAGCGTATGCGTAAGAGCAAGCCGTCGGCGCTCGTGATCGTAATCGACCCTGGAGCAGGGCATTTGGGCAGATCAAACCCCTCTCCCTCGCCTGCAAATGCCATGTTAACAGCAGAGAAACAAATACATACTATAATATTACCATATTCTAGCCTATGCTAATCCTATGGCAAGCATATAGCAACCATATAGCAACTACGGACGGAGCCTGGACACCCCTCTCGTTGACCGCTTCCAGACTGGTTCGTGACAAGTTGTCACCGGACTGTGCGACATCTCGCCCGGTTACGCACTCGGACTCTTGTGATCGTAATAAGTTGTGCGAACTGGGGGCGGAACTGGCAATAATCCGTTGCCCTTTCGGAGTGCCGCTCTGTGAGCGGCTTTCCTGGCTGCCGCTAGATTGGAAAAGGCGGCACGGCCATGACGAAGGGGTCCGATAAAGCCGGTTGCAGATCAGCGCTCCACCCGATAGACGGCAACAGTCAAATGCACAGTCCCAAAGCCCACTTCGGGCTTCTGTCCATCTTCGGGTGAAGAGGGCAGGGCGCCCCGTCGGGACCCATTCCTTGGCAGGGAGGCAGGAGGGCCGAACCTGTGGCTCGGCCCTTCGAACCGGAACCGTTTACCGACTGTTGTCGGAGTAGAGGATCGTGAGGGTGGTGCCGGTGACCCGATAACCCGTAATGATGATGGACTGCCCTGTGTAACGCAGCCGGTAGAACCCGCTCGGGCCGGTCATCGGCACCGAAACCGTGCCTGCGGCAGTATCAACGGTCGCCGTGGAGTCGACCGTGAACGCGTCGGTAATCCGCACCTTGGATTCCAGCACCACTTCGGGCGTGGCGGCGGCCACCGACGTGTAGGCTTTGATGGCGGTGGGGGAGTTCGGATCGTTGATGAGCGTCCGTTCTTGCGTTGCCGGGTTCACGCTGAACCATTCAACGTGCGCGCTGCCGCCGCGTTCGTACCAGACCATCCGGAACGGGTAGAACCCGGTGCGCGGGACAACGAAATCAGCGGTTTCATCGGCCGTTCCTCCATTGCGGAACATGAGGGCCGCGGTGGTGCTGTCGGTGAGCGAAGCGCCGGAGACGATCTTGTAGCCGTCGTCGCAGCGGACTCCGAAGCGATGGGTGCCCGCCGGGAGTTCGAGATAGGTCAGGATTTCCATGGCGATGTCGTCGGAACCATTCTCTTCGATCATCAACCCCGGAATGAGGAGGTCGCCTTCGAAATAGCCATCGGCGCTGTCGGGGCCCATTTCGGAGAAGTTGACAACCTGCTCGATGACGTTGGTGGAGTAATAAGCCGGGATGCTCGAGTTGGGGGCGAGTTGGTCTTCGGCGCGTCCCAGGCTGTTCTCGAGCCCGCTGCCGGACGGAGCTTGAACGACGCGGATCTTGAACCCGCGCTCCTGGCCGGTGCCCTGAATGGCATTGGCGGCGCCCAGAGCCTTGTAAACGAGCGTGAAATTCCATTCGTTCGTTTGCGTGAAGTCTTCGTTGTCCGTGAAGACCACGGCGACGCTGTGGCTCGAATTGGCGGCCGGAAGGGGCTCCAGCTTGTAGCTCACCGTCGCGCCGGTCTCGGTCCCCACGATGGAAGGCGTGACCGCCTGGCCATCCACTTGCATAAGGATGGAATTGGTCTTTACCGTGGTGTCGCGGTTCTGGATGGTGGCACTGACGAGAGGCGCGATGCTTTCGTAAGTGCTCCCGGCGGCGGGGGTGACGGAGGTGACGGCGGCGTGCTGCGTGCCCGTCTCCGAAGCGGGCACGAAAATGAGGTAGTTCTGGTAGATATTGCCATCGGAGGGGTCAGGGGTGACCTGCCTCAGGCGAAGCGTTTCTCTCCCCGACAACCGGACCACCACCTTCTGCCCCAAAGCATCGGTAAGCGGCACGTTGCGGAACTTGGTCCCGGAGCTGGAGCCGAGGAACGAGCCAAGCGTGGTGGCGGTTTGGTCCGGTTGGGTGGGATCGCTCGTCACCTTCTCCAGGAGCGTTTCCGCCTGGATCGTGTTGAACAGCGACTCACGCAGGTAGACCTCGTAGGAGCCAGCCGGGAAATCCCGGGTGTAATTCAGATACTCACCGGTTTCGATCTCGCCGATGTCGTAGTCGTAAATCTCGCCGGCAGCGCCCCCAGCGGCGGTGAATTTCGCGCGGGTGGCGTCCAGAGTTCGCTTTGTCCCGATCGGGTCGTCAGGGCGATAGGGATAATTGTTCGCTGAGGCCCGGGTATCGGAGAAATCGATATCCTGGATGCCAGCCTGGCCCGCGTAAGCGCCCTCGACCGGGCCCGTCAATTCGGCGATGAGAATGGGGTTGTTGTAAAACTGGCCGCCGGCGAAGTTGTAATCCTCGGCTTCGATCACGAAATTGCTTGTGAGGAAAGTGTCGAAGTAAAGGTTGAAGCTGTTGGTGGCGCCATCCGAATCGACCGCTTGGAGTTTGGCTGCGTAAGTGGCGTTGGGCTCAAGGCCGCCCAGAGTGGCCGTGCGCGCATTGCCCGTGCCGGCGAGCGTCAAGCCGTTGGCCGAGGTAAACGTTTCGCCGTTCAACGTGACGCTGATCTGGTTGTCCACGAGCGGCTTGTCATCGGTCACTTTGAACGACACCTGAGTGGAAGCGGGGAGGAAATTGGCGAATTCCGCGGGTTGCACTTCTCCGATCACCGGCGCCAGGTTGCCCACAACGGGCGGGGCGGCGGCCACCGCGTTGTCGAAGATGACCTCATAGATGTCCACACCGCCTGCTTCGAAGTCTTCGTACTCCATCAGGACGAAATGGCCGCTTCCCTGGTAGGCCGGGGCGGGATCATCGGTGCCATCGCTGAGGATGTCGGCGGCGGCGGTATCGACGAAGGTCTTTTCGAACAGCACCGCGTTGTTGTTGTCCTTGTCGAGGACCTTGCCATGGATAACGACGCTGGATCCCACGCCCGTGAGCGAGAGGACGAGGGTCACGTTGTCATTCTTGATTTCCGGTTCCGGGTTCTCGTTGTAAAAGTACTTGTTGATCCCCTTGGTGATCAGGATGTCCGTGGTAGATTTCGCGATGGCGTAGCCCGCCAGAGCGGTCACGGAAGCGGAGGTCGGTGTCCAAGAAAGGATGGCGAAGGAATCCTTCCCATTGCCGCTGACCAGATCGACGCTGAACTCGATCCGTTGCCCATCGGTGACATCGAACGTGCGGGATGTTTTGGTGCTGCTAAAGAACAACGGCTGGCCGGCGGCGGGGATTTCGAACTTGAATTGCCCTCCGGTTTCCGTGCTCTGGCCGACACCGAAACCCGCGTCTTGCCAATCGGTCTTCTGGTTGTCGTTAAAGTCATCCAGCGTCGCACGGTCCAGGACGTAGGCTTCCGCATTGTCGAGCACGACTTCGTAGACGTCTGGTCCGCCAGCCTCGAAATCCTCGTATTCCATAAGCACGAAGTGGCCAGTGCCAAGGTAAGCGGGAGCCGGATCATCGTTGCCGTCGCTTAAGATGTCAGCCGCCGGGGTGTCGACGAACGTCTTGTCGAACAGCACCGCGTTGTTGTTGTCTTTGTCGAGAATCTTGGCATTGATAATGACGCTGCTGCCGGCGCCCGTGAGCGAGAGGACCAGGGTGACATTTTCGTTCTTGATCGCCGGTTCCGGGTTCTCGTTGTAGAAGTACTTGTTGATACCCTTCGTGATGAGCACGTCGGTGCTCGATTTGGCAAGGGCGTATCCCGCCAGGCTCGTGACCGGCGCCGACGTCGGCGTCCAGGACAGAATCGCGAACGAATCCTTGCTATTCCCGCTGATCATATCGACCCGGAACTCGATCGTCCGGCCGTCCTGCAGCGTGAAGGTCTCGGACGTCTTGGTGCTGGCGAAGAAAAGCGGCTGTCCGGCAGCGGGGATCTCGAACTTGAGTTGCCCATTAACCTCCGTGCTCTTGCCGACGCCGAAGCCGGCATCCTCCCAGTCGGTTTTGGTGTTGTCGTTGAAGTCGTCAATCGTTCGGGCCAGGTTTGGGAGACCGGCGGCAGTCATGAGCGCCAGAAGTCCGGCAACCCGGGCGGATGTTCGAAGGAATGAACGCATACGCTTAGTAGTGGTTTTGGAGGTGATCAGGACCTGTCATGTTCGGGACCAAGTTTCTTCGACCCCTTCGTTTACCACGCGTCCATCAGCAATTCCAGAGGAAACACCGACAGAATCCGCGTTTTGCCTGGAGCCGGACCGCCAAGTCGGCGTTGGCGGGTGAGAGCGATGCCATCCCGGATCGTGTTCGAGCACAACTTTCGGCTGGCGGACACGAGGCGCTTCGTCATCCTGAGCCCATGCTGACGCTTGGAGAACTCGCCGAGTTGCACGCCAGATATTCGGATGCAGCCCCTGCCCGGGTGCGGGAGTTCTCCATCGATGGGCGTGTGCTGGAGTTTAACTCCCGCCCGTTTGTCATGGGGGTCATCAACCTCTCGCCCGACTCCTGGTATCGCGAGAGCGTCTGCCTGACCACCGAACAGGCCATCCGGCGTGGACGGGTCCTCATGGCGCAAGGGGCTGACCTGGTGGATATCGGCGCCGAATCCACCCTCGCCCATGCCGAGCGGCTTGATGCGCAAGGCCAGCGGGTGCGATTGGAGCCGGTCATACGAGGGTTGCGGAGCGAAGGCGTGCCGGTTTCGGTGGAAACCTATTCGCCCGAGGTGGCGCGTGCTGCGTTGGAAGCCGGAGCGAACCTCTTGAACCTGACGGGGCCGGCGCAGGCGGAGCAAGCGTATGAACTGGCCGCGGCCCATGATGCCGGCGTGATCATCTGCTATGTGCAGGCCGCCAATGTAAGGGAAGCTGGGGACCTTGAGTTTGAGGCCGATCCCATCGAGGCCATGCACGGGTGGTTCGCCAGGGAGATTGAATCCGCCGCCGCCCACGGCGTCCGAAAGATCGTGATCGACCCGGGGTTGGGCTTTTACTATCGCAACCTCCGAGACAGCGCAGCACGCGTGCGCTTCCAAATGCGGATCTTTCTGAATACGTTCAGGTTGCGGACTCTGGGCGTCCCTGTCTGCCACGCTTTACCCCACGCCTTCGAGGAATTCGGTGAAGAAGTGAGGGCAGCGGAAGGCTTTTTCGCCGTCTGGGCGGCTTTGGGACGGACAGACCTTTTCCGGACGCATGAAGTGCCGCGGGTGAGAGCAGTGCTGGCGACCATGGCTGTTTGGCGGGATGGCAATGGGCCAGGCGGACAGTAATTCCCAATTCAGGGCCGGCCCGGCGGTTCGGCCCTATGGTCCTTGGGCAGGGTGAGAATGGCTGAATGGCTGGAGGGCGGACTTGGTTCATTGACTTGAACCACAGGGACATTCATAGTCTCAGTATGAACTTTGACATCTCACCCTTGCTCAACGAGTGGGAGTACCAATCGGGGCAGATCGGGGTGCGCCAGTTCAAAGGCAAGGACGGCATTCAGAAGATTCAACTGCGGGTCGATCTTGGGCTGCTACAAATGAATGCCCATGGCCGGCCGGACGGGAAAACCCCCTACAGCTACGAATCCCTTTTGGAATACTTTGAAGCGCGGCTTGCCAAGCATCGCAAAGCCAATGACGGCAGCGATGAAACATTCCGGCTGCGCGCGGAGGATTGCGCCCGGCTGCAGCAGGAAGCCATTCAATATCATCACCGGTACATTTGCCTGTTCCAGCTCCAGAACTATCCTGACGTGATCCGGGACACCCGGCGCAACCTCAGGGCCTTTGACCTGGTCGAAAACTACGCCGCCACCGAGGAACTCGCCTGGAGCTTGCAGCAATTTCGGCCGCAGGTGCTTATGATGCTGGCACGCGCCCGCGGTTCCATGGCCCTGGACTCCGGCGACTACACCGACGCCATCGCCGCCGTGAAGAATGGCCTGGAACAGCTCCGCGAGTTTCACCAGAAGCACGGCCGGGTTGAGCTGGTCGAACAAAGCCCCGAAATCCAGTCGCTCGAGGTCTGGCTCAAGGAACTCCAGGCCAAACGGCCGCTTACCAGGCGCGAAAAGCTCGAGTTTGACCTGACCGAGGCCATCCGGCGCGAAGACTACGAAAGAGCCGCGAAGGTTCGCGACACCCTTCGCAATCTGCGGACCTCCAAGTAGCTCCGCCCCGCCAGGCGGGGCGGTTGTCTTCAAGGCTGCTGCGGAAAGATTCGATACAGCAGGAGGTAAATCGTGACGCCGGAAACCGAGACGTACATCCACAGCGGCCAGGTCCAGCGAGCCAGTTTCCGGTGCCGTTCAAAGTGGCCTCGGAATGCCAACCATATCGTGGCCAGCACCATCGGAAGAATGAGCGCCGCCAGAATGGTGTGCGTCAAGAGGAGGACAAGGTAATACGGACGAAACCAGCTCGGCTCGAGAAAACGCGTGGGACCCCGCCCAAGAACCCACGCCACATACCCGTGATACGTGAGATAGCTGGCCAGAAACAGGACCGACGTGGTGAATGCAGCTACCATCCAGCGCCGATGCGCTTCCGGTCGTCCTCGCCGGATGGATAGATAGCCGCCGGTCAGGAAGATAGCGCTCAGCGCATTCAACCCGGCATTCAACGTCGGCAGGTCGCTCAAGCTCATCGATCAGCCCTCTTTGGCCAAACGGCGGGCCGCGGCGAGCATCTCCTTCACCGGATCAGATTTGGCGCTATCGGAGGAAAAGCCCCGCAGTCTGCCCCGCCCATCAATAATCACGAGGCGCGTGCTGTGGAGGAACGGATCTTCGCCGGGGCTGCGATTGATGTTCTCCTCGACAGCGAGCTTTAAGCCGGCCGTGGCCAGTCCGTAAATCGCCTCTTTCGGGCCGGTCAGGAACTCCCATCGATTCGCGTCCGCGCCGCACCGTGCTGCGTATTCGCGAAGCACCGCCGGGGTGTCGAACTCGGGGTCCGCTGTCAACGAGAGCAATCTCACTGGGCTGGCTGGCGAAAGAGCGTCCTGGATGGCCTTCATGCGTCGCGTCACGTCCAAACAAGGCCCTGGACAGCGCGTGAAGATGATGTCGGCGATCCAGATATTGC
>CAZODO010000038.1:0-42404 GCA_964578605.1 uncultured Verrucomicrobiota bacterium | reverse complement strand
TGAACTCCGGGATTTCGCCGTAGTCCGGCAGGGGTTGGCGGCTGGCCTTGAAAATGGTACTGGCGAAAACACCGGCCACGGAAACCACGACCATCCCCAAGAGCCCCCAGATCAGCCACGGGACGAAGCTCTGACCAGGCGCGGTTTCGTCGTTGAGCGCCTCCGAAAGAGGATGGGGTGCCTTGAAATCCATGGCCTTGTCCATCACTCAAAGCTCGCGGGATTCGCCCCAGCTCCTGCACTCGCTCGTTCCTCCAGCCAAGCGTCATACTTTTCCTGACTAAGCACATGGAGGTACCCGCGCATCGCGGAATGGCCGTTGCCGCAAAGCTGCGCGCAATTGATCAGATAGGTCCCCTCTTTCGTGGGCGTGAACCACACGGGAATTCGCAACCCCGGGATGGCGTCCTGGGTCATGCGCAGAGAGTTGACTTTGAACGAATGGACGACGTCTTGGGAGGTAATGTGAGCAATCACCGGCTTGTTTATCGGCACAAACATCTCGTTGCTGGAGGCGGGGCTGAAATCGTCTTCACCACGCGGGTCGCTCGGGTCGACTCCCCAGGCATTCGTGCTGTTCACGAACCCTAGATCCGTCCTGCCGAACTCTCCATCCGGGCCCGGATAACGGAAGCTCCACAGGAATTGTTGCGCCATAACCCGCACCACGGTCGACTCCTGCTCCGGCGGGAACTGATCCACATTCCTGGACCAAAGGGGGACGGCGAATCCGAGAAGCAACACACCCTCCGCGACGGCTACGGCGACCTCAACATAACTGCTGGTATGGCTCCGTACGCCGACATAGTCCGCCTTTGGATTCCTTGCCCGCCGGAAGCGGACAATCGCGTAGACAAAGTAGACCAGCCAGCCTGCGAAGAGCGCTGCCATCAGGCAGTGAATGTAAAGCATCAGCTTATCCACATCGGCGCCATGCTGGGACGCCAAGGGAGGCATGCCGAGGAGGTTCATATTCTAGAATCGAGTGAGCCCATTCTCCAACTCCGCACTCCCCAAGGTGGTCTGGGATCTGGCGCTCCGCCAGGCGAGGAACACGAAGAAACTGGCCACGCCTAGCAGCACAATGGCGATCACCCCCAGGAGACTGAAGATCCCCATGTTCATCCCGCGTGCCATGGCTGAATCCGATTTGCCAAAGCAAACGGAGCAGCCAAGCACAGCTTCCGGTGCCAGCGCTAACGTTCCACAGACAAAGAAAAGCACGAGTCGGATAAAAGCAGCAACTCTCATAAATAGCTTATATGCCTGAGCTTCCGGAGAACGTATCGCCCGTACCACAGCAGCACGATGGCCAGAGCGAGAGACGCAATCCCCATGACCAGATTCGCAGCAGTGCCTTCTCCTCTGAACTCTTGGAGGGACCACACACCAAATCCAACCGTCAGCAGAGTCGAAGCGATTACAAAGAGGATGTGAAAGGCTTTAAGGGACATCTCGAATATGGATCAAGCTCGTGGGTTGCATCGACCAGACCGTTAGGTACATCAGCGCGGCAAAGAAGAAGACGGTGGCAACAAGGATGCCATAAATAAGCTTTCTCTCGGAGATGAGGTGCATAAAGTAACCGGCCACCAGGAAAGCCTTGACGCTGGCGATGAAGAGCGCCACGGCGATTGTCAGGGCGACGCTAGGCAAATGCAGGTAATAGGCACCGACAGTTACAGCCGTGCCAATCAGCAGAGCAAGAAAGATAAACAGATAACGTCGCACTTCGCGCTGAACGTGATGCGAAGCGTGGGTGTTTTCTAGAGGATTCATCGAGTCTCTAAAGCAAGTATAGAACGGGAAATAGAAAGATCCAAACAAGGTCGACAAAGTGCCAGAACAAGCCCGAGATCTCCACCCGATTCGTAAAGCGTTCGGGATCGGTTCGCCACAGCTTGCTTCCGGGGCCCCACAAATAGCCAATCACCAGCGCGCCGCCGATGACGTGCAACGCGTGCAGCCCTGTCAAAGTGAAGTAAATGGCCGTGTAAGTGTTGTGCCACGGGCCGTAATTGCCCATCTTGGCGACGTTCTCCGTTGGGATTCGGATTTCGGTGTGTTCCACGTGTTTGGGGTGCATCAATTCCGCACGGTCGGCGACAATGTGTCCGTGCAGCACAACGTGTTTCGCGGAGCGTTCGACCAGGTGGCCGTCCGCGATCCGGCCGTCTGTCATAAGGATCTCGTAGTGCGTGAATTTGTCACGATACTCATAGGACTTGATGCCGACGAACGTCAGCGCGAGGAGGAGCGTGAATGCCTGGAAGACTTTAAAGCGAGCGAACTGGTTCATCTTCAGTGCGGCCCAAGCCATGACGACAGTCACACTGGAGGTGATCAAGACCAGAGTATTGATCGTTCCCACCGGGATGTTAAGCAACCCGTGCGGCCATGTGCCTGGTGCCGCCCCGACCCGCAGCAGAATGTAGGACGAAAAGAGGGCCCCGAAGAGCATCACCTCGGAAGCGAGAAACAACCAGATTCCAACCTTGGCGTTATAGAGTCCCGTGTCAGGACGTGCGCGAACTGTGTAGGGAATGTCCATATCGGCTGGCCTCGAGGTTACGCGGGTTCGCTTTGGGGAAAGAAATCCTTCGCCCGCCCTGGGACGCTGTACTCATATGGACCCCGGTAAACCTTCGGAGGATGTGCAAAATTACCGTGGGGCGGTGGCGTGGGCGTCTGCCATTCCAGGGTCGTAGACTCCCACGGATTGGTCGAACCCGCTTTTGACCCGTGGCGGATGCTCCAGAAGAAATTGATGATGAACGGAACCTGGGCCAGAGCCAAACACCAAGCGGCGATCGAGATCGTCACGTTGGCCCGCATGACGCTGTCGCTGAGAGTCCCCATGGCATCCGGGTTGACGGCGGCGGAATAGGTCGCCGCTCCGTCGTACATACGGCGCAACATGCCTGCCATGCCTTGCGCGAACATGGGTTGAAAGATCAGGTTCATGAAGACCAACGAAGACCAGAAGTGAACCTTGCCCCAGAACTCGCTCATCAGCCGCCCCGTCGCCTTTGGAAACCAGTAATAGATGCCCGCGAACAGCGCAAAGATCGTCCCCGGGGCGACGATATAGTGAAAGTGGGCGATCACATAATAGGTATCGTGAAGGTGGATGTCCGTGAAGTTCATTCCTAGGGGAAGGCCGGTTAAACCTCCGATCCCGAACATCGGGAGGAACGCGAGCGCGAAGAGCATCGGCGTGGTAAACCGCATCGATCCGCCCCACAACGACAGGAACAGTGCGGTCAAGATGATTACCGAGGGGATGGAGATGATCATCGTTGTGGTTTGGAAGAAGGTGCTGATCGCGGTGCCCATGCCGGTCAGATACATGTGATGTGCCCACACGAGGAAGGATAGAAAACCGATCGCCAGCGCGGAGTAGACCAAGGAGCGGTATCCCCAGAGCGGTTTGCGCGTGTTATTGGCAATGATCTCGGCGACAATACCCATCGCTGGCAGGATCAACACATAGACCTCCGGGTGGGCCAGGAACCAGAACAGGTGCTGCCAGAGAAGGGCACTGCCTCCGCCGCTCACGGGGGCCAAGCTTCCCGAAACCATCAGGCCGGTGGGAAGGAAGAAGCTTGTGTGAGCCACTTTATCCATCAATTGCATGATCGCGGCGGCTTCGAGTGGCGGGAAGGCGAGCAGCAAGAGGAAGGCCGTCACGAACTGAGCCCAGACAAAGAAGGGAAGCCGCATCCAGGTCATTCCGGGCGCCCGCAACTGGATGATCGTGGCGATGACATTTACCGAGCCGAGCAGGGATGAGGTAATCAGGAGAACCATCCCAATAATCCAGAACGTCTGGCCATGGGTCGGAATGATCGTGGCCAGCGGCGAATAGGAGGTCCAGCCCGCCTGTGCGGCACCGCCCGGGATGACAAAGCTCACCAGCATCACGACGCCACCCAGGAAATAGCAGTGATAGCTGGCCATGTTAATTCGCGGAAACGCCATGTCCGGCGCCCCGATCATCAGGGGAACCAAGTAGTTGCCGAAGGCCGCAAACGCCAGCGGCACCACACCGAGGAAGATCATGATTGTGCCGTGCATGGCGCCGAAAGAGTTATAGAGATCGGCGCTCATCGCCCCGCCGGGGACCCTGTCCTTGCCTGCGAGGTGCTGGAGAAGCGTGCCGAAGACAGGGATCGGTTGGCCGGGATACGCCAGTTGCCAGCGCATCAGCATGATGAGTGTGAATCCCAGGAACAAGAAGCCCAGCGCCGTGATTCCATACTGGATTCCGATTACCTTGTGATCCGTGGAGAAGATAGAGGTCCGCCAGAAGCCCAAGTCTCGATGAGGAGCATGAGCCTCGCGGATTGCGGATTCGTGTACAGCACTAGTCAGGGCCATAGATGCACTGTCATTCAGCTTGCCTGGGCCACCTGGTGAATGGCCCGAACACCAAGAACGCTAATTAACACTCTCCACCGCCGCACTGTCAACTGTCGGGGTGCCTCTTTACCGGACCTTGTCGAAAACCAGCAACCCCAGCAGCATTGGCAAATACAGGATGGACCCGTAGAACAGACGACGCGCGTGCTCGCGGGTGAGCCGGAACGAGAACTGGACCGCGAGTGCCAGGAGAGCGCCTCCCAACACGAGCGCGCCAAGGCAGTACCACGCCCCCGCCACGTGCAGCACAAAAGGGCACAGGCTGATCAACAGCAAGCCCAAGGCGCTCGCGACCGCCTGTCTTCCCGTGCGAATCCCCTCGGGATCGTACACCGATAGCATGGCGAACCCGGCTCGAGCGTACTCCTCACGGTACACCCATGCGATCGCCATGAAATGCGGCAGTTGCCAAAAGAAAAGGATGCCGAACAAAGCCCAACCTTCCGACGTCACCGCATTCCGAGCGGCGGCCCATCCCATCAAGGGGGGCAGCGCTCCGGGGACGGCTCCAACGACGGTATTCAGAGGGGTCACCCTTTTCAACGGCGTGTAAACACAGACGTAAGTGAACAGAGTGATGGCTCCCAGGGCCGCGGTTAAGGGATTCACCACAAGCGCAAGCTGGATAAGTCCCACGACGGCGGTCACGATTCCGAAGATCAACACGGTCTCCGGTTGCATGCGTCCCGCAGGAAGAGGGCGCGACCGCGTGCGTTTCATCAGCGCGTCGTACTCTTTCTCGAGAAGCTGATTCAAGGCGGCCGCGCCGCCGGCGACCAAGCCGGTGCCAAGCAGCGTGTTCAAGAGCAGCCCATAGCGAACGCCACCGTGTTCACCGATGTAAAACCCAACCAGCGTCGTCAAGAGCACCAGCGATGTCAGGCGAAACTTCGTCAGGTCCAGAATAACGCTCAGCCAGTTGGTCTTTCCGAGATCCGCAGCTGCCGTCAACGAATTCACTACGGTTGCTTTCATCGCCTCCTTGTCACGTTCTGGCCGGTTTCGCCGCCAAGGGCGCCCCTGCAAGGACCCTGTCGCCTGCTGTGGCTATCGGGATTCCGGAGCGTGCGCGTGCGCCGGCAGACAGGATGCCCGCGGTGAGAACGCTTCCCATCACGAGGCTAACCGCGCCGAGCAGGACGTGCGCGGTGGCGACATCCGCCGCCTTGTTACTCCAGACCGTCAGCGCTCCCAACGCCGCCTGCAGCCCGATCAGCCATGCCCATATTAGCCCCAGCTTTGCGAAGGCCGCGCCTCTGCCGTGTTCACGCCTCGCTTTCCAGGCCAATGCGCAAACCAGCGCAAGAATCACCACCGCGCCGATCCGATGCGCCATATGCACCCCGATATGGAGCGCCGTGATGGGCCGATATTCGTGGACGCCGATGCGCTGCCGGTTCGCAAAATCGATCGAGGCTGCGTCCATGGGCGGCCAAAGCTTCCCATACGCCAACGGAAAGTCCGGAACAGCCAGTCCGGCATGCTGGTGCCGCATGGTTGCACCCAGAATGAGCTGGACGAGGATCAGCACCGTGGTGGCGCCCGCCATCCAGCGCAGCGCGCGGGAGATCGGATATTGCCGCAGGGCACTGGCAAGCCGAGCGCCTCTTCCAGACGCAAAGAGCGCGATCAAGCTGAGAAGAACGAAAAAGAGCTGGCCGAGCGTGGCGTGGACGATGCCCAGCTCGTCTTTGAAAAGCGTCACTCGCAACCCGCCGAGCACGCCCTGAACGACCACCGCCACGAACGCGGCCACCCCGAGCCACCGGAGCCAGCGGCGGGAATCGCGCATCCAGAGCCCCACGGCCAGAAGGGTCGTGAGCAGGCCCACGAACGAAGCGAACAGCCGGTGGGTGTGCTCATAGAAAACGCCTCCTTTCCACAGGGTTACCGGGAAAAGGAACATGTTATATCCGTAGGTGGTCGGCCAATCCGGCACGGCCATTCCTGCGCCTTTGCTGGTCACCAGGCCACCCAGGCCGACCAGGAGCAGGGTCGATCCGGCCGTGATCCAGGCAAAACGATCCAGCCAGTGATGTTCTGTGGAACGGGTCATCCTTGAACTGAAACGCCGCTGCGAATGTCCGCAGCGGCGTTAAAACCGACGCTGAACATTCGACTACTTCCCCACTTCAAACCCAAAATCAGCCGTCTGGGAGGCGTCCGCGATGGTGATCTCTTTGGTCAACCTGCCCGCTTTGCGGTGGTAAGCCTCCACCACGTATTTGCCCGGCGGCACATTGGCGATCTTGAAGGTGCCATCCTTGCTGCTCACCGCGAAATACGGGTGATCCATAATGCCCGCATACGCATGCATCCAGGGATGCACGTCGCACTTCAAATGCAGCAGCAGTTCGGGCTTGTCGAACGTCTTCACGATCTCCTGACCCTTCAATTGGGCCTGGTTCGACTCTTTGTTGCCCGATTTTGCGTCCGGAACGATATGCACATTGTGCAAAATGCCGGGGTCGGAATTCTTGATGATCAGCTTTTGGCCGGTCTGAATCCCAAAGATAAAAGGGGTGTAAAGACAGGCGACCTGGTCCAGCACGACCGGCGGAGCGTCGGCCGCGACGGGCGGCGGCGTGGCTCCTTCTTTGATGTAAACGAACACGTCGGCAAGGGCTCCGCCAGAACCCACCACATAATGCTGGGTTGTGACTTTAGTCTTGTGGAATTTTCCACAGCTCGGATCAAAGGGAATCGTGATTTCAGAGGGCGGGGCGCCCGTGAGGGTGATCTTTCCGGTAATATCAGCAGCGGAAGCGGTCTGGAGAACTCCCACCACCGCAGCAGCCGTTAAACAACAACAGCGTACGTTCTTATTCATATTGTGAGTAACTCGGGAACTGGCCCAAATTCTTTGAAACCGTATCATTGGGGTCTTCACCGCGCAAGTCCTTTGTGAAAGTTTTCACAAAGAACCACTGAAGAGCGCCTTATGCGGCAGTTGGCAGCTTGAGTGGAAACGAGCCGCCAGGAGAATTCGCACGCGGCGCGGCCGCTTTCGCTTCCCGTTAGCGTCAATGACCCGCGTCTGATCCGGTCAAGCGCTGCATTGTGCGGGCCATTTCAAGCGCCGTATAGGCCGCTTCCGCCCCGCGGTTATGCCGGGGGTCAAGGCACCGCACTTTGGCCTGCTCCTCGTTTTCCAGCAGCAGGACTTCGTGAATGACCGGGACGCGGGACTGCACCTGAATGTGCGCCAGCGCCTGGCTGACCGCTTCGCCAATATGCTGCGCGTGGGTGGTTTCACCCCGCAGGATCACGCCGATGCAAATCACGGCCGATGGCCGTGTGGCCTTTCCGCTGGCCAATGTTGCGGCGACCACCGGGATCTCAAACGCGCCAGGCACCCGGACCACCTGCACGGAAACGCCTTTGGCTTTCGCCAGCACCGCCTCGGCTCCCCGCAGCATGCCGTCCACGTACTGGGCATTATACTTCGACGCGACGATGGCGATTCTCGTATCGGCAGCGCCGCGCACGGGCGTCTTTTTAATGGCTTTCAGCACGACGGAGTGTCCTAGATAAGGTGGCCCAGCTTTTCCCGTTTGGTCTGCAAATACCGGGCGTTATGGGGGTTGGGCGGAATGCGGATCGGGACCTGCTCGACGATTTCCAGGCCGTACCCTTCCAGCCCGACAATCTTTTTCGGATTATTCGTCAGCAGCCGAATGCGCCGCAACCCCAGCTCAGTCAGGATCTGCGCGCCCAACCCATATTCCCGCAGGTCCATGGGATAACCCAGCTTCCGGTTGGCCTCCACCGTGTCATAACCGTTTTCCTGGAGCTTGTAAGCCAGGATCTTGGGCGCCAAGCCGATCCCCCGGCCCTCCTGCCGCATGTAAACGATCACGCCGCAGCCGGCTTCCGCCACTTGCCGCATGGCCTGGTGCAACTGGGGCCCGCAATCGCATCGGCGCGATCCGAACACATCGCCCGTCAGGCATTCGCTATGAACACGGACGAGGACGTTGTCTTTGTTGGCGACGTCACCCATCACCAGGGCCAAATGATGTTGATCATCGATCTTGGACCGGTAGAGGTGCAGGTCAAACTCGCCGTACTCGGTGGGCATTCTCACCACTTCCATGCGCTCGATCAACTTCTCGCGTGTCCGCCGGTAATGGATGAGGGCTTCGATCGAACAGATCCGGAGTCCGTGCCGTTGCGCAAAGGGCATCAGCTCCGCCAACCGCGCCATGGAACCGTCTTCGCTCATGATCTCGCAGATCACCGCGATGGGCCGGCAGCCGGCAATTCGGACCAAGTCGACCGCCGCCTCCGTATGGCCGGCACGTTGAAGCACGCCGCCGGGCTTTGCTCGAAGCGGGAACACATGCCCGGGCTGCACCAGGTCGTTCGGCAGGGCGGTCGGGTCTGCCATCACCCTGATGGTCTCCGCCCGGTCGGCCGCGCTGATCCCCGTGGTGATGGCGCGGGCTGCGTCGACGCTCACCTGGAAGTCCGTTTTAAAAGTCTCCCGGTTTTGAAGCACCATGCGCTCGATGCCCAACTGCTGGAGACGTTCCGCCGTCGTCGGCACGCAGATCAGACCGCGTCCATATTTGGCCATGAAGTTTACCGCTTCGGGCGTGACGCATTCGGCCGCCATGATCAGATCGCCTTCATTCTCGCGGTCCGCGTCGTCGACAACGATGACGATCTTCCCGGCGCGCAAGTCCTGCACAACGGCTTCGATAGAGTCAAAACGCTGTTCTAAACGCTGTTCCATATTGGAGTCCGTCAAAGTACCCGTGACCGCGTGAATTTCCATGTGCCGGGTCGGATGGCTGGCGGGGCAGGGCGGATTTGACATCCTCCGCCTGGCCAGGGCTCGTCCTCGTAATGTTACTCGTCATCGTCCTCGTAATCGGAATTGGGCATTTGAGGCATCGAATGGTCCCCCAAGCCCGGTCAAGCCCCTAATCCACCCGGTTGATCCTGAGCCCGTTCTTGATCACCTTGCCGTCTTCCGCCGACAGGGTGACTTCGCCCAAATCCGCTTGATCGTTCGGGTTCCGGAGCTTCGCGGCCCAGACCCGGATGCGCCAGACCGGCAACCCTGCGTCCCCGCGCTGGAGCCGGGCGGCAGTTGCTTTGATGGTCAGTTTCTCGAGCAACGGCTCCGCCAAAACCGTCCGAATTGCCTGGTCCGAGTCGATCTTGACCTTGGACATTGGCAGCGGTTGATCCTGCCTCGTGATCGGTTCCAGCAACCTCATTGGCCGCTTCACGTCCAGCATCTTGCCGGCGCCGAATTTCACCTCGACGGCCTTAAACGTGGCCGTGCGATCATAGTAAACAATTCGCCAAATGGTCGGTTCCAGGCCGCCAATCGACTTCTCCGACCGAATGCCAACCACCTGATCTTTCGCATGTTCTCCGACGTATTTATTCCCTTCCTTTACCAGGTTGAGGGCCGTCATCTCCGCGGCGCTCGCCTCGAACGCGATCGTGGTTATCGCGCACGCGAGCGCGACCACGCAGCGAGCCAGCTGAATTCTCATGGAGAGAACTCTAGGTTCGATCAAAACGGCTGACAATCCGAAACCCGAAGGCATTCGGGCGGGGTTGGGTGGTGGGCGGACGGAGGGCATAGGAAGAGCGCAGGCGAACTCCTGGCACTCTGCGTGGCGAGTGCCGGGGCACCTCTGCGAGGGTGTCTCCCATGTTGCCATAGGGTTGCTATATGGTTGCTATATGCTTATCATAAGCGCAATTATGGCAAGCAATTAGCAACCATTTCGTTGTGATCTCGATGAAGAGGGTGGGCTGCCGTGGGTTGGTGGGCGATGAGGGATTCGAACCCCCGACCTACTGCGTGTAAAGCAGACGCGCTAACCGCTGCGCCAATCGCCCAAAGTCAGCGGATCTCCAGCCTTTCCGGGCCGAAACCGATCCAGATCACCCGGTTCGGCGGCCCGATTGAGCAAGAAACCCGCGCCAGATTCAGCCGGTACTATGCCTGCATCGGGGGGCGAGGCAAGCCGGATTGGCAGGAGCGGCCGGTGGCGTCCAGGCCTTGAACGTTTGGGCTCTGCGGATCGAGAGCCCGAAAGCGGCAGAGAACCCAAACGAGCTTGGGAATCTGTGCGTCAAAACGCACGCTTGCCCAATTTCGGAGAATGAGCTATGCAGGGGGAGCAACCCAGGGTCAATGTTATGATCTATAAAAGTCTTTCATCCGATAAAACGTCGGTGGTTGGTGGCAGCAGGAAGGGCGGTTTCACGCTCATTGAACTGCTGGTGGTGATCGCGATTATCGCTATCTTGGCTGGCATGCTGCTGCCGGCGCTTTCCAAGGCCAAGAGCAAGGCGCAAGGCATCATGTGCATGAACAACAACAAGCAGCTGATGCTGGCTTGGAGAATGTATGCCGAAGAGAGCGACGACCAAGTCGTGCATGGGTATGGGACCGCGCATGGG
Source organism: uncultured Verrucomicrobiota bacterium (assembly GCA_964578605.1). GTDB lineage: Bacteria > Verrucomicrobiota > Verrucomicrobiia > Limisphaerales > SIBE01 > JAXMHN01. Next base: position 31,550 of record CAZODO010000038.1, on the reverse strand, counting down.
TTCGTCGGGACCAGTTCGCTCGACTTCAGCGGAGCGAACGCTTCCAACTGGGATATCACCCGCGATCTTATGAAAAGCCCGCTCTGGCCGTTTTGCGGCGGGGCAGCGGCGATCTTCAGGTGCCCGTCAGACCAGAGCATGGTCAAACCCACCAGCGGCCAGTACAAGGGCCAGATGGTGAAGCGGGTGCGGAGCATTTCGATGAACAATTACGTTGGCGGCAATGGCAATAACGCCTTCCTGCCGGGCTGGACCCAGGCCGACTGGCCCAGGAGCGTCTGGCGCGTTTTCCGGAAAATGGACGAGATGCTGGACCCGGGCCCGAGCATGACGTGGGTCTTCCTGGACGAACGCGAAGACAGCATGAACGACGGCTTTTGGGTGACGGAGATGACCGGCTATCCCAATTTGGCCACGACGCAGATCGTCGATTACCCTGCCAGCTATCACAACAACGCCGCCGGCTTCTCCTTTGCTGACGGCCACGCGGAGATCAAGAAATGGCAGGATTACCGAACCTCGCCTCAGCTCAAGAAAGGCCAACTGCTTCCGCTGGGCGTCGCTTCCCCGAATAATAGGGACGTGTTCTGGCTCCAGGAACGCGCCACGCGCAAGCTGCCTGGAAAATAGAACGGATCGTCGCTCGCTTTTAGACTTGCGACGCCAACGCCCGCGGCTGAACGGCGCTCACACGCCGAGCAGTCCGGGCGTTTGCGCTTTCCAGGCCCCGCGCGTGAAATCCGGGACCGGGACCGGTGCGCTGCCCTTGGCGACCGATTCGATGCTGAGGGGGACCACGCTGCTCCAGGCAGCGGCGTCGTAGACCGTCATGTCGAGTGGCCATCCTTCCTGCAGGCATTGGATCAACCGCCAGTTCATGACGAAATCCATGCCACCATGCCCGCCGGACTTCTGCGCCCGTTCGTTGAGCGCCTTCCAGAGCGGATGCTGATACTTCTCGCGATAGGGCTGGAGATCGGTAATCCACTCGTCCGGTTGGCCATCGAGATGGAGGCGCGGCGGGTAGTCCGCAAACGTGCCGTGGGTCCCGGCGATCAAGTTGATGCGGCTGTAGGGGCGTGACAACGCGAGCGAGTATTGCACCAGGATGCTCCGGCCCAAGGCCGTGCGAATGAGCGAGGAATTGATGTCGCCACAGGCATAACGGTCGGCGCGGCGCGGATGATCGGCTGGAAGGGCGTCGCGCCTCTGACTCAGAGCGCGTTCCAGGGAGCTCATGGAGACCAGGTAATCGAACTTGTCGCCAGCGTGGATGCCCAGGTACTCCGCCACGGGCCCAAGGCCGTGGGTTGGGTAAAGATTCCCGTTGAGCTGGGTGATGAACCGGCGCCGCCAGTTGGACGCATCCGAGCCCTGCAGGTGATAATCGCGGGATTCATGAAGGTAACCGGCTTCGCCATGCGTGAGCTCGCCCAGGAGACCCTGGCGCACCATGTTGAGGACCAGCAGCTCGATTTCGCCGTAACAGCAGTTCTCGAGCATCATGCAATGGCGGCGGGTGAGTTCGGCCGTGTTCACCAGCTGCCAGCATTCGTCCAGGGTCATGGCGGCGGGCACTTCGATCGCCGCGTGCTTGCCATGTTCCATCGCAAAGACCGCAATCGGCGTGTGGGAATCCCACGGGGTGGCAATGTAAACGAGATCGACATCATCGCGCCGGCACAGGTTCTCGTAATCGCGCTCTCCGTTGGGGAAGGCGGCGGGTTCAGGCTGACCTTTGGCCGTGACGCGTTTCTGGGCGCTCCTAACCCGGTCGGGGACGATGTCGCAAAGGGCCGTGATCCGGACCCCTTCGATATCCAGCAGGTTACCAAGGAGGAACAGGCCGCGGTTGCCCACGCCAACAAAGCCGATCCGCACCGTCTTCAGTGGCGGATGTTTCAAGCCGAAAACGCGCTCCTGGCCGGGCTTGGCGGCGGGAGGGGAGGGGAGATTCGCAGCGGCGTGCGCGGCCAGGCTGATGCCGGCCGTGGCGGCTCCAGAGACGGTGAGGAACTCACGACGTGAGAAGGGGCGGTTTGCAGAAGGCATAATTCGTATGGTCCGCGCCCATTTCGCCGGGAAACCACGCCTAAAGCAAGCCGGACGTGTGCCAGCGCCCTCGAATTTCGTCGTCTCCAACGGCGTTCCAAGGTTCAATCGTCGGCATGAAATTCTGGTCCGCCTTGACGGCCTCTCTTGTTGTGACGATGAGCCTCGTGCAACCCTCTGGATTCGCCCAGGGGATCAATCCCGGTGTCCCGTGGCCCGCGACGGACGCGCTGGGCCGCCAATTGCCCCTGAGCACCGAGATCGGGCCGGAGCAGCCAGGCCGGTTCGTGGGGATCTTCTACTTCCTTTGGCACAATCAACGCGGCGGCAAGAGCCCGCATTGGAAAGGCCCTTATGACATCGGGCGCATCATGGCGCAGGATCCGGACGCTTTGAAGAAGCCGGACTCAAACCTCTGGGGACCCATCGGCATGTATCATTATTGGGGTGAACCGCTTTACGGTTATTACCTGAGCCGGGACCCGTGGGTGCTCCGTCGGCACGCGCAATTGCTCGCCGACGCCGGCATTGACACGCTGATTTTCGACACCACCAACGCGCAGACGTATCCCGAGGTTTATAAAGAACTGTGCGCCGTGTTTCGCCAGGTTCGCGAGGAGGGCGGGCGGACACCGCAACTGGCGTTCATGGTGAATACGGAGGCCGGCAAGACGGCGCAGAAGCTTTACGAGGAGTTCTACAAGCCGGGGCTTTACCGCGAGCTTTGGTTCAATTGGCTTGGCAAACCGTTGCTGGTCTGCGATCCCGCGGCCGCTTCGCCCGAAGTGCGCGACTTCTTTACGTTGCGCCGGGCGCATTGGCCCTTCACGATGACCAACACCCCCTGCGCCTGGCATTGGGAAGCGACCTTCCCGCAGCCGTACGGCTACACCGACGACCCGGAGAAACCTGAACAGGTCAATGTGTCGGTCGCCCAAAACCTGCGCGCAAGCGACGGCAAGGTCACCAATATGAGCTCCGGAGACGCCCGCGGCCGGAGCTTCCATAAAGGCGTCCAGGACCGGGCTCCCGGCGCGGTCAATTGGGGCTTCAATTTCCAGGAACAATGGACACGCGCGTTTGAGCTCAAGCCGCCCTTCGTCATGGTCACCGGGTGGAACGAATGGATCGCCGGGCGCTGGGGGAAGCCCGATGGGCCGCTGGTTTTTGTGGATCAGTTCGACCAGGAGAACAGCCGCGATATCGAGCCTGCCAAAGGCGCGCATGGCGACAATTACTATTGGCAACTCGTCGCCAACGTGCGCCGGTTCAAGGGTGCGCCGGCCTTGCCCAACGCTTCCCCGGCGAAAACAATGGACGTTGCGGGAGGCTTCGAACAGTGGCAGGACATCGCGCCGGCGTTCAGCGATCACCAGGGAGAGATCGCCTCGCGCGCGTTTGATGGCGCCGCCGGGCTCCATTATGCCAACCGAACGGGCCGAAACGATCTGGACACGTTCAAGGTGGCCCGCGACGCGACGCACGTCTTTTTCTATGCCCGAACACGGAAGGCCTTGACCACGCCCGAGGGTTCGAACTGGATGTGGCTCTTGATCGATATCGACCAGAACGCCGACACGGGCTGGGCCGGCTACGATTTCATCCTGAACCGAACGCACGAGGCGACAGGCACGACATGGCTGGAGCGAAATGAAGGCGGATGGCAATGGCGTCGCGTGATGCGCGTGGATTTCAAGACAGCCGGGAACGAACTCCATTTGGCCATTCCCCGGACGGCTCTGGGCCTCGAAAAGGAGAGTGCGCGAGCCGCATTCGACTTCAAGTGGGCCGATAACGTTCAGGAACCCGGCAATATCATGGACTTTTACGTCAGCGGCGACGTGGCGCCGGAAGGCCGCTTCAACTTCCGCTACGTGGCCGATTAACAGGGCTGAACCGGCCCTGGCGAGCGGCGGTGATTGCTTTGACACCGCCGCTCGCCAGCCTATCATCCAATCATGCGATCCGTCTGTCTTTTGCTCCTCTGCAGCGTTCTCCAGGCACTCTCAATACCGCCAGCTCTCCATGCCGCGACCGCGCCCAAACTGGGTACCACCAGCAGCGAAATCGGAACGTTCAACGGCTGGACCTGCTGGGTCGGGTGGGTCGGCAGCTTCTCGGACACCTACGAACCGGTAAAAGAGAAGTACTCATGGGTTGTTTACTTCGCCCCGGAAGCGATCTATGTCGCGCTGCAACCGAGCCAGGCAGTCTACTCCGGGGTCGACGTGAACATGGGGATCAAGTATTTCTACGGCTTCCTCAAGGCGCCGGGCGGGAGTCAGAGACTTCAAGCCAGTTATGTGGAAGATCTCTGGTCGGTTTCCTTCTCCATCGGGTATCCCGATGCGACTCCACCGGTGGGGTTGATGGCCCATTTCTCGATCGGCTTCGAGATCGAGCAAGGGTTCTTCCGGGTCAAGAACACGAAGTCCGTTCTTCCGGGAGTGCAATGGGGCGCAGGTTACAGCGCCGCTTACAGCCTGCTCCCGGTCATTCTGCCGTTCACGGTGGAGTTGGACCGGAATTGGGTCGCCCCGCCAGCTCCGCCTGATTTCTCGGGTTTCTGGCCGGTGGTGATTTGGAACCGAAGCGTGAATCCGGCGCAGCACCCGATCGATCAACTCCAAGCGGCTATCCAGGAGCTCGGATCGAGGCCAGGCGTGCCCGCCACCGCGAGCGTCATGGGCGAGCCGTTGAGGACGTTCATGGATCGCGTCGCAGCCGACCAGGACCTTCGTGAGTTCATCAGCAACCCCAGCGGGTCGTCTCGCATCAGCCAGGGGATCGCGGCGACGGAAACGTGGCTGGTGACCAGCGACACTTCGAAACTGCCGGAGACCTTGAAGCCCACCCGCCCGCCGTCCGAGGTTAAGGAAACGGTGAGGCCCTTGCTGTGCATCACGCAGATGGCCTTTGAAACCGGATACCGGGTTGGCGCGGAAGCCAATCCCAACAACCGGACGATGTATGTCGATGGCATCGTGACCAACATCTGTTACGTGGGCGAGAAGTGCACCCTCGAGGTGCCGGTGAGCGAACTGCTCGAGGTCGTGCCGGGACGCCAGGCGGAGGAGTTCGAAGGCACTTGGATCGGGTTCGATATCCCGCTCGAAGGCGGCGACTCGTATGAATCCATCGGCCAGGTCGAATGGGTTCAAATGGAGCAAGGCGTCGCGCGCTACACCATCGCGCAGAGCTTATCCAACCCGCAATTGTTGGGAGTCCGCTACGAGGACGACAGCAAGAAGCCCTTGAACGACAACCGTGACATTGAACTCAAGCGCCGGCTGATTCTCTTCCTCGATCCGTCGGACAAAGACCAGAATGACATTCCCGACTTCTGGGAAGAGCAGTTCAAATTGGCGAACCGCGCGCCGGGCGCCGATGCCGATGGCGACGGCATGACCGATTACCAGGAGTACATCGCCAATACCAATCCAACAAACGCCCTGGATTTCCTGACGCTCTCGCTCAGCAGGAAGGATCGTGAACTGATTCTGCCGTTCACTTCGAACGTCCGAAACTACGTCATCGAAGCCAATACCAATTCGGTCGCCAAGCCTGCGTCATGGATCAACGTCATGGAGTTCATCGGATCGGACGCGGAGGAGCGGATTGATCTGAGCGAAGTGTTCGACGAAGCCAAAGCGTTCTTTCGCCTCCGCGTTAATAAGCCATGAAGGCTGGGCTGGCGTCGTGGTGCTTGTGGGTTCTGCTTCTGGCCCCTGCGGCGGCGTCCGGTTCGGAGCAGGGGACCTTGGAGGTCCAATTCCTCGACAGCGAGACGGGGTTCGCGCTGTGCCCGGATCGGGTTGCGGTCACGGACGGCTCCGGTTCGGCGTGCGAGACCGCCGGATGCAGCGTCGTGGAGTTAAGTCCCGGCAGACACACCCTGAATGCAGACGTTGCCGGGTACCGAATATCCCCCATTGCCTTGTCGCTGTCTGCACTTCCTGACGGACCGAAGCGCGTCCGCATCTGGGTCGATCCGGTGCTCCCGCCGCCGGAACTGGCGCCTGAGAGGATTCGCTCTTTGCACGGGCAGGAGACGATGGTGTTGAACGGTTTTGTCGTCGACGACGCGTCCGGCAAACCGCTGGTGGATGTGGAGGTTGTTTGCAGACCGCCAAAAAACCAGCCGGGCTCAGGCAATCGAACGCTTGAGACCACGACCAACGAGCGCGGCTATTTCGAACTGCAGGCGCCTTGTCCCGGGTTTGAAGAGGACGGCGCGTCAACCGCCCTCGCGTTCACCAAGCCCGGCTATGAGACCCGCGACATCCACGATATCCAGGCATGGCCGGAAGGAGATTGGACCTTTCGCGTCCGATTGTCGCAGACCCCGCGCGCGACCCGCCAGAATGTCTTCGACCCCCTCTCGGACGAGCGAAGCGCCAACGCTGCCACCGGCGCCTATGCCTACCCTGACAGCGGTGTCCGCGTGCCCCGCACCATCCGGGTTCTCGATCCGGACGGCGAAACGATCCATTACGTGAGCCTGGAATACTACTGCCGCCGCGTTTTGCCTGCCGAGTGGATTGCGTCCTGGGCGGCATTCCCAGGCGGCCATCACGCTCTCAATGCGGGCGCCGTCGCGGTCCGCACCTATGCGGTGGGTGCCATCAACAAGCCCCGCGCCAGCACTTACGACATTTGCGGGACGACGGCCTGCCAGGTGTACGGCCCGTCCACCTCGACGTATTCGGATGAGGCGGTCCGCGATACGGCCGGTTACCTCCTGACGGACTCGTCCGGCGTCATTTCCCCGGCGCTCGCGGAGTACTCGGCGGAAAACAACTCCCTCGGCTTGCCTTGCGGCGACGGGTTCACCTCTCCGGCGGGCGGCTGTTTGGCGGACCCGGTCTGCGCGGGCGAACGCCGCAACGGACACGGACGCGGCCTTTGCCAATGGGGATCGGCGCGCTGGGCAACGGGGCTGAAGTTCCCTGGCAACTCCACTCGGGACCGGACGACGCCAAACGGTTTTCCGCGCCAGGACTGGGTGTGGATTCTCAGCCATTATTATCCTCACCTGCGCCTGGTGCAGGGGACGGCTCTGGAGATCGGAGATGCCGTTGTGGCCATGGCGGGACTCAGGGTGCGCGCGTGCGCTGGAGGCGGCATTGGGAGTGGCATCGATTGTCCGGCGCTCGCCACGCAGCCTCAGGGAAGCCTGGGGACCATCGTGCAAGGGCCGGTGCAAGCGACCGCCGATGGCGCCGGTTATTCCTGGTTCCAGGTCCAGTGGGAAGAGGTCCTTGGCTGGTCGGTCGAGAACTACCTTGAACGGGTTCCAAGACCCCTGCTTGTGGCCGACTTGACCGGCGACGAAATCAAACTCTCCTGGGTGGCGAGCCCCGGAACCAGTTACCGCGTGCAATCCAGGAGCAACCTGCCCGGCTCGAGTTGGAACGACGTGAGCACCGCGATTGCACCGGGCACAGCCGCCGCTTCCTGGTCCGCTAAACGCACCGATGGTCAACGCTATTACCGTTTGCGGATCATGCCCTCTGGCCATTGACATGCCGGCTGCGGGCGTGCTATGGCGCAGTGACTGAAAGGATCCCACTCACTTGAGAAGCTGCCGTTGACGAACTGGAAGAGCTGGGTCGCAGTCCTCAGCCAATTCCTGCTGGCCAGCACGGGCGTCTGGATGACCTTCCAGGCGGAGGTGATTCCGCTCGGCCGGATGGGGTTGATCCTGCTGGGTTTCGGTGCCGCAGGCTGGCTGGCCTCCGTGCGGACGCCCCATCTTTTCTGGCGCTGGGCCGTGCTGATGAGCTGGGGCTTGAGCCTGTTTGTGCCGGCAAGTCTCCTCTTGCCGTTTGAGAGTCATGCCACGCCGGAGATGCGCCTGGACCGGTATTTGGCGGTCCTGAGTTGGAGCGTGGCCGCCACGCTGTTGCCGGCGAATTGCGCGGCAGTTGGACGTTCCATCCCTTCCAGGTGGCAGCTCCCGGCCTTTGCCTGGGCCGGGCTCGCAGTGGTCTTGTGGCTCGGCACGACCTATCTTCACAATCTCCCAGCCGCATTCTTCGCCGCAACGCTTGCCTTGATCGCGCTTCTGGCGCTGACCGAAGTCACCTATTCCCTTCCGGCCTGGGGGATTCACGGGACAAACACTCTGATCTTATTCCTGGCCGGGCTGCACCTGGTCGATCTTTCTGTGCGCGCGCCCCGAACGCTCGACGCCGCCCTGGCTCCCGAGCAACGGCTTTACTCCTATGAAGTCGCCCGGCGGGATCCGGCGGGGTTCGCGCGCTGGTGGGAGCTTTTTGTTGACCGCCTTGAGACCATGGGCCGCGAACTTTACGTGAAGGACCCGGCGCATCGGGTGCGCTTTCGCCTTCGGCCGAACGCCGAAACGAAGCTCTTTCAAAGCCCGGTCCGGATCAATTCTCATGGGTTCCGGGGTCCTGAGCTTGCGCAGCCGAAAGGCACGGTCTACCGTATCGTTTGCCTGGGCGAATCCACGACTTTCGGTTGCACCCTCAACGCTGCGGACCGGCCCTGGCCCAGGCTTCTCGAAGAGAAGATCCGGTCCCGGCTGAACCCCGCTCGTCCGGTGGAAGTCATCAACGCCGGGGTGCCCTCTTTCTCCCTCCGGGATAATCTTGCCCGCCTGGAAGCAGACATCCTGCCCCTCAAGCCTGACCTGTTGATCTCGTATCACGGGTTTAACGGCTTTGAGTTGCTGCACGATTCGTTTCCTTCGACGAGCGTCTCCGCGCCTCCCGCCTATAGCGACCGGCCGTTGCGCCTGCTCGCGCTGGCCGAATACCGGGTCCGCGTGGCGCGGTTCAAGCGCCAGCTTACCGCCAGGCTCGAAAGCCGGCCACCCGCCGTATCGAATGTTCTGGAGACCGCTTATGGGCACGCCTACGAATCGTTGATTGCCTTCGCTCGCACCCACCATGTCCGGCTTGCCCTGGCCACGCACGCCCTCGCCGTGAACAACGATAGCGACCCGGCGGTCATCGAGTTTTACCGGGCGGTCTTTCCCACTGTCCATTGGCTGATCGGGGCGAACCGTCTCCATTCCGGCCTCCTTGCAGCGCTCGCGGCGCGTTCTCCTGAGGTCCGCCTGGTCGACGCCGCCAAGGGTCTGGACGGGGAACACCACAAGTTCATCGACCTGGTGCACCTGACCCAGGAAGGCCGGGAGCAGCTGGCTGAAAACGTCTTTGCCGCAATCGAAGAAACGCTCGAGGTTGACTTGGGAAAAGCGCCGGGTGAGCGGCCCTGAATGGAGCGGCGCCAAGAGTTCTGCCTCAATCGCAACCGCACTCCGTTTTCGCTTGAGCTGGAGGCGGCGGAACTGGCTAATTGACCTATGCCTTCAAACCTCATTTTCCGAACGGCCCTCATCATGGGCCTGGCGTTCTGCTCCCTTCCGGTCTTGGCGCAGAAGTTTCCCGTGCTCCCGGAGAGCCAGCGCCTCAAGATGCTTCAACCTCCCACCCAAAAGCCCGTGGCGATGGTTCTCGATACCGATACCTACAACGAAATCGACGACCAATTCGCGGTCGTGTACGCGCTGATTTCGCCCGAAGTGCGCGTCGAAGCGCTCTACGCCGCGCCGTTCCTCAATGACCGCTCCACCAGCGCCGCGGATGGCATGGACAAGAGTTACGAAGAAATCCTGCGGATCCTCGGAAAGCTCGGCGTTGAACCGGACGGCTTCGCGTTCAAAGGCAGCCGCTCCTTCATTGGCGACGTCGCCAAGCCCGAACGAAGCCCTGCCGCTCTCGACCTGATCGAGCGCTCCAAGAAGCACAGCCCGGACAACCCGCTCTACGTCGTCGCGGTGGGCGCCATCTCCAATGTCGCCAACGCCCTGCTGCTCGAGCCCTCCATCCTGCCTAACATCGTCATCGTCTGGCTCGGCGGCAATGGGCATCAATGGCCGCACCAGCGCGAGTTCAATTACCAGCAGGACCTGAAGGCGTCGCGGGTCATCTTCGACAGCGGCGTGCCGCTGGTTCAGTTGCCCTGCACCCCGGTCGTGACGCACTTTGCGACGACGGTGCCCGAGATGGAGCGTTACGTGGGCGGTCGTGGCGCCATTGGCGAGTACCTCCTCCGGATTTTCAAGGAGTACCACAAGGACCACTTTGCGTGGTCGAAAGTCTTGTGGGACATGACGGCCGTGGCGTGGGTTGTGAACGCGCGCTGGCTGCCGTCCGACGTGGTCCATAGCCCGATCGTCACGGACAGTTACACGTTCAGCTTCGACAACTCCCGGCACTTCATCCGGGCCGTGTACTTCGTGCAGCGCGACCCGATCTTCCGCGACTTCTTCACCAAGCTGCAAGAGCGGGTCAACTAACGCTTTGGGCCGGTCCGCGGCTCCTTACAGCGGGCCGGTCGTATGGCGAAGCGTCTTTTGGGTCCGGTTCCCGGGTTGATCGCGCGCCGTGATGGTGATCCACAGCGGCAGGTTCGCGGCCAAGTCCTGCTGAGCCGTGTAACCCCAGGTGAAACCGTCGGCACCCTTCACGGCCAGCCCTTTTTCCAGAACCGTGTTCGCCATGTCCGCGATCTTGACCTGGACCTGGGCGGCTTCGATGGCGCCATCCCGGGCGTTCACCGAGATCTGTTCTCCACTCCGGCCGGTGTAGTGTGACAGATCGATCTCCGCGAGCACCGGCGCCTGGTAATAATCCCCGACCGCGAGGTTATAGGCGGTGGAGCCGGTGATCTCGGCGGCACGGTCGTACCGCGCTCGCGCGACCGGATCTGCCAGGACGGCCGAAGCGAACTTCGAAGCCTGGCCGAACTGGCCCTGGTTCTTCCTTTCAGCGGCGGTGGCCGCTTTTTTGCGACGCGGCGCCCTCCGAACGCACGGTTTGCCTTTTCGCGTGTAGAACACGAGATCGCCGATCTTGCCCTGAATTTCACCGACGGATGGGTTGATTTGTTGTTTAGCCATTGTTTGTTCGAATAAGCCGTGGGCTGCGCGTTTGATCTGCCCTCCTCAGGCAGAAAGAGCACCGCACCAGGCGGATCGTTCTGGATCTGCCGGTGGGTGGGGTGCAAGCGCGCGGCCAGCGGCCGCTGGGATGTGGCAGTGTCTGCACCACCTTCGACCTTTAGACGCCAGCGGCTGGTTCGTATTCAACACGGTTTCAACACGTATTTAACAGGGTTATCACTCGATTCCCAATCGAGTGATAACCCTGTTAAATACGTGTTAAATACGTGTTATATCCGGAGGGAGCGGCTTCCCACTACCCGTTCCTCGCGCGGCAGGCTATGGTGGTGAGCGATGTTGCGAATCGGATCGCTCGAGCTGACCTCGAACTTGCTTTTGTCGCCGCTGGCGGGTTACACGAACCTGCCCTTCCGGCTGACCTTGCGCGCCTTGGGCGGCTTGGGTTTGGCCACCACGGACCTGGTCAATGCGCGTTCCCTGCTGGAAAAGCGGGCCAAGGCTTTCAAACTCATTGAAACCAACTCCGCTGATCGCCCGCTGGCGGTCCAATTGTTCGGCTCGGTGCCCGAAGAGATGCGGGATGCGGCGCTTTTGGTCGAGTCGATGGGCGCGGCGGTGGTGGACATCAACATGGGGTGCCCCGTCCGGAAGGTGTGCCAGGTGGGCGCGGGCTCGGCGATGATGACCGAGTTGCACCGAACGGCTCGGCTTGTCAGGACGATCGTTGACGCCGTCAAGGTCCCCGTCACGGCCAAGATGCGGCTGGGCTGGGACGACGAGAATTGGACGGCGCCGGACCTGGCGCGGGCGCTCGAGGAGGCTGGCCTTTCCGCCGTCACGGTTCACGGGCGGACGCGGGAGCAAGGCTTCGAAGGGACGGTGAAGCTGGCTGGGATTGCCGCGGTGGCGGCGGCGGTGAAGACGATCCCGGTAATCGGGAATGGCGACGTCACGACGCCCCAGGCGGCCAAAAGGATGCTGGAGGACACCGGTTGTGCGGGGGTGAGCATCGGGCGGGGGGCTTTTTACAATCCGTGGATCTTCGCGCACACCCGGCATTACCTCGCGACGGGCGAGGAGCGGCCCGAGCCGGGATTCGACGAGCGGATGGAGGTCATGACCGCGCACCTGGACCGGATGATCCAGGTGTTTGGAGAAGAGCATGGTTGCCGCATGTTCAGGAAGGTGGCGCCCTGGTATGCGAAACGCTTTGGGCCGGCAAACTTTTTCAATCGGCAGGTGGTGCATTTGACCAGCCGGCAGCATTTTGCGGAAATCCTTGACCAGTACCGCCAGTGGCGCCTTCAATTCCTGGACGAACACGGGGAGTTGAGGGGGCCTTGCCGTCCGGCGCCTTTGGTGGCGTCGTTCATGCGCGCGTCCGAGGCGGGCGTGCGAGGGGCCATTCCCGTTCCCAAAGGCCCCGTGGAGATGTGGTGACCATGCGTGCGAATGAGCAGCTTTACTGAAAACCAGCGGCGGGCCATCGAACTCCGGGGCAACGTCCTGGTGGTCGCGGGCGCCGGGACTGGCAAAACGCGCACCTTGGTCCAGCGCTGTTTGGAATGGTTGCTGGAAGCGCCTGGGGAACATTCCATCGACCAAATCCTGATGGTGACGTTTACGGAAGCGGCCGCGTCGGAGATGCGCCGGCGCCTTCGGGAAGCGCTGAAAGCAGAGCAGGAAAAACACCCGGGCGATGAGCGTTTCAATGAGCAACTGGCCTTGCTCGATACGGCGTTCATCGGCACGCTCCACAGTTTTTGCCTGCGGCTGGTGCGCGAGCATTTCTACGAACTCGAACTCGATCCGCAACTGGCGGTGCTGGCGGAGGAAGAAGCCTGTTTGCGCGCCGGAGAAACGCTTTCCAACGTGCTGCAACGGCATTACGCGGGTGCCTCCCCGGAATCCAAGGCGGTTCAGGCGCTGATTCATGGGCAAGGACGAGGCTGGGATGTGCCCGTCAGGCGCCTGGTGCTGCGCCTGCATGCGTATGCCCAGACCTTGCCCGATCCAGCGGGCTGGTTCACTCAGCAGCGGAACCTGTTTGCAGGGCCTGAGCCCACGCGGTGGCGCGAATGGATGGCGAACGCCCTCGCCGAATGGAGGCGGGCATGGCTTCCGCTCCTTCGGGCCATCGAGAAGCACACGCCCAATACAGACCAGTGCATCGACGCGCTCGAGGCGCTTCCGGAACAGCCGGCCGTCCCCGAAGCCCGGGTTGCCTTAGGGCGGATCTGCGAGGCGTGCAAACTTCAATGGCCACGCGGTTCCGCCACGACCGTTCGCGACCAGATCAAGGACTTCTTCAAGGAAGCTGAGTTCCTCGAGGCGCTGACGAAAGAGGTGAGCCCGCTGCCGATTGGCATGGACGACGCGGAGGCCAGCGAGCCCGAGTCGGCGGCGTCAGAGGCGCCCGACCCGCTGGGGCAGGATTGGACTTGGGTGCGCTCCGAGATGCTCACGTTGCTGGATCTCACGCGCGAGTTTGGACGGGAGTTTGCACAGGTCAAACGGGAGTTGGGGGCGGTGGATTTCCATGATCTGGAGCAATTCAGCCTGCGCCTCCTTTGGAACCCGGCCTCTGGGCAGCCTGCCGCCCTTGCGAACCAATGGCGCAAGCGCCTGCGCATGGTGCTCGTGGATGAATACCAGGATATCAACGCCGCCCAGGATACGATCCTGCGCGCCCTCGGCGGCGTGGGGCCTGAGGCGTGCCGATTCCTGGTGGGCGATCCCAAGCAGAGCATTTACCGGTTTCGACTGGCCGACCCGCACATCTTCCAGGCGTACACGGAGGTGTGGCGGCGGGATGCAAGCCAGGGGCAAGTCGTTCCGCTCACGGACAATTTCCGTTCCCGCGAAGGCATCCTGGAGTTCGCCAACGCGTTCTTCGGGACCGTGATGCGAAAGGAAATTGGCGGGGTGTCCTATGACGAGTTGGCTCGGCTGAGGTTCGGAGATCCAGGCGGACGCAACGAACTTAGCTCGTCCTTCTTGGCGCAAGATGGGGCGGGGGAGAGAAACCGGTTGGTGCCGCTGGTCGAAGTGCACCTTCGTTTGCCCGCCACGAGCGACGGGGCGCCGCCCGAGGAGAGCGAGGAGTCGGCGGCCCCGGATGGAGGAACCCCGGCGAGCGCTGAGGTTGAGGCGCGCCTGGTGGGTTTGCGCCTGCGGGCGTTGCACGAGAGCGGCCGCCTGGTGTGGGATGCCGATGCCAGGCAGCACCGTCCGGTCGAGTGGCGCGACATGGTGATCTTGTTGCGGTCGCCGCAGAACAAGGTGGAAGCCTACGCCAAGCAGTTCAATCGCCTGGGGGTGCCGCTCGTGGCGACGCGAAGCGGCTTTTTCGAGAGCCAGGAGATTCGGGATGTGCTAAGCCTGCTTCAACTGCTTGACAACCCGTTGCAGGACGTCCCGCTGCTGACCGCATTGCGTTCGCCTTTTGGACGCTTCACGTTCGATCAACTGGCCTTGGTCCGGCACTGCTCCAGAGAGCGGTTTTGGCACGCGCTGCAGCAGTTCCATCGGCTGTTGAAGGGCGGCGCGGATGCCGTCTTCAAGCGCGGAGACCAGGCCTCCACCCCGGAGCCCGGTTCCGATCCCCGGCTGACCAGCGCGCTCCGGGAACCGGGAGTGCGCCGGATTGCGGACGACACCTGGAGCAAGGCGGACCAGTTCCTGAGTCAATACGGTCGTTGGCGGCGGCTGATCAGGGAAACGTCTTTGTCGCAGTGCTTGGATCGCATCTTGGCTGAGAGCCATTATACGGCCTTTCTGCCTCTGGAAGCGCGCGGGCAGCAGCAGCGCGGCAACCTCGCGAAGCTCCTGGGATGGGCGCGACGGTTCGACCAGGTTCAGCGGCAGGGCCTTTACCGGTTTTTGAAGTTCATCGAAGCGCAACAGGAAGCACAGATCGACCATGAGCCCGCGCCGATCGAATCCACCGACGCGGTCCGGTTGATGAGCATTCACCAGAGCAAAGGCCTGGAATTCAACGTGGTGGCTGTCGCCGACCTGGGCAAGGCGTTCAACTTCGCCGATCTGAAAGCGGGGATTATCCTGGACCCGGAGTTTGGCCTTTGTCCCATGGTGAAGCCGCCCTTCACCGAGCAGCGATACCCCAGCTTGCCTCACTGGCTGGCTCAGCGACGTCAGCGAAAGGAAACGCTCGGAGAAGAGATGCGCCTGCTTTACGTCGCCATGACCCGCGCCTGCCAATGTTTGATCCTGACGGGCACCGCGACTCGGAGAGCGCCCGAACGGTGGCAGCAACGGGCTGGGGCAACCTCCGTGCGAGACCTTCTCTTGGCCTCGAATTGCCTGGATTGGCTTGGGCCTTGGATGGCACACCAATCCGGTCGGCCGGATTGGACAGAACAGGCCGAGGGCGAAACCGGGCTTCTCCGATGGTTTGTCCACGCCGACGAAGATCTTCGGGCGGAAGCGGACCTGGAGCCAACGGCAAGTTTGCCCAGCCAACCGCCGCCTGAGAGCCCGCTGCCCGTGGTGTCGGACCACGTGAGCCAGCGCCTGTCCTGGACTTATCCCTTCGACGCGGCGGTTTGCCAGGCGGCTAAACTCTCGGTTTCCAGCGTTCGGATGGGCATTCTGGAGGCTGTGGATGCGGCAGGTCCCAGGCTTCCGCGCCGCGTGGGACTTGCGCCGCCCGGCGCGGAGAGGGCTTTGACGGCCAGCGCGGCCGGCACGGCTCATCATACCTTCCTCGAATGGGTCGCTTTGGAGGCGTTGGACAGCCCCCGGCAACTCGCCGCCGAGGCGGAGCGGTTGGTCCAAGGCGGCCTTCTGGCGCCGGAAGAGCGCGGCGCGCTGGATCTGGAGGCCATTGCGGCTTTCTGGCGCTCTGTTGTCGGGCAGGAACTCTTGACGCAGCGGCGGTTTCTTCAACGCGAGTTGCCGTTTACCGCGCGATTCACCTTGGAGGAGTTGGCCCGTTTCCAGTCCATGGCCCGGGAGACGCTAACCGGCACGCCGGATCTCCGCTCAGCGGACACGAGACTGGACCAGGAGTTTGTCGTCGTGACGGGAGTCGTGGACCTCGTGGCGCTGTTGCCGAAAGAGATCTGGCTGCTCGATTTCAAGACGGACGCTGCTGACGGCGAAGCTTGGATGGAAATCGCCACGCGCTATGAGCCTCAGATCCGCCTGTATGCACTGGCGTTGAGCCGCGTTTATGGCCGCCCGGTCACTCGCGCCTGGCTCCATGCCCTCCGGTTGCGTCAAACCCTTGCCGTCGGACTCGCCGCAGCGTGAGGTAGCGGCGTTTGACAGGGCGGTTGCACTCTTCAGCGAAATCACTGCAACTCATGATTGTCATTTGACAACTGTTCCCTGCGGGTATTATGTCCAGGGCATCAGTTCCGTGGAAATCCCGCAGGAGGGCCAGGCAGTCCGTCTGGCGGGTGGAAGGCATTGGTGAATCGAATTCGCATGAGTTGCTGTCGAAGTATTGTCGTTGCCGCGGCCGGTCTTCTCTTGACCGGCGGGGGTGGTGTGAACACCGTGGCCGCCGAGTTTGCCCAAGGTTGGCTGCATCCTCGTGGCCCGCTGCAATCGGGAGTCTCGCTTGAAAAGGGGCTTCCCGACCGAATCGACGTGAACCAGGCGCTCTGGGTGGCCGATTACCCGGGCCAATCGACCGCGGTCGCAGCGAACGGGAAGGTCTACCTTCTCGGCTACCAGGGGGAAGGGCCGGATCTCAAAGAGGGCGTGGCATGCTTCGATGCCGAGACCGGAAAGAAGTTGTGGGAACAAGGCTACACCGACTTCCTGAGTGACACCATTTACCTTCGGTACGCCACCTCCAGCCCCACCGTGGATCCGGAAACGGGAAACGTCTACATCCAAGGAACGCAGGGAATCCTGGCCGGGTTTGCCGGGGACGGAAAGCCGCTCTGGCAGCATTCGCTGATGGAGAAGTTTGGCCGGCTTACCTTCCCGAACAGCCGCACGGCGACGCCTGTCGTGGACCGGGATCTGGTCATTACCCGTGGCATCACGGCAAATTGGGGGGCTGAGGGTCCAGCCGGCGACCGATTCTACGCCTTCGACAAGAAGAGCGGCGAATTGGTTTGGAGCTCCAATCCCGGCCTTCGGCCTCGGGACAATTCGTTTTCGCACCCGTTCCTTGGCTTTGCCGGAGGCAAGCGCGTCCTTTATGCGGCCACGGGCGACGGCAGTGTCGTTAGTATCAACGCGCGGACCGGAGATCCCTTATGGCGGGTTAACCTGTTCAAAGCAGGCATCAATGCGTCCGTCCTGGTCCATAACCAGGATAAAGTCATCGCGATCTTTGGCACACCCTATGAACCCGGACAGATGGTGGCGCTTCGAATCCCGGATGTGCCAACGGCAAGCAATGGGACCGGGCCGGCGGAGTTCGATCGTGCCCAACTCCAGCTCTGGGCGAATGATCTGTCGACGTCGACCAGTTCACCCATTCTTGTCGGCGACCGCATCTTCGTGGTGACTGAGAAGGGTGCGCTCTGCTCTGTTAACGCGCTCACCGGGAAAGTGCTCTGGGAGCTGAACATTGGGATCGAACAACGGAATGCCTCCCCGCTCTTCGCCGACGGAAAACTCTACGTCCCGATGTTGGATGATCCATCGATCAAGAATCAGGAAAGAAGCGGCGCCGGAACGAAAGGCGCGTTCTACGTCGTCGATCCGGATGATCAGGGGGGCAAGATGCTGAGCCACACGGCCCTGGACGGGCGATGTTTCGGGAGCCCTGCTGTTTACCAAGGCAAGATTTACGTTCAAACGACGCGGCGTCTTTACTGCTTTGGAAAACCGGGCACCAGCGCTGGGCCTAATCTCGCCGGAATCAGTGCGTCGCCGGAGAAGTGGCCTGAGCCGGGCCCTCCGCAACGTCTCCAGATTATCCCTTCCGAGGTCCTCCTACATCCGGGGCAGACCGCGAGCTTTCGGGTGCGCACCTTGGATGCGAACGGATTCACGGTTGGCGAGGTCAAGGACAACAACGCGATCCGGTGGTCTCCGTTCATTCCGCCAACGGCCCGGGTGCGATCTGAGATGAAGGCGTCTTTCGATCAGGACGGCAGACTCGTGGCCGCCCCGGATTCGGTGCCCTCGGCGGGCGCCTTCGAGGCCCGCATGGGCAATCTGCGGGGTTTGGTCCGTGGACGCGTGTTGCCCAACGTGCCGTTCGAAGAGGATTTTGAGGCGTTCTCGCTGAGCGAAACGACCACCAATGCTTTCGAGAACCCCACGCCCTTCGCTTACCCTCCGCTGCCTTGGATCGGCGCGAGGTTCAAGTTCGAAGTGCGCGAGAAGGATGGCACGAAGGCCCTTACGAAGACCATCGACAACAAGTTCTTCCAGCGCGCATTCGTCTTCATGGGGGACCCTGAGATGAGCCAATACACCATCGAAGCGGATGTCATGAGCGAAGGCAACCGCCGGAAGATGTCGGACGTCGGCATTATCAACCAGCGCTATTTGATCGTTCTTAAGGGCAATGAACAGAAGCTCGAGGTGAATTCGAACTTGGAACGTCTCCGCGTGCCGTCCGCCGAGGAGCCCCCGAATTTCCGCTGGCAGCCCAACGTCTGGTACCGCCTCAAGGCGCGGGTGGACACGAAGCCGGACGGCTCAGGCGCGGTCCAAGCGAAGGCATGGAAGCGGAGCGAGCCGGAGCCGGATGCGTGGACCATTGAAGTGCCGGTCAACACAGTCCACCAGAGCGGATCCCCCGGTTTGTTTGGATTTTCGCCTCAGGAAATGCGAGTGTTCATCGACAACGTCAAGGTGACATCGAACCGGTAGCGGATCTCGTTGGCACGCGGACTTGGAGGCCCGGATTTAACGAAACGACCTGGAAGGACAATATGACAAGAACAGTGAGCGTTCTCGCAGCGGCCATTTTGGCAGTGCCTTGCGCCCAGGCCAAGGATTGGCCTGAGTGGGGCGGTGGGCCGGTTAGGAACATGTACTCTCCCGAGAAAGGGCTCCCCGACCGTTTCGAACCGGGCGAGATCGATGCCGACACCGGGGAGGTGGACATGAAGACCGCCAAGAATGTCAAATGGGCGGCCAAGCTCGGTTCGCAGAGCTACGGCAACGCGACGGTGTCGGGCGGCAAGGTGTTCGTAGGCACCAATAATGACGCGCCGCGCGATCCCAGGCACGAGGGTGACCGCAGCATCCTCATGGTTTTCGATGAGCAAACCGGCCGCTTTCTCTGGCAATTGGTGGTGCCGAAACTCGCTTCGGGCAAAGTGAACGACTGGGAGAACCTCGGGTTACTCTCGTCACCGACGGTGCAGGGCGACCGCGTTTACGTTGTGACCAGCCGGTGCGAAGTCATGTGCCTTGACGCGAACGGCCTTGCCAACGGCAACCAGGGTCCGTTCGAGGATGAAGGCCAGTACATCGTTGGCCCTGGGAAGGCCAAAGCCGAGCTGAGCGCCCATGATGCCGATATCCTCTGGAAGTATGACATGATGGACGAACTCGGCGTGTTTCCGCACAACGCGTCCAATTGCTCCGTGCTGGTGACGGACGACATGGTTTACGCCTGCACCTCCAATGGCCAGGACTGGACCCACTCCAACATCCCCTCTCCGCTTTCGCCCAGCTTCATTGCGTTGGATAAGAATACCGGCGAATTCCTGGGCGAAGATGACGCCATGATCGGGCCCAGGATTTTCCATGGCCAATGGAGTTCGCCTTCCCTTGCGGAAGTCAATGGCCGCAAGCTCATCCTTTTTGGCGGGGGCGATGGCTGGTGCTACGCGTTCGATCCGAAACCGGTGAAGGAGGACGACACCAGCTTTCTCAAAACCGTGTGGAAGTACGACTGCAATCCACCTGAGTACAAGGTGAAGAATGGCAAGCCGATCCGCTATCCTGCGGCGGAAGGCCCGAGCGAGGTCAATGCGACCCCGGTCTTGTACAAAGACCGCGTGTACGTGGCCATCGGCCAGGATCCGGAGCATGGCGAAGGCATTGGGCGCCTCGTGTGCATGGATGCCACCCAGTATGGCGACGTGACCAAAACCGCCACGGTGTGGGATTACCGCGGCATTCATCGGAGCATCTCGACCGTTTCCATCGACCCCGAAACCGGGCTGCTTTTCGTGGCCGATTTCTCCGGATACATACACTGCCTCGACGCCGATACGGGCCACCTTCATTGGACCTATGACATGAAAGCGCACATGTGGGGATCCACTCTCGTTGCCGATGGCAAACTCTATGCCGGCGATGAAGATGGCGACTTCGTGGTGATGCTCGCGGCCAGGGAAAAGAGGCTCCTTAGCGAAACGAACCTCGGCGCGCCGGTCTATTCGACGCCGATTGTCGCCAATGGCGTGCTCTACGTGGCCAGCAACACCCACTTGTTTGCCGTCCATGACTCCGCGCGGCACGCCCCGGTTCCGGATCAGCCTGCCCAGGTGAAACTGCCATCCGCGAAATAGCATGCCTACGCCCGCCGTCGATCCCAGCGCGATTGCCAAAGCCCAGGAGCAACTCGATGCGCACGTCCGCGAGATCGTGCGCTGGCACTTCTCGGCCGGCACCGGTTGTCCCTTCTGGCTGGACTGGGCGAAGAAGGCGGGGTGGGATCCCCTTGCCACCGTCCATGGGGCGGCGGATTTGCTCCGGTTCCCCCCTTTCCAGGACGAATGGCTGCGCGACCTGCAACCGGAGGTGTGGGTTCCGGCCCCGTTCAAAGGCAAGCCGTTCAATATTTTCGAAACCGGCGGCACCACCGGCATGCCTAAACAGCGCATCGGCTGGAACGATTACAAGGTCGATTACGAGGAGTTTTCTCAACGACTGAGCGACGAGCATTTTCCCCGAGGCGGCGCCTGGCTGATGGTTGGCCCCACGGGCCCGAGGCGACTGCGGCTCGCCATTGAACACCTGGCGAACTTTCGGGGCAGTTCCTGTTACTTCATGGACTTGGATCCGCGCTGGGTCAAGAAGGTCATCGCGGAGAAGAAGTCTGAGATCGCCCGCGCTTACATGGACCACGTAGTCGACCAGGCGGTCACCCTCCTCCAGCACCGGCGTATCGCAGCGCTCTTCACGACACCCCGGCTCCTGGAGGCGCTGGGCGAAAAGGTTCGCCTTTGGGACGCCGGGATTCGGGGCGTCTTTTGCGGCGGAACCTCAATGACACCGCAGAACGTGCGCTTCCTGATGGAAGAAGTCCTGGAGGACCGGATCGGTTTTTATCCCACTTACGGCAACACTCTCATGGGCCTTGCGGCGAGTGTGCCGCTCCTTCCCGAAGACCAATTCTCGGTGACCTATTACGCTCCGCAACCGCGCGCCATCTTGCGCGTGGTCAGCCCCAAGCAGACCGATCACATTGTTGGCTATGGCGAGTGGGGCAGGGTGGAGTTGACCACTTTGACCCAGGAGTTCTTTATGCCGCGGTTTCTCGAGCGCGACGAAGCCATCCGCCGACCGCCGCGCCCGCCGTTCGCGTGGGATGGGGTGGGGGAAGTCCGGCCGTTCGGAGCGATGGAGAAACCGATCGTCGAAGGCGTCTATTAGGACTCGGCCAGCCTCCGTGCCTCTCTTCGATGCGAGAGAATTCATGAACCCCGTTCCTCACATCCCGGCGCTCAGGTTTGGGCGAAGCTACGAAAGCCTCGACCAGATTCCCGTTGCCGATCATCGCACCGGCCAAGCACTGGCTGCGCTCAGCCAAGTGAATGCCGGCATCGTGCGAAAGGACCTCCAGCGCGTTTCCGATGGCCATGCGGCGCTCGAAGCTATCCCTGCCGCAAAGCTGATTCAGATCTGCGCCGCGGCAGGCGCTCATTTCATGGACGCGACCTTGCCGCTTGGCGACAAGGGGCATTCGCAATCGCCTCGGCAGTACATCGAGACGCTCTCCGCGACGAGCGGCCTTCCTTGGGTCCTCGTGGAGCGCAACATGCAGAAGATCGCCAATGCCCTGGCGAACATGGACAAGATCCTCAACGGCCTCACGCGCGGACTGGACCTGTCGATCCTGGACCGCGGGTTCGGCGAGCAGAGCGGAGCCCGAGTCTGCTTTTGTCCCGCGGCCCAGGCGCTCGGTTTGGTCATGCCGAGCAATTCTCCCGCGGTGAATTCGCTCTGGCTGCTCGCGATTCCGCTCAAGGTGCCGGTGGTTCTGAAGCCCGGGCGTGAAGAGCCTTGGACACCCTATCGCCTGATCCAGGCTTTTCTTGCCGCCGGGTGCCCAACGGAAGCCTTTGGCTTCTACCCGACCGACCACGACGGCGCGAGCGAGATTTTGAGGGGATGCGACCGCGCGCTGGTGTTCGGAGACCAGGCCACCACCGCCCAGTATGCCGGCAACGCCCGCATCCAGATCCACGGTCCGGGCTTCAGCAAGATCCTGCTGGGCGAGGACGAAGTGGAGCGCTGGCCGGAGTTCATTGACCTGTTGGTTTCGTCCATCTCCGACAACGGCGGGCGCAGTTGCATTAACGCCTCGGTTGTCCTCACGCCGCGGTATGCCGATGAAATTGCCGAAGCGCTGGCGGAGCGGCTTGGACCTGTGGAACCTCTCCCCGCGAGCGCCCCGAGGGCATCGCTCTCCGCTTTCGCCAATCCCAAGATGGCTGAGGGCATCGACCGGGCGATCGAGGACGGACTGGCAGTTGCGGGAGCGCGCGATGTGACCGCCCGACACCGGTCGGGGCCGCGCAAGGTGCTTTTCGAAGGCGGTCTGTATCTCCGCCCCACCGTGGTGCGGTGCGATTCGATGGGCCATCCGCTGGCGAACCGTGAGTTCCTTTTCCCTTACGCCAGCGTGGTGGAGATGCCGCAAGCCGAGATGCTCCGGCAGATCGGGCCTTCGCTCGTCGTGACGGCTCTAACCAACGATCCGAAATGGGAGCGGCAACTCCTTCGTTGCCCCTTGATCGACCGGCTCAACCTTGGGCCGGTATCCACCATGAACATCGCGTGGGATCAGCCGCACGAAGGCAACCTGTTCGAATTCCTTTACCGGCGACGCTCGCTCCAGAGAGCGCATTAATCGGCCGAGGTCATCTCGCTGGAATGAACACCCAACCTGCCTCGCCCCTTGGCTCTTTCGATTTCCAGCCTCGGACGCGCTTGATCTTCGGCGAGGGAACCCTCGAGCGGACCGGTGAACGGGCCCGGGACCTGGGTGCCGGCCGCGCCCTGATCGTTACCGATCCCGGCATTGTCAAAGCCGGACACGCCGCGCACCTTGAACAGATCTTGCGCAACGCCGGCATCGCGGCGGCGGTCTTCGACCAGGTCCGGGAGAACCCGACCACCCTCGATGTCGACGCCTGTTTGCGCACGGCTCAAAGCGCCGGCGTCGATAGTCTCATCGGGCTGGGCGGCGGCAGCGCCCTGGACACGGCCAAAGGCTGCAACTTTCTCCTGACCAACGGCGGCCGGATGCAGGATTACTGGGGGATTGGCAAAGCCACTCGGCCAATGCTGCCATTCATCGCGATCCCGACAACCGCGGGGACGGGAAGCGAATGCCAGTGCGCCGCGCTGATCGCGGACGAGCAAACGCATCAAAAGATGGCCTGCCTTGATCCAAAGGCCGCCGCGCGTGTGGCCATCCTCGATCCGCTTGTCACGCTGTCGCAGCCCCCTCGCGTCACCGCTCATACGGGCATTGACGCGATTGCTCACGCGGTGGAGACGGCTGTCACCACGAAGCGCAATCCCTGGTCGCTGATGTTTTCGCACGAAGCGTTCAAGCTGGCTTTGCCGAGCCTGGAGCGGGTTTTGACCGATCCCAACGACGTCGCGGCTCGCGGCCAAATGCTATTGAGCGCCGCGTTTGCCGGCATGGCGATCGAATACAGCATGCTTGGCGCGGCTCACGCGGCGGCGAATCCCCTGACGGCGCTTCACGGTGTGGTCCATGGCGAGGCGGTTGGAATCCTGCTGCCAGCGGTGGTCCGGTTCAACTCGGCCCTCCCCGAGCCGTGCCTGGCCTACGCGCAGTTGGCAGCTGCGTCCGGGATTGCCCGCCTGTGCGACGGTCTCGACGAAGCGGTCTGCGCGCTGGTCGCTCACCTGGAATCCCTTCTCAATCGCGCGGGAATCGCGCCCTCGCTCGCGGTTCTCAAGGTTTGCCATTCCGACATCGGCCGCTTGGCCGAGATGGCTGCCAGACAGTGGACCGGCAGGTTCAATCCGCGCCCAATCACGGCGGAAGATTTTGCTGCCTTGTACGAAGCGGCTCTCGAACCGCGAAGTGTCCTCTGAGTTCCGCTGGTTCTTATGGAACCTAACCCCGGGATGCAAGCGACTCGCATGAGCCGCAATGAACCCGGCGCGGCAAAGCTGCAGCCCAGGCTCTCGACTGCGAATGCATGCGAAGCCTCGCGAATTCGGCCTGAATCTCTCCAGGAATGAACGGTTTCGGCGGATAAGCACCGCGAAAACTTGTTGCTGCCGCCGAGGCCACGGGGCAACACTGGGGCATGCTTGCCACCACAGACGGGCCCGTGTTCCTGGGTGTGGAAGGGGGCGCCACACGCACCGTCGCGATTCTTAGCGACTCGGAAGAACGCCTTGTGCGGCGCATCGAAGCCGGCCCGGCCAACCTCAAGCTTCTCTCCGATGCACACCTCAAGCGCCAACTCTCAGCGCTTGCCCAGCGCCTGCCCCGGCCCGCGGCGGTATGCCTGGGTTTGGCCGGTTTGCGCACGGACAAGGACCGGGCACGCGTGTTGGGTGCGGCGGCTGCGGTCTGGCCAAATGTAGTTTGCGAGGCGTGTGCTGATCTTGAGACGGCGCTGGCGGCGGCCCCTCCGTCAACAGCGGATGGTGCGCGCGTGCGTGTCCTGGTTCTTAGTGGCACTGGATCGTGCTGCTTTGGGCGGCGAGCGGAGGGCCCGCCGCTAAGGGTAGGCGGTTGGGGCCACCTGTTGGGGGACGACGGCAGCGGGTATGCCATTGCAATGGAAACCCTGAGAAGGACGATTGCCCGGTTGGATCAAACCGGTATTTGGCCTCGGTTGGGGCAGGATATTTTGCGCGCGCTCCAGTTCAACGAGCCGGACGATCTGATCGCCTGGGTTCAAGCCGCGGAGAAAAAGGACATCGCGGCGCTGGCGGTGAATACGTTTGAGGCTTGGGCACGCCGGGATGAGATGGCATCTGAAATCCTCGACGAGGCGGCGGGTTCCCTGGCCACGAATGCGGCCGCGTGCGCGCGTCGTGTGGCGCGGTCGGGCGAGCGCGTGGAGTTCATTCTGGCGGGCAGTGTTCTGCTCAAACAACCGGCCTTTTGCAGGCTGCTCGCCCGCAAAGTGAAGGAGCTTTGGCCGGATGGAACCCTGATCCCGGTGGAACGCGAAAGCGCGTGGGGCGCCGTCCGGATTGCCAGGAGCGCCTGGCTTCGCCGGCAGCGCACGGAAAAGGGCAACTCTCCTGCGCGTCGCGTTTCGAAGACGGTGGTGAATGCGCCAAGTCAGGATCCCTTGCTGCTGGCACAAGCGGGACCGGATCGCCAGGTGTTTATTCCCGCTTCCACCGAACTCTCTCCCACCGAACGGCGAAACCCGCGTTCGGAGCGATTGGACAAGCTCCCGATCTCGGAAGCCATCGCGGTGATGTTGGGGGAGGAGGGGGCGGTTGCGGAAAAGCTCCTGCGCCAGCGCAACGTCATCGAACGTTGCATCCGGGCGGTCGTGCGGACGTTCCGGCGCGGCGGCCGGCTGTTTTATGTCGGCGCGGGGACGAGCGGGCGCATTGGGGCCTTGGACGCCAGCGAGTGCCCGCCGACATTCCGTGCCTCCCCGGACCAGGTGCAGAGCATCATCGCCGGGGGGCGGGAGGCTCTCTGGCGCTCGCTGGAAGGGGCGGAGGACGATGCGGAGGCCGGGGCGGATGCGGTTCGGTATCGCGGCGTGAACCGGAAGGACCTTGTGGCTGGGATTGCCGCGAGCGGCAGGACCCCCTTCGTTTGGGGCGCCCTTCACGAAGCGCGCCGCCGCGGGGCCAATACGATCTTGATCTGCTTCAATCCCTACCTGGCTATTCCGCGCCACCAAAAGCCGGACATCGTACTGGCGACGGATCTTGGTCCTGAGGTCCTGACAGGTTCAACGCGGTTGAAATCCGGCACGGCGACGAAACTGGTGCTGAACCTGTTGACCACCCTGGCCATGGTGCAACTGGGCAAAACGGTCAGCAATCTGATGGTCGACCTGAATCCTTCGAACGAGAAGCTTCGGGTGCGCGCGATCCGCATCGTTTCCGAATTGACCGGCGCAGGTGACGATCACGCGGCGCAGGTGTTGGAGCAATCGGGTTGGGTCATAAAGAAAGCGTTAACGCGCCTCCGACCGAGACGGCGCGGAACGGGCAGCCGTTCTCAGCCAACGGGAAAGCCCAGCGCCTGAAGGGCATTGGCGGCCGACCGAAGCTTGGGGCCGTGCAACACTGAGACCGCGGCAAAATGCCCGAGGCCGCTCATGAGCACGACAATGATGATGGCCACGAGGTACAGGCCGAAACCCTTGGTTTGGTCCGGCCGCAGCACCATGCCAATCCCGTGGTAAAGGACGGAAATCGTCCCCGCCACACCCAGAACCCAACAAACCCACGTGTTCACCTGAGGCAAGCCGTCCAGAACGCGCACCAAGATGATTGGGCCATAGCCATACGCCATCACGACGAGGGACTGAAAATAGGAAGTCTGGACATTAAAGCTGTCCGAGGCCATCCCGAGGAACTTCGCCCCGACAATGATGGCGGCGAGCAGGATCAAAAGGTAGGTAACCGCGTATCGAACCGCCAGCTCGACCGGAACCGCGACGATCAAATCGAGCCCACTTTGTTTTTCGCCCCACCGGCTTAGCATGAACCCTTCAAGACCCAGACAAATGACCAAGAGCGGCAGCAGATGAACCAACAGTATCCAGGCGTAGCCCCTCTGGGCCGTGGTGATCTTCTCCCAAGTCTCAAAAGGCGAGAAAATCAGTTGAAAGGCCGTAATCATGTGAGCGGGAGTGTGAGTTTTGACTCCCGAGAAGACAATCAAATAACGAGGAAGCCTCTCCGGACCGCAGCCGGCTCGGGCTCGCCACGGTTTCGGCCGCTGCAACCGAGCGCTTTCACCGCTGAACCAGCCGGAAGAATTGCGCGTGGAATGAAGAGATTGGGAGGTGTACGAAGCAGTGTTCCGTTTCCGTGACCGGCGCTTCAACGTCAGTCCACTCTGCCATTCGTTCAAGGCTGCCGGCGCTCTGCAGAATGAGGAGAGGATCTGTGATCGGCCAAGAGATCTCCACTTCACCACCCAAGTGCCGGATCTGGAGTTGAATCGTCCCGGCGACGAGGGTGGTCGTCGTTGCCGGGGCGGACTTTTTTCCCTCGACGTCCGCCGGGGGAGTACTGCATGTTGGAATCGGACCGGAGTTGCTGGGGATTCGGTGGGTGGTGGCGGGTTGCTTTTGTCGGGGGGCTTCGGTTGGCACCAGGACTCAGATTGGCAAGCTGTGGATCAGCGTGGGGACGCAGATTGTGCCATGCGAATGTGTTTTCTATGAGAGAGGAATTTGAGAAATTGGTTGCGGCCGGCAAGTTCAGTCGGCAGCACGTGGAGCCGTTGGTACAGTTGGCGAAGGCCGGATACTGCATGCACCGGAGCTGGGGGTTCGGGAAGATCACCGCCGTGGACACGTTGCTGTGCCGTTTTATCGTCGATTTTTCTTCCAAGACGGGTCATTCCATGGACCTGGCGTTCGCGGCAGAGTCCCTCAAACCGATTCCGCCCGAGCATATTCTCGCCCGGAAAGCGGCGGACATCATGGCCTTGCGCCAAATCGCCGCGCTTCACCATTTGGATCTTATCAAGATCGTTCTCGAGAGCTACGGCGGAAGGGCGACTGTTGACCAGATCCAGCAGGTGCTGGTTCCGGATGTCATCGCGGACGACTGGAAGAAATGGTGGGAAAACGCGAAGCGGGAGCTAAAGAAAGACGGGCATTTCCAGGTGCCGCTGAGAAAGAGCGAGCCGATTGTGTATCAGGCGCAGGAGGTTTCTTTGCAGCAGCGACTGCTTGCCGAGTTCCGCGCGGCCAAAGGCTTGAAAGCCAAGCTGGCCATTGTTGCCGAACTGCTCAAGAACTGGCCCGACTTGAATGACCCGGCTGCCATCCGCCAGGAATTGATTCCCTTGCTCAATACAGATATCACAAGCCACCAGCGCACCCAGACCTCGTTGGCACTGGAAGCGGTGTTCCTGCGCGATGAATTGTGCGCGGCTGCGGGATCCCCGGCGGTCGAAGGCGAACTGACGGAGGCCAGCCTCTGGGCGCAGACGACCAAACCTGGCCAGGTTCTGGATGCGATTCCTGCTTCCAAGCACAAACGGGCGTTGCAATCCTTCAAGGACGCGCATCCGTCCAACTGGGTGGAGATTCTGATCAACGCGCTGAATTCGATTTCGACGAAGCTCTGTGGCGAAGCGACGGTGTTGCTCATCCAAGAGGGCCATCTGCAGGATCTTAAAGATCATCTCGCCCGCTTGATCAGCCAACACAATGCGAGTAGCGAGCTGCTCCTCTGGCTTGCGAAAGAACGGTCCGACTCGTTCGCGGACATCCTGGGTCCCGAGGTGTTCCGCGCCATGTTGACCACGATGGAGCGCGACCAGTTCAACGAGAAGAAATCCAATCGCCTGCGGGACTATATCCTCGATGACCAGGATCTGCTCGTTGAGCTAATCGGCTCGGCCGATCTCGAGGTTATTAAAGACCTGACCCGCGCCCTCCAGCTCTCGCCTTGTTTCGATGACATGGACAAGCGGTCTCTTCTCGCGCGCATCGTCAAGACCTACCCGGCTGTCCAGTCCCTCATTTCGGGCGAACATTCCAAACATGAGGCCGCGCTGGTTGTTTCGTGGGAAAGCTTGGAACGTCGGAAGAACGAGTACCAGGAACTGGTTCATAAGAAAATCCCTGCCAACTCGAAAGAAATCGCCATCGCCCGCAGCTACGGAGATCTGCGCGAGAACCATGAGTACAAAGCCGCCAAGGAGATGCACAAGCTTCTGATGCGCCGCAAAAGCGAGTTGGAAAACCAGCTTGTCCGCGCGCGCGGAACCGATTTCTCCGAAGCCAAGCCGGATCAGGTCAGCATCGGGACCTTGGTTCAGGCCACCAATCTTGACGCACAGCTTCCCGAGACTTTCGCCATTTTAGGCGCGTGGGATTTTGATCCCGAGAAGCACGTGATCAGTTATCTCAGCCCAATCGCCCAGGCCATGCTGGGCCACAAGCAAGGCGACGAAGTCGAGTTTGAAATGGATGGCGTAAAGAAGCGATACCGGATTGATTCCGTGGCTCCATTCAAAAAGCCGTCTCCCAAAACGCCGGAGGAGCAAGCGCCAGCCCAGCCGCAGGAATCCCCTGCAGCCGGGTAAGCCCTGCCGCTGCGCAGACGGCGGGCCTTCCGGCTTTCGAGCGCTCTGCTGGCGCGCTCGGCTCTGAGTCACTGTTGGGCGGGAGCTTGCGGGGCCGAAGGCAAAGTCGCCGCTTTGACGATCTCTTCCACCAAGGTGTCCGGTTTCCACTCGTTGCCGAGAATGATGGTTTGGATCTTGCCCTTGGCATCGACCACGACCGTGCGCACCTTGTGATCCCACTCGCTTCCACGCTTCACGATCGTCAGTTCGAATTGGTCGGTGATGGCATCGATGTCTTCCATAGAGCCAGTGAGGAAGTTCCAGCGCTTCGGATCGGCTTCGAACGCCTGGGCATACGAGTGCAGGACCGCTGGGGTGTCAAAGTGCGGGTCGAACGAAATGCTGAGCAAATGCCAATTCTTGGGCGCGTTCGGCGTGTTGGTCAGCTTTTGACAAACCTCTAGGAAATTGCGTGACATCCGCGGACAGAATTCCGGCAGTGGGCACCGCGTGAAGATGAACGTGAACGCCAGGGCTTGCCCCTTGAAGTCGCTCAACCGGACCACGCGTCCGAGTTCGTTCGTGAACTGGTAGTCCGGCATCAGATCGCCAACGCGCAGCGGCTCGACATCACGCACCACGCGGACTGCTTCGCGCTGCGGTGGCACGCCGGTCTCCCCGATGCTGGGTGCCGGGTCGGCCACCTTCGTGAGCTTGTCGATCCAGGATTCGTCCGGAGTGACCCAAAGGCGAAAGAAGATCGTGTCGCCCGGTTCCACTTTCTCGAGTTCCTGCTTGTCCTTGACGCGGAAGGGCATCGTCATGGCGGGCATGAAGTTGGGGATTTCCTCATGTTGAATCGAAATCCTCATTTCCTCGGCATCAACCCGTCTGACGATGCCGCGCACCAGGTGAAAGATTACGTTGGTCGAACCCGTGATCGGCCGGGCGTTTGTCACCGCCGTATCCCCAGTGGAAGGGGGTGCAGCTTGCTCCGTCGATCTCTCCCGGCAACCGGTGACGCCCAAGAGCAAACTCGCCAGCAAGGCCAGTCTGAAAACATTCATGCCCCGAACATAAACGCGTCTCCACAGCCCACAAAGAAGAAAAGGCGGCTTGTTCGGCACCGCCTCCAATCGCGACGGCGTCGGCTTCAAAGTGCGGGCGCAGGCCAAGTATGGCGGGCAAATTCACTGGCAGCGCCGCGACATCTCAGGCGGCGATGCCATCAACGGCAACCATCTTTACGCCCACTTTGGCCTGGGCGACACCACCAATGTCATGACGCTTCGCATCGAATGGCCTTCCGGGGCGGTGCAGGAACTGGCGAACGTGGCGCCTCGGCAGTTCCTGACTATCTGGGAACCGCCGGCGATCAAGGCGGCGGTCGGCGCGAATGGCGCGTGCCTCCTCACGAGCACAGCCGAACCGAACCAAACCTGGCGGATTGAAGGGTCGGCGGACCTGGAGACCTGGCAGGTCGTTGCCACAGTGACGAACACCCCCCCCCCAACCTTCGGTCACACCGATTCTGCGTCGGTGCCCATGGTCTGCCGCTTTTGCCGCGTCACGGGTGATTGACGCCCTGCCGTTTCGGACACCGTGTTCCTCCATCCAGTTTCACTTTGGTTACGGTGCTGGGGTATGACTCGGCCAATAAACGCGATCGTACCGATGCCCGTTTCGGATGCCGGTCTCGTCAACGACTTCAAAGCGGCTGGTGCCAGGCGTACTGGTGCTAACGTCTTGCCAGCTCTTCAGGTCCTCGGATCCCTGCACAATGTAGGCCTATCCCGGCGGCGGGTGAGGCGAGCAGCGACTGGCCGTCGGTGGTCTGGACGGTCACCGTCAACTTGCCGACAGCTCCGAAGTCATAGCATAGAATGCCCAAGCGCAGCTCTTTCATCGGGCTGTCCGAACTGCCTTCCTGACCATCCTCGGAAACCGTGAGTTGCTGTCCGGGAGCGATCTTGAGGTCCAAGGGCGGGCCGTCTCCCGCGCCCGACCCTGGGGCGTATCGCGGGTAATTCATGCAGATCCCGGGTTCGCGCGAGACGTCGGAGAGACGCGCTGTATAAGGAGCCAGGGGGCTATGCACGGCCTCCGCCACCGCTGACCAGGCATCGTCCAGGAGGAACGCGTCCGGCGGGTCCA
>CAZODO010000037.1:0-51438 GCA_964578605.1 uncultured Verrucomicrobiota bacterium | reverse complement strand
AGAAGACGGAATTTCAAACCGGCGCTTTTCCGCCACTTTCATTCCGCCGCTGACACTCGATTGGTGATCGAGTTAAATACCTGTCAAAACCGTGTAAAATTCGCGTGAAATCCCTAACCAGGAGAGGGAGGCGGCTGATCCGGGGCAAAACCGCGGGTTGCTTGCTTTCCATGCTGCGTCGGCCGACCCCTTCCGGGACGAACCTTTGTGCCGTGTCGAAAACGGCGTGAAACCACCCTTCCGGTGCCGCGTGCCCTCCTTGCAGGTGGCAGAGACAAACGGCCTTTGTGAAATGGGGTTGAGCTGGCATACTGGCCGCGTTGGCCGGTGTATGACACGTGTGGACCAAGCTCTCGTTGAACGTGGCCTTTG
This sequence comes from uncultured Verrucomicrobiota bacterium, assembly GCA_964578605.1. GTDB lineage: Bacteria > Verrucomicrobiota > Verrucomicrobiia > Limisphaerales > SIBE01 > JAXMHN01. The sequence continues at coordinate 51,066 of CAZODO010000037.1, read as the reverse complement.
TGAAAGCCGCGAGAAAGCCAAACGCGCTATTCTTGCCGGCCAGGTGAGAATCAATGGTCAACGCGCGCGCAAACCGAGCGACGGAATCAAACCGGGGGACCGGGTTGAACTGGAAGTCCCGGAGCGCTATGTCAGCCGGGGCGGATTCAAGCTGGAACATGGCCTGGACCAATTCCGCGTGGCTGTCGAAGGTCTCACGGCGATCGATCTGGGGGCTTCCACGGGCGGATTCACCGATTGTTTGCTCCAGCGCGGCGCGGCGCGGGTTTACGCGGTCGATGTCGGTCGAGGTCAACTTGCCTGGAAGCTGCGCCAGGACGGCCGGGTAACCGTTCTCGAGAAGACCAACGCCCGGAACCTCACTCGGGAGCAGCTCCCTGGCGAGTTCGACGCGGCGGATCTGATCGTGATCGATTGTTCGTTCATTTCCCTTCGCAAGCTTCTGCCCAATGCCGTTGCATTGCTTCGCCCTTCCGGTAGGATCGTCGCCTTGATCAAACCTCAGTTTGAAGCCGGGAAAGCCGATGCCGACCGTGGAGCGGGCGTGATTACCGATCCTGCCATTCATGCCCGCGTGCTGACGGGTCTGCGCGAGTTCGTTGAGGCGCACACCGGCCTTCGATGGTGCGGCGTCACGGAATCGCCGCTGCTGGGTCCGGCGGGCAACAAAGAATTCCTCGTTCTCCTTGAAAAGAGCGCTTCGTAAAGTCCGGCGGGTGGGCATTGTGGCCAACTCGAGCAAGCCCTCCGCGAGAGGGTTGGTGCAGAAAGCCGTGCGCCTGGTCGAACAGAGCGGCCGAAAAGCGATTTGCGACACCCAAAGCGCTGAACTGGCCAAACTGGACATTGACACCGCGCCAGACGTGGTGTCGCTGACGAAACAAGCGGACCTCTTGCTGGTCTTCGGCGGCGACGGAACCATGCTGCGGGTAGCCCGCGAAATGCACGGAGCCGCCACGCCGCTTCTGGGAATCAACGTGGGCGGGTTAGGATTCCTGACCGACGTCAATTCGAGCCGGCTTGAGGAAGCGCTTCGGCAAGTCTGGAACGGCCGCTTCAGGCTGGAAGATCGCGCCTTGCTCGAGGCCACGGGCGTCACCGGCAGCCGTCCCATTCATGTGTGCGCCCTGAACGACGTGGTCATCGGCCGGGCAATCGTCTCGCGCCTGATCGCCTTGGAAGTGATGGTGGACCAGGAGGTCCTGACACAGTACCGGTGCGACGGCTTGATCGTCAGCTCGCCGACCGGTTCCACGGCGTATTCGCTCGCTGCAGGGGGCGCCATCGTGTGCCCGACCGCTCAGGTGTTTACCCTGACGCCCATCTGCCCGCACACCCTCTCCAACCGCTCGGTGATTGTCGGCCTCGATTCCACCATCCGGGTCACCGTGCTCAGTGACAAGCCCGAAACCCTTCTCAGCGCCGACGGCCAGAGCGAATGCCCACTCAATGCCGGAGACAGCGTTACGGTGCGCCGGAGCCGTTATTCCGTCCGTTTGATGCATCTCGAGGGCACGTCCTTTTTTGACACGCTCCGCCGCAAGCTGCAATGGAGCGGATCGAATGTGCCTTTCGCTGCCCCAATCGCTTGCGGGGTGCCCAGAAACTAGGTACGATGCAGGTGTGAGCACGCTTGAACAGATTACGGAGAAAGCCCGGGCACTTCCGGACGAACTCCAACGGGAGGCTCTGCACTACCTGTCCTTTCTGCTCGCGCAACAAGCGCAGTCCGTTGAAGACCGCGAGTGGGCGCGGTTCTCAGCCGAGCAACTGGCGGAGCAATACTCCGAATCCGACACCGTGTACGATCAGGATTGACAGTGACGCCCGTCTACTCGCAAGGCGACGTGCTCCTCGCCTTTCTGGTCTTCTCCGATGGCCTAAGCACGAAGAGGCGTCCGGTGCTCGTCGTCACCGATTTCGGTGACAACGATCTGTTGATCGTCCCGATCACGAGCCATGCACCACGTGTTGCGGACGCGCGCATCTCCGAGTGGAGGAGCGCCGGACTCAAGCTTCCTTCGTGCGTCCGTACAGAAAAGTTGGCAACGATCCAGAAGTCCCTTGTGATTCGAAAGCTGGGGGCACTCATCCCAGCAGATCTAGCGCTGTTCCGGGCGAGCCTGGAGTTGATTCTTAAGCGGATCATTGACCAGGGTTAGTCGGCGCGATCCATCTGTGCGCCGCGCCTCTCGCCTTCGCTCCGCAAACTTCGTGTCCTCGGTGGTGAATCCGCCGGGGTGGTCAGGCCGGGTCCGCGCAGGAACAGCCGACGCCAGCCAAGCCGGCGGCAAGCCGGCGCTCCTTTCCTCTGGGCAACCCAGGGCGGGTCGTTCTACGATGGCCCCATGATCCGGCTCAAAGATGTGGCCGAGCGTGCGGGGGTGTCGCTCATGACCGTTTCCAAGGTGCTCCGGGACAAACCTGACGTCTCCGAGGCCACAAAGACCCGAATCCGCCGACTCGTGGAGGAAATGGGTTATGTCCCCAACGCTCTTGCCCGGGGCTTGCGGACGCACCGGACAAGACTGCTCGCCCTCGTTCTCCCGAGCCTGGAGATCCCCGGGCTTGGCCACGTGGCGGCCGCGGTTCAGAATGGCGCTTATGAGCGCGGATACGAACTGCTCGTCGCGCAGACCCAGGAGGACACCGGCCGCGAAGAGGCGAGCATCCGCCGGCTGCTATCCCGGGGCATCGATGGCCTCGTGATTTTTCCCGTCGCCCGCTATGCGCCGTCCGTCCGGATCTACGACGAATTGCGGGCGTCCCGAATCCCGGCGGTGCTCCTGGGACCTCGCTCTTCGTTCTGCGCGGCTTTCCCCAACGTGGAGATGGACGATGCGGCGGCCAGCTGCCGCGTCACGCAGCATTTGATTGCGCTGGGGCATCGCCGCATTGCGTTCTTCGGAGGTCCCCCGGCCGCTTCGTGGGCGCAGCAACGTCTCGAAGGATACCGCCGGGCGTTGCGAGAGGCGGGGATTCCCTGGGACGACCGCCTGGTGTTTGCCTCGGCGGGGACGATCGCCGCGGGGGAACAGACCGCCCTTCAAATGCTTGGCGAATCCACGAGCACCACGGCTGTCCAGACCGTCTCGGACCTGGCGGCGGTGGGAGCATCCAATGCCTTCTTCAAGGCCGGAATCAGAATCCCCGAAGATCTGTCGCTTGCCGGGTTCGGGAACGATCCCGTGGCGGAATATGGCCGCGTGGCGCTCACCACGGTTCAGCAACCCAACGAATCGCTTGGCGCCGCCGCAGTCGAGTCCCTGGCGCGCCTTCTTGCCGGCGGAACGCCGCGAGCGACCAGCGTTCCCGCCCAGTTGGTTGTCCGAAACAGCACCGGGGCGCCTCGGAACAACGCGCCGCTCCCGGTCATGACCGTTGCCAGTCCGGAGGGAATGATCACCTCGGCTGCAAGACGCCAAACTGCCGCCACTCAGTAAATCTCAGTTTGGCCGCCAGCTGAGGCTGGCTGTTACACCGCTCTTGCCAGTTGCCGCAGCACGTAGGGCAAGATTCCGCCGTGATGATAATAATCAATCTCGACCGGCGTATCGATGCGGCACCGCACCGGCACAGCTTCGGTTTCGCCTGTCGTGCGCGTGATTCGCAAGGTCAGGTCCTGCTGCGGTTTCAGTTCAGCGCTTAAGCCTGTGACTTCGAACAGCTCCGTCCCGTCCAGAGCCAAACTTCGTGCCGAGACCCCCTCCTTGAATTGCAGCGGCAGGACACCCATCCCCACCAGGTTGGACCGGTGGATTCGCTCGAAACTCTGGGCGATCACCGCCTTCACACCGAGGAGGGCGGTGCCTTTCGCGGCCCAATCGCGGGAACTGCCCGTCCCGTATTCCTGCCCCGCGAGCACGACCAGCGGCACTCCCTTCTCGCGATACGCCATCGCGGCGTCGTAGATGGGCATCGTCTTGCGGTCTGGCATCAGCATCGTCACCCCGCCTTCGACCCCTGGCACCATCAGGTTCTTGATCCGCACATTGGCAAACGTGCCGCGTGTCATGACCCGGTCATTGCCTCGGCGGGCGCCATAGCTATTGAAGTCGCTCACGGCGACGCCTCGTTTTTGCAGGAACAGGCCCGAAGGCGAGCTGGCCTTGATGGCCCCTGCCGGGCTGATATGGTCGGTGGTCACCGAATCGCCAAAGATGGCCAGCGCGCGCGCTCCCCGGATCTCATGGACCGGCGCGGCCACCATCGAGAAGTTTTCGAAGAAAGGCGGTTCCTGGATGTAAGTCGAATCCGGATCCCATTCGTACAGCGTGCCGCGCGAAGACACGATCTCGTTCCACATCGGATTCTGCGACGCGAAATCGGAATACATCTTCCGGTAGGCGTCCGGTCCTGCCGCCGCTTTCATGGCCGCCTGAATCTCCGCCCGCGTCGGCCACAGGTCCCTGAAATAGACATTCTCGCCCCCCTGCCCTTTCCCGATAGGCTCCGCCGCGAAGTCGATCGTCACGCGCCCGGCGAGCGCGTAAGCGACAACCAAAGGCGGGCTCATCAGGAAATTCGCTTTCACGCTCTGGTGAATCCGGGCTTCGAAATTCCGGTTGCCCGAGAGCACAGCCGCAACCACGAGGTCCTTGCCCGTAATCACTTCCTCGATCCGGGGGTCCAGCGGGCCGGAGTTCCCAATGCACGTGGTGCAGCCGTAGCCAACATGATAAAAGCCCAAGCGATCAAGGTACGGTTGGAGCCCGCTCTTGTGCAGATAATCCGTCACGACACGCGAACCCGGAGCCAACGACGGCTTGACGGTCGATGGAATTCGCAAGCCCCGCTCCACAGCCTTCTTTGCCAAAAGCCCCGCCGCGAGCATGACGCCCGGGTTGGAGGTGTTGGTGCAAGACGTGATGGCGGCAATCACCACGTCCCCGTGGCCCAAGTCCGTTTGCGCTTCGCCATGTGGCGACGACGGTTCCACCTGGTTGGGGATCGGCCGGTTGTTGGCCATCTCCAACTCGGTCCAGCGACGAGTGTTTTTCGTCTCTGGATTCTCGCCTGGCCTGAGCCCCGTCCTGTCGGCCTGGGCTCCCTCGCCGCCGATCTTCCGCATCTCTGCCCCGGTGCGGTCCAGGGCGGTCGCAAAGCGCTTCGCAAGGTCTTCGGGCCGCCTCCCAAACCCGTTCTTATCGATCGGCGCATGGAACAGCTCCGTAAACCGTTGCTTGACCTCCTGGAGCGGAATCCGGTCCTGCGGCCGTTTCGGACCGGCGATCGACGGTTTGACTTCGGAAAGGTCCAGTTCGAGAACCTGGCTGTAGTCAATGTCCCCCAGGCGGGGCATTCCAAACAGGCCTTGCGCCTTGTAGTAATTCCGCAACGTCGTGACCTGTTCCTCCGATCGGGCGGTGCCCAAAAGATAATCACAGGTCTGTTCGTCAAAGGGGAAAAAGCCGATCGTGGCGCCGTACTCCGGAGCCATATTCGCGATCGGCGCCCGGTCGGGAACGGTGAGTTGGGCAGCGCCTTCGCCGAAGAACTCGACGAACTTGCCCACCACCTTGGCCTTGCGCAGCATTTCCGTGACGGTCAGCGCCGCATCCGTCGCCGTGACGCCCTCCTGCAAACTCCCTTTCATATGGATGCCCACCACATCCGGCGTGAGAAAGTAGACGGGCTGGCCCAGCATGCCCGCTTCGGCTTCAATCCCTCCCACGCCCCATCCGACAATGCCCATGCTATTGATCATCGTCGTGTGCGAATCGGTTCCCACAAGCGTGTCCGGATAGAACACCCGGCCGCGTTCCAGAACGCCCTTGGCCAGGTATTCCATATTGACCTGGTGCACGATGCCGATGCCTGGAGGCACCACACTGAAACTCTGGAAGGCCTGGGTGCCCCATTTGAGGAACTGGTACCGCTCGCGGTTCCGTTCGAACTCCTTCGCCATGTTCCTCGCCAGGGCGTCCGGCATCCCGGCAAAATCCACCTGCACCGAATGATCCACCACCAGATCGACCGGGACGAGGGGTTCGACCACCCGGGCGTCTTTCCCCAAACGTGCTGCCGCCGAGCGCATGGCCGCCAGGTCCACCAGGAGCGGCACGCCCGTGAAATCCTGCAGGAGAATCCGCGCCACCATGAAGGGGATCTCTTCCGTTCGAGGCGCCTTCGGTTTCCAGCCGGCCAATTCCCGAACATTGCGCTCCATCACCTTCTTGCCGTCGACGTTCCGCAAGACCGATTCAAGAACGATCCGGATGGAGACGGGAAGCCGGGAAATGGCGCCCAATCCCGCCCGCTCGAGCGCAGGCAAGGCGTAAAGCTGGCCGATTTGGCCATTCCCGAGTTTGAATTCCTGCAAGCTGTTGAATAGCGAGTGCGCGTTGCTCATGTTTGTTCCTACGGTGACCTGTCTCCGAACCCGCAAAATGAGGTTTGACCTTCGGCCTGTCAAGGAATGGGGGGTGCACTTATGAGGGTTCTACAGCCAAAATGCTCCGGCAGACAGCGACACCACCTCCGACCTCCTTCCGGATGTCCACTATGGTTTCACTATGGTTCTACTATGCTCTCGCACTAGATGCTTACTTTAACATGAACCGTGTTTTCCTGAAAGAACGGGAGCAGGGCGTTGCCAGTGCCTATCCGCCACGAGTCGACCCCGACCCGGCGTGGATACCGGCGTTCCAAAATATCGACTGCCCGCCGAACCTGCCTGGAAATTCGCCGTCGAATCGAGCTTTCCCGTTGAGTTTTCGCAGTGGCGGTCTATAACTTTGAGGCCTTCAGCGTTGGTTTATGAAAAGCGCTGTCACTTCTCTTATTCTCCTCACCCTCGCCCTCACTTCGCGCGCGGCGGATCGGCCCGCCCTGGGAGCGCTTGAATGGCAGACCGATGGACGGGTCCGAGTTCAAGGCCGTGGACTGACGAACCATTCGCTGAGCCTTGAGGCATCCTCGAACCTTTCCGAATGGGCTTCGATCGCCCGGTTGGATCTCCGGACGCGCGATCCGGTGACCCAGGAAGTCATCGCGACCAACGAATGGTTCAGCTTTGTCGATCCCGCGTTCCCGCTGTTCGACCAGCGGTTCTACAGGCTATCCGCCACCCCGTTCACCGCCTCGTCTGATTGGAAAAACCAGGCGCTCCTCCCCGTTGACGCCTTCGCGTCCCTGCCCGGCGCCGAAGGGACCGGCCCCGGGGTCCGCTGGCTGAAATTCGCTATCCTGCTCGACGACCCGGATCGGGTGTACTACCAGGACAGCCAGAAGTATTTGCTGCATTACGAATTCGCTACCGCGCGCCTGGAGCCGTTCAAGGGGATGACGCGGGCGGCCTTTGACGACGTCTCGTTGTTCGAGCAGAACCAGCGCGTGTTGTTGGGAACGGTTCTTATCGGGCCGGAAGATTTCGCGAAAGAGTATGCCATCCAGTTCACCGGCAGCGATCCGTATCCGAGCGAGAAGGTGGCGCGCTTCTTCAAAGCGGTCAGTTCAACGCTGGTGACGCCGCTCGGCGCGACCGGATATTACTTCCCGGCCTATGAACAGACCCAAGCGGCCGCTCTCGGGCAGGCTTACTTCACGGAACAGGGCATCCGCGTCGGGTCCATCGACCGCTGGGTGCGCGGCAACCAGATTTACGCTCCCGGGTGGGCGCTGGGCCGGTTGGTATTCGTTCGCACGCTCGAGATTCAGCCCGCTTACCTGGACGGACGGCTCAAGCCTGGCGACATCCTCCTGACTGACGCTGTTCCGGCGGAAGTTCCGTTCGTGGCGGGGATCCTTTCGCTGACGCCGGCAACACCGAATTCGCATGTGGCCATCTTGGCTGGCAGTTACGGCGTGCCCTTCGCCAGCCTCGGCGATCCGGATGCCCAGGCGCGGGCCAGGCAGCTTGACGGAAAGGAGATCGTGCTGCAGGCGACCGAACGAGACGGGTTCGCGCTCGCGCAATTGATCGATGTCGATGGCGCGTTGGATGCGGCTTTGCGATCGGAACTCCTCGCCCTGAACGCGCCTCCCACCCCCAAAATCACTCCGAAAACCCCTTACGGCCGATTGTTCGCGAGCGCGGACGCGCTGGAACCCGAAGACATCCGGTATTTCGGAGGCAAAGCGGCCAACTTCGGGCTCTTGCGCCGCGTGGTCCCGACGAATTCGCCACCGGCCATCGCGCTGTCCTTTGACCTTTGGGACGCGTTCCTGGACCAGGTTCTGTCGGGGGGTACGACCTTGCGAACCGAGATCAGCAACCGGTTGGCCCGGCATACCTATCCGCCCGTCATGAGTGCTTTGGCGACGGATTTAGCGGCCGTTCGCAGGCTTTTTACACAGAATGCCTCTTTTAACGCCGCCCAACGCAGCGAAATTGCAGGCGCGCTGGCCGTGTTCGATCCCGAGAAGAACATCCGGTTCCGCAGTTCGAGCAACGCGGAGGACTCGGAGACCTTCAGCGCGGCGGGCATGTATGACAGTTACAGCGGCTGCCTTGCTGACGACCTGGACACCGATCTCCAGGGGCCATCCCGGTGCGATCCGTCGGAATTCCAGGAACGGGGCGTCTTCCGAGCCATACAGAAGGTTTACGCCAGTTTCTATAACGACAACGCCTTTCTTGAGAGGCTCCGGCGCGGCATCGATGAAAACCAGGTGGCTATGGGCGTCCTGGTGCATCATTCGAGCCCGGACGACATTGAGCTGGCCAATGGGGTGGCGACGGTGGCGACGGAACGTTCCATGTTCTTCAGCGAGACCCGGGCCGTTATGGTGACACAAAAGGGCGCTGTATCGGTCACCAACCCCGAGGGCAACGCGAAGCCCGAGATTGTCCGAGGCGGGGAGTTCGACCTGCAGATGGACCAGGCCTCGAGCCTCGTTCCGCTGGGCGGACATGTCCTGGAGTGGCCTGGCGAATATGAATTGCTGAGGGACCTTCTCTTCCGAGTGCGGGAGGCGTATCGGGCGCCGGCAGGGTCGATGGCCAGCGAGAAACCGGATCTGGACTTCGAGTACAAGATGCTTGTGCCCGGCCAACTGCTCCTGAAACAAGTCCGGCCGATTCCGCATCCGGCAACGAACGCCCCACGGCTTTACCTCCTGAACGAACCCACCCGATACTGGGTCTATCAAAGCGAGTTTACTGACGTGTTGGCCAACCACCGGCTCAAGTGCTTTCTGACGCTGGAAAACAAGAACCTCCAGCTCGATGCCACTCACCTGAACGAGTGCTTTTACACGCAGGCGCAGTTCGAGTTCCGCGTTGGCACAGAGACCCAGAGCGTGGCCGGCGCGATGACGGATTGGCCTGAGGCGGCCCATTCGGTGACGAACGATCCAAATCGGGGAACAGTGGTGACCGATTCGTGGAGCTTTGGCGAAGGGGCTTCCCGGCGCCGGTTCGAACTGACCTCCGTGATTCCCGCCGGCGTCGCCGGCCCGATCATTCCGCAAGCGGAGATCCGACGGCGGCTCGGCGTGGAGTATGCGACGCCAGTGCCCATCCTTGGCGAGCGCGGCAGCGTCACTTCATGGGAAGAGATTCAGCTGGTTGCGAGCCCGGAATTAGCTTCCCTCCAGGCAGGAGCGACGGAGACATTTGCTGCCACCAACCAGACGAGCCGCCTCGAATTCGAGATCGCGTTTCTGACCTCGACCAATGCGTCCGGACCGCCGCTGGGCGTGGATAAGAACTTCTGGGGAACGTATCCCGCGGCGCTGTCGCCCTGGATGACAACCCGGATTACCGGTTTGACGAAAGAGCCGATCGAACTCGCCGGGTACTGGTCGCAATCGGCTAAGGCCGGGCATAAGTACCGATACGCCTACTATCTCTTCGAGCCGGGGCGTGAACCGAATGTTCCCGCGGCACAACTCGAGGAGCTCCGCGCAGCCAACATCCAGATGATCCATGTCGAACGCGAGGTGTGGGCGCCCAATTCATCGATCGTGACCCTGATCGGGTTCGATGGCAATGTCCGCCTGTGGAAGTGATCCGTTTCTCCTTGCCGGGGTGTGGTCTGGAACCTACAAAACCCGCGTGGAAAGCGCCAAACGATGCCGCCTGGGTGTGCTCGGTTCGGGCAAAGGCTCGAACTTCGTCGCCATCGCCCAGGCCAGTGCCGGCAAGCATGCCGGGTTTGAGATCGCCCTGGTGGTGAGCGATGTCGCCGATGCCGGCATCTTGGACAAGGCCCGGGCGTTGGGGCTCCCGGCCCGGTTCATTCCGCCAGGCAAATTCAGAACGAAACTGGACGAAGACGCCGAACGCGCCTACGTCACCGCTCTGCAGGAAGCGCAGGTGGATCTCGTCGTTCTGGCGGGTTTCATGCGAATTCTTAAGGGGGATTTCCTCCGGACGTTCGAGAACCGGGTCCTCAATATTCACCCCGCGCTCCTGCCGGCGTTCCGGGGTTTGGAAGCGTGGAAACAGGCCCTCGAATATGGCGTGAAGGTCACCGGTTGCACGGTGCACCTGGTCGATGAAGGGATTGATTCCGGCCCGATCCTGGCGCAGCAAACGGTCCCGGTGCTCGATGGCGATACTCCGGAGACGCTTCATGCCCGCATCCAAGCCGTCGAACACGCGCTCTACCCGGCAGCCATTTCGGCAATGGCCAAGGGACTGGTCCGGATCCAAGGACGGCGATGCCTGGGTCTGCAATTGCCTGCCTAACCTCAAGGAACACACCAGCCGGCCGGGCGCCGGGTTGAAGGGAGGACATTCGGCATTGTCTTTTGAACGGCGTCCTCTATTTTCCTCGCCTTGCCTTGCACCAGCCAGGCACTGACGGAACGAGATGAAATCTGAACTTAAGCGCACATTGCGGTTTGCTTTGCCGAAAGGCAGCCTGCAGGAAGCCACCATCGAGAAGATGGCGAAGGCGGGCTTCAATATCCAAGTGGCCAGCCGCTCCTATATTCCTTACGTCGACGACCCGGAGCTTGAGATTCGGCTGATCCGCGCCCAGGAGATCAGTCGCTACGTGGAGCATGGGCATATGGACTGCGGCATAACGGGCTACGATTGGATCAAGGAAAACGACTCCGATGTGCATGAGGTTGGGGAGTTTCTTTTCAGCAAAGCGACACGGCAACCGGCTCGATGGGTCCTGGCTGTGCCTGAGAACTCGGAAATCAAGACAGTCAAAGACCTCGAAGGCAAGCATATCGCCACCGAAGTCGTCAACCTGACGCGCCGCTACCTTGACCAGAACGGAGTGAAAGCCGAGATCGAATTTTCCTGGGGCGCCACGGAGTTTAAGGCGCACGAATTGGTGGACGCCATCGTTGAGCTGACGGAGACAGGTTCATCGTTGCGCGCCAACAAGCTCCGCATTGTGGATACGCTTTTGACGTCCACGCCGAGGCTGATCGCCAACCACGAGGCGTGGAAAGACAGCTGGAAACGCGAGAAGATCGAGACCCTGGCTTTGCTATTGAAGGCAGCGCTCGAGGCGGAAGCCAAGGTGGGGCTTAAAATGAACATCGAGCAAAAGAATCTGGCAAATTTGTTGCAAAGTTTGCCCGCCTTGCGTAATCCAACGGTGTCGAGCCTAAGTCAGGCAGGCTGGGTTGCGGTCGAGACCATTATCGATGAACGAGTGGTTCGCGAACTGATTCCGCGCCTCAAAGCCGCCGGCGCCGAAGGAATCATTGAGTATCCGCTTAACAAAGTGGTATACTAACGCTCAGCCGGGCAGATATTAACGTTATGGGATCACTGAAAAAACGACGCAAATCGAAGATTAACAAGCACAAACGCCGCAAGCAACTCCGCGCCAATCGCCACAAGAAGCGAACCTGGCAGAAGTAAGCGTCTCTTCGGGACCGAACCGATTTCCTTTCACCCAAGCGCAGCTTTGCCATCAGGCTGCGCTTTGTTGCTCTTCAGCCATGACATTTCGACTGTCAACGGGTGCGGCGCTCGCCGCGCTGCTTGGCAGTCTCGTCATAGCAGGTTGCGCAAGCCACGCCTCGCGCCCCGCGGCAAAGGCCAGCGCGAATGGGCTGTTTTCCACGCCGGCGGCAAAGCCGGAATCGGATGCGGCTCTTGAGAAGCGCATTCAAACCGTGGCTCACTTCGCCACGGGCCTAAGCCACGATCTCAACGCCCGCCCTGATCTGGCGCGGGAGGAATTCGTGCAGGCGGCGCAATTGGATTCGAGCGTCGAACCTATTGTGGTCGACGCCGCGCGCCGATGCCTGCTGGCCCAGGAACCCGATCGGGCCATCCGCCTGCTCCTGAACGCCGCGGAATCACGCGACGCTTCCGGCGCCATCTACGCTTGGTTGGGCCTCGCCTATGCGCAGGCTGGAAAGACCGAATTGGCCATCGCAGCGAACCGCACCGCGATCAGCCGCATACCGGATGCCTTTCCCGCTTACCAGAATCTCGTCCAAATCTATCTGAATACAGGCCGCACCAATGACGCCCGAGCCGTTCTCGACGAAGCGGCCCGTCAAGAGACGGACGATCCAGGCTTCTTTATCGATCTTGCCGACCTTTACGCCCGCCAACCTCGGGTGGAAGCCCAGGAAAGCGGACAGATTACCGCTCGAGTAAAGGAGCTTCTCGACCGCGCAGCCGCCCTGAAGCCCGAGAACCCGGTGCACCTTCTCAGGCTGGCCGAGAATTACTACGCGCTCGGGGAATTGAACAAAGCCGAGCCTTTCTACCGGGAACTGCTCGAGGAGCACGCAGACCTGCCCACTCTCCGAGCGAAACTCACCGAGATCTACCTGCGGAGCGGGGACAAGGAGAAAGCATCTCAGCAACTCGAAGCCATCGCGCAGAGCGAACCCACGAACCCGCAAACCTTCCTTTTCCTGGGAGCCTTGGCGGTTGAGGCGCGTGACTATACGAATGCCATCGAGCATTTCGAGCGCGCGTTGCGCCTGGATCCCGATCTTGAGGAGGTCTATTACGACCTCGCGGGCCTGCACCTCACGATTAAGAAACCTGAGCAGGCTCTTTCGCTCATGGAAACTGCACGGGGCCGTTTCAAGTTAAGCTTCCCCATGGAACTCTACACGGGCCTCGCGCATGCCAGCGCCAAGAACTACTCGGAAGCCCTCAAGTTCCTAACCTCTGCGGAGGCGATTGCACGGGCAACCGACCCAAAGCGGCTTAACCACTCCTTCTATTTCCAGGTGGGCGCCACCTCTGAGCGCGCCGGACGAATGGAAGACGCCGAGAAGGACTTCCGGGAGTGCCTCAAGCTCGCTCCGGACGATGCTGAAGCGTTGAACTACCTCGGTTACATGTGGGCCGACAAGGGAACGAACCTCACGGAAGCGCACGCATTGATTGAAAAGGCCGTCAAGCTCGAGCCGGACAACGCGGCGTTCCTCGACAGCCTCGCCTGGGTGCTTTACAAGCTCGACAGACCGCAAGAGGCGCTCGCACCGATGCTGAAGGCGATCGAGAAATCAGAGAAACCGGACCCGACGCTTTACGACCACTTGGGCGACATTTACGCAGCCTTGAAGCGCTTTGATGACGCGCGTGACGCGTGGGCTCGGGCTTTAAAGGTCGAACCGGATGCGGACCAGCCTGCGGATTCCGCCCTGCTGGAAGGCATTCAGCGCAAGCTCGACGCCCCTGCTGTCAGCCATTCGGCTCCTTAGCATGGCGTGGCGCTATCGCAAGCATTACACCCGCGATGAAGCGCGGGCGCTCCTCCCGAACATACGGGTCTGGCTCGAGGAACTCGCTCAACTCCGCAAGCAGGTCAATGCCCTGGAGACGCAGATCGGCTCGCCGCTGGCGAAAGGGGCTGACCTGGGTGGCCCAGCCGTGAATCGCTGGCTCAAGAGGGCGGCCCAGGTCCAGCAACTCCTCAATGAGTTCCAAACCCGCGACATAGAAATCAAGGATCTGGATCGCGGGCTCGTGGACTTTCCTGCGTTCATCGGTGGCAAAGAAGTCTTTCTTTGCTGGGAGAAGGACGAAGAAGACATCGAATTCTGGCACGACCTGAGTTCAGGCTACGCCGGTCGTGAGCGGTTGGAATAGCCCGGTCAGTAGCAAATTCCGCGGAAGATCCGGTACCCATTCACCGGTCCGCCCGCAAAATACCGCGTTCGCGGATAGTGGAATTGGCGCTCTTTCCTCGAATACACCACCTGAATGGGCCGTTCCGGGTCATTCGGATCGTACGCTGCGAACTCGATCTCCGTTTTGCCAGGTGCCGCATCGTACACCAGCACGGCGTGGTTGAGTGCCAGGGCGGGAAAGTTGACGACATGCACAGCCGGCACGCGTCCCTGCGCCAGGCTTTCGAGGAGCTTCTCGGCCGTGCGTTGCTGGTGGCGCCGGCTGAAGGGAAACACCATGCGCCAGTTGCCCCTTTGGACAAAGCTCCGCCAGGCCGGGCCGCTCTCGGCTTTCAGCAGCGATTCGTTCTCCTCACTGAATTCACGCAAGTTTGCATATCCCGGAATGACCAGCCTGCGGTCTGGCGGAGAGGCCCCGCGCGTGCTCCGCCTTTTGACCAATTGGACCAAATGCCGGCAGGAGGCACGGGTGGCTTTCGGTTCGTTCGGTTCGAAGCGTGCGTGCTCGAAAAACTGTTGCGCGATCCGGGTAAGAGCGAAGCAGCGCAGCGTGAACTCCGGCCTGGGGACATGCGCGCGCTTCGTCGTCGCGCCAGTCACCGGGTCAAACTCATAGGACCAAGCCAGTTCGTTCGCGAAAGCCAAGGTGTCCACCCCGAACTGAAAGCGCGCGGTGCCACGATCGCCCGGCGCGGGAGCCTCGCTCTGCACCGACAGGACCCCGGCTGCCAGGAACAGCGCGATTGCCCAGGCGGCGGCCCCATAGCGTCTCCGGTGCCCCGTGAAGAAGCAGCGCAACATCATGCTTGCCGAACAAGCTAGGAGCGGACTAGGAAATTGACAAATGCTTTACCTCCGCTGGCGGCAGACCGTGGACGAACACCCGCGCGAGATGGCGCTGCTCGATTGCGACACGGGCCGCCGGTGGACCTTCCGGCAACTCGCCGATGAGGCCGACAGGACCGTTCACGCTGCGCCGTCGCAGGCCGTTTTCCCCAAAGGCATGGGCGTTCCGTTCCTCCTGGAGGTCTTGCGCGGTTGGCGGACCCACGCCGTCGTGCGCCCGCTGGAAGAAGGTCAAGACGCCGTCGAAATCCCTGCCCCGCCGCCTGGGTGCGTCCATCTCAAGTCCACCTCGGCCAGCACGGGCGCGCCGCGCCTGGTGGCTTTCACCGCCGAGCAACTCATCGCCGACGCCGATCAGATTGTCGCGACGATGGGCTTGCGTCCGGAGTGGCCGAACGTCGCGGTCATTTCCCTGGCTCACTCCTACGGATTCTCGAATCTTGTGCTGCCGCTCTTGCTGCGCGGGATTCCCTTGATCCTGGGTGGTTCACCGCTTCCGGAAAGCGTCCGCCGCACGGCTGCGGAAGCCCCGGAAATCACCCTGCCCGCTGTGCCGGCCCTATGGCGCACCTGGCTGGAGGCCGACGCAATCCTTGGCAACCTCCGACTCGCCATTTCCGCGGGGGCGCCGCTTCCCGTGGCACTCGAAGCCGCCGTCTTTGAGCGTTGCGGCATCAAGATCCACAATTTCTATGGAGCCACCGAGTGCGGCGGCATTGCCTACGACACTTCCGAAACGCCCCGGCAAGATCCAACCTGCGCGGGCAGCGCCATGAACGGCGTGGAACTGCGCGTGTCGCCCGAAGGCTGCCTGAGTGTGCGCAGCCGGGCGGCCGGTGAAACTTATTGGCCCGAGCCCTCCCCTGCCCTAGGCAACGGCGTCTTTCATGCGAGCGACCTTGCCAGACTTGAAGATGGAAAGGTGTTCCTTCTCGGCCGCCAATCCGACCTCATCAACATCGCCGGAAGGAAGGTCTCACCTGAAAGCATCGAGCAGGCGCTGGCCCGCCACCCCGATGTGCGCCAGTGCGTCGTGTTTGGCATCCCGAACCCGGATGACAACCGGACCGAGACCATCGTCGCCTGCGTGGAAGCGCACCCCGCCACGACGATTCAGGTCTTGAAGCAGCATTTGCTTGCCGTCCTTCCGGCCTGGCAAGTTCCGCGGGAATGGTGGTTCGTGCCCGATCTCGCGCCTAATGCGCGCGGAAAGCTCGGACGCGCCGAATGGCGGAGCAAATACTTGCGCCGACCTCGCGCCTGAGGGTGCAAACTCGCGCTTATCGGTGGGGAGTAAGCGTAAGAGCAAGCGCAGGCGTGAAACGCGGCCGGTGGGGATGTGAACCATTTGTTCTCATCACGTCAAGGTATTGAGCGCCAGCAACTTAACCCCGCTGATGACTTTTTGTCACCAGACTGTGCACCATTTGGCCGTCCGATCGGCGCTCTCTATGGCGAGGCTTGCGGGATCTTGCCAGGGCAGAAAACGTGCGATGCGCCTCACGCCTGAACACCTGGCAAAACGGTCTGTAACTTGCCGCAGGCTGGGCTAGCATCCGCCTATGAAGGCCACAACGCCTGCCCCAACACGGTCGACCCATCCTGAGTGCAGCATGCGCCGTCTTTCGCGTCCACTCGGTTTCGTGGCGATGGCCATTGCCCTGATCGCGCCTGCCTCCTCGGTCAGCACGGCAGAACCGCGCGCTGGAATTGCGTTCGAACCGCCCGCGACTCTCGCCGGGCAATTCGGCCCATACAAATCATTGCTTGTCTTCAACGATGGTTCGCGCGTTCTGACCCCGGCAGACTGGGCCAGGCGGCGCCAGGAGATCCTCGATTCCTGGCACGGCGTGATGGGGCCCTGGCCGGCGCTTCTTGCACGACCGAAGCTCGACTTCCTCGAAAGCAAACCTCGCGAGAATCTTCTGCAGCATCGCGTGAGCGTCGAGATCGCCGCCGGCCAAATAGCCTATGGCTACTTGCTGATCCCGAGCGGGAAGGGACCTTTTCCCGCGGTCCTGGTTCCTTATTACGAGCCCGAGACGAGCATCGGGACGAGCGAGCAGACGCTGCGCGACTTCGGTTATCAACTGGCCCGGCGCGGCTTCGTCACCTTGTCCATCGGGTCTCCCGGGGGCGATGCCCGGAAGCCTATCATTGCCGGCGGGGATCAAACCCAACCGCTGTCGCTTCTGGCCTATATCGCCGCGAACTGCCACACGGCGCTGTCACAACTCAAGCAGGTCGACCCCGCGCGGATTGGGGTTGTGGGCCATTCGTATGGCGGGAAGTGGGCGATGTTCGCCGCTTGTCTTTACGACAAGTTCGCGTGCGGCGTTTGGTCAGATCCGGGCATTGTTTTCGACGAATCCCGTCCCAACGTCAATTACTGGGAACCCTGGTATCTCGGGAAAGACGCCACTCGAGAGCGCGTTCCTGGCGTCCCTTCCTCCGCCAACCCGCGGACAGGCGCGTACCGGATGCTTTACGATACAGGCCACGACCTGCACGAGGTTCTGGGGCTCATGGCTCCGCGCCCGTTCCTGGTGTCGGGTGGTTCGGAAGACCCGGTTGAGCGTTGGCTCCCTTTGAACCGGGTCGCGGAAGTCTACAAGCTCCTCGGCGCCGACGACGGCGTGGCCATGACCAACCGGAAGGATCACTCCCCCAATCCCGAGTCGAACGAGCAGATCTACGCCTTCTTTACGAAGTGCTTTCTCTCCCAAAAAACCGGGCGATAGGAAACAGGCTGAAGAGTATCCCGAAGAGCGCTTTGCCCAATCCGTCGACCATGGGATTCTGGTGTCCTAACAGACTAGGATCGAGCAACCCGGCGATCCATTCCCGGCTCGCAAAATCTTGAAGATCCGAAGCGGGCGCGGGCTCGCTTGGCACATCGCCGGTTCCGTCATGGCCAGCAAAACGGTGGCAGGTCGCGCAATACCCTTTCTGGTCCCAGGGCACAGGGGACCGGACCACTTGACCAGTGGCTTTCGTCCGGTCTAAACGCACGCTAAACGCACGCTAAACGCATGGTACACTCATGATAAACACATGCCCACATGTGATTGACATGCGTGTATCATGAGTGTATCCTGTTTTTAAAAGCTATACAGAGCGACAGAGCAGGCGCTCCAGGATTGCACATTCACCGCCGTTGACCGACAGTGCCCTCTCTCATGGATGATCTGCTATGGCTGGAACGGGAAGTTCAGGCGGTCTATGACCGCACGCTCCAACCTTTGGCAAAACGCCTCGCGATCGAACTCCCCGTCAGCGGCAAAGACGCCGCCGGGCTCCCGACGGTCCTGTTCCTCGGCAACCATTCGTCGGGCAAATCCTCCTTCATCAATTACCTCGTCAATGCCGAGATCCAAAAAACAGGCCTGGCGCCCACCGACGACGGCTTCACGTTGCTGATCCATGGCGACCGGGCCGACGTGTTCGACGGGCAGACGGTGGTTTCCCATCCCGCGCTGGCCTACAAATCGCTCGGGCGCCTTGGGCCCGCTTTCCTGGCCCATCTCCGGCTCAAGACGCACCCGTCCGAAGTCCTCAAATCGGTCAGCCTTATCGATAGCCCCGGCATGATCGATGCCGCCGGCAACGCCAAGAGCCGAGGATACGATTTCGCGGCGGCCGTTCGTTCCTTGAGCGAGATGGCCGATCTGATCCTCATCTTCTTCGATCCGGACAAGCCAGGGACCACCGCGGAGACGATGACCACTTTCGTTGAGACGCTGGCCGGGCTCGAGCACAAGCTGCTGATCGTCCTGCACAAGGTCGATCTGTTTTCGAACCTGCGCGACTTCGCCCGCACTTACGGGACGTTGTGCTGGAATCTTTCGAAGACGATGAAGACCAAGGATCTTCCGCACATCTACAACACTTACCTGCCCGAACAACTCCGCATCCGGCAGGTCGCCGCGCGCGACACCGTCCCCCTCGAGGATTTCGACGCGTCGCGCGAAGAGGTGATCACCGAAATCAAGCGGGCGCCCACGCGCCGTGCCGATAACCTTGTGAGCGACTTGCTCGCCCACGCCCGGGCCGTCTCGATGCAGGCTCGCGTGTGCCAATCGATTGCCCGTTGCTTTCAGAAGATCTCCTTGAAGACCTGGGCGGCGACAATCCTGCTCTTCCTCGCGACGGCTGTGACGCTCTGGATGCTCTGGACCCAGGTGCTCTGGCCAGCACGCCTCGTGATCGGGCTCACCGGGGTGGTTCTCGCCGCCAGCACGTGGTTGCTCGGCAAGTGGTTTTACCGAAAGCAACAAACCGAAGCCGGCAGCCCTGGAGGGCTCGACCCCTTCTTTGAAAGCGCTTACCGGCACGAACTTGGATTGCACGCGAGAACGGATCTGCGCGCTCTTTGGGAAAAGGTTCGCGCCACGACCCTCCAGTCGTTCCGGGTCCTCGGTCCGGCTCGCCTGCCTGCGGCCTTCGCTCTTCGGCGGCCCTTGCGCCAACTGGATCAGGTGATCGAATCGGAGATTCCAAAACTGCGGCGCAAAATCGCCGGTCACCGGCAGGAGGAGACGTAGAGCAGGGCCGTTGATCGCCGTGAGACTCGCCACCTGGAGGCTGTCCCAGATTCGCAATTCATGATGACTTTACCGCCATCTTTACCGCGAACTTGTGTGCGAATCGGCCATTTTCGGTAAAGTTTGACGCTGGGACAAGCCCAAGGGCCGTGGCCGGTGTTCCTTCTTGAGCCGGGCGCGAGATCGTTTCATGATGGCGCATCATGAAACGCACCGGCCTTCTCCTCACGTTGGCTTCCGCCCTGTCCGCCGCTCCTCTCGCCCAGTCCGCGCCAAACTCCCTGTCGCGGGAGGAGATCGCCGAGGGCTGGGTTTTGCTCTTTGACGGCGAGACCACCTTCGGGTGGAAACCGCGCGGCGACGCCAAGTGGGTGGTGCGGGACGGTGCGATTCAGACGGAACCAGGCTCCGGCGGCGGATTTCTGGCGACGACCAGCGAGTTCGCGAACTGCGAATTGCGCGCCGAGTTCTGGATCGATGACAAGGCGAATAGCGGCGTTTTCATCCGGGTGCCTCTCGAAGGTGAAATCACGGCCCTCAACGGCTACGAAGTGAACATCTTCGACCCCCACGAAAAATGGCCGACGGGCAGCATCAACGAAGTGGCGAAAGCTTCCGGCCGGGTCAAGACCACCGGGAAATGGAACCAGTACGAGATCACGGCGGACGGCGATCACTTCGTGATCCGGGTGAACGGGGTGACCACAGTGGATGTGCGGGACGGCAAACACCCCCGGGGCGCCATTGCGCTCCAGAACCTCAATGGCCAAGGCGAGGTCCGCTTCCGCTCGATCAAACTGAAACCCCTGCGCATGGAATCCTTGTTCGATGGCAAAGACCTGAGCGGCTGGAAGGAAGTTCCAGGGCGAAAATCCGTTTACTCGGTCACTCCGGAAGGCTGGTTAAACGTGAAGAATGGCAATGGCGATCTGCAATCGGAGGGGCAGTTTGGCGACTTCACCTTCCAGCTCGACATCATTTCCAACGGCAAGCATTTGAATAGCGGCGTCTTCTTCCGCGCTTTGCCAGGGGAGTTCTGGAGCGGGTATGAAGCCCAGATTCGCAATCAATGGCAGGGTGAGGACCGAACCAAGCCGGTCGATTACGGCACGGGCGGCATTTACAATCGGCAACCGGCCCGCCGGGTCGTTTCCACGGACCACGCATGGTTCACGATGACGATTCTGGCGCACGGCCCCCACTTGGCGACCTGGGTCGATGGTTTCCAGGTCACCGACTTCACCGACACCCGGCCGCCTATGCAAAGCGCGCGCCAGGGATATCGCGCGCAACCGGGAGTGCTCAGCTTGCAGGGGCATGATCCGACGACGGACCTGTCGTTCCGCAACCTGCGGATCGCGGAACTGCCGCCTCGTCAACCGTAAGCCAGAGCCCAGGCGCCCCCACGCTGAACGACCACGAAATTTATGCCCACCCTCCTTGTTGTTGTGCTGGCATGCGTCTCGGTCTTCGTCATGCGGCATCCGAAGTTGAAGAGCTTCGCGTTCACGGCGTGGGTTTTCACGTTTGTAGCCGCCTCGATGGTTTGGCCTTCTGCATTCGGAACGTGGTTCGGATACGACCTGGCCATCTTCATCTCGCCCCTGGTCCAAATCATCATGTTCGGCATGGGAACCAAGCTGAGCCTGGACGATTTTAAGAGGGTGGTCGTGATGCCTTGGCCGGTGTTCATCGGCATTCTTCTCCAGTACACCGTGATGCCGGTTGCGGGTTTGATGATCGCCAAGCTGCTGGGGTTTCCGCCCGAAATCGCCGCCGGAATTGTCCTGATTGGATCGGTGTCCGGCGGAGTGGCCTCGAATTTGATCGTGTACCTTTCCGGAGGCAACGTGGCCCTGGCGGTGACCCTGACCGCCGTCTCTACGCTCATGTCGCCCTTCATGACGCCCTTCCTCATGAAGACGCTCGCCGGGCGCATGGTCGAAATCGACTTCCTCAAGATGCTTCTCGAGATCCTCAACATGATCGTCGTCCCCGTGGTCGCAGGATTGGTGGCGAACCGCATCCTTTACGGCGCGCGCCCCTGGAGCAACACGGCCCGCCCGCTGACCGTCATCACGGCTGTGGGGGCCGTGCTGGCGTTGGGGGTCAGCTTCCTGCCGGTTCAGGAATTGGGCGCGTTCGGCACGCTGCGCACAGGCGCCATGGTGGGGTTGATCCTGATCGCGATGGTCGCGCTGGCAAAACTCTTGGTCAGTGTCGTGGCTGGGCGCCCGAACACCTGGATGGACCGCGTTTTGCCCTTGGTCTCCATGATTGGCATTTGCGTGATCATTGGCATTATCACCGCCCGTTCCCGGGACAAACTGCTCACGGTAGGCGTTTGGCTCATTCTGGCCGCCATGATGCATAACGCCATTGGGTACCTTCTCGGGTACTGGCTCTCGCGCGCCGCCCGCTTGGATGAAACCACCGCCCGGACGGTGGCGGTTGAGGTCGGGATGCAGAATGGCGGCATGGCGTCCGCCTTGGCCATGACCGTGCTCAAGAGCGCCGACGCCGCACTGGCACCGGCTATTTTTGGCCCCTGGATGAACATCTCGGGCTCCGTGCTGGCGAGTTATTGGCGGCGGCATCCGGTCCGCCGATCCACCGATGCTCCGGACGGCGTCGCGCCTAATCCGGTGCACGCCCTTGACCAAACCACCCCTCGAAAATGACTTTATGAACCGAAGGCGATGGATCAAACAACTGGGCACAGGCGCCGTGGGCGGCGCTCTGGGCTGGCCTGCCCTTGCCGCGGCGGAAGCCGAAGAAGTGCGCGGGCGTGTCAACACCAACTCGGAACCTTCTGCGCTGAAGATCACCGATGTGCGCGTCGTTCCGATCGTCGGCAGCATGCGCTGGCATGTCATCCGGATCGAGACGAACCAGGGCCTCGTCGGCTATGGCGAGGTGCGGGACGGCGCCAGCCCGACTTACGCCCTGATGCTCAAAAGCCGGTTGCTGGGCGAAAACCCCTGCAACGTCGATAAGATTTTTCGCAAGCTCAAGCAGTTCGGCGGTCAGGCGCGCCAGGCGGGCGGCGTCGTGGCAGCCGATCTCGCCGGCAAAGCATGGGGTGTTCCCTGCTGGCAGATGCTCGGCGGAAAGTTCCGGGACAAGATCCGCGTTTACGCAGATACGACCACCCGGCGCGACCCCGTTGAGATGGGCCAGCGCTTGAAGGAACGGCGCGAACGCGGCTTCACGTTTCTCAAGATGGACATCGGCATCAGCCTATTGCGCAACGTGGAAGGCGCCTTAACCTATCCGCACGGACAGGGAACGGAAACCTACCAGCAATGGCGCACCCCCTTTTCCCAAAACGTCCGGCATCCCTTCACGGGCATCCGGGTCACAGACAAGGGCCTGCAGAAGCTCCAGGAGTATGTGCAGGCGGTCCGCGACACGGTCGGATGGGATGTCCCAATCGCTGCCGATCATTTCGGCCACATCGGGATCGAAGACGCCATCAAGATGGCGAAGGCGCTTGACCCGTTCAATCTCGCCTGGCTCGAAGACATGGTGCCGTGGGATTACACGGACGACTACGTCCGGTTGCGGAACTCGTGCCACACGCCGATCTGCACAGGCGAGGACATCTATCTTAAAGAAGGCTTTCTGCCGCTGTTCGAGAAGAAAGCCATCGCGATTTGTCATCCTGACCTAGCCACCTCGGGCGGCCTCTTGGAAACCAAGAAGATTGGCGACCTCGCCATGGAGCACGGGGTCAGCATCGCCCTGCACATGGCCGGATCGCCGATTCTCCTCTTCGCCAGCGTCCATTGCGCCGCAGCCACCGAGAACTTCCTTGTCATGGAACATCACGATGTGGACAACCCCCATTACGAAAGCCTTGTGGATGGCGTGTCCAAACCGTTCCTGGGCCAGGATGGTTTCGTCTCCGTCCCGAACGGTCCGGGTCTCGGCGTCACCCTCAACGAAGAAGCTGTCAAGGACGCCATCCGCCGCGACCGGAAGGACCCTGAAAAGCTCTATTTCCCGCCCACGGACGAATGGAACAACGAACGCTCCCATGACCGGACCTGGAGCATGCGAATGAAACCTCAAACCAAGACGGCTCAAACCGCATAAAGACCCTCATGATTCCACGTTTGGCGTGCCTCTGCCTTCTGGCCTTGCTGGGCGCCTCCTGGTGCGCAACCGCCCAGGTTGGAGTGTTCAGCAAGGACGAACTCATCCGTTACACCCCCGATTGGAAGGGCGAACGGTTCCCCAACGGCCGCCCTAAAGTCTCCGACGACCTTCTGCACCGAATGAAGCCGGTATCCATCGAGGAGGCCTGGAGTGTCCTCCAGCGCCACGGGTTCCATCACCAGTTCGAAGGGAATTGGGTGTTGGCCGGCCCTGAAAAGCCCGTGCTCGTCGGCCGCGCGGTGACGGCCAACTTCTTCCCGATCCGGCCCGACGTGAACAAGATGATCAAAGAACAGGGCGAGCAAGACGGTCGGATTGGCGCCCAGAACTCGTGGATTATCGATACCGCCGTCAAAGGCGATGTGCTCGTCATCGACCTCATGGGCAAGGTGATCGATGGCACGTTCATGGGCGATAACCTCGCCAATTCCATTTGGGCCAAAACTGGCGGCAACGGCGTTGTCATCGACGGCGGCGCCCGCGACATTCAAGGCGTTGAGGAAATCCCCGACTTCCCTGTCTTCAATCGCGGCTGGGACCCGTCGGCCATTGCCGATGTCATGCTCATGAGCATTAATGCCCCGATCCGGATCGGACGCGCTTCCGTGATGCCTGGCGACATCGTGCTCGGCAAGAAGGAAGGCGTCATCTTCATTCCAGCGCACCTGGCCCAGGAAGTCGTCGAGACTTCGGAGATCGTTCGACTCCGAGACGAATTCGGTCACCTGCGCCTGCGCGAGGGCAAGTATACGCCGGGGCAAATCGACCGCCGCTGGACGGACGATATCGAGAAGGATTTTGGCGAATGGCTTAAAGGCAAGGGCCAGCAAATGACGCCTTACCAGCGCGAGAAGCTGCTCAAAGGCAGAACATGGTAAGCGCTGCTAAGGCAGGGCTGGCCCGCCGGGCCGGCCATGGGGCATAAACAATTCCGTATGTCTTAGGGCGGGCCGGGCCGGGCCGGACCCGCCCTGCCACCAAATCACTTCGGGGTGATCGATACCACGCTCTTCACTTCGGCGTGGTTCAGCAGGAATGCCCGGCGCTGGTCCGCAAAGGATTTCAAGCTCGTCCTGCCCTCTTGAGAATCACCAGCCAAGGCAGTTTCAAACTCTTCGAAGGTAAAAGACTGCTTCGTATCGATCTTGATCTCGTCGGCAATCAGCGCGTGGTACTGCTCCGCAATTGGCCCCAGCTTGTTCCAGTCGAGCCATGTCTCCGCCATGTGCCTGATGTATCCAAGATAACGGGCGCGCAGACTCGGAACGGCGAGGAGCTTCGAGATCAGCGGTTTGCTCGCATCTTGAGCCACTGCCAACGGATCGAGCGTCGGGCCACCACGGCCCGGCCCGCCGGGTCCTCCAAAGCCACCAAATCCGCCGCCCGGACCACCAGGTCCGCGTCGGCCTCCCCGTCCGCCGAACATGGCAGCGAAATCCGGGGGCGGCAGGCTGGAGTTCAAGCCGTTGCGAATGGCTTCCTCGTCCAGGGCGCCTGCTTTAGCCAAATCCCAGTCCTGGGACCACTTGGCGAACAGTCCCTTGAACTCCGCGCGGGTCAGATGGTCGTCTTTATCGGCGTTGGCAGCGGTGAACAGCACGGGGCCCATGAACATCCCCGGACCAAACGCAGGCTGGCCGCCTCCGGGTGGACCGAACTGGCCGCCGCCCGGGGGCTGCGGAAAGAGCTTGTTCACGCCTTCGATGCACTGGTCCTGCCCGACTTTCCCCGTAGGATCCGGATCCATAAGATCGTAGCAGGCATCCGCCAGGGTATTGAATTCGGCGGCGGAAAGTTTCGAGTCGCCATCCTTATCCCCAACTCGGACCAACTGCGGCGCCAAGAACATTCCCGGGCCAAAGCCCGGACCGCCAGCTTCACCGGGGCCGCCCGGCCCGCCGCCCCGGGCGCCAAAGCCGCCACCACCCTGCCCGCCTCGGTCCCTGCCGCGTCCGCCGCCTCGACCTCCTGGCCCCCCAGGGAAACCGCCGCCACTGAACGTCTCATTCACGTCGTAGGGGATGATATGAAATCTTCCTTGGGGATCTTGATACATCGTGTAATCGCTCGCACGGGTCCAGTAGCCGTCGCCACTCGCAAGGACATTGTCCCAGGCGAGGAACCGCAAGGTGCCATCGATATCGAGCACCGAGTCCAACTTGGTTTCGAGTTCCTCGGCCGAAGTCTCGTGCAGGACTTTGCAGAGGTTCATCAGGTTCGCCCAGGCTTTCGGATCCTCGTCGGATTTGAGTTCATAGCTGCGCCGGTAAGCGGCAACATCGTCGCCCAAGTAGGCCAGCCCGCCATTGCCCCCGAAAGCTACAGGAACCTTCCAGCGCACGCCTTTCTTGGTGCCGTAATTGGCTTCCAGAAAGTCCTTGTTGAACTGCTCCACGTTGGCATAGACGCCCCAGTTCTCCCCGTTGACAACCAACCGCACGAAATTGGCTCGCGGTGCCGGCATGTAATCCCGCGCGATCTGCAGCGACAAAACCGTCCGCAGAAAGCTCGGGTCTTCCGCCGAATTGAGCAGATTGAGGGTGCGGAAACCAAGGAGGTCCTGCCCCTTGTGGGCCATGTCCATCGAAAGGTTGAGCGGGCGCTTCCCGTCCGGTCCGGCCATCATGTAGGAAGTATTGCCACGGAACCGGACTCCCACGTCGGGATAGCTCTTGCCATCCATCGTGAGCTTGGTCGGGATCTCGACATCCGTGCGGTAGAATGCTTCGAGTTCAGTCTCCCAGTCCGGCGATTCGAAATCGAGGAAGATGGTCCGCAGCACATTCGGCGCATAAAGAGGGGCACCGGGATAGGGCTTCACTTCCGCCGGCGTGATCTTGATTCCGGCTTGGGGAGCCGTGCCTTCGCGCCGGGCGCCGGGGAATCCCCCTGGAGGACCGCCAAACCGTCCGGACCCTCGGCGTTCGCCTTGGCTTAGCGATTTGCGAGCCTCTTGCCTTTCCGCGGCGTCAAGCCAGCCGTTGCCGTCTTTGTCGAACTTCTTGACCAGTTCCACGTCCTGGTTCATCCCTCCAGGACCGCCAAAACCGAACCCTCCAAAGCCAGGACCTCCACGTCCCTCCCTTGGCCCACCTCCGCCCGGTTGGGCGAGAGCCGTTAATCCAAAACCAACCACGAAGGCACAAAGGCCCATCGACACACATCGCTTCATTGCATCCATACAAGCTTTCAGTAGATTGCCTCACCCAGCGCATCATTGTCACTCGCTGCGCCCACCAAGACAAGCGCAGAGGACTGGCAAAAGCCGCCAGGGCGGCAACTCACGTGATCCGAGGCGAAGGTGGACTAACACCGGTCCAGGAGGGGGAACACGCTGGGAGCGATCTGAAAGCGGCCGGGAATCGGTGTGTCTAACTTCAGGACACTCGTCCCGTCCCCTGGCATTCTCTTCGGCGATGCCCTTGGTCTAGACGCGCCGACCAACCGGTGATCACTCGGTCATCACCCGTTCGCGACCGTGTCACGACCGAGTGACGACCGTGTTTAGACCGGAGCGAGCCCGGTGGAAAGCCTGGACCTAAACGGATTTGAAATGCTGGGGCCGCGGCTTATCCTCTGTTCCGGAAAGGCGGGATAACAGAACATTTGCGTCATTGGATATGAAAGCGATTCGTGTTTCACAGACGGGCGAACCGGAAGTCATGCGGCTCGATGAGGTGCCGGATCCAAAGGTTGGCGATGGCGAAATCCTGGTCCGCATCCGCGCGATTGGGGTGAACCCGGTGGAAACCTATATCCGTTCGGGACGGTATCCGTCCGGGCCTTCCCTGCCCTACACGCCGGGGACAGATGCGGCGGGGATCGTGGCGTCGGTTGGAAAGGGCGTCACGCGGGTCGCGGTTGGTGACCGGGTTTATACCTCCGGCACTCTCACGGGTGCCTACGCCGAATTGACGCTCTGCAGGCAGGGACAGGTGCATCGGTTGCCGGACAAGGCGTCCTTTGAACAAGGAGCCGCGCTGGGAATCCCGTATGCGACCGCTTACCGGGCGCTCTTCCAAAAAGCGTGCACCGCGCCCGGCGGCACGGTCCTGGTGCACGGCGCCAGCGGGGGAGTCGGGATTGCCGTGGTGCAATTGGCGCGTGCGGCCGGGCTGCAAGTGATGGGCACGGCGAGCACCGAAGCAGGGCGCCGACTGGTCAAAGAACAAGGCGCGCACCATGTTCTGGATCACTCCGCTCCCGGTTACCTGGAAGAGGTGTTGAATCTCACGGGCAACGCGGGGGTGGATGTCATTGTGGAAATGCTGGCCAACGCCAATCTTGGAAAGGACCTGGGCGTGCTGGCAAAAGGAGGCCAAGTGGTCGTCGTGGGAAGCCGGGGGACGGCGGAAGTGAATCCTCGGGACCTGATGATCCGCGACGCCTCGATTCATGGCATGCTCCTCTTCAACGCCTCCGAAAGGGAGCTTGCCCAAATCCACGCCGCTCTCGCGAGTGGACTGGAGAACGGCACGCTTCGACCAGTGATCGCGCAGACGATCCCGCTTGCGGAAGCGCCCCGCGCCCATCACGCGGTCATGGCATCGGGCGCACATGGCAAGATTGTGCTTGTCCCCTGACGTCCGCATCCGAAACCGCAGTTTGGCCCGTGATCGATCGCGGGCCTACCCTGTCTAAATCGCTGGCTGGCGAACTTTAGGCAAAGGTTCGCATTGCATTTAGGAAGGCAGAAATATACGCATGCACGGCATGGAAGGTCATTGAGCATGGACGCCAAACAGGTGGGTTCTTCGACAACGCACGACGCGAGACACTCACGCAGGCTGAGCCCTGGGGTTTGGCTGGCCTTCCTTTGGGTGTTGAGCGTGGCGCCCGTTCGTGCCGAGCTGCAATTTGACGTTTTCCTTGGCTACGACGGGGCGGTCCGAGAAGCGGCGTGGTTCCCTGTGGCTTGTGAAATCCACAACGACGGCCCCTCCTTCAACGCCGTTTTCGAACTGACGGCCGGCAACATTCGAACCGAGCAGGTGCGCCGCGTGCCGATCGAGTTGCCGACCAACACGCGCAAGCGGTTTGTCATCCCGGTGTTCGCGTCTGGCGGCCGCTTTTACCAATGGGATGCCCGCCTCCTTGACGAGCGAGGAAATGTCCGGGCCGAACGACCGGGCTTTCAGCCAAAGATCGTCGCCTGGGAAGGCTTCGTGCTGGGCGCCATCCCGCGGACGTTCGCCGGCGTGCCGGTCCTGCCGGAACCCCCGGGAGACCGCACCGACCTCAAGCCCCACGTCGCCCGGCTCACGCCCGAGCAGTTTCCCGACAACCCCATTGCCTTGGAGGGATTAGACGCGCTTTACCTGAACTCGGAGAGAGCCCTGACGCTGAGAGCCAGCCAGATTACCGCCCTCTTGGCTTGGATTTACGAAGGCGGCCGCCTGTTCGTGAGCGTGGAGCAACTGGGCGATGTCAATTCAACCCCTTGGCTCCAGCAATTGCTTCCGCTCGAGATGAGCGAGACGGTGAATATCGATCCTGCGGACGCGCTGCTGGACTGGATCCGGAGCGGCGCGGAAACCGACGCTCTGGGGTGGGAACCCGGCCAGCGATTCCGGCCTCGAGCCCCAGGGGCGCGAGGCAGAACCGCCCAGAACCGCATGCCAGAGGCCTTCGGCGCGGGTTCCGCGCTGGACGCCAGTTACGAGCGCGCCGATGTCCCCGCCGGCATCGGGCGCGTGCGCGACGGGAATGTCGTGTTTTCGGCCAAGGGAACCCCGCTGATCGTGGAAGCAAGCCGCGGCCGGGGGCAGGTTACCGTGCTGGCCTTCAGTCCCGAGAGAGAACCTTTCCGCTCCTGGCAACAGCGCGATTTGTTTTGGGCGAGACTCTTCGATTACCGGCCGGTCTCCGGCCAGTACAACGCCTATGGCGGCTCCAGCCTGGACGGGGTCTTTGGCGCGCTGATTGACAGCCGCCAGGTGCGGAAACTCCCGGTGGAATGGTTGCTTCTCCTGTTGTTGGTGTACCTTGTGGTGATCGGCCCATTCGACCAGTACTGGCTCAAGAAGATTAACCGGCCGATGCTTACCTGGATCACGTTTCCCAGTTATGTGGTCCTCTTTTCGCTGCTCATCTACTTCATCGGATACAAGCTCCGCGCCGGCGATACCGAGTGGAACGAACTCCAGATTGTCGATGTCCTTCCGCGCGGGCAGAAAGCCGCCCTGCGTGGCCGAACGTTCGCCTCCGTCTACTCGTCCTCGAATGCCAAGTACGAACTCGCGTTTGCGCCGAATTCGCCCGAGGCCCTGGACCAGTCCTACGCCAGCTTGCGCGGCGAACTCCTCGGGTTCAGCCACGGGGGACGCGAGGGCAGCCGGGCGGACGTTGAGCAACGAGGCAACGTCTTCCGCGCCGAGATCTTTGTCCCGGTGTGGACCAGCTTGCTGTACGTCAATGATTGGTTTCAACCGGCTTCCCCGCCCCTGGCCGCAGCGCTTTCGAACCGCAATGGCACCCTGGAGATTGAGGTCGAGAACCTGCTCAACCGGCCCTTGACGGAAGCCAGGGTGGTGCACAACTCCGTCGTGTTCGAGTTGGGAACGCTGCCCGCCAGCGAAAAGAAGACCTTTCCGCTCGAGGCCTCCGCGGGCGTGCCACTGACCCAATGGGTCCTGCAAAACGGAGTCGAGTTTCAGCGCGCGGTCCAATCCCGTCATGCCACCCTGGGCGACGCCGAAATGGGCCGCTTGGATAACGCCCCTTTGACCTCCATGGTCGCCTCGTTTTGCGCGCAACTCCCCGGACCGGATCAGCAGCGGAACTTCATCGCTCCGCCAGGCTTGGACCTTACCCGCCTGGTGCAGCGCGGCGACGCGGTGCTGCTGGCGTGGGACGCAAATCAGTCCTATACGACCCCCGTGAACCGGTTTAATCCGCCACGGATTCAGCGCCATTCCCTGCTGCGCCTCGCCGTGCCACCTCCGCCCGAACCCAGACTCTGACCCCATGAGTTCCGACCTTCCCGCCCCGGCTCCGGCTGTCCAGACATTCGCCTTGACGCGTCTCTACGGCTCGATGATCGCCTTGAATGCGCTCAGCCTCACCGTCAACAAAGGCGACCTGTTTGGCTTCATTGGTTCGAACGGCGCCGGCAAGACGACCACCTTGCGCATCCTGGCCACCTTCCTGGCGCCTTCGGGCGGACGTGCCGAAGTCCTGGGGCACGACGTCGTGCGCGACGCCGATGCGGTGCGGCACGTTATCGGTTACATGCCGGATTTCTTCGGCGTTTACAAAGACATGGAAGTGACCGAGTACCTCGACTTCTTCGGCGCCTGCTACCGGATTCCCGCCGCGCAGCGCGAGAAGACCGTTGACGACGTGCTCGAACTCGTCGGGTTGATCGAAAAGCGCGGCTCGATCATCGGGGCCTTAAGCCGCGGGATGCAGCAACGCTTGGGCCTCGCGCGGGTGCTCATCCATGATCCGCAGCTTCTTCTGCTTGACGAGCCGGCCAGCGGTTTGGACCCCCGGGCGCGCATCGAAATGATGGCCATTCTCCAGGAGCTTCAAAGGCTGGGGAAGACAATCATTATCTCTTCCCACATTCTCAGCGAGCTGCAAAACCTCTGCAACCGGGTCGCGATTATCGAGAAAGGCAGACTGATCTATAGCGGCCCCGTCCAAGGCGTGCGCGATCAGATGTCCAGCGGCGCGACGTATTGGGTTACGGTGAAGGCTAGCGCCGCCCAGGCGCTCGAACTCCTCAAGCAGCGCGAAGAAGTCGCCGAGGCAACTGCGGTCGATGGCCAGATCAAAGTCACCCTCCGCGACCATGACACCGACCCCGCCTTCATCGCCGAGGTCCTCGTCACGAACAAGATTGGCCTTCGCGGCCTTTGGGAAGACGAACTCGGTCTGGAGGAAGTGTTCCTCCGGGTCACGCGCGGAGAAACGCAATAAGCCGCTTCGGTGTCCCAGGAATGCTCAGTTTAGCTCCGTGCTCTTCGGAGCGCCCGGTATCGCTCCGTTCATTTAGGCTGGATCTTCATCCTTCGCGCAGGTATCGGACAGAGCATATCCGCGGACCCCAGAAGCATGAGCATGACCATGAACACCCATCGAGCGACTCCCCTCCTCATTGTCACCGCCGCGCTGGCCTTGGCGGCACCGGCTTTGTCAGCCGCCGAATTCCACGTCGCCACAAACGGAAACGATTCCAACTCCGGCCGCCAGGATGCCCCCTTCCGCACCATCCAGCGAGCGGCCGATCTCGCCCAACCTGGCGATACGATTACCGTGCACGCAGGCGTCTATCGCGAACGCATTACCCCCCCGCGCGGCGGAGAATCGGATGCAAAGCGCATCGTTTACCAGGCGGCTCCGGGTGAACAGGTGGAGATCAGGGGCTCGGAGGCGATCAAGAACTGGGAAAAGGTCCAGGAAGACGTCTGGAAAGTGACGCTGCACAATTCGTTCTTCGGCAGCTACAATCCCTATCGCGACTTGATTCGCGGCGACTGGTTCAATCCAAAGGGCCGCGAACATCACACGGGCGCTGTTTATCTCAATGGCGCATGGCTGGTGGAAGCAGCCGCCCTCGATGAAGTGCTCGCCCCCGGCGGAACGCCTCCCCGCTGGTTAACCGGCGCGTCCCAACAATACCTGCTTAACGTGGTCTGGCTGCGCCCTCGCGGCAGCACGGCAGGGCATACGCCGGCGGCCTCATTCGCGGCCCACCACGGCGTGCAAACGGCCCCGGCCACCGAAGGCGGCGAATGCATTGGCTGGATCGACGACGGCGATTGGGTGCGCTATGAACGCGTCGACCTCGGCCCGTCCGCGGACCAGATTGAAATCCGAGCCGCCTCGGCCACTGAGGGCGGTGTTATTGAAATTCGTTTGGATAGCCCAGACGGCGCGCTTTTGGGCAGCGTTTTCGTCCCCAACACTGGCGGCTGGCAGTCGTGGGCGTCCTTTGACGCCAAGATCCAACCCACAGGCGGCGTCAAAACCCTCTGCCTGGTGTTCAAGGACAAAGTGCGCGAATCCGATGGCAAAGCCGTCCCGCAACTCTGGTATGGCCGAGTCGAAGGTCCAAACACGACCATTTGGGCGCAGTTCAAGGGAGTCAACCCCAACGAAGAACTCGTCGAGATCAACGCCCGCCCAACGGTGTTCTATCCGGACAAACCGGGCCGCAACTACATCACCGTGCGCGGTTTTGCGCTGCGCCACGCGGCGACCCAATGGGCGCCGCCCACAGCAGAGCAAGTTGGGCTGATCGGCACGCACTGGAGCAAAGGCTGGATTATCGAAAGCAACGTCGTCAGCCATTCGGTCTGCTCCGGAGTTGCCCTGGGCAAATATGGCGACCAGTGGGACAACACCTCCGCGGACACGGCGGAAGGGTATGTCCTGACCATCCAGCGCGCCCTCGATAACGGGTGGCACAAGGACTCCATCGGCCACCACATCGTCCGCAACAACACCATCTCGCATTGCGAACAGGCCGGAATTGTCGGGAGCCTTGGCGCCGCGTTCTGCACCGTCACGGGCAACACCATCCACGATATCCATGTCCGCCGCCTGTTTACTGGCGCCGAGATGGCCGGCATCAAGTTCCACGCCGCGATTGATACCGTTCTTAGAGGGAATCACATTTACCGGACCTGCCTTGGCCTGTGGCTCGATTGGATGGCCCAAGGCACTCGCGTGTCTGGCAACCGGTTCCATGACAACTCCACCGACCTCTTTGTTGAAGTGAACCACGGGCCTTTTGTCGTCGATAACAACCTCTTCCTCTCCGGGGTCAACCTGCTCGATATGTCCGAAGGCGCGGCGTTTGCGCACAATCTGTTTACAGGCACCCTCATCAGCCGCCCGGAACCGAACCGCGAAACGCCTTACCACCCTGCGCACACCACGAAAGTCGCAGGTCTGACAACCATCAAGGGCGGCGACCATCGCTTCTACAACAACATCTTCGTCCGCGGCGGAAATGCGCCGGACGGGCAGGATTCCGGCTATGGATTGTGGGTCTATGACAAGCGGGAGTATCCCCTTCAAACCGGCGGCAACCTCTACTACCAAGGCGCGCGGCCTTACGCCACAGAAGCCAATCCAACCACAGCCGCCTCGCTCGAACCTGGCGTGTTGAAAGCGGTCGATACCACCCTCGTAACGACCGAACGGCTCGGCAAAGCCAAGGTCCCGAACCTTCCCTACGAGAACGCCGACGGATCGCCCCTCAAGATCGACACCGACCATTCGGGCGAGAAACGGAGCCAGGATAATCCAACCCCCGGCCCCTTCGAGAACCCGAGGGGCGGCCAACTGACCCGGTGAGCAAGGCAGGGCCGGGTTGCCGGGCTGGCTCTTGGAAATTCGAAATGCGAGAGGTCCAAGGGCGGGCCGAGCCGGCCCGCCCTGCCCCGTGAACAATTGGCGTTGCCAGCGCGGTTCGTCCCCGCCAAACATGCGCCATGGAAACTCGCATTCTTGGCAAAACGGGCCTGCATGTCCCCGTCCTTGGTTTCGGTGCCTCCTCGCTCGGGCAGGAGTTCCGGCCCGTGAATATCGAGGAGGCTCTTCGGTCGGTGCGCGTCGCGCTCGATGGCGGATTGAACCTCATTGACACCTCCCCTTTTTACGGGCGCGGAATGAGCGAGGTGCTCCTGGGGATCGCCCTGCGCGGGGTGCCGCGCGATTCCTACCTGCTCTCTTCGAAACTCGGCCGCTACGACCTGCAGCACTTCGATTTTTCGGCGAAGCGAGTCGTTGAAAGCGTCGACGTAAGCCTTCACCGGCTGGGGACAGACCACCTGGACATCTGTCTTTGCCACGATATCGAGTTCGTTCCCATGCAGCAGATCGTCGACGTAACTCTGCCGGCGTTGCGCAAAGTCCAGCAGCAAGGGAAAGTCCGGTTTGTCGGCGTCAGCGGGTATCCAACGAAGATCTTCCGCTTCATCCTTGACCAAACGGACCTGGACGTCGTCTTGAGCTACAACCAATTCACCCTGCAGAACACCCGGTTTGCGGATCTCATCCCTCACCTCAAGCAAAAGGGCGTCGGAATCATGAATGCCGGGCCCTTCTCGGCCAGGCTGCTTACGAACGCCCCCCTCCCGAAGTGGCTCAAGGAACCCGAATCGGTCAAAGCCGCCGCGCGAACCGCCGCCAATCTTTGCGCCGACCGCGGGATCGACATTGCCCAACTCGCGCTCCAATTCTCGGTGTCGAACCCGGACATCGCGACCACCATCGCCGGTTCGGCCAATCCCGAGAACATCCAAAAATGGGCCCGGTGGCTGAGTGAACCCTTGAACCCAGCCCTGCTCCGCGAAGTGCAGCGCATTTTCGAACCGGTCAAGAACATCGGGCATGTCGAAGGGTTGCCGGAGAACAACTGACAACGCGGGTTCGGCGCAGGATTTCTGACCCGGGTTTTAGCAGGCAGATGGAATCGGGCTGCCCGAGCGCCCTTCCGCAGTCGGCAATTCTGCCCATGAACCTCAAAATGGTTGGCTTGATTACCAACTATTTGCGCAACGCGAGGTTCAAGGGCGCAGTGCGCGCAATCCTGTTCCGGGGTGATCTCATTGTGTTCGGAGCGCCGGCTTGCAGCCGGCTTGAGGTATCTCTCGTTCGAAGCGGCGGTGAAAGATCAAGCCGGCGATCCGAAGAATAGGAAGCCAAACTGAGAATTGCTGTTCCGCCGTTAGGCACCG
The DNA here is from genome assembly GCA_964578605.1 of uncultured Verrucomicrobiota bacterium. GTDB lineage: Bacteria > Verrucomicrobiota > Verrucomicrobiia > Limisphaerales > SIBE01 > JAXMHN01. Next base: position 15,803 of record CAZODO010000037.1, on the reverse strand, counting down.
ATTAGCGTTTGCGTAAGAACCGCTCAGGCGATGCTTTCGATGTTGCTATATGGTTGCTATATGGTTGCTATATGCTTTCAATAAGTCGTCATATTTCAAGCAATTAGCAACCATTGAAATGCCTTATCGAAATAGGCGGCTCGGAGGGTTCAATCCCCGTCTTTATCATGGGTGCAACTGCCAGCGTTCGTCTCGATACGGCCAATCCCACCTCTTACCCGGCCGGAACGAAACTCACTCGTCCCGGAGGAGTTTGGAAAGCAGCAAGGCCAGCTCGAGTGCCTGATCGAAATTCAGCCGCGGATCGACTGCCGTCCGGTAATCGCGGGTGAGGTCCGCTTCCGTCACGCCACTGGCACCGCCCAAGCATTCCGTGACATTCTCACCGGTGAGTTCGAAGTGAACTCCGCCAAGAGCCGTCTTGCACTCTCGCAAGATCCGGGCGCAGGCCTGCAATTCGGCCAGGATGGCCTCGAACCGCCGCGTCTTGATTCCCTGGCGCGTGGTTTCGGTATTTCCATGCATCGGGTCGCAGCACCAAAGCACCTGGCAGCCGGCCTTCTGAACGGCCTTCACGATGGGGGGAAGACAGGTTTCGACCTTGGCGGCGCCGAAGCGATGGATGAACGTGAGGCGGCCGGCCTCGTTTTGTGGATTCAACGTCTGGGCCAGGCTCACGGCCTCGTCCGCGGTGAGGCTAGGACCGATCTTGACCCCGACAGGGTTGGCGATGCCACGCAGGTACTCGACATGCGCCTCGTTAAGCTGGCGGGTCCGGTCTCCGATCCAGGGAAAGTGCGTCGACAGATTGAACCAGCCTTCGCGGCGCGGCACCTGTCGGGTCAGGGCCTGTTCGTAAGACAAGTGGAGGGCCTCGTGACTGGTGTAGAACTCCACGCGTTCGAAGTCGGAAAGCTTGCCGCCGGTGGCCGTCTCGAGGAACTTGAGCGAATCCAGCAAGGCATGCATCAAGGCCGTGTACTCCTGGGCCAAAGGCGATTTCGAGGCGAATCCCAAATCCCAGTACTCCGGGTGATGCAGATCGGCAAAGCCGCCTTCCACCAGGGCGCGGATGAAATTCAGGGTCATGGCCGCATGCTCGTAAGCGCGCAAGAGCAGCTCGGGATTGGGAGTGCGCTCCGCCAGGGTGAATTCAGGATGATTGATCATCTCGCCGCGGTAACAGGGAAGCGAGACCCCCTGCCTGGTCTCGCATTCGGAGGAGCGCGGTTTCGCATACTGCCCGGCAAAGCGACCGACGCGGGTCACACGTTTCTTGCCCCCTTGGACCAAGACCAGGCTCATTTGGAGGAGGATCTTCAGCTTGCGTGTGATGGCGCCCGACTCGCAATCGGCGAAAGCCTCGGAACAATCGCCGCCCTGGAGGAGGAAACGTTCGCCGCGAACGGCTTCGCCCAGCTGGCTTTTGAGCCGGAGGATTTCCCAGCTCGTGACCAAGGGAGGCAAGGTTGAGAGCTGCGCCAGGGCCTCGTTGACCGCTTTCGGATCGGGGTAGACGGGCTGCTGCCTCGCATGCCGGGTCTGCCACGACGCCGGGGTCCACGAGCCTGCTTCTGGGACAGGGGATAACGCCATAAACAACTCCGCCATGGTTTCCCATCGCTCCCGAAGCGTAAAGAACAGAGTTGCTTTCCCCGATGCCGGCACCGGGCGGCCGGAATCGCCCAAGGGCTGTTCTTTGTCTTTCTGGTGCTGTTCGTGATCTCGCTGTTCTTTGGACGTGGCAGGGTGACCTAGAACACGAGCAGCGCCTCAGTTCGAGGAGAACTTGACGCAGACTGGCTTGCCGACCTCCACCGTTTGGCCCGTGGGAGAAAGCCGCCCCGTTTCGGCGTCGATAACAAAGCCAGAGACGGTATCGGAATCTTGTCCGCCCACGATCAGGAACCGGCCACTGGGATCGATGCCGAACCCCCGGGGGGTTCTTCCGGTGGCCACGTGTTGCACAAGGTTGAGATCCCCCGTGGCGTGATCGATCGAAAAGACCGCAATCGTATCCTGCCCGCGGTTGGAGCCATAAAGGAATTTCCCGTTTGGATGGACCTCGATTTCCGCCGTGCTCCAACCCGGTTGAACAGATTCGCCTGGCCGCAAGGTCGACACGGTCTGTCCGGGAGCAAGCGAGCCGCGTTGGAGGTCGCAGGCGAACCCCGTGATAGTGCAGAGCATTTCGTTGATGACGTAAGCGTGCTGGCCATTCGGATGCAGCGCGAGATGACGGGGACCGGAGCCTGGCGGAACTTCGCCAAACGCCGGATCGTTCGGCTCCAGCAGACCGCGGGCGGCGTCAAACTTGTAGATCAAGACCTTGTCCAAGCCGAGATCAGGCACAAAAGCGAACCGGTTCTGCGGATCCAGGTAGATGCCATGCGCGTGGGGCGCTGATTGCCGCTGGCGATTCACGCTGGAACCCCGGTGTTGCACAAAGGCGCTGGAAGGCGCCAACCGACCGTCCGTTTCGATGGGGAACACGGCACAACTGCCCCCAGTATAGTTGGCGATCAGAACAAATCGCCCCGTGGCATCGACGTTCAAATGGCACGGAGCTCCGCCCCCCGACGACTGCTGGTTCAAGAAAGTCAGCTTGCCGCTGGACCGATCAATGGAAAACGCGCTTACGCCGCCCGTTCCTCCCGCTTCATTGACGGCGTAGAGCAGCGGACGCGAGGGGTGAAGCGCGAGGAATGACGGGCTTGCGGCTTCGGCCGCGAGTTCGGGCGGCGTCAACCGGCCGGTTTGGGAATCGAGCCTCGATACGTAGATCCCCTTGCTCTTCGGGCTGGAGTAGGTGCCGAAGTAGACCCGGGTTTCCGTTCCGGGTGCATCCGTTCTGCCGTCAGCGGCGAGAGGGGAGGCCGTGGGAACGGTGACGGACCAACTCAGGAACATGCCGAGCAGTAGAACGGATCGCATACCCGCATCAAACCGCAAGGGGCAGCGCGTAACAAGCCGAATGCGCTCCGGCACCTAGACATCCACGCTTCCTCTCGAACGGAACACCGAAGATCAAGCCGCGTGGGTCCACGAAGGCGCTTCTTCGATCTCCGCGGGCTGCCCGGGCCTGATCCGGACCGTTTCGGATTTCAAGTAGTGTAAAAGCACGGGGGCAAGAATGATCCCCGGGATGCCCATGATCCGCTCAGCCACAATCAGGGCGAGCAACGTCAGCCACATCGGATTGCGAATGCGTCCCCCAATGATCTTGCTATTGAGGAAGTACTCGAGCTTGTGGAGAACCACCAGGAAAACCAGCGCGGATACGCCGCACTTCGGTGAAAGCGTAAAGGCAATGCTGACGATCACCGAGTTACTGATCAGGTTGCCGATAATGGGGAGCAGACCACAGAAGAAGGTGACGGCAATGACCAAACCCGCGTAGGGAAGTTGAATCCAGGCAATGAACATGCCCGTCAAGGCGGTGTTAATGCCGGAGATGATGATCTGGGCTCCCATCACGCATTTGAAGCTGTGGTAAAACGAAGCAAACCGCTTCTCGATCTCCTTGCAGATCAGTGCGTAAAAGCTCTCGTAACCCGGCCGTTCCTCTTCGATATGCAGTCGGGAATTGAGGAAGATGCTGACCGCCACGACGAGGCCGATGACGAAGAGCACCGTTTGCTTGCCTGCCACAGCGGCGTTCTTGCCGACAATGCGCACCTGTTCAACAACGGTCTCCAGAGCCACCGCCTTGAGGCTCTCAAGGTCTGTGAAGGGCAATTCCAGACTATATTCCTTCGCAAACTTGATGATCGCCGGAATCGATGCATGGGCGATCTTGGGCAACGCGTGGACGCCTTGGTTGAAGAAGTAACCGAACCCGTAAATCGTGGCCAGCACGAGCGCCATGAAGAGCACAATCCCGACCGCCCGGTTCCCGCGGAACGAAAGCATCTGGAGCGCGAAGAACGAAAACAGCACCGTGATGAAAGGCGTTGCCAGTTCCAGCCAAGCGACCAGTATGAATAACGACACCATGATGCCGTAAGAAATCTGAGTCGCGCGCGTCATAAAGACCAAGATCCTTGCTCAAAGGACGAGAAAGGCAAGAGCCATAATCACCGTCGGAAGCAAGGCGCCGACCAAAAGGCCTCCCGCGGAAACGCCATTCGGAAAAAACTTCGAAAGAATGCTTTGCCCCGCCGGGTTGGGAGCATTGGCAATGACCGTCAGCCCGCCTCCGACCACTGCGCCGGCGACCACCGCGTACTTGAACGCAGGGCTGAATCCAGGGACGAGCGAAGCGAGGTAAGTGATGGCCGCGTTGTCGTTAAATGCCGTGAGGGTGAGCGCCCCGAAGAACAGCGGCAACTCCCCAAGCCGGGTCAAAACTGGCTCGATCCACCACCCTTGAAGCCCTCCATGCACCACCAAACCGGCAAGGAAGAACCCGACCAGAAGCGCGGGCCGCAGGCGAACCGCGTCCTGGTGTGGTTCGGTCGCTTCTGCGAAGGCCAGGTAGAATAGAAAACCCCCAATGAAGAGGACCGGCGAGTGATTGTTGAAGATGGTCCAGACGAGAAAGAAGACATGAACGACGGAGATCCACGTTGGGACGGAAGCCCCGCGTTCGTCCAGAGCGGGCGGCTCCACCGTCGCGAGCCGGCGCAGTTCCTTTCGGAAGATCGCGAAATGAAAGGCGTTCGCCGCGACGATGCCCACCGCCGCCTTCCATCCGAAATTCGTCAGCATGTGCATCAAATCCCAGTCCCAGCGGCTGGCGACCATCAACACGGGCGGCGCCGCAAAGTGGGTTAGGGTCCCACCGACGGAGATATTCACAAAGAGCAGCCCCAACGTGGCATAGGCAAACACGGCTCTGGGCCTTCGCGAATAGAACTTGCTGGCAAGGAGCAAGGCGGAAATCGTCATCGCCGCGGGTTCGGTGATCAGCGAGCCCAGGAGCGGCCCGAGCGTCAGAATGGAGAACCACCAGGCCGCCGGGGTCTTGCCGGAAAGGGAGGCAACGGCCTCCATGAGCGACTCGGCCAACCGCATGACGGGCCGACTTGCCGCAATGGTCATGATCACCACGACAAACATGGGTTCGGTGAAGTTGAGCCCATGGTTGAAGTAGTTCTTGGCGACCCCCCAACCCTTCGCCATGACCAGCGCGCCGAGGAGAGGCACAACCCAGATCCCGAATATCGCCTCGATCTCGCCAAGGAAGTGAAATACTTGCGCCCTAAAGCTCACGTGGGTGCTCCCGTCAGGACTATCAGCGCGATGCCGTTCCTCAAGCCGATGTGCCAAACGGGTGAAGGACGAGGCCGCAAACGTGTGGGCAATGGCCAGAAAGAAAAGCACCGTCGCCAAGAGGTTGAACGGCTCGGCCCGAACCCGGGCTGCCAGGACCGAAAACAACGAGGCATCCGCGCTTGCCGGATAGCTCGAGAGCGGATGCGGGAATGGCGGGGTTGCCGCGGCGGCCGCTTCCGCACCGGAAACGTCCGTCCCGGCGGCCCAGAGCAGCATCCCTATCAGGAAAAAGCCTTGGAAGGGCCAAGTCGATGCCCTAAGGCGCTCGAATCGTCCGCCCGTGTGCCATGCTCGGCCAGCAATCCGCCCAGCCCCTTCTTTCGTGCCAACCCGTTCCATGGATATATTTCGCCCTGCAATCAAACGTCGTGTGCCGTTGCCCCAGGAGATCCGGTTTCCCTCCTCTTGACGGCAGCGCTAAAAGTCCGCGTTTCCCGGTGTGCGCGCAAATGGAATTACATCCCGGATATTGGGCACCCCGGTCAGGAACATCAGCAGCCGTTCAAATCCCGCCCCAAACCCGGCGTGAGGCACCGTTCCGTATCGCCGCAGGTCAACATACCACCCGTAATCCTCTTCGCGCAGCTTGTGAAAGCGCATATTCTCGCGGAGAACGTCCAGCCGTTCCTCGCGTTGGGCGCCGCCGATGACCTCGCCAATGCCGGGAACGAGCAGGTCCATTGCCGTCACCGTTTTGCCATCGTCATTCACCCGCATGTAGAACGGCTTGATCTCGCGAGGGTAATTATAAACCGTCACGGGCGACTGAAAATGCTGCTCCGTCAGGTAGCGCTCGTGCTCCGACTGCAGGTTGACGCCGTCCTGGATGGGAAACTCAAATGCCTTCCCCGACTTTTGCAGAATGGCAATAGCCTCCGCGTAAGGCACCCGCTGAAAGGGGCGTTCGACTACGAACCGGAGCCGTTCCATCAGTCCTTTGTCGACGAACTTGGCAAACAACGCCAGATCCTCGGCGCAGTGTTCCAGAACGTATCCCGCCATCGCCTTGATAAACGCCTCGCCAAGGTCCATGTCCCCCGCGAGATCGCAAAACGCCATTTCAGGTTCGATCATCCAAAACTCGGCAGCGTGGCGCGCTGTGTTGGAATTCTCCGCGCGAAAGGTCGGGCCAAAGGTGTAGATATTCGACAAGGCGCACGCGAACGCTTCGCCCTCAAGCTGCCCGCTCACCGTCAAAAAGGTCGGTTTGCCAAAGAAATCCGCCTCAGGCTTCTCTCCCGCCACTCCTTTCAACGTGGTGACTCGGAACATCTCGCCCGCTCCCTCGCAATCGCTGGCCGTGATGATCGGGGTGTGCACATAGACAAAATCCCGCTCCTGGAAGAACTGGTGCACCGCGAAGGCCAGCCGGCTGCGCGTGCGAAAGATCGCTCCAAACAAGTTCGAACGCGGCCTCAGATGCGCGATGCTGCGCAGAAACTCCATCGTATGGCCCTTCTTTTGCAGCGGATAGCTGGCGTCCGCTTCGCCCAGCAACTCGATCCGGGTCGCCCGCAGCTCCCATTTCTGCCCCGCAGCCGGCGACGCCACCAGGCTGCCTTCCACGGAGGCGGAGGTTCCAGTCGTGAACCGTGCAATGTCCGAATACCCGGGAACCGTGGCGTCCACGATCACCTGGAGGCTCGCCAAACAGGTCCCGTCGTTAAGCTCGAGAAAGGAAAAGCCCTTGGAATCGCGCCGGGTTCGAACCCAGCCCTGGACCCGCAAATTCGCCAAAGGCTCGCTCGCCCTGAGCGCGGTATTGATCAGTGTACGCATATCCGTGGAGCCATGGTTGCGAAAAGTGCCGCGGTCAACAAGCTCGCATTTGCCCACGCCACCCGCCCACCCGCCCCGCCGCCGCCGGGGCCGCGACGCCTCGGAATCGTCCCCGGTCAACTGCAGTCCGCCGCGAGCGACTCCTGCGGCCAGAGCCGTTGCAGCATGGAGAAATAGCTCCAAAGCGGCCCAGTCACCCCCCGGCGACGCAACCGTTCCACAAACTGCGCGTATCCGGGCAAAGGATCTCCCGGAATCCAATTGGGCGACTGCTTCGCAAAACGGCGCAAGGAAGCAAAGACCTGCTCTTCGTCCAGACCCGCGGCGAGATAGTAGGCTGGCGTCAGCAGGTTCGTGCCGGGCGCAATCCGGCCTTCGGCAAGCGCCCGTTTATGCAAAGCGGTGCCAGGGTAGATCCGCATCCCAACCGTGGCCATAATCACGGCGCCGGGGAGCGTTTGGGAGAGTTCATAGGAAGTGTTAAGGGTCGCCAGCGTCTCTCCAGGTCCGCCGCAAATCAGGTAATGCGCGTAATCCATGCCGCTGGCCCGCGCCAGTTCACTCGAGTGCCGGATGTCCTCGAAGGTGAGATGTTTCTGGTAAGCCTCCAGCACGCGGTCACAAAGGCTGTCCGAACCGAATTCGATATGCGTCAGCCCCGCCCGGGCCATCAGCTCCATCAACTCACCGGTCAAGTGCTGGGGCCTGAGAAAGCAACCCCAGCGCAACGGCAGCCGGCGTTCGATCAGCGCTTCGCACACCGTTCGAACGTGGTGCGGTGACGAATTGAAGACCGAGTCGGTCACAAAGACGTACTTGGCCCCCTGGCTTGCCATGGCTGCCATTTCGTCGGCGACAACCGCCGGCGGCCGCCCTCGGCGCACCTTTCCCTCAATCAATGGATACGTGCAGTAACAACATTCAAACGGGCAACCGCGCTGCGTTTGGACGTTGAGCATGCCGGTCTTCGAAAGGTAGAACTCCGCCAGCCAATCTGGTCTCTCCACCGCGGTGTCCCATTCGCCCGCAAAGACACCCTGAACTTGGATGGAAGGCACCCCTCCATCGTCCCGGACGATCAGACCATCAATTCCAGCCAATGACTCGCCGCGGTCCGCCAAAGCGCCGACCAACTGGACGAGTGCCTTTTCGCCCGGCCCGACAATCCCGTAGTCGGCACCGGTCAAATCGAGCAGTTCGCGGGGAAAGATGGAAAACCCGCTTCCTCCGAGCACGATCGGGGCATTCGCGTGGCCGCGGACGAGGTCGCACAGGACAACCAGCTCCTCCAGGTAAGTCTCGCGCTTGCGGATCAGGACGTCGTCGATGTTTCGCAGCGAAAAACCCACCACGTCCGGCTGGAATTCCGTGAGCACCTCCTCGAGAGGCTGCCTTTCGATGTTCAGATCGGCGCAACGGGTGAGATGCCCCGCCCGCCGCAGGGCAGTATCGATATGGCAGAGTCCCAAAGGAAAGACCACATCCGGGCTGGCACAGCGGTTTGTGCTGACCAGCAGAACCTTGCTTGGACGCGGGTCTGTCTTCCCGGGAGCCAAACCATCCGGGTTCAACATGGGCACCATTTAACATCGGCGACCGACGGCGGTGCAAGGTGGAAACCGGTCGCCTGGGGGCTGGTGAAACGCTCCATCCGCTATTACTAGATAGTTGCTATATGGTTGCTATATGCTTTTTATATGCCAGCATAAGGCAATCATGTGGGATGGTTAAGGTATCGTTTTGTTAAACTGCAAAAATCCTCACCGTGACCCATCGCCTTGACGGGATCCCGGGTCCCGTAACCCCATGTGTTGATTGTGGACCATTTCCGGGTCGCCGCCTTGGCTCAGCCGGGGCCCGGTTCAGGCGGCTCAGGTGGACATGCCGGCCAGGGCTCGGAACTGCGTCTCGTCAATGATGGCGACGCCCAGTTGCCGAGCTTTGTCGAGCTTCGACCCGGGATCGGCTCCCGCCAGCACGTAATCGGTCTTCTTGCTCACGCTGCTGCTGACCTTGCCACCCAAGGTTTCGATCCGCGCCGTGGCTTCTTCCCGGGTCAAGGTGGGCAAGGTCCCGGTCAGCACGAACGTCTTTCCTGCGAGGGTTCCGGCGGACGGACGCGCCTGATGCAGCTCCGAACCGAAATTGAGGCCGGCCTGCCGGAGCTTGTCGATCAATTGCTGGTTGCGCGGAACGCGGAACCATTCCTCGACGCTTCGGGCAATGACTTCCCCGACGTCCTCGATTTGGCTGAGCTGGGTGCGCGAAGCCCGGGCCAAGTCATCCAGGGTGGCGAAATTGCGGGCCAGGGTCTTCGCAACGCCCGAGCCGACATGGAGCAAACCAAGACCGTAAATCAACCGCCACAGGTCGCGCTTCTTGCTCTCGCGAACGCCATCGATGAAGTTTTGAGCAGACTTCGCGCCCATTCGTTCCAGAGCCGCGGTCTGTTCCGCGGTCAGCGAATAGAGATCCGCGACGTCATGGGCGAGCCCTTTCTCGACCAGTTGGCGAACGAGCACTTCGCCGCCGCCTTCAATATCCATGGCGCCTCGCGAGCACCAATGTTCGATGCGACCGCGGACCTGGGCCGGACACTCGACATTCAGGCAGCGCCAGACCACTTCCTCGCCGCCATAGCCGCTCCGCGAAACGGGTCCGCCACATTCGGGGCAGGTTTTCGGGAACTGGAATTCCTCACTGGAGCCGGTCCGTTTGTGCAGAACCACCCCAATAACTTCGGGAATGATCTCGCCCGCTTTGCGAATGGTGACGGTGTCGCCCACCCGAACGTCCAACCGGCCGATCTGGTCCTCGTTATGGAGGGTGGCGCGACGGACGACCGTACCCGACAGGTGGACCGGTTCGAGCGAAGCGACGGGAGTGAGGGCGCCCGTCCGGCCGACCTGGACTGTGATGCCCAGAACCTTGGTCTCCGCCTGCTCCGCCTCGTATTTGTAGGCGATGGCCCAGCGTGGCGCTTTCGCCGTGGCGCCCACCCGATCGCGAAGCGCCACCGGATTGAGTTTGAGCACCGCCCCGTCCGTTTGGTAGGCGAAATCGCGCCGAAGCCTGTCGAGTTCGGCGATGGCCTGGAGGATTGCGTCGGCGTCCTGGCAGATCCAGAAACGTTCCGGGGTCCTGAACCCGAGCGCCTTGAACCAGGCGAGCGCGCCGGCATGAGAGGCCGGACACTCCGCACCCTGCAGAAACCCGAGGGAATAGACTACCAGATCGAGGCCACGCCGGGCGACGATCCGCGGGTCGAGCATCTTTAGGGAACCGGCGGCGGCGTTGCGGGGATTGGCGAACGGCTCTTCGTTGGCGAGGAGGCGATCCTCATTGACCTTCTTGAACTTCGCGATTGGCAGATAGGCCTCGCCGCGGACCTCCAGGAGCCGCGGAATTGGCGCGGAAGGGTCGCGGCGCGTCGATTTCAAGTTCAGCGGCAGGCTTCGGATGGTTCGCAGGTTGGCGGTGATGTCATCGCCGGTCATTCCGTCGCCGCGGGTGGCGCCCAGGGTGAATTTGCCATCTTCATACCGCAGAGATACCGCCACGCCATCGATCTTCGGTTCCACCACCCAGTCCAGCTTGTCGGCGGGGAGCAGGCGCCGCACTCGGTCAAGGAACTGGCGCACCTCGCCCTGAGAATAGGTGTTGTCCAGGCTCATCATCGCGGCGAGATGGCGGACAGGTAAGAACTCGGTCAAAGGCTGCCCGCCCACCCTTTGCGTCGGCGAGTCGGGAGTGGCCAGGTCGGGGAACTGCTGTTCCAGGTCTCGCAACTCGCGATAAAGCCGGTCGTACTCGCGATCCGGGATGACCGGAGCGGCCTCGATGTAGTACAGGTGATCGTGCCGGCGGATTTCCTCCACCAGTTGCGCGTGGCGGGTCTGGGCCTCAGCGTGCGTCATTCGATTCCACGATTACGAGGACGGCGGGAGAAAGGCGAGAGGGAAACGCGCGTGCGCATTGGCGCAGGGAGGCTATGGACATTCGATCCGCTTTGCCGCATGATGGCAGGGTTGCACAGGCCGGAGCCCCGGTCGCAAGATGCCGGCTGGCCCGCGCGATTTCGCATCCTTGATAAGGCTCAATTGAGAAAGTCGCTATCCACACTCCTCAGTCTGTTCCTGGCGCTATTCTGTGCCGATGCGGTGGTTTCGCTCCTGGATGACACCCTGCTCCTGGCGCTTGGGAGGAACCCGTTGACCGTGCCCCGGATGGTCCTGTCCGGAGGAGTCCTCGTGCTCTCGATTGGGGGTTACGTGGCCATGGCTTTGGTGCCGATGATTCCGAAACGGGTGTTCCTTCCGCTCGTTCTCTTCAATCCAGCAGTGGCCCTTGCGCTCATTCCGTTGACGATCTACCACTTTGCCAAGATTACGCAGCTGGCCTGGTGGACCTCCGTAATCCAGGTCGTGCTGGGATTTGGCGTGCTGTTTTGGGTGCAGCGCGGCTGGAAGCTGCGCTGGCCGGCGTTGCCGGAGGAGCGGCTCTACGAGCGTCCCTTTCGGTGGCGTCACCTGTTGGGATTCGCCGCCGCGAACCTGCTGGTGCTGGCGCCGGCCGTTGGGGTTTACCTGGCCGTCTGCGCTTCCCTTGCGGTAAGCCACTTGAGCGGCGGTTTTCTCACCCTTAACGCCCACGGTCTGACCGCACGCGCTAAGACTTACCAGCGCAGCGACGGCCGAACAGTGCGGCTCGTCCCGATGATGCACGTCGGCGAGAGAGGGTTCTATCGAAAGGTGGCCGAATCCTTCCCCACCAACGCGGTGATTCTGCTCGAAGGCGTGACGGACCGGCAGAAGTTGATCAAGCACGATCTGAATTATAACCGGATGGCCTCGTCGCTTGGCCTCGTCGAGCAACGAGAGCACTTCGGCCCCGAGCGGGGCAGGCCGCGCCGGGCGGACGTGGATGTCGAGCAGTTCTCGCCCGCAACGATCGAGTTTCTCAACGTCGCGGCCCGTATCCACTCCGAAGGCTTCACCCCAGGGACCGTGCGGGAATTGTCCGCGAACAGCCAGACCCCACAAGACCTGGAACGGCTCTGGCGCGACCTCCTGACCTTGCGCAATGATCACCTGATGCAGGAGGTCCGGTCCGCGCTCGCCAACGGCGACGATGTCGTGGCGCCCTGGGGCGCGGCGCACATGCCGGGCCTCGCTCGACTGGTCGAGGGGGCAGGCTTTCAGCTCGCCAAAACCGAGGAATTCCCTGTGATCCGCTTTCGACAGGTCAACGACCGGGACGCGGCAGGAAGAAGGAAATGACTCAGGCGGTTACGGGGCGCCCGGGCCTTCAAGCAGGGCGTGCAGCGCAAGGAGGAGTTGCTCGGTTGTGAAGGGCTTCGCGAGAAACGCGACCTTGGTGTCTTCGCCAATTTCGGTCAACTTGTCGTTGTCCATCAAGCCGCTGACCGCCATGCAGCGGACGTGCGGATCCAGCTTGTGAAGGGCGCGGATGGTCGCGGGGCCATCCATAAAGGGCATCATGATGTCCACGAGAACCGCTCGAATCTCCGGGCCGTGCCGGGCGTAAAGAGCAACCGCTTCGGCGCCGTCATTGGCCAGCAGGACCTTGTAGCCGTTGGATTCGAGGCTGACCCGCGTGACGTCGCGAATCGCGAACTCGTCGTCGGCCACCAGGATCAGTTCGCCCTTGCCTTTGGGCATTGGAAGCTCTTGTTCCTCCACGGGTTGCCCTTGGGCCGGGTCCGCAGCGGGGAGGTGGACTTTGAAGCGTGTGCCTTTGCCAATCTCGCTGTACACATTGAGGAACCCGCCATGGCTGCGCACAATCCCAAGGACCGTGGAGAGGCCCAACCCGGTCCCCTTCCCCACCTCCTTTGTGGTGAAGAAAGGCTCGAACACCTTGTCGAGCAGCGTCGGCGGAATCCCCACGCCGGTATCGGAAACCGTTACGACCACGTAAGGCCCCGGTTTCGCTTCGGGCTGCATCTGAGCGTAATTCTCATCGATCATGGCGTTTTGCGCCTCGAAGCTTATCCGGCCGCCGTTCGGCATGGCATCCCGCGCGTTGACGGACAGGTTAAGGAACACCTGGTGCAACTGGGTGGGGTCGCCCACGATCGGCCAGAGGTCCTTCTGAATCCTGGAGGTGATCTGAATGGACCGTGGAAAAGTGTCTTTGGCGATGGTGACCACTTCCGAAAGCGGGTGCCTGACCTGGAAAATCGTCCGTTCCCCATCGACGCCCCGGGCGAAAGACAGGACCTGCTGGACAATCAACGACCCTCGATGGGCGCTGGCTTCGAGCGTCTTGAGAATGTCCTGGGCATTCTTTGAAATCACCTCATCCCGGAGCATCCGGATCGCCATAAGGATGGGCGTCAGGACGTTATTCAAGTCGTGGGCGATGCCCCCCGCCAGGGTCCCGATGCTTTCCATGCGTTGCACACGCAGGAACTGGGCTTCGAGACGCTTGCGTTCTGTAATGTCCGTGTTGATCACGAGCATCGACTTGGGCCTTCCCTCGGCATCACTCACGAGGGTGAGGCGGCTTTCGACGACGATAGCCTTTCCGGTCTTGGTCTCCTGCTGCAATTCGCCAATCCATTCCCCGCTTTCGAACGCTTGATCGCGAGCCACCTGGCTGGGGGCTGGATCCGACTTGTTCAGCACATCATCCACCCGTTGCCCGATGACTTCCTCTGCCAGCCAGCCGTAAAGGCGCTCGGCACTCTTGTTCCAGAACCCGATCTTTGTCTCCAGGTCATAAACCACGATCGCGTCCTGGGCTTTATCAAGCAGGGCGGCTTGCTCGCGAATCTGCTCTTCGGCTTGCTTGCGCTCGGTGATGTCGCGCGAATTGATGATGATCCCTGCCACCTCCGGTTCATCCAGGAGGTTGGCTCCGAGCGTCTCCAGGACCCGCCACGAACCGTTCTTGTGCCGCACCCGATATTCGATGGAGCGGTCGCCCTGCTCCCCATTGGGCTGGGTTAACGCCTCCACCACCACGGGAACATCCTGCGGATGGATCATCTGGAACATGTTCTGCCCGATCAGTTCCGCCGGCTTGTAACCGAGCACTCGCTCCAAAGAGGGGCTTTCGTAACTGATCGTGCCATCACGACTGATGATCGTGATCACATCCGACGAATGGTTGATCAACGAGCGGAAATGCTCCTCGCTCCGGCGCAACGCCAACTCGACCCGCGCGCGCTCTCGCTCCATCTCCTTCTTCTTGAGCGCCCCGCTGACCGCGGAAGGAAGCCGGGTGAGGCTCGATTTCAGAATATAATCATCCGCCCCTTCCTTGATACAGGCGACCGCGACTTCTTCGGATTGAGATCCGGTCACCAGGATGAATGGCAAATCCGGGCGGTGCTTCTGGAGCAACGCCAAGGCGTCCAGGGCGTTGAACTCCCCTAGGGTGAAGTCGGAAATGACGATGTGAGGCGCGAATTCCGTAAGTTCCCGGAGGTAATCCTTGTTCGTATAAACCCGCCGGAAAGAGAAGGCGATATCTGCCTTGCGCAACTCGCGCATGATGAGTTCCGCATCGTCGGAAACGTCTTCCAGCAGCAGAATACGAAGTTCTTCAGTCATCAACGTTCGGCGCCAACGGGCGCGAAACTAGTTCCTCGGGGAACAAATCGCAATATCTCTCCGTCGCCAATCGAACCCGTTCTCGCCCGTCAGAAAGGCGTGTCTAGCTTTGGCCCCGATGAGGCCGGCCCTCTCCTTTTGAACTCGACCTTGGAGCGGCTTTGCCTCCGCTCTCAAACACATCCGAATAAAGGCTCTTCATGCACTCCGGGCAGAGGCTGTGCGTGAACTCGGCTTCGGAATGCGTCCGAATGTACTCCTCGATCTGGTTCCAATACCCGTTGTCGTCTCGGATCTTCTTGCACTCCGCACAGATCGGAAGCAGACCGCTCAGGGTCTTCACTTTCGCCAGCGCGTCCTGGAGTTCCAGGATCAGGCGCTCTCGCTCGTCTTCCACCAACTTGCGCTCGTGGATGCTCTGCATGCTCCCTTCGAACACGGCCCAGCCCTCCCCGGAGCTCCGGAGGGCCCGCGCATTGTTCTCCACCCAGCAACCCTCCCCGCGGAACGTGCGCAGCCGCGCCTCGAATTTGCGCACGACCCCGTGTTCCGTCATCCAGGTCGTCCACGTGCTGTAAGCGTCCGGTTCGACATAGAGCTCCTGCATGTTCACGGCCAAAAGCCTCCCTTTATCAGGGTACTGGAGCATCTCGACCAGCGCCGGGTTTGCGTCCAGGATCCTCCCTTCGGGTGTCGCGCGAAACAAGCCAATCGGCACGCTGGCAAACAACCCCGAGTATCGCGCCTCAGCTTGCCTGAGTTGCTGTTTGTGGCGGGCAACCCTCAACGCGGCCTTCGCCACCGACGGGAGACGGGCAAAATGCCGGGGAGATTTCAGCACGTAATCGTCCAACCCCAGCTTCATGGCTTGGACCGCCACCTCTTCGCTGCCCGTTCCGGTGAACATCACAACGGGGCAGTCCGGCCACCGGTCCTTCACCGTCTTGAGCACATCCAGCCCATTCGTCCAGCGCAACTCAAAATCGGTAATGACAAGGTCGGCCGCCGCCGAATCCAACACGCTCGAAAAGCTGTTCGGATCCGCCACCTCCAAGACCCGGAAATTGGGAAGCGCCCGCCGAAGCTCCCGGACGACGAGTGCGCGATCATCGGGATTATCGTCGATGACCAATGTGTAGGGGTCGTCCCTCATAAACAACTGACCTC
>CAZODO010000036.1:0-51506 GCA_964578605.1 uncultured Verrucomicrobiota bacterium | reverse complement strand
CATTCGTTAACCCTTTCCTCTCCAATCAGCTCTCGCCCACCTCCGTGCAGCCCTGCTTCAGGCGTGAAAAGGGGTTTACCCGCTTGACTCTCCAGAGGTCATCCTCATTATTTGCTGGCGATTTTGTACGGCTATTTTGTTGCCAGTTTTCAAATTGCAGTGATCATCCATCAGGTATGGCCAAACTGAAGGCGCGAAAGTCAGCCGTCAAAGCTGGCAAAAAGAAGGCCCCTCACTCGGGCCGCCTGAGGTCAAAAAAGCCGCATACGCCTTCCCGCCACAAATCAACCCACTGCCCGTCTGTGTCTAAGTTAGTTCCCTCTCAGCCAACTCCGAAAAACGGCGCTCCTGCCAGCAAGCATGCGTCGAAGAATGGGGCTCCCGCCGGCCCTCCCGAAGGACTTCCCGGCAGTCTGGACCTGGCCGAGAAGATCAGAGAGCTGGTTCGATTGGCCCAGGAGCAGGGATACCTGACCTATAGCGACATCAATGACGCTCTTCCGGAGACCATCGTTACCCCCGACGAACTGGACGAGATTTACATCAAGCTTCGCAACCTGGAAGTCGAGATTGTCGACCAGGCCGAGGTGGACCGCGTCAAGCAGCCGGAACCCGAAGAGGAGGACGAGAAAAGCCGGCTGGATATCCTGGACGATCCGGTCCGGATGTACCTCAAGCAGATGGGCCAGGTGCCTTTGCTGACGCGCGAGCAAGAGGTGGAGATTTCCAAGCGGATCGAGGATGCGGAAAACGAAGTCAAGCGCATCATTTACAGCTTTGGGTTTTCGGGGAAGGAACATATCGCCCTGGCGGAAAAGCTGATCTCGGAGCCGCCCAAAGAACGTTTTGACCGCGTGATCCTCGACAAGAAGATCGAAGGCCGCGAAAAGCACCTCAAAGCCCTGCGGAAACTCGTCAAGGAGGTGCGGGCGATGGACCAGGCCGTCGACGACCGGTACGCCCGGTGGCAAACCGCGGTGAGCAAGGCCAAGCGCGCCCGGTGCCAAACCGAATTCCAGAAGGGAGATCAGAAGCTCCAGCGGATGTTTCCGCGGTTCTATTACAAGCAGAAGGTGATCGAAGAAATGGCCCTGGTCGCCGATAACATCCAGGACAAAATCCTCGTGAGCCTGCGGAACATTCAGGATTCCAACCAGCAGCGGAAATCTCCCCACCAGCAGACGATCGTCCAGGCGGAAGAGCGGAAGGTGAAGGCCCTGGAAGAATTTGTGCGGATGCCCTGCCAGCAATATTTGGAGGCTTACAAACAGCTCCAGCATTTCACCCGGAAAGCGCTGCAGGCCAAGACGGAAATGGTGGAGGCGAACTTGCGCCTGGTGATTTCGATTGCCAAGAAATACACCAATCGAGGCCTCTCCTTCCTGGACCTGATCCAGGAAGGCAACATGGGGCTCATGAAAGCGGTGGAGAAGTTCGAGTATCGCCGCGGCTACAAGTTTTCCACCTATGCCACTTGGTGGATTCGCCAGGCCATCACCCGGTCCATCGCTGACCAGGCCCGGACGATTCGCATTCCCGTGCACATGATCGAAACGATCAACAAGCTCATGCGCGTCCAGAAGCAGCTCGTCCAGGATTTCGGACGCGAAGCGACGTCGGAGGAGATTGCCGACGAGATGCAAATGCCCGTGGAACGAGTGCGCGCGGTCCTCAAAATGGCCCAGCAGCCCATCTCGCTCCAATCGCCGGTCGGCGATAGCGAAGATACCAATTTCGGGGATTTCATTGAAGACAAGTCGGCGGAAAACCCGTCGGACATGACCAGCTACAGCTTGCTCAAGGACAAGCTGGGGGACGTTCTTACCAGCCTCACGGAGCGCGAACGGAAGGTGCTGGAGTTGCGGTTCGGTCTGGGGGACGGATATTCACGCACCCTCGAGGAAGTTGGAAAGCAGTTCAAGGTGACCCGGGAACGCATTCGACAGATCGAAGCCAAGGCCTTGCGCAAGATGCGCCACCCCACTCGCATCCGGCAGTTGCAGGGCTTCCTGGAGAACGAAGGATTGGAGATGCTCTGAAAGGCGCCCTCACTGGGGCGGCTGGATCACCGGCAGCCAGATTCGAACGGTGGTCCCTTGGCTCGGCGTGCTGGTCAAAGTGACCTGCCCGCCATGGAGTCGCACCACCCCATGAACCAAAAAGAGACCCAGACCGGCCGTCGACGCGTGGTGCCGCGTCGTGAACAGGGGATCAAACGCTTTCCGGACGGCATCGCGCGCCATGCCGCAACCGGAGTCTTCCAGGACCAGGCACCAACACTCCGTGGCGGGAAAGCCCAACACCTCGGATTCCGACGCAGAAATTGTTTTCCTGTGCAGCCGAACGCTTAAGGTTCCGCCCTGCGGCATCGCCATTTCCGCATTCCGCAGTAACTCGAGGATCGCTTTCGCCCATTGATCCGCGTCGAGGGGAAGTTCACAGCCCGGTGTCAGGTCCATCGAAACCGCAATGGTCCGCCAATTCGGCAAGGCCCGCATCCAGGCCTCGGTCGTCCGCTGGACGAGGGCACCCAGATCGGCAGGCACGGGAACGTACTGCCGTTCGGGATGGGTCGCGTGGAGCAGTTTGCAGACGATGTCCTCAGTCTTCCGCACCGATTCTTCGAGCCTGGAGAGGTACTGGAGGCAGGGTCCGTTCTTTCCAAGCTGTTCGCCCAGAAGCGCGACGTAGCCTGTCATCGGCGCCAAGGAGTTGTTGAGCGCGTGGACGAATTGCGCAATGAGCTGTTTGACCGCCTCGAGACGCTGATCACGAGCGCGCAACTCACTGGGGTCGGGAAGTCCGTTCCCATCGCGGACTCGACTTTCCGACGCTGACTGCGGCTGTTGGAGCATGAAGCCCTCTGTTTCGCAGCGGCAAATATCCGGGCGCGCCTGGATTGCCTGGCAGCTTTTCGCCGGGGACGTCCCGAAAAGCGGGGAATGTCCACGCCCGTCAAGCTCCTCACCAGATCAACGCTTATTCAACCGCGCCACACGATTCGAACTGCCGGTTTTCACCTTTTTGTAGCAGCCGTACCGCCAAATGCAAGGAGAACGCTCACAATCTTCAAGGCCCCAGAATGCGACAAGGCAGGAAGGTCACGCCGGCCTTTCCAGATCCGCCCGGTTTTCCGGCATTCCCGAGTCCGAAGGCAAGGCGGTTCCTGACATGCTGGCGAAAGCAAGTCTCCCTAAAGAAAAAGCTACCGAAAGTCGCTCTGAGGACCTCGACGGGATGCCCGGATCAGCGTCGACGGGCAACCGGTTCAGGATCCGGTTGCCCGTGCGGAAACCAAAGAGGCGCTTACCTGCGGGTATGTGCGCTGGCCGGATGGCCGCACATTCTGCAGGTGGCCGGTGCATCGGACTGCGGCTCGAATTTGCTGCAGACGCAGAGGGAACACGCGAGAGCGTCCACCGGCGCATGGCTCTCGGCGGGCTGCACGACCGGTGCGCTGGATTCGGCCTGGCTCACCGGCGGTGGGGTCGTGGAATCACGCTTCTCGAATAGCTGGCAGCCAATGAGAGCGACGCTAACTCCAAGCAGAGCAAGGGGAAGTCCGAGTTTTTTCATGTTGATATTCCGTGGTTGTTGATACCCACTGCAGGCATCGGGGCATCTCTTATTTCAATAATCCTGCCGGTTCTAACATGAACCCGGCGGAAAAGCAAACCAACTTTACCGGCCGTCCAAATCCCCAAATCCCCAGCCAGACCTCGGGCCGGCACGGAGCCTGTCCGCGCCTTCCTAGGCCAGCCACGGCCGCATCCGATCCAGGGGGTGGGAAAGGACTTCGCACGCGACGCGCACATCTTCGGCGACCTGGAAGTCGAACATGCCAACGACAGCGAAATCGGCGCCATTCTCGAAGGCATGGCGGAAGCCCGCCTGGGGAGGGATCGCCCCAGCCGCGAGCACTTTATACGCGATCCAAGGCCGCTTGACCCATTTCATGAACGCGATGGTATCGTCCGGATCCATGCACCAGTAATTGTCGATGCCGTAGTTATCGATGACCTCCTGCTTCTGGTCCGGCCGGCGTGTGGACCAATAATTGGTGCTGTGAAGCGTTTTCATGTAGAAGTCGGGCTCGATTCCCGCCTTCTCCACGGTCATCGGCGTGCGCAGTTCATGGCCGGCCACCCCGGAAAGGAGCTTCGCGCCCTTGATCTTCGAAATGAGTTCACCAATCAGCCCGGTCGAACCGTCCCGGGTCCATGCATCCCCAAGATTGCCCACCAGGAAAGCGCCCGCCGCCCCGGCATCAACCGCCCGTTGGACCGCGGTTGTCAGATCGTTCTTGGGAGGGGCGATCTGGGCCAGGTACTGAATTCGCCCGCCCTGGTCGCGATACTTCTGGTAAACCTCCATCGCGTGCCGATCTTCCGGGTAGCAAATCATCGTGTTGATGCCCCACCGCTCGCAGGCGGCCCAGGTCTCCATGATCTTCTCGTCCGTGAAGTAGTTCTTGAGGAAACTCGACAGGTAGATCAGGTCCCGGCTATGGGCGTAGCCGCTGATCAGGTTGCCCCCACATATCAGACGGCTAATCTCGACGTTCCCAATCTTCCCAGAGGGCAGTTTGGGCGCGGAAGCACCCGGGCCCGTCCCTGGAGCGGATTCGCCAGCATGCGTCATCAGCGCGTGCTCCTCCAGGCTGGCCACCATTGGGACCGCGACGGAAGCGGCCAGAGAACACTTGAGGAAATCGCGGCGCTTGATTCTGCGCTGCAGGCGAAAATCACGTAGAGGTGTGCCGGGGTCAGGAAAAAAGGGATTCATGGGATTCAGGCACTTGTGCGCCATTCCGCGCTTTCCCACAAGGGAGCATGGGGAAGCCCCTCCCGCCTTGACCTGGATCAACGGGCCCTGTCTTGGTCGCCCAGGCGAAGCCACGCGGACCTGTCAGGCACCTTTCGGACTCCTCAATAAGAACGCTGGTTGCGGCGAGCGGCAATCGTAGCAGCCTGAATTTACTGGTGAATAGGCCAGACAGAAATATACTCGCGTTATGAACCACGTCGGAATCGGCTATGACGTTCACCGGTTGGTGGCGGGGCGCAAACTGGTGCTGGGCGGGGTCGAGATCGCTCACCCGAAGGGCTTGGAAGGGCATTCCGATGCCGATGTTCTGATGCATGCCATTTGTGATGCACTGCTTGGCGCGATGGGGGAAGCCGATATCGGGCACTACTTTCCAAACACGGATCCGCGCTGGCATAACGCCCCCAGCAAGATGTTCCTCCAGGAAGTCGGACGGCAGATCGGGTTCCACGATGCAAGGATCATCAATGTCGACGCCACGGTGATCGCGCAGCAGCCCAAGCTTTCCCCGCACATCATCAGCATGAAGGAGAACATCGCCCTGGCGCTGAACATCAATCCGAAGTGTGTCGGGATCAAAGCAACGACCAACGAGTTGCTCGGCTTCCTCGGACGCGAAGAAGGCATTGCCGCCATGGCCGTGGCGAGCGTCGAGTTGCCGCGCTGAACTATGGGCAAAGGAGAGATCAGCTGGAAAGGCCGGACCACGGAGGGCGTCAAACGCGAGGTCTACGCCCGGAGGGTCGGCGGGGAGTGGCGGTTCTACGTCCGCGAAAAACGGTATGATCAGTGGGAAGCTCTGCCCCACCCTCCTTTCGAAGATTGGCTTGAGCTGCTCGATGGGGTGCAGCGGCGGATTGCGCGGCGTCTCGTTCGCCCGGAAGAAGAGGCGCGCGTGAAGAAGATCATATCGGAGCGCTTTCCCGGGACCCTGGTTTGAGCCTTTCCACACGTGCGGGCCGGTGCTGCGCAAGGTTCTCGGAAGGGTTCCGCCGTACCTTGGCCGGTTGGGGCGCGCGCTCTGGAGCGCGCGCGAGCGCGTGGAATTGGCTTGGCGAGGAGGGGTGCTTGTCGTATTGAATGAGTTGTGCAAACTGATGCTGAGCAGCTTTCCATATGAGCGCAAGAATCATGGTTGTCGATGACGAGGAGGGTATTCGCAAATTGCTCGCAACGGTGCTCGAGAACGCCGGCTACGAAGTCGCCGCTGCCCAGGACGCGATGGCCCTCAAGGAAGCGTTCTCCGACGTTCAGCCCGAGGTCATCCTTCTGGATTTGAAGCTGCCGGACGCCGAGGGACTGGAGCTTCTGCCCACGATCAAACAGCATTGGCCGCAGACCGAGGTCATCATTCTGACCGGCCATGCGACGATCGACGCGGCCGTCGCGGCGACGAAGCTGGGCGCGTACGATTTTCAGAAGAAGCCGTTCGATCACAAATCGCTGCTCGTGGTGGTCGAGCGTGCCCTCGAACATAAGCAACTGACCGAAGAACGCCGCCAGCTCACCGAGCAGACCAGCTCTTTGCGCCAGGCGTTATCCACGATGAGTGGCGGGTCCTCGCCCATCTTCCAGAGCTCGGCGATGAAGTCGGTGGTGAAGACGGTCGAACGTGTCGCGCCAAGCGAAGTCTCCATCTTTATCACGGGCGAGAGCGGCACGGGCAAGGAGGTCATTGCCGACCTTATCCATGCGCTCAGTCCCCGGTCCAAGGGTCCGTTCATCAAGATCAACTGCGCCGCCCTCCCCCGGGAACTGATTGAAAGCGAGTTATTCGGTTCGGTAAAAGGGGCGTTTACGGGCGCGCAGGCAGACCGGGAGGGCCTTTTCCGGCAGGCGGATGGAGGCACGCTTTTGCTGGATGAGCTCGCCGAGATGCCGGTCGATACCCAGACCAAGCTTCTTCGCGTTCTGCAGGAGAAGGAAGTCCGGCCGGTGGGCGGCAAGACCAACTACAAGACGAATTGCCGCGTTCTCGCCTCGACGAATCAGCATGTCGAAGACGCCATCAAGTCGGGCAAACTGCGCCAGGACCTCTATTACCGGATTAGCACGATCTCCATCCCGCTGCCTCCGCTGCGCGAGCGACGCGAGGATATCATTCCGCTGGCGAACAGTTTTCTGAAACGCTTTTCCGCCCAGGCGGGGCGCATTCTCACCGGCTTTTCGCCTGGGGCCGCCGATCAGCTGCGGAGTTTTGACTGGCCGGGCAACGTCCGCCAATTGCAGAACGAGATCCAGCGGGCGGTCCTCATGACGGAAGGGCCTGTCGTGGACACCCAGGATATCTCGATCACGCACCTGAGCACCGGCAAGGACGAGATGGAGCTGACGCTTCTGGAAGGCATGGAGCGGAACACCATCGTCCAGCTCCTCAAGGAGACAGGCGGCAACAAGCTCGAAACGGCCAAGCGCCTGGGCATTGGGCGCCAGACGCTCTACAACAAGATCAAGGCTTACGGCATCGAGGTTTAACCTCCGCCGCTCTCACTTCACCGCCGGCATCTGCTTCAACCGGTAGAATCGGGCTGAATCCGCGGCCGATACCGCCAGGCTGTGGAGGTCCCCTGTGGACGTCGCCTCAGGCGCGGGCGCCCAGTCAACCAGGTTCGTTGACGTTTCCACCCCAAACGCTCCCGCGGGCGCAGTCCAGGACACCTTCATAGTCGCAGCCCCGGTCTTCTCCACCGCTAGCTTGGGTCCGGAAGTCGCGTCTCCCGGTGTCACGAAGAGCGTGCGCCGAACGGGCTTGTAGTTCGAACCGTCTTCGGTTCCTCCCGTGACGAACACCCGTCCGTCCTGGAGCAAGGTCACCGCGGCGCCGCCCAGCGAATAGGCTGGCTCAAGGGCCGTGGGGCTCGCCGACTGGTGCACGGCCCCCGATTCGAGATCCACGGAAAACAAGCTTACCTGCGTTGGAGTCGCCGTCGCCGATTGGGCGAGGAGATGGGCACGGCCCCGCGCGTTGTCCACCACCGGGATCCACAAGGCGTAATCCTTTCCGCTCGGCAGGTTCGGAGTGACAGACATGCGTTCGAAGCGCTTGTTCCGCGGGTCGAAGGTGAAAAGCGTGTACTCCGTCACGCCTCCCGCCGTCCGGTGCGCCAGGAGCAGGAAACGGCCGTCCGCCAATTTCTGGGCTTCGATGGGACGCTGATCCTGGTGGATGCCCCAACCGGGGTCTTCCTGGAAAAGCTCGTCCTGGTGCTTCACGAACTCGCCTGTCGCGGGGTCGAACTCCTCGGTGGAGGGGATATTTGCTCCGCCGTTGACCCCGTATCCCCCGAGGACGATGGCGCGATTATCGCTCGTGGGCAGAACGATCGGATAGGCGCGCCGGGTCTTGAGAGCGCCCGTAGCGCTGAACGTCGCTGTTGCCGGGTTGAACACTTCGCCGTAGGTATGCGCGTCGTTGTGGGTCCACCACGCGCCCGCGACCAGCACCAGCCCGTTGCTCAGGGCGACCGCGCCGCTTCCGCTTCGGAAGCGCACCAGGTTGCCCACGGCGGTGAAGGAGTCCGTCTTCGGATCGAACAGTTCAGCTTCGGCATACTTTGGAATCCCGAGGTCGGCACTCCCGCCGGCGAGGAGGAACCGGCCGTCATCCAGCATGGCAAACGCTGGCCAATCGTGGCTATGGCGCATCGTCAATGTCGTGAACGCCTCCCCCGAAGGGCTCCAGATCTCCGCGGAAGCAAGCGCCTTGAAGCCGGTGCCATGACCGCCAAACAGAACCACTCTTCCGTCCGGCAGCGTCGCGAGGGTGTGCCCCATGCGCGCTTCGTTGAGCAAAGGCCCGGCCACGATCGTCCCGGGGGACGGTTGCGACGAGGCGCGCGTGTAAACGCAGGTAACCGCTGTCGTTTGTCCCTCGGCAACCGACACCGAGTGATCCGCCGGTGAGGTCCAGCCATCCACCGCTTTGCATTGGATTGTGTAAGCGCCCGGCTCAAGAGAGAGCGGGCTCCCGGCGCTCTGCCACTGAGCGCCATCGACGCTCCAGCTTGCCCCGGCCTGGATCGCCTCCGCCGGCTGCAATGTCACCGTGAGCGTTCCCGAAGCCCCCGCCGTCTGCCAGGGTTCGAACAGGACAAGGTCGCTGACTTTGTTGCCGGTCCCTTGGGGATTGCGCGTCGCGTGATAGGGGCCCGAACTGTCGCCCCACCAGCACTGACGCGCGTCGAGTTCGGCTGGGCCGGCGTTGTTTGCGCCAAGCGACGTATTCCCCTCGAAGCGCGATTTGCCGAGGGTCAGCGGCAACGACTGATTCCTGACAAGCACACCATTGTGATTCGACACAAACGAGCAACCGGCAATCTCATGCGTGCCGGTGCTGCCATCGACGCGCAGCCCGTCTCCGCGCGTCCCGCGCAACGTCGAGTTTTTCAAGGTGAGCGCGCCCGACCCGGCCTTCAACAGCCCGACGCTATCCCAGTAGCCCGCCCATGCCAGATCGCACCAGTCAAGGTTCGCGGATCCCGCTCCCGTCACCTGGATGCCCCGCCACGCATTGGCGCTTTCCGTCGCCCCGGTAAAGCGGATCGGGCTGTCCGCCGTCCCTGCGGCGTTCAGAGTGCCTGTCACAAATAGCCCCACGTTGGCTGCGAACTGCACGGTCGCCCCCGGATGGATGGTGAGGCTCGTCCCGGTGGGGACCGTGATATGATCGCGGATGGCGAAGGTGAATGGACCTCCGTTCCCCTTGGTCCAATTCATTGGCCCGGTGAGCGTCCCCCCATTGACTCCCACGCTTCCCCAGGCATTCTCAGCGAACTCGTTCAGTGAATAATCCAGAGCGGCGTTGGCGTCCTGATGAATTCCATATTGCGCGTTGCCCTTGAAGGCACAGCCGGACGCTGCAACAGGTCCACTGACAAGGCGAAGCCCGGACTGAGCGTTGCCGGTGAAAGTGCTGTTCTGCAAGGTTGTCAGGCCGGAACTGTTTTCGACTTTCATTGCGCTGCCGGCGATCTGGGCGATCGTGCTCTGGTTCATAAGCAAGGTTCCGGCGCCTGTCTTGGAGATTCCGAGACTGTCCCAGTAGCCGGCGTACCGCACCGTGCAATGATTGAGCGTGGCTGAACCTTCGCGGACGAAAAGCCCCCTCCACCAGCCTGGGGCAGGGGCCGATGCCCCGGCGTCACGATTGGCATCGCCTCCCACGGCATCATCCCGCCAGTCGGTCACGTAGACGGGCTCCGCCGCCGTCCCTGCAACTTCCAGCACGCCATCCACGAACACCCCGCAATTCTGGCGCATCTTCACAACCACCCCTGGCCGGACGAGCAGTCTTCCCCCGTTGAGCACCGTAAGGTGGTCGGAAACACAGATCGAATACGCCGGGTCAAGGCTCCAGATGACTTCGCGGGAAATGCTTCCCGCATCAACGAACACATCGATCTCGTTACCCGAAAATGTGGAGGTTCTATCGTCAAAGGAAGTGTCCACCCCCAAGCGCACGCCGCGGGTACTGTCTCGGAAAGCGTTGTCTCGTGAGACGAAAGCACTGTAGCCGCCTGCCACACGCAGGCAATCCCCCGTGTGTCCTCGCAGGACCGAGTTCTTCAAGGTGAGTGCACCTGTCCCAGCTTTCAGCACCCCGGCGCTATCCCAATAGCCCGCCGCGGAGATTTCGCACCATTGGAGGTCTGCCGAACCGTTCTCGCTGATCTGGATTCCACGCCACGAGCCCGGGGTATCGGTCACACCCGAAAATCGGATGCGGCTGTCCGCTGTCCCCACAGCCGTCAAGGTCCCGTTCACGAACAGTCCTATGTTCTTGGCGACTTGCACCAGGATCCCCGGTTGAATGGTGAGATGGGTTTGGTCAGGAACAGTAAAATGCTCTCGAACCACGATCATGAAGTCTTCCCCCTTCCCCTTAGCCCAATTCATCGAACCCGTGAGTGTCCCGCCATTGACCCCGACGCTGCCCCTGGCGTTTCCCGCAAACTCGTTGGCCGCGTAGTCCAGCGTGTCATTGATTTCCTGGAGGATCCCGTACCCGCCGTTGCCATTGAAAACACAGGCGCTCGCCACCGCTTGCCCATTGACCAGGCACAATCCCGACTCGCTGTTCCCCGTCAGCGTTGTCTCGTGCAGCGTCGTGGTTCCCGGGCTGTTCTCCAATTTCAATCCGTCCCCGCGGATTTGCGACACGGTGCACTGGGTCAACGTCAGGGTGCCGGCGCCCGTCTTTTTGATCCCGATGTGGTCCCAATACCCGGCAAACCGAACGCCCGTGTGCGTTAAGGTCCCGGACCCTGTCTCCTGGAAGAAAAGTCCGCACCACCATCCCGGTTCGGGGACCGATTGTTTGCCATCGCGGTTAGCGTCGCCTCCGGCGGTGTCGTCGCGCCAATCGGTCAGGTGAACCGGTTGCGCTGCCGTTCCATCAATTTGAAGGGTGCCCCCGACATACAAACGGTTGTTCTGGGCGAATTTCACTACTGTTCCAGGCCGAATGATCAGGGCGCCATCCGCCGCCACGCTGATCGTCTCAGCCACGTACAACGAATACTCCGGTTTGAGCCCCCAAACCACTTGCCCCGAGAAAGTGCCTCCCGCGACGTGGACGTCTCTCCCGTTCCCGGTGAACGTCGACGAAATACTGTCGAAGGACGCGCCGATTCCCAACCGAACCCCGGTGGTGTTGTCCTGAAAGGCATTCTCCTGCGAAACGAAGTTGCTGTACCCAGCCCCCACCCGCAGTCCGTCTCCGGCATGACCTCGCAATGTTGAGTGCTTCAAGATGAGTTCGCCAGACCCTGATTTGAGTAGTCCGACTTGATCCCAGTATCCAGCATACGCGACCTGGCACCACTCCATGTCGGCGGATCCCGCATCGGTGACTTGAATGCCGCGCCACCATCCCGGTTCGCTGGTGGAACCGGTGAACGTGACCATATTTTGGACAGTCCCCACCGCCTGAAGGCGGCCTTGCACGGAGAGGCCAAGGTTTTTTCCGAACTGAACGGCCACACCCGGTTCAATCGTGAGGGTCACCCCTTCGCTCACGATGAGGTGCTCCGTGACCACATAGGGACTGCTGCTGGCCGACCAGATCGTATCCGTCGCAAGGGTGCCTCCCACTTCGCCCGCGCGCCCTGCCGGGACCCCCACCAGCAGCAGCGCCAAAGCGCAGAGCGCAACCGGCCGCGCCGCATAAGCCGCCACGGAAAGGGCTTTGCCCATCCAGGTTGTCACGATGACTTTCCACTCTTTCGCACACGATGAACCAGCACACATAGATCGTTGATTCCTTTTGCCTATTGTTGGGGTCTCAAGGTTCGCCTTGCTGCAGAGCAGCTTGAATACCAGCCGGTCCCCGGAACGGTCAGGCCCAAGCAAGGCAGGACCGGGCCGCCGGGCCGGCCATTGGGCATAGTCAAGGCCCGTCGGCAGCGGCGGGCCGAGCCGACCCGCCCTGCTAAAATGAATTGCTGACGGTTCTCATTGTCGAACAGAGCCGGCGAGCGTAAGAATCGGCATGGTAGCGGGCGGATATGCGTAGCCTTGCTCATCAAGAGCCGCAGGGTGTCGTTCAGGGGCACATGGCGTACCCTTGCACCGCGGCGGCGTGTCGTGGGCAAGATTCTGGGGGTCCACAATGGGTCAAGCTCATTTCATCAGCGGGTTCAAAATGGCTGCCTTGACCGCCGGCCTTTGCCTGGCGGCCGTGCATGGCCACGCCGCAACATTCCACGTCAGCAAGGCGGGCGACGATGCGGCATCCGGCCGTGCGTGGACCGAAGCCGTGCGGAATGTCAATCGGGCGCTGGAGCACGCGGTTGCGGGCGACGAGGTATGGGTCGCCGCCGGCGCCTACACGAATGCGGTGGTCATGAAGCCCGGTGTGGCTCTGTTCGGCGGATTCAGCGGCTCGGAGACAAGCCGCACCGAGCGGGACCCGTTGACCCACCAGACCATCCTCGATGGCGGAGGCACGAACACCGTGGTGCTGGTGGAATCGGGAGGTCCCGAAACGATCGTGGACGGTTTCACGATCCAAAACGGGCTAGGAGCCGGTGTGCGCGTCGTCAATTCGGGAGCGGTGATCTCTCGAAACCGCGTCCGCGCGAACCTGTCTCGAGGTTATGGGGCGGGGATTTCGGTGAGGAACGTCGGCACCAGCGAAACGGCCACGCTGCGAGAGAATGTCATCCTCGATAACTACGCGTTCGATGGCGGCGGCATTGCGTGCATTGACGCCTCACCTTATATCATCGGCAACACCATCGCCTGGAACACCGCGGTCCAGAACGGCGGGGGAATCAGCTGCTGGCGCGACGCTTCGCCACTCATCGAGAACAACGCCATCTTCGGCAATACCGCCAGTTGGGTTCTGGACGATGCCGCCGTGCCCGTTGGCGGCGGAGGAGTGTTCGCCACCGCCGATGACCTGGACGGACGGCCGCACCCGACCGCGCGCAGTTCACCCGTGCTTCGCAACAACGTCATCGCGGCGAATGGCGCCGCGAACGGAGGCGGCATCGCCTTGGTTGACGCGAATGGAGGGGTCCCGAGCGTCATCAACAATACGGTGGTTGCCAATAGCGGTTCCGGCATTCTATGGGGCAGTTCCGCCCTGGTTCCGATCGCTCCGGTCCTGGTGAACAACCTCGTGGCGTTCAATCCCTGGGGCTTGGAGCAGATGCCCGGCACGCCGACGAACGCGGTCATCGAGAGCAACTGCGTTTTCGGCAACCGGGTCCACACATTTGGCGGCGATTACCGTGGATTACCCGACCAAACAGGCACAGCGGGCAACCTTTCGGCCGATCCGCTGCTGGCCTCCGTGCCCTTCGGCAACTTGCATCTGCAGCCGGGGTCGCCTTGCCGTGACGCGGGGAAAGAGATGGCATCCGGGACGGAAGCCAGGGATATCGATGGCGAAGCGCGGGTCCAAGGGGCTGCCATCGACATCGGCGCGGATGAGTCGAACGGGGCAAGCTGGGCCGTCGCGCCCAAAGTGGTTCGAGTGCGGACGCAGGGCGACGACGCAGCCGATGGCGCGAGTTGGGCCAACGCCAAGCGCACTATCGAGGCGGCGTTGAATGCCATTCGGCCCACGGGTGGCGAAGTCTGGGTTGAAGCGGGCACGCATCCCGGTCACTTCTGGCTGCCGGCTTTTGTGCACCTTTACGGCGGATTCGTTGGGACGGAGACGACCCGTGATGCGAGGGCGCCCGCGGAACACCCAACGATTCTTGACGGCGGCGGCAAACCGAACGTCGTGGTGAGCGGACAGGGAGGGTTTTCCGTGAGCACGCTTGACGGCTTCACGGTGACAGGCGGCGGCGTGTTCAAGGGCGCCACGAACTTCAACAAGTATGGCTTGGGCGGCAAAGGCGGGGGCCTGCTTATCTCGGTATCCAGCCCGGTCATTACGAACAACGTCATCCGGCGCAACAGCCTGGCTTACGACAATACCACCAACCAATTTGTCTCCTACGGAGCGGGCATCGCGTGTGAATTGAGCTACGCGGTGATCGGCGGCAACACCATCGAGGAAAACGAGATCTTGAACGATTTCGATGGCAGCGGCGGAGGGATCTACTGCTTCAAATCGATGCCGCTCATCACCGGCAACCGCATCGCTGCCAACCAGGCGAAGTATGGTCCCGCGATCTACAGCTGGGCTTCCTCCCCGTTGATCGTCCGAAATACCATCGCGAGCAATGCCATGTACGTCCTGATGCCGGTCTTCTTTGGAGCCGCCGAGGGTGCTGTTAGCATCCACCTCGCGGACGACGCGCTGGTGGATGGAAACTGCATTGTCGGCAACACCGCCGGGACAGGGGCGGGCCTGTACTTCAGCGGCTACCGCGCGGGCTGCGTCCAGAACAATTTGTTCCTATCGAACCATGCGTATGACCCAACGGCGTTTGGCGGCATGGGCGGCGGCCTTTACGTGTTCGTGACCACCAATGTGGCTTCGGCCATTCGCGTCGTGCACAACACGTTCGTTAGCAACGTGGCTTCGAACATGTTTGAGGAAATGGGCGGCGGAATGACCTTCACCCTGGTTCCCCCTGCCACGAACCTGGTCATCGCGAATAACCTGGTCGTGTCGAACTCCTCCGGCATTTACCAAACGCCGACTTCGCCCATGCCGAAACCGCTTCTCAGCCACAATAATATCTTCAACGTGCGTGGCAATTACCTGGGCCTCACGCCCGGTTCGACCGACCGGAGCCAGCCTGTGCAATTCCTCGACCCGCGGGCCGGCGATTACCGCCTCGCCGCGGGTTCGCCGGAGATTGACGCGGCCGACCTGGAATGTGCAGCCCTCTGGGATGCCACCGGTGTCCCGCGACCCCTCGATGGTAATGCCGATGGCGTTGTTGCTGCAGACGTGGGCGCCTTTGAATTCGTCCACCCCACCGCGGACACCGATCGCGACGGACTTCCTGATACCTGGGAAATTGCGGGGCATCTGAATCCCACGAAAGACGATGCAAGCCTCGATCCCGATGGCGATGGCGCCTCCAACGCTCATGAGTATGGGGCCGGCACGAACCCCGCGGACAGCGATTCGGTCCTCAAAGTCCGCGTGACCGGCTTGGCCCAAGGCGACTTAGAACTGAGATGGGATGGTGTCGCGGGTTACGTCTACGACGTGGAGCGCGTCTCCCAACTCGGAACGGCAGCCGCGTGGCAAGTCCAACAGCAAGGTCTGAAGGGTGATGGATCCCCGCTTGTGATCACGGTCGCCAGCCAACCCGACTCCACGGTGTTCTTCCGCGTGCGCACCTCACCTGCCGCTCCCTGACGCCGGTCTGAGGATGCCGATGCGCCATGGGAACTCACCGGACCCTTTTCCGGACTTGTGCTTGTCCCACATGCCCTGGAAGACAAGCCGCAGCTGGCTGGGATCAATCGTCAGCGTCTCGTCGTAACCGTCCCGGATGAGTTCGCCATGGCTGACGTTATCCGTCCACGGGTCAACGCCTGAGGCGGGGCGGATGTTTGCCCAGCCGGCGAACGGACGTTCGGCGGTATCGGCGATCGGGGTCCATTCGCCATCCAACCGATCCGCGGTGCAGGCCTTGTAGTAGCGCCGGCCGTTCTCCTCGATGATGGTCAGATACCGGTTGAGTCCCTTGAGCCTGTAAGTATGGCTTGCTTCAAAGATCTTCGCCTGGAGAGCGAGTTCGCAATGCCCGAAGCCCCTGCGTCATTCGGAAGCGTCGCTTCCGCCGAGAGCGCTGCCAGGGCGCACGAGGCACCTAAGCTGAGGGTTGCGAGGAAGGCCGGATAAGTCCTTTTCATGGGTTTACGCGTAGCGGATGGGGGGCCTTTGGCGAGGGTGCAGTGGCGCTCACGGCGCCTCACCGAGTTCGGCCGCGAGTCCCACAGAAAAGAGTGGCTTCGACTGGGGCGATGGCGTAAATACTCGCCCGGGATCGAGACGGATTGTCTCTCGATCAGAAGAGGAAACCAGTAGGTCGGTAAACGGCTCAAGTTCGCAGTTGTAAAACGTATGAACTCATTGTCGATAAAGATGATAACCGGCAGAATGCCTCTTGGATCAACCGCTCTGCTCTCACTCGCCGCGTGCGCCTTCCTTGCAGGAACCAGCCCCGCGCGGGCTGCCTCGGCCCAAGTGCAAGAAGCGCTGAGCGCCTACGACGCAGCCATCACCGCGGACACGCCCGCCCCCGTGGTCCGGCTTGAATCGGCCGTAACGCTCGACGGGACGGCAGGAGTGCCGTTCGATTTCGGCGCCACGTTCGGGGACGTGACCATTGAATTTGTCATTCAAGGCGATCCGGAAGCCACCGGCGATTCCGGATACCTGGCTGTCGGAGAGAACACGGCCTACAGCCTGCGCTACGAGCAGTATCAGAACACGCACCAAATGGGCTTCACCCAGTCGGGTGTGGCGGATTACCTGTTTACTCCCGCCGTTCCATCGCCCACGGCCCCGACCCATATTACCTACGTCTTGAGCCTCGGTGAAGCCGCCATGAAGCTTTACACCAACGGCGTCCTGGCAGGCACCACGTCCGAGATTTGGGACTTCGCGCTGCCGACCGGGGCTGGCTTTCTCGGCCAAAACGCGGCGGGCACCGAACTGATGGTCGGAACGATCCACCGCGTTGCCGTTTACCAGGATGCCCTTCCCGAGGCGAAGATCCGCAATCACGGAGCCATCTTTGCTGCGCTGAAACCGCCGACGATCAGTTCCTTTACAGCGACGCCAGCCGTCATCGAGGGCGGCGCCTCGTCCGTGCTGAATTGGAGCGTGCAGGACGCGACCACGGTGTTGCTGAACGGCGCGGCGGTGACAGGCACAAGCCAGACGGTCTCGCCCGCGGCAACCACCACTTACACGCTGCTCGTGGCCAATGACCTGAGCACCAACACGGCCAAAGTCACGATCCCCGTGATGCCTCCGCTCGGGCCCTACGACGCCGCGATCGCCGCGGATACCACCCCGGCCCCAGTTCTCGTCTCGACGAACATCGTGACCCTGACCGGATCCGGAGGGGAACCCTTCGATTTCGGAGCAACCTCTGACGACGTGACGATGGAGTTCATCCTGGAAGGCGACCCGGTCGCCACGGGCGACTCGGGTTATCTGGCGGTCGGCGAGAACACCGGCAGCAATCTTCGCTACGACCAGTGGCAGGACCAGCGGAAGATGGGCTTCACCCAGTTGGGAGTCGCGGATTACATGTTCAATCCCTCGATCCCATCCCCGACCATTGCCACCCACGTTGTCTACGTTTGGAATGCGACGGACCGCTCGATGACCTTGTATGCAAACGGCATTTCCGCCGGCACCGTCACGGGCGTCAGTGATCAATGGACCATGCCGACCGGCCAGGGCTTCCTCGGCGCCAACCCAACCGGCGGCGAAGCCATGGTTGGCAGCATCTTCCGCGTGGTGATCTACGACGAAGTTCTGTCGGAGGCGGATATCAAGGCTCACGCCGAAGCGTTCACAAGCGCGCAGCGGCCACCGATCATCTCGTCCTTCACCGCCACGCCTGCTGAGATTGTGGGACAAGGATCGGCCACGCTGAATTGGGAGGTTCAAAATGCCACCTCGGTTCTTCTGAACGGGGCCGATGTGACAGGCCAGACGAGCCAAACCGTGACGCCCACGGTCTCGACCGCCTACACGCTGACTGTAAGCAACAAAGTTTCCTCGATAACCGCGCGGGTCACCGTGGTTGTGACTCCGGATCTCACGGCTTATGACGCCGCCATCACCGCTGACACCCCGGCCCCCGTGGTTAAGCTAACCACTCCGGTCGAGCTGTCCGGCTCCCCCGTTCCGTTCGACTTCGGCTTCACCTCAGGCGACGCCACCCTCGAGTTCATCCTCGAAGGCGATCCCATCGCCACGGGCGACTCCGGTTATCTCGCTGTGGGCGAGACGCCCACCAGCAGCCTGCGGTACGATCTGTGGCCGGACACGCGCCAGCTCGGATTTACCCAGACCGGCGTTGCCGACTACCTGTTCACACCGGAAGTCCCATCGCCGACGATTCCGACCCATGTCGCCTACGTCTGGAACCCGGACGAACTCACGATGAGGATCTACATCAATGGTGTTCTGGCCGGTTCGAATACCGCGGTCAGCGATCAGTTCGTCATGCCGAGCGGCGCAGGTTACCTGGGCGCAACCGCGGCGGGCGCCGAACCGATGATTGGCAGAATCCTGCGGATCACCGTCTATGACGAAATCCTGTCCGATGCCGCCCTGCAGAAACATGGCAGCACTCTCCCCGTCCCGGCAAAGGAACCGTCCCTCGCGATCAGTGTGACGGGCGGCCAGCCGGCCCTCACGTTGACGGGCGTGGCCGGCACCCATTACCGCCTCGAATACCGCGATTCCCTCGCGGCAGCGGATGGATGGCAGTTGCTCCAAGATATCCCCTCCTTGAGCGGGACCTCGATGACGGTAAACGATCCCACGTCGGCGGCAGGCCGGACCGCAAGGTTCTATCGCGCCGCCGTTGCGCAGTAACCGATCGGAAAACACGCTCTCACAGCGGATGCAAAGGGGTTCCCGGACGCAAGTCCGAGAACCCCTTTTCGGTCCAGAAAATCCGGCTGCGGCAAGGTCCTGCGCTTCCCCAAAACGGGGTCACCAGGGCTGGGGGTCCTGGCGACGATTCGGGTTGAACTCGTCCAGCGCGACCTCGCCATCGTGAACGATCCGGCATCGCTGCGAGCGGATCCCATTCGCCAGGTAAAGCGTGCTGCTCACGCGGTAATCTATCGTCCGCGATTCGAGAATCGGCCGAATGCGCCTGGCCAAAGCAACGTTCCGAAGGTGGACCGGGATCTCCTGAGTTGCTGAGCTGAGACGCGCGACATTGAGAGTCTCGGCGCTCATTCCTTTCCCGATATATGTCCCGTTCAGATAGAATTTGTGCACGCTCCCCTCGAGCGTGATCGGCTCGGAGGTTTCGTTGGAAAC
Organism: uncultured Verrucomicrobiota bacterium; assembly: GCA_964578605.1. Lineage (GTDB taxonomy): Bacteria > Verrucomicrobiota > Verrucomicrobiia > Limisphaerales > SIBE01 > JAXMHN01. Next base: position 32,239 of record CAZODO010000036.1, on the reverse strand, counting down.
GCGGACGGTGAAGGCTGCCGTGGTTTCAAAGACGGTCGCTTCGTCCAATCGGACGTTAATCAATTCGACATCGACACCCGCGTCTTCCGGCAAGGTGGAACACGAACAGAAAAGGGAACCCGTCAGAACCAGGAGGGCGAATGAAACGGCCGGTCTCATGCCAGGACTCTGCCCAACCCAACCGGCCGCACAAGAAAAAAGGCTGGCCGGGTGGCAGGTGGGGCACATCTTGACATTGCCACCAGTCCAATCATGAGCCGAGGTGACGAGGCTCACTCTCTTCTACGCCGGACGCGTTCGGCTGCTACGGCACGGTGGTCAGAGCCTCCTGGCAGGTGCCCACCCTGTCAACCGCCGCCGAATCCGGGGATAACCCGATCTTAACCCGATCTTAACCCGATCTTGACCCGTAGATCACCCGTTGCCGAACGGGTGAACTACGGGTGAACTACGGGTGAACCCTCAATCAGCCCGCCAGCAGGACTTCGGCAATCTGAACGGCGTTGAGCGCCGCCCCTTTCAGCAGTTGATCGCCCGAGACCCAGAAACAAAGGCCGTTTTCCATGGCGCAGTCCATGCGGAGCCGCCCCACCTGGCAATTGTCTTTCTCGGCGACATACAACGGAAGCGGATACTCGCATTTCTCAGGCGTATCCACGACATCGACCCCAGGGGCCTTGCCCAGAACGGCGCGCGCGGCTTCCACCGTGACCGGCTTTTCAAATTCGGCGCTGACGGCGACGGAATGGGCCCGGTAAACTGGCACCCGCACGCACGTGACGCTCGCCAGAAACGAGGGATGATGCATAATCTTGCGGCCCTCGTTCTGCATCTTCATTTCCTCTTTCGTATATCCGGACGGGAGGAAGGCATCCACGTGCGGCAGCACGTTGAACGCGATCTGGTGCGGATACACTTCGCGCGTCACGGGCTGGCCGGAAACAATCTGGCCCACCTGGCGCCGCAGTTCCTCGATCGCTTTCGCGCCTGTCCCGGACACCGCCTGGTAACTGGAAGCGAAAATGCGCTTGACCCCAAAGGCCGCGTGCAACGGGTAAAGCGCCACCAGCGTGATGGCCGTGGTGCAATTCGGATTGGCGATAATCCCCTTGTGCGCCTTGACGTCCCTCGCGTTGACCTCGGGAACCACCAGCGGCACGGAGGCGTCCATCCGAAACGCGCTGGAATTGTCCACCACCACGCATCCGTCTTTGACCGCAGCCGGCGCGAACTCCTTCGAAATGCTTCCGCCCGCGCTGAACAGGGCAATGTCAATCCCCTTGAAGGAGTCCTTCGTGAGTTCCTTAACCGTGATTTCGCCCTTCTTAAACGTCAGCTTCTTGCCTTTCGAACGCGCCGAGGCCAGCAACGTCAGCGTGCTGACGGGAAAGTTCCGTTTCTCGAGGGTCTTGATCATTTCGATGCCGACGGCGCCGGTTGCGCCGACGACGGCCACATGAGGATTGCGGTTCATAGAGCGAGCGGAATATAGCGACTGGGTCACCCCTGTCAATTTTGCGTGCCGAGCCCACGACGTTCCATCGGATGCACTGAGAGTTGCCCACGAAAGACACCAATCACACGAACCCGGAGAGTCACGCCCTGGTCAGGGCTTTGGGTTTCGGGGTCGCGTGGTTCCCAGGGCGCCGCTTTGCTCTGGGCTGACGAGTAGTTGCGCCTTCGGCGCGGATCCAAACCGGTTGATGACAAATTGTCACGAAGCGCACCTAGCTCGATATAAGCCACTTACGATAGGAGAAACCCTCTTGCCAGACCGATGTTATAACATTTGTATTACGCACCGTCCCGCAGCCCTGGTCACCCGACGTTGGCACCGTCGGACTTCGGATTGGATTCGGTCAGCGCGGTCGGACCGCGCGAACCGGCTCCTGGTCAGTCATTTGTGGATTCCGGTCAGCGCGGTCGGACCGCGCGAACCGGCTCCTGGTCAGTCATTTGCAGCGAATACCGATTTCAATAGGGGTTTATGGCTCCCTTTTCGCGCCCAAAATCCGCACCATACTCCTCGCGCAACACCCAACTGCCGCCCACCTCCTCAGTCGTCAGTTCCTGCCGAGATCGGATCCGACTTTCCATCGCCTCGATGAAGGCTCGGTCTCCCACGGCTATGGAGTGGGTCCACTTGGCCTGGCGCTTTAGTTCGTCATTCAAAATGGCGTCCGATAGCGCTGCGTTCAAGTGGGCCCGGAATTCAGAGACTTCCGCGCAACGTAGCAAGCACAGCAGCTTCTCCACGTCCAAAAGCCGATGCCGTTTTCTCCATCCCATCAATTCACCGTATCCGGACCAGGCCCAGTCCGCTGGATGCTTTGCCACCCCGCACCGCACCATGTTTAACTCAATGTACTTGAGGCACTCCCACAAATATTCTCCCGTGCCCACCATCGTCGCGTGATAACGCCCTTCCCAAAAGGCTCCTCTCCGTTTCTTGCGCCGGTTGTAGTCGCTGGCAAATCGACCCGCAGCCTCCTGCATCAACTTACCGACTTGCTCGGTCTGGTCGGCGTAGACGAGCAAATGGACATGATTGCTGGTGATGTTGTAGGTCAAGAGCGAAGCCTCGACACTCTGGGCAGCCTCCCGGAGCCGTCGCCGATAGCCGTCTCGATCTTTCACAAAGCGCAGCAGGAACTGCCGATTATGACAGCGATGGGTCAGGTGGTAGACGTTGCCCGCAACGATGTAGCAGTTGGCCCTCGGCATGAGCAAGGAATCTACACCCCGGGCCAAATCGATAAAGCCCGGAAAAGGACCCTAAAAGTGAGGCATAGGCTCGTTTTGAGCATCGCGACGCCCTCAACCTACTGCCGGTCAAGTAATTTTCACGGTCCGACCGCGATCGGGCGACGCGATCGGGCACGGTCGACCGCGATCGGGCACGGTCAGGGCACTCCTTGATCTCGGCCTGGTGCTCAATGCACCGCAGTTTCATGGGCGGCAGTTCGAAGACCTGGCGCCGCTCCAGTTCCTTGACCGGTTCATTGGAGAGGTCCGCTCCGCAGGAGCATCGCTGTAGCCGATGAGGGATGGTCTGGTCAGGCTGCTGGCTTGGTTCCAGGGTTTTGCCGGCGTGTCCGGGCTGGCCGCCCCTCGTGCGTCCGGATGGGCTGCGCAGACTCTTGGGCCTGGGCTTCTCGCGGTCGGTGGACGGAGGGCGCGAACTGTTGGTGCTATTCTGTGCGGCGGTCTCGCGCCATCGCCGGACTTCGGTCTGGAGCTCGAAAGCATACTCGGCCAACCCGGAAGGGTCGGTCCGCGCCCAGTTCTGCAACTCGGCCAGGCTTTTATCTGCAGAGGCGCCCACGGGCATCTGAACTCAAGGGATAGAGGTAAATATCCTTCACGGGAGCATGGACCTGGTTATCACGGTGGCGCTGATTCTGGCGGGTTCGGCCTGTCGTTTGGCCGACGTGAATCCAGTTGGCCGCCCGGTAGCAAGTGCCCTGGAATCGGTCCCGCTGCACGAACGTTTCCAGCAAGCCAACCGGATGGCGGTAGCGTTCCTGCCAATCGGCGTCGATGCGTTGCGCGATCCGGCAAAGAATATGGTTGGCCAATCCTGGCACCCGCACCCAAGGCAAGAGCAGAAAGCGGCTGTTATTGGCGATCCGCGGTAACCCTCGGGCTCGTTGCTCGGCTGACCAACCGATCCACCGATCCCGTGGGGCACACTGCCAGGCGGCGGCCCCAAAAACCACGCAGGCCAGATCCACACCCGCGCCACTCCTAATCAGATAGCCGAGGGTCTCACCCACAGGACCTCGGTACCCCAGATAATGATATTGCCGGAGATAACGCTGGAGGGAGGGGTAGTCCGGTTGCCGGGGGCCAACCACCTGGATCTGCAAAGGCTGGAGGGAGGACAGGCTCGCCACCAGCGGCTCGGGGAGAACGGAGTCAAACAGCTCTGGCTCCCGATCCGGCGGGCGCCTCACCGGTGCACACCGACGGGGCGGCAGAGTGATCAGACCTCGCTCGTGCAGCTTGAGCAACAGCGACCGGGCGGCCATGTCTTTGAGCTGGCCCGACGCCGCATACCACTGCCATTGACCGGCGAGAACGCGAGAGAGCCGGTGCCGACTCCACCGCGGGTTATTCTCAATCAGCGCTCGAATCTCTGCGATCTCGACGCTGCCGATCCTGCGCCCCTGAACCAGTTCGCTCTCCAGCATGCCGCCAGATTACCAAGCGGCGTTCCGTGAGTCCCGCACAAAATCAAACGATTTTCAGGCGGCTTAAAAAGCCCCTCCTTATCGGCCCCTCCGCCCTGACCTGAGTAGTTACAGGAAAAGGTGGACGCGGAGCTGATCAAGGACGTGCAGTGATCGGCGCTTTCGACGCCAATTCCGATCACGGCTCCGGGAGGGTTTTGACGCGGTAGAAACGTTGGGGATTTCCGTTCGAGCATTCAGGCAAGTCCCGCTCCCGGAGCGCTCCAGCTTGATGGTGCGGACCCTATAGATTTGCGGACCGGGTTCTCATCAACATACGCAGCGGCCGTGACCGGGGTGTCGCCTGTCATCCGGACAAAGCTCTCGTCCATCGAACCGGACGTTATCCGGCAGCGAACTGATCTTCGTCCCACACCTGCTCTTACTCGTTCTCTTACTCTTACGCCTACTCTGCGTTTTCTCTTGAACCGGCGTCGACGAGCGCCATGCTTGGCGCATCCGCTTTCTGGCGGAACAAGCCTTATGACACGCGACGCAGCTTTCACTTTGCTCAAGGAATACACGCAATCGGAGTCGCTCATCAAACATGCCTTGGCGGTCGAAGCCGCCATACGCGCCTATGCTCCGCGTCTCGGGGGCGACACGGAGACCTGGGGCATCGTCGGGCTGATCCATGACTTCGATTACGAACGCTGGCCCAATCCGCCGGATCACACCCGCGAAGGCGCGCGCATTCTCCGCGAGCGCGGCGTCGATGAAGAGATTATTGGCGCCATCCTTTCGCACGCCACGTGGAACCAGGACCAATATCCCCTGGACCGCCCGGTGCGGAAAGCGCTGTTTGCCGTGGACGAACTGTGCGGGTTCATCACCGCCGTGGCTTACGTGCGACCGGAGAAGCTCAAGGGCATGGCGCCAAGCAGCGTTCGCAAGAAGATGAAGCAGAAATCGTTCGCCGCCGCCGTGAGCCGCGAAGACATCGAGAAAGGGGCCGTCCTGCTTGAACTTCCGTTGGACACGCATATCGCGAATGTGATCGCCGCGATGCAGACGGTCGCGGAACCTTTGGGGCTGGCGGGTTGAAGTGGATTTCAGATTTCAGATTTGAGATCTGAGATTTGAGAGCGCCAATGCGCCGACTCCAGGTTTTTTGTTTTCTTTTAGGCACAGATCCTTACCATGGCGGCCTTGCTCGGGGTGTTGAACCCGGGCGGGAACACAAGATTATGCCACTGACACATACCAAAGACCTGTTTGCGAAGGCCTTGCGCGGCAAGTACGCACTCGGGGCATTCAACGTGAATAACATGGAACTCGTGCAGGCGATCGTCGAAGCCTGCGAAGAGGAAAAGGCCCCTCTCATGCTCCAGATTTCCAAAGGCGCCCGCGCTTACGCGAACCCGGTTTACCTGAAAAAACTCGTGGAAGCGGCGGTCAGCCTGTCGACGATCCCGATCGCGGTGCACCTGGACCATGGCGACTCCTTTGAGCTGTGCAAGGAATGCATCGACGAGGGCTTCACCAGCGTGATGATCGATGGCAGTCACTTGCCTTTCAATAAGAACGTCGAGATCTGCAAACGCGTGGTTGATTACGCGCATAAGCACAATTGCGTGGTCGAAGGCGAACTGGGCATGCTCGTGGGCGCGCAACATGACGAAGGCGAGGAAAGCGGCGGCTTTTCCAAAGGCGGCGTTTACACGCATCCGGACGAAGCGGTTGAGTTCGTCAAGGCGACGGGCGTCGATTCACTCGCTGTCGCCATTGGCAACTCGCATGGCGCTTACAAATTCAAGGGCGAACAGCACCTGAACCTGGAACGGCTCAAGGCCATCAAGAAAGCGCTCATGGACGCCGGGCTGGGCGATTATCCCCTGGTCCTGCACGGAGCCTCGAGTGTTCCCAAGGAACTCGTCTCCGAGATTAACAAGTACGGCGGCAAAATGGGCGAAGATACCGTCGGCGTGCCCGAAGCGGACATTGAAGTCGCCCGCCGGATCGGCTGCACCAAGGTGAATATCGATACCGACCTGCGCCTGGCCATGACCGCTGGGATTCGCAAGGTATTCATCGAATCACCCAAGGAATTCGATCCGCGCAAGTATCTGGGCCCCGCCCGCACCAAGGTCAAAGAACTCGTCCGCCACAAGGTGAAAAACGTGCTCTGCTGCGCCGGACACGCTTTCGATTAGGACATCTTCGGGTTCCATCCCGCGAGAGGAAACCAAGGGACGGGTGAAAGCCTCATCCGTCCTTTTCGTTTTCAGGAAGCCTGTTTCGCCGACTGGTGCCTGACCAGCAGCGGAATGCTCTTTTCATGACGGCCGTCGATGGCCACATCGATCGCGTACTGGCCTGGTTTCTCGAATTTCAACTGCTGAATATTGATCACGAAGTTCCGGACCAGGAAGTTGAGCTCGTTCGGAATGGTGATATCGACGGGCATATCGATGCTGGGCATGACCAGGCGGCCGTCCTCATCCACAAAGTTCATCTTCACCTTGTGCGATCCCTCCTCGATCTTGCTAAACGCCAGGCGCAGCGCAATCGAGCATTGCGGATGCACCGCCGGCAACTGGCTCGTGATAATGGTGTCGAACGTGCCAAGGATGTTCAGCTTCCCGTTGTAATCGGTGGCGGCATCGCAAAGGACGGCAATTTGAATATTCATTTGATCCTCGGTTCCCTCACAACCGGGCCAGTCTGCACGATCTACCCCCCGGGTTCAATCCACGAACTTGGCCGGGCCGCCTTTCGCACTGCGGGAGCATCGGACCGCCCGGGAGGCTTCCACAATTGAGGAAGCCTTGTAAAGCTCTGGTGTGCAATGGCTTCTGACTTGATTACGCGCACTGGCACGGCCCCATCGCCAGGTCGACAGGGAACTGTTGTTGGCCAGCCGGGGTTGTTGGTTATCATCCGTCGCGGATGAAGGTCATCGATACCCACGTGCATATCGTCGGTAACGGCCGTGCCGGATCGGGTTGCCAGCTCACCTCTCCGTTCTGGCGCTGGCCTATGAGCGCCTTTATGGCCCATCATATCGGATTGCCCGTCAGCGCGCTCCGGGGCGATCTTGACCGCCTCTATGTCCGGCAACTGATGCATTGGGTCCGGACGTCCTCCCTGGACGCCGTGGTAATCCTGGCCCAGGAACATGTTTACAGCGAATCGGGCGAGCCGCTTCCACGCCATGACATGGCTTACGTCCCCAACACCTACGTCCTCGCCCTCGCCCGAGAGCATCCGGAATTCCTGCCCGCGATCTCGATCCACCCCGCCCGCCCAGACGCCCTGGAAGAGCTGGAACGTTGCCTCGATGGCGGTGCGGTCATGATGAAATGCCTTCCCGTCCACCAGAATATCGATTGTCGCAACCCGCGCTATACGGCGTTCTGGAAGCGAATGGCCGAAGCCGGGCTGCCTTTGCTGGCGCATACCGGCGGCGAGCATACTTTGCCTGTGGTCCGGCCCGACCTTTGCGATCCGCGCGTCCTTGAATTGCCTTTGGAATGCGGTGTCAACGTGATCGCCGCGCATTGCGGAACAAAAAGCGCGCCCTTCGACCGCCAGTATTTCCACTTTTTTTCCGAGATGGTGAAGCGCTACCCCAACCTTTACGGCGATAACAGCGCGTTTACCGTGCCGATCCGCGGCAATGTGGCGCTGAAATGTCTCGAAAAGCCGCTTGTCGACCGGATGATCCATGGCAGCGATTACCCCGTGCCCGTGTTCGGGCATTGGCCCTGGATGAAGCGCTTTGTGGACTGGCAGACCTTCCGCAAGTGGCAGCACCAGCCCAACCCGCTCGAACGGGATTACCAGCTCAAGCGCGCCATGGGATACCCGGTGGAGACGTTTACGCGCGTTAACCAACTGCTGCGCCAAAGCCAGCCGCCGCCGAGCAGGGCCGGCTGTGCCGGTGGGTGACGCGCGAGGTCTCTTGGAGACTTGGTTCCGGGGGCGACGCTTCGCTGCCCCCGCCTGCGATGGATCAGGCCGTTGGCCGAAGGGAGAGAGCAATTCCATGACGACCGAGGCGGGGCCTCAGAGCAAGGGGACGCAACCAACGCGATCGACCTGGCCCCACATCTCGCTTGGTAGGACCCCCGCATCGCTAGGAGATGGCTCCGTAGTGGCTCCGTAGTGGCTCCGTAGTGTGGACGTAATGAATCTAACCTGCGCGCCATGTCGTTCCATGGCAGTTCTCATGTGCCTCCGGCATCGTGCCGGAGTGATTCTCTTCGGGCAGAGAAGCACTTTGGACCCATCAGGAGCCGACCAGGGAGGAACGGCGAATGCGGCGTCCGTTCAGCCCCCATGGTCCCGATGACGGGTGAGTTTCCAGCCGCTGCCGGATGTTTGACACCTCCCGACGCCCTCAGTACCCTGCGCGCGCCGATGATGAAGCGCCCCGGGGCGTGGCTCGGTGTCAGCCGAGTTCTCCGGGATCAATCCGCCCCCACGACAAAAACGCAGGCAAAGCCAAAATGATCACTCGTTCCCAACCATTCCACCTTGGACGGGGACACTATCCACGACCTTCACTTCCCCCCGCTATCAAGGACCTTGCTGCCGATCAATAGACCAGCTCCGGCTCCGCCATTCTTTTCGGCGCAGGCGAAGTCGGGGTGCCATCGGCCGCCTCCGGGTATTCGAAGATTTTGCCTTCGAAATTGCGGATCACGACGCGGTCGGCATTGCGGCTGAGGACGTATTCCGGGTTGACCGGGACCTTGCCGCCTCCGCCAGGGGCATCGATGACGAACTGAGGAATGGCGTAGCCGCTGGTATGGCCGCGCAAAGCTTCCATGATCTTCAAACCCTGGCGGACACTGGAACGGAGGTGCGATGAACCGGCGATCAAGTCGCATTGATAAATATAGTACGGCTTGACGCGGCACATCAGAAGCTTTTGAACCAGGGCCGTCATGACGACCGGGTCATCGTTCACCCCGCGCAACAGCACGGATTGGTTGCCCAACGGTATGCCGGCTTCGGAAAGCCGGGCAAGCGCAGCCCGGACTTCCAGGGTCAGTTCGCGCGGGTGATTGGTGTGGATGCTCATGAAGAGGGGATGATACTTCTTGAGCACTGCACAGAGGGACGGCGTAATGCGCTGGGGCAGAAAAAGCGGAATGCGCGACCCAATTCGCAGGAATTCGACGTGCGGTATGGCCCGAAGCTGCGCCAGGAGTGAATCCAGTTTGTCGTCGCTAAGCAGCAAGGGGTCGCCTCCACTCAGGAGGACGTCGCGCACCGACGGCGTGCGGCGAATGTAATCGATCTGCTTGGCGAAATCGGGATGGAAATCGTACCCGGCCGCATTGCTCACGAGGCGCGAGCGCGTGCAATAGCGGCAGTAAGACGCGCAGCGATCGGTCACCAGGAAGAGAACACGGTCCGGGTAACGGTGCACCAGCCCGGGCACCGGCGAGTGCGCGTCCTCACCGCACGGGTCGCTCATTTCCCAGGGTGCGGTATGGGTTTCGTTGATGCGGGGAACGACTTGCCGCCGGACGGGGCAATTCTCGTCGCCGGTATCAATCAGGTTGAAAAAGTAAGGGGTAATCGCCAGCGCCAGCTTCGTATTGGCCAAAAGGGTGCCGGCGCGTTCTTCCGGGTTGAGCGTGGGAAGCAGGAGTTCCAGCTGTTGAAGAGAAACAATGCGGTTCTTCAGTTGCCAGCGCCAATCCTCCCATTCCTCCTTCGAAACATGCGCCCAAAATCCGCGTCCGGGCGATCGAAATTCCTTGAGCGATTTGAGTCGAGCCGACGATGGCGGCTCCTCTGAACATTCTGAGTCTGGGGCTTCCGAAAGTGATTCTGTGTCGTTTATCATGACGGCGGAACTATATTTTGGGCCGGGCGGCTGTCAAGGAGGGCTCCAGCCTGGATACTTTATGAAGCTGCGCCTTAAGGCTTTATGGGGGATTGCACGGACAGGGTCTTCTCCGGCCGCATGGCTTCCCGCCGTTGATCGAGGGTGTCGAGGGACCGGATCGCGTGCTGCGCAACCAGGCTGGCGCTCAGCACCGGCTGCATTCGGGTTTCCGGCGTTCGGCCGGCGGCGGACCGGTTCAGAAGATAGGTTGCGAGCGTCTGCCGGTACTCATTTACCAGCGACGCCACTTCTTGAGGCGAATGCATTTGCAGCACTTCCAGCAGGGGCAATTTGTTCTTCACCACGGTTGCCTGGGATGCAAAATCCCATTCCACCAAGGCTTGCTGCAATTTCCAGGTCCTCTTTTCCGGCAACTGATCCGCCGCGACCCGCACGGCCACCTGGACAGCCAGGATCTCCTCCAAGCGATCCAGGCAAAGGACCGTGGACCAAACTTGCGACGGATCACGCGCGGTAAAGGCCACCACATCAACCGACCATTTCTTCTCCACGTCGAGCATTCGGCGGAATTCGGTGGCGAAACCGCGAAGGAAGGCCGTTTCCCAATTCCAGCAGTTTGGCAACTCCCGGATCGTGGCGACGAGGTGGGCCGGGCCGTTCTTCAAACGCAGCAACTCATACACAAACAGGTGGGCGCACGCCTGGTAGGATGCCAGGGCACCGCCCGTAAGCGTCTCGACGGGTGGATGCCCCAGCTCTGAAAAACTCAGCGGCCGGCTGTTTCGCAAGATCTCCCGAGCTCCCGCCAGATAATCGAGGCCCCGGCGCTCACGCACAATGCGCATCATCTTGCCGATCGGGACCGACCCAATCACCAGGTCTGATCCCGTGACAGCCAGCAGGTGCGCCGTCAGGCCCTCCACAATCCATAGCGGCAATTCCGCCGCCTTGGGCCCCTGGCGGCGGTTCGCAAGCTCAAGCAGAACGGAGTGAACCAGCGCGCGCGTCAGCGTCCGGGACTCGACCTGGTCCGGTATCTCAACCTGGTACTCCCAGCCGTTGGGCACCAGCGTGGAGATCACGCGGATCAGATGATCCGGTCGCGTCGCGGGAAAAAGGCAGAGACGAATCCGGTTGCCGCCGTCGGAGGAAAACCCAAGCTCGCCCTGCAGCAGCGCCTTGACACGTTCGGCCGTCAGAAGGAGCACATCCGCGTCCAGCCTGACCAGCGGCTCCCCGGCAGCCGATTGAAGCTGGCCCGGCGACGATACCGTCACTGGGCGGAGGTCCAGGACCGTAAACTGCTTGGACTGGCGCATCGGGACTCCCGGAGCGGCGAAGCAGGATACGGCCGCCAGAAGAACGGCGAGCAAGCTCGGCAAGAAGCGCATGGAAATGGAGAAGGCCGCCGCCGCTGTCGCGACCTTGAGCTAGGCGGCTTTCTTGGTGGCGGTGGTCCCGCTCGCAGCGGGCGCCGGCGACGATTTCTTCTCTGTTGTGGCAGGCGCAGAGGATGGGACATCCTTCTTCGCAGCTTCTTTGTACTCTTTGCTGCGGTAATCGGTAATGTAAAAACCGCTCCCCTTGAAGATCAGGCCTGCCCCCGTGCCGATCATGCGCTTGACCCGGCCTTTACCCCAGGGTTTCTGTGCGCATTTTTCCATGGGGCAAACGGTCAAGGCATTCTCGCGGATCGACTGAAAAAGATCGAACTGATGGTTACACTTTTGGCAAACGTATTCGTAAGTCGGCATAGTCGCAACCCAAGTGAACCATAAAGGGGTTAGGGATGCAATTCGGCCGTTCGCTGCTTGGAGACCCGATTCGGTGCGCGGCCCCACGGCGGTCAACGGTCGCGCGGTTGTCTGGCGCCGTTGCCTGCGGCTGAGCCTAAGGGCGTTCCCCCAACTTCTTGACCACCCGTTCAAGGATGGCGAGCCCTTCCTCCGCCTGCGCTTGAGTCAGGTTTAACGGAGGGAGCAACCGCACCACTTGCGCACCGGAAGGCACCGTCAAAAGCCCCGCTTCGTGCAGCAGGTTGACGCACTGGAGCGAAGCGGTCTTTCCGCTGGGCACCAGGCCTGGCGCGTCAGGAGTCAGCTCGATCCCGATCATCAGCCCGACACCGCGCACGGCGCCAATGACATTGGGACGCTCTCCGGCCATTTCGGCAAGGCGCGCTTTGATAAGGTCGCCCAGGCGCCGCGCGTGATCGGCCAATTTGTCGCGCTGAATGACTTCGAACACCTTCAAGGCCACCGCGCAGGCCAGGGGCGTGCCCCCAAAGGTGGTGGCATGCATGCCTGGGCTAAGCAGGTCCGCGTAAGGTTCACGCACCCAGAAGGCGCCGATTGGAAAGCCGCCGCCGAGCGATTTCGCCATGGAAACGCCGTCGGGCAGGAACCCTTCGGCACCAGGCACGCCCTCCAGAAGGCGCTGAAAGCTTTGGAAGCGCCCGGTGCGGAAATGCCCGTCCTGGACGCCGTCCATAAAAAGCAGCAGGTTCCGTTCGGTGCACAACTGGCGCAGGCCAAGGAGGAATTCGGGCGTCGCGGGCGTGATGCCGCCTTCGCCCTGGATGCCTTCGATGAGGATGGCAGCGGTGGCAGGGGAAAGGGCGTTCCGGATCGCTTCGAGATCGTTGAAAGGAACATGCCTGAACCCGGGGGTCATGGGCTCGAACCCCTTTTTGACCTTCTCCTGGCCCGTGGCCGAGATGCCGGCCAAGGTGCGGCCGTGGAACGAATTCAAGGCCGTGAGCACTTCGAAACGTCCTTGGTCATGGCCAAACTTGCGGGCGACCTTGAACAGGCCTTCGTTCGCTTCGCCGCCGCTGTTGGCGAAGAAGACTTTGCCCGGGGCGATCTCCTGGACGATTCGGCGGGCCAATTGGCCCTGGGGTTCGTGGTAGTAAAGATTGGAAGTGTGGACCAAGCGCTGGGACTGCTCGATCAGCGCCTGGGTGATCTCGGGGTTGGCATGCCCCAGCGCGTTCACGGCGATGCCGCCGCCGAGGTCCAGATAGCGTTTGCCATGGACATCCCAAACGTAACTGCCGGCACCGCGGCTAAACGCCAGGTCGAAGCGCCCGTAGCTTGGCACGACGTGCTTGGCGAACAGCTCCTTAATCGACTCGAACTGGTTATGAACGATCGGCGGCGGTTGCAGATGAACTTCTTTCACGGTGGCCCAATCTCTATCATGGGCGCGTCGCCAGCACCAGGGGAGAAACAGCCGGCACGTCCAGCAAACGGGGATTGACGAAACCGGTTTCGCGCAGCCAGGCGCTCATCTCCGCGAAGGTGAAGGTGTCTCCCTCGGCGGTGTTCACGAGCATGTTGACAGCGAACAGAAGCGGGCCTGGCGGCCCGGTGCGGTCGTCATTGGGAACGAATTCCATGATGGCCACCGTCCCCCCGGGGGCGAGCGCGTCGAAGACCCGCTTGAACAACCAGCGGCTGCGTTCGCGCCCTTCGCTATGGAGGATGTGACCCAGGGTGGCGACCTGGTGCCCTATCCCGAAATCCGCCTCCAACAGGTCGCCCGCAGCCAGCACAAACCGGTCCTCCACATGGAAGCGCTGGGCTGTTCGGCGCGTGACTTCAAGCACCCTGGGCCAATCGACAGCCCGCACGCGAACCAGCGGCGATTGTTGCGCCAGCGCGATGCCCCACACCCCTGAACCCGCGCCGAGATCGAGCACGCTGAGCGGCTGAGTCGCTTGGGCAACTTCGAGATGCTCTCCTAGCTTCTGGGCCGCCGCATAGCTCAAGGGAACCAGGGCCTCGACAAACTCGGCGAAGAACTCCGCGCCGCCGGCGGCTTTATTCAGATCTTCGGTCGCGCGTCCTGTGCGAACCACCTCCGAAAGGTTGAGCCAGCGCGGCAAGAGCTGCTTGGAGATGTGGCGAAAGAAACCGCCGTGATACCCCGGCGTGCCGGATACCAGGAACGCCGCGCTCTCGGGTGCCAGCGCGTATTTCGCCCCGAACTTGGCGAGCAATTCCAGCCCCGTCAGGGCATCCAGGATGGCTCTAAGCCCGCGGCGGGAAGCACCCGTGGCGAACGCAAGCTCGTCCAAGGAGCGTGGGCCGCTTTCCAGCTGATCGAATACGCGATGCTCAACGGCAGCTTCGATGATCAGCGGGGCCGCATAGCCCCACGCGAGCTGCATGATACGGTCGGGAGTTGGTGTGTTCGTTTTGTCCATACGTTGCGGAGATCTGTAATCCGCAACGTGCGGCCTCACAATACCACTTCCGTTCCATTTCCTTCGTCGGTGAAGATCTCGAGCAGCACCGCGTGCGGAACACGCCCGTCCACAAACGACACTTTCTCCACTCCGGCCCGGATGGCGGCGACGGCGCTATCGACCTTGGGGATCATGCCCTTGTCAATCACGCCCGCCTGTTTGAGGTCGGCAACCTCCGCGATGCGCAAGTGCGGAATGACCGAAGCGGGATCTTGCGGATCGCGCAACAAGCCGGGGACGTCGCTCATGAAGACCAGGCGCTTGGCGGCGAGTGCGATCGCCGTTTGGGCTGCGGCCACATCGGCATTGCAATTGTAAACTCTGCCGTCGTCGCCGCGCGCGGTGGGGCTGATGACCGGCGTGATGCCTCGCGCGATGCATTCGAGCAGGGGGGCCATGTTGACGCCCGTGACTTCGCCGACGAAACCCAGATCGACCGCGCCGCCACCGTCGCCGCTTGGGGCCAGTTTGCGGCAGGTGAAGATGTCCGTCCCGGCAAAGCCCTTGGCCGCGCCGCCCAGGCTTCGGATGGTGGCGGCGATTTCGGGGTTGATCTCGCGGGAGAGCACTTGATCCACGAGCTCGACGGTGCGCTCGTCAGTCACGCGCTGGCCGCGGATGAACTTCGGTTTGAGGCCCGCTTTCTCCATGGCGCGGCTGATCGCCTTGCCGCCGCCATGGACGACCACCGGGTTGATTTCCACCGCTTCCAGGAACACCACGTCCCGAGCCACGCCTTCGCGAACGGCCGGGTCGGGCGAGTCCATGAAACTGCCGCCATACTTCACAACAAAAGTGGCGCCGCTGAACTTCTGGATATAAGGCAGCGCTTCCAGCAGCGTTTCGGCTTTCGAAATGAGGGTGCGCATAGGTCCAAGGCGTTGGCGGGTGTGGCCAAGGGTTATCCGCCCAGGGCTGCCGGGTTGCTCACGTCGCCTTTGTTGAAATCGACATAGTCTTCGCTGAGATCGGCGGCGTAAATGAGCGCTCCGGCCGAACCCAGGTTCAAGTCAATGTGCAGATCGAACTCCCGGGCAGCCACGGCGCGGCACAGGTCCCGGAAGGGCGTCCTGGCAGGCTGGCCCCGCTTCAAGCTCCAAGAGATCTTGCGGCTGCCCGGCGCGCTATAGCCAATATTGACCTTCCCCTCGTCGATCCGCGCGGGGCTGTATCCCAGGGCCGCGATGATCCGTCCCCAATTGGGGTCGCCGCCGTTCCAGCTTGTCTTGACCAGCGCGCTGTTCGCCACAGCCCGGGCGGCGGCATCCGCGTCGGCCGAAGTTCGCGCGCCGTTCACTCGCACCGTCACGAACCGGGTGACGCCTTCGCCATCGCGCACGATCCTTTTGGCCAAGGCGAGGCAAACGTGATTTAAGGCAGCTTGAAAGGCCTGGGCGTCGGCTTGCCGTGCGCTTCGAGCCGGGGCGTTCGAGCGCGCCGAACCCGCCCGGCGAATGTCCGCCTGGCGCAGCACGGGGTTTTCCGCGAGGCCGTTGGCCAGCACCAGGACCGTGTCGTTGGTGCTCATATCGCCATCGACGGTGATGCGGTTGAAGCTCTGGGCCACGGCGTATTCCAGGGCCAACTGGAGCGCCTGAGGCTCGATCGCGGCGTCGGTGGTGATAAAGCAAAGCATCGTCGCGTGCAGGCCTGGAGGCGTCAGCGCCGGGCGCGCCCCCGTGGCGCTCATGCCGGGCTGAATCATTCCCGCGCCTTTGCAAACGCCGCCGATTCGCACCGTGCGTCCCGAAAGCGTCAATTGCACGGCTAGCTCTTTGGGCTGGGTATCGCTCGTCATGATGGCCTCGACCACTTCTTGCGAGTGTTCCGGGTCCCGGCCGAGGCGGGCCGCGGCTTGGGCAATGCCCGTTTTGACGTTCGCCATCGGGAGGTGCAATCCGATGCGGCCGGTGGACCCGACGAGCACATGCTCAGCGGGCATGCGCAACTGTTCGGCGACCAACTCCGCCATGAGGAAGGCGTCTTTCATGCCCTGCCGCCCGGTGCAGGCGTTGGCGTTGCCGGAATTGGCGACAATTGCCTGGGCCACTCCCTTCCGCGTATGTTCCAGGGAAACTTTGACCGGGGCAGCGCAAGCCTGGTTGGTGGTGAAGGTCCCGGCCACGGTGGCGGGGATTTCCGAAACGATCAGCGCCAGGTCGCGCTTCTTGCCTTTTTGCGATCCTTTGCCAGTGCCCAGGCGCTTGATATCGCAAAAGACGCCGCTCGCCAGGAACCCTTCGGGCGCCACGATGCCCGAGGGGATTTCTTTGATCCGTATGCTCATAAAGACTCTCTGTCAGCGGCCGGATTCAGGCCGGCCTGGGTTCGCGCCGCGCTGTGCCTAGTGGAGCAACCCCGCCGTCTCGGGGAACCCGCACATGAGGTTCATGCTTTGAACGGCCTGGCCGCTGGCGCCTTTCACAAGGTTATCCTCCGAGCACAGGACGATCAGCCGCCCGGTGCGCGGATCGACCCGCCAGGCGATCTCGGCGTTGTTGGTTCCGGTCACGTTCTTGGTGTCGGGAAGGGCTTTGCCTTCGAGCAACCGAACGAACGGTTCCGCTTGGTAAGCCGCCTCGTAACACGCGCCGACCTTTTCGGCCAGTCTGGAAGCCGCCGCGCCATCTGCGAGCTTTTCCTTCGGTTCAAGGTAAAGCGTCGTCAGAATGCCGCGGTTCACCGGAACCAAGTGGGGCGTGAACTGAATGACCACGGGCCTTCCCGCCGCCAGCGACAATTGCTCCTCGATCTCCGACAGATGCCGGTGTTTCGGCAGCCCATACGCCCGCAGGCTCTCGTTGCACTCGACGAAAAGGTAATCCAGTTCCGCTTTCCGCCCGGCGCCGCTCACCCCGCTCAGCGAATCGGCAATGATCCCGTCCGGCTTGATCAACCCGGCGCGGAGCAAGGGAATCAGCGGCAGCAGGACGCTGGTGGGATAGCAGCCCGGCGAGGCCACGAGCAGCGCGCTCTTGATCTCCTCCCGAAACACCTCCGGCAAGCCATACACGGCCCGGCTGAGCAACTCCGGCGCCGGATGGTCATGGCCATAGAACTCCTTGTAGATCGCCGCGCTCCGCAGCCTGAAGTCCGCGCTCAAATCCACCACCCGGCACCCCCGCTCGAGCAGCGGCACGGCGAATTCCGCCGCCACCCCGTGCGGCAGCGCCAGGAAGACCAGTTCCGCCTGCTTGGCCAGCAACTCGGCGTTGGGTTCGGAAAAGTGCAGGGACCGTGAGGTCGGGATCGCGGCGAACTTCGGGAAGATCCGGGCCAGCGTTTGCCCGGCGTACTGGCGCGAAGTCACCGCGCTCAAGGCGGCGTGCGGATGGCTCAGGAGCAGTCGGACCAACGCCTCGCCGGAATATCCCGAAGCGCCAACGATGGCGACCTGGACTGGGTTGCTCTTCATGATTGCAGTGGAAACGAAAAAGACCCCGCAGAGTTGCTCCGGCGGGGCCTGTCGAAAGCGTTTCTCGGTATAAAATTAGCGCTTGCTGTACTGGAAGCGTTTCCGAGCCCCGGGTTGCCCGTACTTCTTGCGCTCTCGCATACGAGGGTCGCGTGTCAGCATCCCTCCGGATTTCAAGGTGGGACGCAAATTCATGTCGACTCGCAGCAACGCGCGGGCAATCCCATGCCGGACCGCTCCGGCCTGGCCGTTCGGCCCGCCGCCGCTCACGCTGACGCGCACGTCGAACTTGGCCGCCGTGTCGGTCATGTTCAGCGGCTGCACCACCATCAACCGCTGCGCGTCCACCACGAAATAATTCTCCATCGGGCGGCCGTTCACGGTGATTTTGCCCGACCCCGCGGCCAGGCGCACTCGAGCCACCGCGGTTTTGCGCCGGCCGGTGCCCAGAAATTCAGTCGTTTCTGCCATAAATCAACTAGTCTTTGACGGAAAGAGGGGTGGGTTGCTGCGCCGCATGCGGATGTTCGCTGCCCCGATAAACTTTCAGCTTCGTGAGCAGGGCGCGGCCCAGCCGGTTCTTCGGGATCATGCCCTTGACGGCGTGTGTGATCAGCTTCTCGGGCGTGTGCGCCCGGACTTGGGCGACGGTCCGATAGCGGTCGCCACTCTTCCAGCCGGAGTAGCTCATGTACTTCTTGTCCGTCTCTTTCTTTCCGGTGACCAAGACCTTTTCGGCGTTGATGACGACCACGAAATCGCCGGTATCCCAATGGCTGGTATAAATCGGTTTATTCCTCCCACGCAGGACGTTGGCGACCTGGACCGCGAGCCGCCCGAGCACGGCCCCGTCAGCGTCGACCACGTGCCATTTCCGCTGGCTGAGGTCCACTTTCGGCAAATACGTTTTCATCGAGACGTCGAAATAAAGAGCGGCAAAAATATCAAACGGTTGGGGCAAGTCAACAGAGTTTTAGTGGCATTTGAGCAGAAGGGCGGCAATTCACGCTATCCGCCTCTCCACGCGTCCTCTTCCACCTCTTACTCGTCCTCTGGCGCTTGCGCCTCCTTCGCCCGGTCCGGGTTTCTCGTTTCGGGTCGGCATTGGAAAGGGTTCCGGGGCGAGGCTCCTGATCAAGCCGGCCCTGCTGGTGGGGAGTAAGACGGCGGGATGGGTCCCGCCTCCGCTCTTGCTATACTTGTGCTATACTCATGCTCTACTCGTGATATATTTCATTTTTATATCACCACTTTAGATAGGATATAAATGCAATATGTCAATTGCGTATGCAGCGGCTCGGTTTTGTCCGGTTTCCGGGGTCCGGGCACCCCGCAACCGTCAGTTAAAGGTGGACTAACCCGCACGGCATGGGATGTTGAGGCCGAACGTTGGGCCGCCTATGATCTTAACTCCAGACGAACTCGCCAGCCTGGTTCAGGTGCAACACAAATCCCCGCATCAACTCCTCGGCATGCACCCGCTCGGAGACGGCTCCGGCCTGGTCGTGCGCGCTTTCGAACCGGAAGCAGCCAAGGTGGAGGTGGTGCCGACGCACGAGAAAGGCAAGCCGCGCATCCCGTTGAAGCGCCTGCATGAGGCGGGCGTGTTCGAAGGGGTCACCCGCCAGGCCAAGAAGGTTTACGCGTATGACCTGGTCGTCACCGACACCCAAGGCCAGGTGCGCCAGGCCCGCGACGCGTTCTCTTTCCTGCCAACCCTCGGTGAAATGGACCTTTACCTTTTCGGCCAGGGCAACGAATTGCGCATCTATGAAAAGCTCGGAGCCCAATTGCGCGTGGTGGATGGCGTGCATGGGGCGAGCTTCGCCGTCTGGGCGCCCAACGCGCAGCGCGTGAGCGTGGTGGGCAATTTCAACCATTGGGATGGGCGTCGTCACCCGATGCGCTCGCTGGGGCCGTCCGGGATCTGGGAGATCTTCATCCCCGGCGTGGGCGAAGGCGCGCTCTACAAATTCGAGGTGCGAACCCAGCAGGGCGCGATTGCGTTGAAGACCGATCCGTTCGGCTTTTTCTTTGAAGCGCCCCCGAAGAACGCGGCCATCGTCTGGAACACGGGCAAGTTTCGATGGAGCGACGCGGCCTGGCTGGAAGCGCGGGCGAAGCGGGACCCGTTCCGCTCGCCCATGAGCATTTACGAGGTGCACCTGGGCTCGTGGCGGAAGAAGTCGATGGCCGAATCGTTCAGCTATCGCGAGCTGGCGGGGCCCTTGGTCGATTACGTGAAACGGATGGGCTTCAGCCATGTGGAATTCCTTCCGGTGGCGGAACACGCGTTTTATCCGTCGTGGGGTTACCAGGTGACTGGGTTTTACGCGCCCACGAGCCGATACGGGACGCCGGACGACTTTCAGTTCCTCGTGAACGCGCTGCACGAGGCGGGGATCGGGATCGTGATCGATTGGGTGCCGGCGCATTTCCCCAGGGACGACTGGGCGCTGGCGCGGTTCGATGGCACGGCGCTGTATGAGCATGAGGACCCGAGGAGAGGGGCCCACCAGGATTGGGGCACGCTGATCTTCAATTACGGCCGGCATGAAGTGCGGAATTTCCTGGCGGCCAACGCGCTCTTTTGGTGCGAACGGTACCACCTGGACGGGCTGCGCGTGGACGCGGTGGCTTCGATGCTTTACCTCGATTACTCCCGGAAGGAAGGCGAGTGGTTGCCGAACCAGTTTGGCGGGCGCGAGAACCTCGAGGCGGTGGAGTTCCTTCGCCATTTCAACCACGTGGTGCAAACCCAGCATCCCGGGACAGTCACGATCGCGGAGGAATCGACCGCCTGGCCGCTGGTGACGCGGCCGCCTTATCTTGGGGGGCTCGGGTTCACCTTCAAGTGGAACATGGGGTGGATGCACGACACCTTGAAGTACTTCAGCCGCGACCCGGTCTACCGGAAGTACCATCAGAACGACCTGACCTTCGCCATGCTTTACCATCACCACGAGAACTTCATCTTGCCCTTGTCGCACGATGAAGTGGTGCATGGGAAAGGGTCGTTGCGCGGGCGCATGCCCGGGGACGACTGGCAGGGATTCGCCAATCTGCGGGCGTTGCTGGCCTATCAATGGCTATTCCCGGGCAAGAAACTGCTCTTCATGGGCTGCGAACTGGGGCAGCGCTCCGAATGGAATGCCAATGGCGAACTCGACTGGTGGCTGCTGGACCAGGGCCCCTATCACAAGGGGCTGCAGCGGCTCATGCAGGACTTGAACCAACTCTATGGCAGCGAGCCTGCCCTTTGGCAGGGCGATTACGATCACGAGGGTTTCTACTGGCTGGATTGCTCGGATCACGAGAGCAGCATCCTCTCGTTCGTGCGCCAGACCCAGGACATCAAACGCCGCCTCCTCGTCATCCTGAACCTGACCCCGGCGCCCCGGATGGCTTACCGGCTCGGCTTGCCCGTGGAAGGGCCTTGGGAAGAAGCGCTGAATACCGACGCCGAGATTTACGGGGGCGGCAACGTCGGGAATCTCGGGGGCGTGCAGGCCGAAGCGCGCCCGTCGCATCACCAGCCTTTCTCGGCCGAGTTCACTTTGCCGCCCTTGAGCGTGACCGCGTTCCGGCCGAGGTATTGACGCCCGGGTGCGCGCCTGCATATTGACGTGCCGGTGAATGTTCGCCGGGCGAATCGTTTGACCATGGCAGCACCTATTCTTAATGGCCCGCCGTCGCCGGAGGAGTTTCAAAAGCAGCTCGCCGAGTTCATGCGGCAGCATATGCACACGATGCGGCCGGCGGCGTTCACGCGCCCCGAGACGGCCGGCGGCGGAGGGGAAACGCAGGGCCCGAAGGAGCCTGGATTCCGCTTCGACCAGAAGCCGCGGGACGTGAAGGCTTACTTGGACCGTTTCGTCATCCAGCAGGAACAGGCGAAAAAGGTTTTGAGTGTCGCGCTTTGCGACCATTACCAGCACGTTCGGCTCGCCCAGGAAGGCCACGAGCAACCGAATTACACCAAGCAGAATATCATCCTGATCGGCCCGACGGGCGTCGGGAAGACCTACCTCATTCGCAGCATCGCCGACCTGATCGGGGTGCCGTTCGTCAAAGGAGACGCGACCAAGTTCTCCGAGACCGGCTACGTGGGCGGTGACGTGGAGGACCTTGTCCGCGAGTTGGTCCGGCGCAGCAACGGGGACGTCCAGCGCGCCCAGTACGGGATTATCTATATCGATGAGATCGATAAGATCGCCGCCGCCAGCACGTCGGCCGGGCGCGACGTCAGCGGGCGCGGGGTGCAGACCAATCTCTTGAAGCTGATGGAGGAGACCGAAGTGCCGGTCCGCTCGCCGCAGGATATTGCGGGCCAGGTGCAGGCGCTGATGGAAATGACGCAACTGGGGAAGAAGTCGCCGAGCGTCATCAATACCAAGCACATTTTGTTCATTGTCAGCGGCGCGTTTGGCGGGCTTGAACCGATCGTCCGGCGCCGGTTGCGCGAAGCAACCATCGGCTTCAGCGCGCGCCCTGTCTCGTTGGATGAAGCGCAAGAGTGTTTCGAGCACGTCACGACCCGGGACTTTATCGAGTTCGGATTTGAGCCGGAGTTTATCGGGCGCCTGCCGGTCCGGGTGGTCTGCCAGCCCTTGAGCGTCGAAGACCTGTTCACGATCCTGAAAACGTCGGAAGGCAGCATCATTCGCCAGTACGAACAGAGCTTCGGCGCGTATGGCATCGAGGTGTTGTTCCAGGACGATGGCCTGCGCCGCATTGCCGAACTCGCAGCCGAAGAGCAGACCGGTGCCCGCGGGCTGATGACCGTCTGCGAAAAGGTCTTCCGCGAGTTCAAGTACGAACTGCCGTCCACCAGCATCCGGCGGTTTGTGGTCACGCGCGAGGTCGTCGACAATCCGAAACAGCAATTGGCCGGCTTGCTCGCGAGCGAGCGGAAGGAAGAGGCGGCGATCGGGCGGGCTTTGGTGGATGAGTTTGCCCAGCGGTTCACGGAAGCCCACGAACTCAAGATCGGCTTCACCGACGCCGCAAAGGACCGGTTGATCGCCGCGGCTGCGGAATCGAAGCGGCCGCTCCGCGACTTATGCGCTGAGAAGTTCAAAGACTTCCAGTTTGGATTGAAGCTCGTGGCTCAGAACACGGGCCAGCGCGCGTTTGTCCTCGATGTCGAAGCGGTTGAGGCTCCCGACAAAACTCTGAGCGAGTGGGTGGTGGCAAGCTATCGGCAGGCGCACCCCTGAGGCGCCGCGCTCTCAGGCTGACTTGATGCAACCCCCGTCCAAGCCCACGCCCGATCCGCAAGCCCTGTTCGGACAGAAGCTCGCCGCGAGTCTGGCAGACGATACCTTCGTGCGACTGGCCCTTGCCCCGGTGAGTCCACATGGGGAAGGGCTCCAAAAGGTCCTGGGCCGGCAGGTGATCCTCCGGGGCGCGCCCCACCTCTCGTTGACCTTCCGGTATGCCACCCGGGACGAGGTGCATAATTTGCCCGCGCCGGAGGCAGCCGCCTGGTTGGGCGAACGGCTTGGGAAAGAGTTCCGCACGGCGCTTTTGTCCACGGCGGAGAGCGATTGGCAGCTGACAGTCGTGGAGGGAAAGGCGCCCAAGCTGATTCGCCATAAGCCTTCCCCCGCGCCGGTCCCGAGCCGCGAACACGATCGGCCGCGGGCTTCAATGCTCGACGCTTCGGCCCGCGATTGGCTCAGCGGCCTCGGGGTCACGGACCCCAACGGAAAGGTCCGGCCGGGCATGAGCGACAAGTTCGCGCAGATCAACCGTTACCTCGAAATCTTCGCGCACCTGGCAGCGGATGCCGGCTGGATCGGACCGAACCGGCGGCAGCCAGGCCCCGATTGGACGCTGGTGGATATGGGGTCCGGCAAAGGCTACCTCACGTTCGGACTGTGGCACCTTTGGCGGAGAGTATGGGGATTGCCCGGGCACATTCGAGGCGTGGAAGTCCGTCCCGAGTTGGCCGCCAAAACCAACGCCCTCGCCAAGTCCATCCACGCGCCGGACTTGCGCTTCCTCCCGGGCACGATCGATTCCGTTGCCTTGCCGGCGGCGCACGTCTTGATCGCCTTGCACGCGTGCAATACGGCGACGGACCAGGCGATCCTCCGGGGCATTGACGCTGGCGCCGAGCTGATCCTCGTGGCGCCCTGCTGCTATCAGCAGCTGCGGCCGCAGCTCGGACGTCCGGCCCCGTTCGCCCCCGTGCTCCGGCATGGCCTGCTTGCCGAGCGGATGGCGGAATGGACCACCGACGGATTGCGCACGCTCTATCTCGAATGGGCCGGGTACCGGACCAAAGTCCTCGAGTTCGTTCCCCCGGAACATACGCCTAAGAACCTGATGATCGCGGGCGTTCGCGCGTCGACGCCGTTCGCAGACCCGGAGGCGCGAGCCAGGATCGAGGAGCTAAAAGCGTTCTTCGGGGTCAAGGAGCACGCGCTGGACCCGTTGCTCGGCCGGACGCCAAACGCGCACGGACCACGAAAAGACGATGGACCTCCAGACGATTGATTGGGCTGCCTTGGAACGGCTTCGCACCGGTTTCCTCGACCGCAGTGCGGGAGCCCAAGATTATTGGCAGAGCTTCCAGGACCTGGCGTCCTATGATCAGACGTTTGCCCAGCGGATCGGTTGGAAGTGGGATTATGTCCTGCGCGAGCTTTCGCGGCGGGGATGGAATCCGCCCAAAGGCACTGTGCTCGATTGGGGATGCGGGAGCGGGATCGCGGGGCGCGCGTTCCTCGATCAATTCGGAATGGACCGAGTGACGCAGCTGGTCTTGTGGGACCGTTCGCAGCTGGCCCGAGACTTCGCCCAACGGCGCGCGCAAGAGAGGTTTCCGGACTTGCCAGTGGGTCCGGCCGGGACGGGGCACGAAAGCAGCGAGGTGCTGCTGTTGAGCCATGTGCTTAGCGAACTCGACGAAAGCCAGCTCGAGCACCTTATCGCATCGGCGGCGGAGAAGACGGCCGTGCTCTGGGTGGAATCGGGCGATCGCGAGACCAGTCGACGGCTCAGTCTCGTTCGCGAGCGGCTTCGGGATGTCTTCAAGATCATGGCGCCCTGCACACACCAGGCGCGGTGCGGGGTGTTGCGCCCGGGCGATGAAGCGCATTGGTGCCATCATTTCGCCACGCCCCCTCGGCACGTGTTTACGGACGGCAACTGGGCTCGGTTCGCGGCGCTGGCGGGCATCGACCTGCGCAGTCTGCCCTTAAGTTTCGTGGTCTTCGACAAGCGCCCCATTCCAGAGGCGCCGCCTGGAGCGGTCAGGGTGATCGGTCTGGCGCGCGTCCATAAAGGCTACGGGCTCCTTCTGGGCTGCGACGCCGAGGGCGTCGCGGAACGTCGCCTGACCCAACGGCGCTTCCCCGCCGAGTTCAAGCAATTGCGGAAAGGCCGCATGGACCCTCTTCAGATCTGGGAGACCCACGCGTGTGAAATCGCCGCCACCAAGCCGATGTGAGGCTTGATGAACGTCCCGCTCTAGCCGGAAAGGCGCTGGACCCGCAGAAGACCTATCTGATCCATTGCAACACTGGCCGACGCAGTGTGACCGCCTGCGAGAAGCTGGCCAAACTGGATTTTCCCAATGCTGACAACCTTGAAGGCGGCATCAAGGCGTGGGAGAAAGCCGGGAACACGCCGGCCCGATAGAGGTCTCCCGCTTGCTTGGGCCGCTGGCGGGCGGCGCTTACGGGACGTAGAAGCGCTGCGCGTACTCCTTGACCATGCGCCAGGTATTGTACCGCGGAACCAAGGTGACCATGGCGCGTCGGATCATGGCGATCCAGCGCCGGGGAATTCCCTGGGCATCGCGGGAATAGAAGGTGGGGATAACCTCCTCGGTTAACACGCGGTAGAGGTTTGCGCTATCGAGCCGGTCCTGTTCCGTAATGTCTTCGGGATGCGAATCATCCCCGATCGCAAAGCCGTTTGTGCCGTCGAAACCTTCCCGCCACCAGCCGTCCATGATGCTCATATTGAGGCAGCCATGGCAGCTGGCTTTCATGCCGCTGGTCCCCGAAGCCTCGAGGGGCCGACGCGGGTTGTTCAACCAGATATCGCATCCGGAGACCATCTGCCGGGCGACATGCACGTCGTAATTCTCGATGAACACGAGGTGGCCTTTGAGCTCGGTGTACTTGCTCAGGTGGATAATGTGCTGGATGTACCGCTTGCCATCGTCATCGCGGGGATGGGCTTTGCCCGCGAAGACGAATTGCACCGGGCGCGCCCGGTCTGACACAAGCTTCACCACGTTCTCAAACTGCTGGAAGATCAGGGGCGCGCGCTTGTAAGTGGCGAAGCGCCGGGCGAAACCGATGGTGAGGGCATCGGGGTTCAGCAAATGGTCGAACGCGATGAAGTCGCCTTGCATCGTGCGCTGGCCTTGCAACAGGAGGCGCCGGCGAGTGAACTCGATCAGTTCGCGACGGAGCTTGTAGCGCAGCGCCCAGAGTTCCTCGTCCGAGATGAAATCCGGATCGGCGAGACGCTCCCAGAACTCCGGTTCATTCACGTTGGCTTCCCAGGACGCCCCCAACCGATCCTTCCAAAACCGGCGCACCGGGCCTTTCATCCAGCCCAGCAAATGCACGCCGTTGGTGATGTGAGTGACGGGCACTTGCTCCTTGGTTTTCTGCGGAAAGAGCGTTTGCCACATGGCGCGGCTCACCTGGCCGTGCAGTTCGCTGACTCCGTTCGCGGCGCGGGAGAGTTTCAGAGCCAGGACGGTCATGCAGAACAGCTCGTTTTCATCGGCCGGATTGACCCGGCCCAGCGCCATCAGCTCGCCAAAGGGGATTTTCAGCTGCGAATGGACCTTCATGAGAGCGAACTGCATCAGGTCCTGGCTGAACCGATCGTGTCCCGCCTCCACGGGGGTATGGGTGGTGAAGATGCACTGGTCCCGGGTCGCCGCCAACGCTTTGGCAACCGGCTTCCCTTCGGCCAGTTTCTCGCACACGAGTTCCAGCGTAAGGAACGCGGCATGCCCCTCATTCATGTGAAAGACCGAGGGCTGGATGCCCAGGGCGCGGAGCAGGCGGACGCCGCCAATTCCCAGGAGGATCTCCTGCATGATCCGCGTGTTGTTGTCGCCGCCATACACCCGCAGGGTCAAATCGCGAAAGCGCTGTTCGTTCTCCGGACGATTGGTATCGAGCAGGTAGACCGGAACCCGGCCGACATTCACCCGCCATGCCTGGAAGAACACCTCGGACATCCCGATCTCCACCATGCCGACCAGCGGTTCGCCCCGTGGATTCAAGACCGGTTCCACCGGCAGATTCCTCGGGTTGAGCAGCGTGTAATACTCGAGTTGCCAGTTGTCCTGGTTGACCATCTGCTGGAAATAGCCTTCGCGGTAAAAAAGGCTGATGCCCACAAACCCGAGGTCCAAGTCGCTCGCGGATTTCGCGTGATCCCCCGCCAGGATTCCCAAGCCACCCGCCGCAATGGGCAGCGTCTCGTGAAACCCGAACTCGGCGCTGAAGTACGCCACCGGGTTCTGCTGCAGGGGAGCCGCGTGCTGCCGACCCCAGGTCTCCTTCTCATCCAGATACGCCTCAAAGGTCCTGAGCACGTCCTGGACCCGCCGTGCAAAGCCTTGGTCTTGAAGCCGGACGCGCAGTTCATACTCGGAGACTTCATGCAGGACCGCGACGGCGTTGTGGTACAGATTCTGCCAACCCCGCGGAGAGAGCTCCTGGAAGATTTCTTGGGCGTCCTGATTCCAGGTCCACCACAGATTGCGCGCCAACCGATTCAACCCGACAGTCAGGTCGGTCAGTCCTTTCGCCGTGAGAGTTCGATCGCTCATCGTGCTCAGTCAGTCCAATTTCCGGCCCCGGGGCTTGTTCGTCGTGATCCTGACCTTCCTGGCCTCAGGCCCCAACCACCCCGTGCACGGAGCGGAGACCATAGCAGAAGTGTCAGTGTGGAGAAGCAGAAATCTTGACGGCTCGGCATCGGGAGCGGGATTCGACAGAAGCCTGGCCGTTCGCGGCCGGCATCCGTTGATCCCTCGGTGATCACCCGTAGTTCACCCGTAGATCACCCGTTCGTGCACGGGTGATGACCGAGTGATCACCGGGTGACGACCGTGTTTAGACCGGAGGGAGCCCGGCGGAAACGCGTGCGGCTCACGGAACCCTCGCTTTCGCAAAAAAGCGTCGATTTGAGCCGTTGCAGCGTCCTTTATACCATCCTTGTAGCCGTTGAATCGAAAAACGACACGCCGACGAAGTTCCGTGCCAAAAGCAAGAAGATCACGCGGCAAAGGCGGCGCGGACCCTGCTTCCGCGCCGCCTCCTGTCCCCCCACCCACTGCTCTGACGCGTCAAACTCCTAGACGTCGTAATAGAGGTAAAACTCGTATGGATGCGGGCGCAGACGGAGCGCGTCGGAATCCTTGCGCTTATTGGCGATCCACATCTCGAGGAAATCGCGGCTGAAAACGTCGCCTTTGAGAAGGAACTCATGGTCGCGCTCCAGGTGCACGATGGCATCGCTCAAACTTCCCGGGACCTGCGGGACCTTGGCCAATTCCTCCGGCGGCAGCTCGTACAGGTTCTTGTCCATGGGTTCGCCGGGGTCGATCTTGTTCTGGACGCCGTCGAGTCCTGCCATGAGCAGCGCCGCAAAGCAGAGGTAAGGATTCGCACTCGGGTCAGGGGGCCGGTATTCAATGCGCTTGGCTTTGGGATTCTCGCTATAGGTCGGGATGCGGATTGCGGCCGAGCGGTTGCGCGAGCTGTACGCCAGGTTGACGGGCGCTTCGTAGCCGGGGACGAGCCGTTTGTAGGAATTGGTAGTCGGACTGCAAAGCGCGCAGAGGGCGGAGGCGTGCTTGAGCAGCCCACCGATATAATAGAGGGCCATTTGGGACAACCCGGCATACTCATTTCCGGCAAAGAGCGGTTTGCCTTTCTTCCAGAGAGACTGGTGGGTGTGCATGCCGGAGCCGTTATCGCCAAAGAGCGGCTTGGGCATGAACGTGGCGGTCTTGCCATGGCGGCGGGCGACGTTCTTGACGACGTACTTGAACACCATCATGGAATCGGCGGCTCGCAGCAGGGTGTCGAACCGGTAATCGATTTCCGCTTGGCCGGCCGTGGCCACTTCGTGATGCTGACGCTCGATCTTGATGCCCAATTGCTCCATCAAAAGGCACATCTCGGTCCGGATATCCTGCTGGGTATCGGCCGGGGCGACGGGGAAATAGCCTTCCTTGTGGCGGATCTTGTATCCGAGGTTGGGCATTTCGTCGCGGGCGGAGTTCCAGGGCGCCTCTTCGGAATCGACGGAATAGAAGGTGCCATTGGCCTTGGCGTCGTACTGGACGTTATCGAAGATGAAGAACTCGGCTTCGGGCCCGATGAACGCCTGGTCAGCGATGCCGGTGCTCACGAGGAATTTCTCGGCGCGCTGGGCGATGCCGCGAGGGTCGCGTGCGTACAGCTCCTTGGTTCCGGTTTCGGCAATGGTGCAGGTCAAAGAGAGGGTTGGCACCGCGCAGAAGGGGTCGATAAACGCGGTGTCGGGGTCGGGCATGGCGAGCATGTCGGAGGCTTCAATCGATTTCCAGCCGCGAATGGACGAACCGTCGAAGCCGAAGCCTTCGCTAAAGACTTCTTCGGTCAGTTCGTTGATCGGGCAGGAGAAGTGCTGCCAGACGCCGAAGGTGTCGACAAACTTGATGTCGACCATCTTGGCGCCTTCCTTCTTGGCCATTTCGACTACACTTGCAGGGGTACTCATTGCTTCGTGCTATGCTTTCTTTATTGGGGGTTGACTGAGACTGCCACCCGGCTCGGCAAGGTGCCAGGCCGGGTTGGGCAGACGTGTTGTTGATTCAAATCCCTTAATTCTCCGAGGTGCGCGGGCGCATGGCATCGCCAAAGCCGCCCAGTTCCAAGCCCACCGAGGCGCTCGGACGTGACATGTGGCCTCCGAGAGGTCCACCGTGATAGGCTTCTTCGCCATGCTCCGCGAGGTCAAGGCCGACCGACTCGACCTCCTCCTCGACCCGCAGGCCCACGGTCGCCTTCACCCCATACGCGATCACCGCCGTGCCAATCGTCGCCAGGGCCAGCGTCAGCCCGATGGCTTTGACCTGCTCGAGCCAGAGACTGTTGCCCACCGTGGCGGCAAGCGATTGGAGGTTCGGGTTCACCGCCGGGGAAGCGAACAGGCCGGTCAGAAGCGCGCCAAGCGTGCCGCCGACCGCGTGGATGCCGAAGGTATCCAGGGCGTCGTCATAGCCGAACCAGGCCTTGAGCTTGTAGCAGGCGAAGAACGGCACGAGGCCCGCGACGACCCCCATGAGGATGGCGCTGCTGGCACTCACGAAACCGGCCGCCGGCGTGATGACGACCAGTCCGGCCACAGCCCCGGAACAGAAACCAAGAATGCTCGGCTTGCCCTTGAGCAGGTATTCCGCCATGGGCCACACGAACGAGGCGACCGCTGCGGTAAGCGTTGTGGTCATGAACGCGTTCGCCGCAATGCCATCCGCCGCCACAGCGCTGCCGGCGTTAAACCCGTACCAACCCACCCAGAGCATCCCGGTGCCGACCATGCAGAGGACCATGTTGTGCGGCGGCATCGGTTCGCGCCCGAACCCAAGCCGCTTCCCGAGAATGAGGCACAAGACGAGCGCCGACCACCCGGAAGACATGTGGACGACGGTTCCACCCGCGAAATCAATCGCTTTGATCGAGGCCGATTTGTTCCAGAGCCCATTCATGAACCCGTCAACGCCCCAAACCATGTGCGCGAGCGGGAAGTAAATCGCAAACATCCAGATCGTCACGAACAAAAGGATGGCTGAGAACTTCATGCGTTCGGCGATGGCGCCGACGATCAGGGCGGGCGTAATGATGGCGAACATGAGCTGAAACATCGAGAACACATTGTGGGAAACCCACGCGCCATAATCGGTATTGGGAGCGGAATCGACCCCCTTGAGGAAGGCCCAATCCAGGGTTCCCAAGAATGGCCCGCCGCTATGAAACGCAAGGCTGTAGCCGGCGAGCCACCACAGAATGGTGACCAGGCCCGCAATCCCAAGGCACTGCGCCAGAACCGACAAGACGTTCTTGCGCCGGACAAGCCCGCCGTAAAACAGCGCGAGCCCAGGCAGGGTCATGAACAGGACCAGGGCGGCGCAGACCATTTGCCAGGCGTTATGCCCTGGGCCGGGAGCGGTGGCCAGGGCGGTCGGGCTCGCGCTCTGCCGGGCACCATTGGTGACGTAAGCTTCGAGATCGGTAATCCGCTGCTCAAGAGTCGGCGCCGCCGTTGGAGCCGCCAGGGCGTCCGCAGCGCGCACGTTCAGGTTCAACACGGCGACGGTGGCCGCAAGCAGCAGCGTGAGTGCGTATTTCATAGAATGATTTCGGCAGTTGAAGTTCGTTTCCGATGGTTACGACCCGTATCGGTTAGATCGCCAGTTCTCCTTTCTCTTCCGTCCGAATGCGCACGACCTCGTCGATGTTTGAAACAAAGACTTTCCCGTCCCCGATCTTGCCGGTGCGCGCGGTTTTGATGATCGTGCGGACCGCGGGTTCGACCTGGGAATCGGGGATCACCAGCTCGATTTTGATCTTCGGCAGAAAATCCACCGTATACTCGCTGCCTCGGTAGATTTCCGTGTGCCCCTTTTGGCGTCCGAAGCCCTTGACCTCGCTGACCGTCATTCCTTCGATGCCGATCTCGCCGAGGGCGTCTTTGACCTCCTCGAGCTTGAACGGCTTAATGATGGCTTCAACTTTCTTCATAAACATAGCGATGAAACGGATCGTTTGCTCCGCGAATGATGTTGGAGGCTGGCTGGACGCGGCAGCGACCTCGGTTCCCCTCGGCTGCCAACGCCGCGAGCCAGCCTGAAAACGGAACTGGAACATGCGCCCGCTATCGCTCGTTCGAGCCTTGGCGTCGGGCTTGGTTTCAGGTCAGTTAACAGCACGCGGGGCCGTAGCAACCGGGATGCCATGGGGAACGCTGACAAATTGTCATCAAAGCAAGTATATGGTGTTAAGTATCTTACAATTTCACAACTGTCCGAAGCAGCCTAAACGGTCCCGGCCACCGACTGTTGCGATTTGATCACACGGGGCGGTTCTAGCCATGGATGAGCAACTCGATGTTCTCCGCAAGGGTCCGCCTTGCGTCGCTGGATTGGCGAAGTGCCTCGTGAAGTGGGTTAGTCAGGCACAATAGCTGCTTCGTTCCAACGATTAGTGCATCAACTCTGTCGTCCTTCTCGGGAAGGACGGTTGGGCGACTCCTCCGCCGGGGTCGCCCGTGTTATTTTCACTCAGAAGGGCGTGTGGAAAGCTCACGTTCATCGGGCGGGGCAAGGCAATGTGGCCGTGGCGGAACCGTCCGATTCATCGTCCCGGGAACTCGCAGTCGCACGGGAGGGTGGGAAGACCTTCGCGCCGCCCTGCCCTCGAGCTGGGTGACAGCCCGCAGTGATGCGGAGCAGGGCTGCACGGAGGTGGGCGAGAGCTGATTGGAGAGGAAAGGGTTAA
>CAZODO010000035.1:0-51920 GCA_964578605.1 uncultured Verrucomicrobiota bacterium | reverse complement strand
GTAGCAACTGTTTTGCTCACCTGCCAACACCCATGTCATCTACCTGAGATTCAGATCTTTTCTGAGCAAAAGGAGAATGGCTGTCCGTCAACCGCTTAGTTGACCGATGGCCAGGAGCGTGCCCCGCCCGGCTTCAACCCGCAACCCCACTCGCGCCGGTGTTCACCCGTAGTTCACCCGTAGTTCACCCGTAGTTCACCCGTAGATCACCCGTTCGGCAACGGGTGATCTACGGGTGAACACCGGGTCAGCAACGGGTCATCCGTAAAAGCAGGCGGGATGTGATACGTTTTGTGCCGCTGTCTTTCCGCGGCTTACGGCGCGGCCAGATCGTAGACACGAACGAAATCCACTTCGAAATAGTCGGGCAGTTGGGCTTTGGTGATATCGCCGCCCCATTTGCCAATCTCCTCGGTCAGTTTGAGGAACTGGGGAACCTGGCAGACGCCGCCTGCATTGCTCCGCCACACTTCTTTGCCGTCGACGAAGAAGACGTATTCATCTTTGGTCCAGAGCAGACCGTAATCGTGAAAACCCTCGGTCAGCTCCGGCAGGGTGACCTTGGTTCCGGCGGACTTATGGTCTTTGCCGTAGCCGTCCCAATGCAGGTTCATCGTGATCTGCCCGTCGCGCCAGGGAATCTCGACGATATCGATCTCGGTGCCGTCACGGCCTTGATCCCCAACGGTGCCAACGCCCGAGCCCATGATCCAAAAGGCGGGCCAATGCCCCGGTTGGACAGGCATCTTGCAGCGGGCGACGTAGTACCCAAAGGAATGCTCGAACTTGCCGCGGGTGTTGATGGCGCCGCAAGTGTAGCGATCCTCATCTTTCCGCGTGCGAAGCAAAAGCGTGCCCTTGCCGCTAAGGTAGGCGTCGTCCTTGATCCAATAGCCGTCGCGACGTTTCCAGTCGCCCAACCTGTTCCACTTCGATTCGTCCAGGGCGGCCCCGTCGAACTCGTCCTGCCAGGTCAGGGTCCATTTTTGGCCGGCGGGTGCGGGCGGAAGCACCGGGTTGGCAGGCGGGACGGCTTGGGCAAAGGCCAGAGACGTCGTTGCGAGAGTGATCGCGAGGAGCAATTGAGCGAGAGAAAACCAAGGTTTCATGGCCGCATGCTATCCGCGTCGGCGCGGAGTCTGAAGCGGGAAACTTCGCTGAATTTGGCAGCGGGTCGGTGCAATTCTGCCCACGAAACACACCAATCACACAAATGGAACGGGCGCCACAAGCGCCTGTTTGTGATTGGCTTCGGTTGGCCGGTAGCTGAAATTGGCGCGCGTGGAGCCGAGCACGCTCAAAATCAAGCTTGTGATCGCGTATGACGGCACGAACTACGCCGGATGGCAGGTGCAAAAGACCGGCGTCAGCGTGCAGCAAGTGGTTGAAGACGCGTTGGCCAGGCTTTTTCCAGGCCGGCCGAGGCTGCACAGTTCGAGCCGGACGGATACCGGGGTGCACGCCTTGGGAATGGCCGCCCACCTGGAACTCGCGCCGGAAAGCGCCCGAATTCCGCTGCGGAAACTGCCGCTGGCGATCAATGCGCATTTGCCGGAAGCCATCCGTGTTCTGGAAGCCAGTCGTTGCGCCCCGGACTTCCATGCGCGGTTCAGCGCCACGGGCAAACAGTATCGCTATTTCGTTTGGAACCATGCTGCGCAAAATCCGCTGCTTCGGCACCAGGCCTGGCTGGTTCATAAGCCCCTCGATATCGGCGCCATGCGCACAGGGGCGCGGCATTTGGTCGGGCGCCATGACTTTGCGTCGTTTGCGGCCACGCACGATTACCCGGTCCGGTCAACGGTGCGAACGGTCCGGCGTTGCGCTATTCGGAAGGGGGGGCCGTTGCTCACGTTCGTGATCGAGGCGGACGGGTTTCTTTATCGGATGTGCCGGGGGATAGTCGGGACGCTGGTGCAGGTGGGCCTGGGCAAGATCGGGCCCGAAGCGCTGCCGTCCATGCTGGCGCTCAAAGACCGGCGGGCCGGTGGCATGAGCGCGCCGGCGCATGGACTTGTGTTGTGGGAAGTGTTCTACGGCGGGATGAAGGAAGGCGTTCATCGAGAGGATCGCGGATGAATGTTGTGCTCTTTGAGCCGGAGATCCCGCCCAATACCGGCAATGTGGCCCGGCTCTGCGCGGCCACCCGGACGCGGTTGCATCTGATCGAGCCGTTTGGGTTCAAGCTGGATGACAAGACGCTCAAGCGCGCCGGAATGGACTACTGGCAGCACGTGGAATGGCATCGATGGAAGAATTGGGCCGAGTTTGAAGCCCGGTTCGCGCGAACGGGCAGGCTCTGGCTCATTGAATCGAGAGGGCGCCGGCATTACGCGGAGGTAGCCTACGGTCCGGACGATACGCTCGTTTTCGGCCGGGAAACGGCGGGGTTGCCCAAGGCGCTTCTTGAGGCGGATCGCGAGAGCTGGATTCGGATACCCATGTTCCATCCGCAGGCGCGGTCGCTCAATCTGTCGAATTGTGTGGCGCTGGTGCTTTATGAAGCCCTGCGCCAGCAAGCGTTTCCCGGCGAGACGACTTGTTGAGGGGGCCGAAAGATGCCCGACAGGTCCGAGTGGCTTCTTGCTCCTGATCTCTGTAGCTGATGCTGCGGTCTCCCCAGGTACGCTGCCCGGCGAAGGGGGTTTCCCTTTGCGCCAACACGGTTTCTACCACCAGTCCGAGCGAATGACCGGCGGTCGCTCCCCCACGGCAGCGCGGAGATGCCGGACTTTCAAGACGCTGCAGAGGAGTGCGCCAAAGACGAATCCTCCCGCGTGGGCCCACCACGCGATGCCGCCCACCTGAGACGAACTCATCAAGCTGAGCGTGCCGTTGAAGAATTGGAGGACAAACCAGAAGCCCAGGAACAACACGGCCGGCACGACGAAGATCGGGCCGAGGAAGAATGGCGGCACGATCATCGCGACGTTCGCGCGCGGATAGAGGAGGAAATAGCCGCCCATCACGGCGGCCACCGCGCCGCTTGCGCCGATCGTTGGCAGGGTGGAGGCCGGGTTCGTGTAGATATGGACCAGAGCGGCCACCACGCCGCCGATCAAGTAAAGGAAAGCGTAACGGAACCGCCCCAATCGGTCTTCCACGTTGTCCCCGAAAATCCAGAGGATCCACATATTCCCGATCAGGTGGATCCAGCCGCCATGCAGGAACATCGATGCGAGGAAGGGCAGCAATTGTTCACGAACGGTGAACAGGCGCGCCACCTCCGGAATGGTGTACCGGGCGGGGATGATCCCGAACGTGAGCAGCATCCGGTCGAGTTCATTCCCAGCGGCCAGTTCAAGCACGAATACGATGCCATTGAGAGCGATGAACAGCACGGTGAGGGCAGGAAACCGGCTGCTCGGAATATCGTCTTTGAGTGGCAGCATAGGCGTTAACCCCTGGGCCGGAAATCGGATCTCCTGGCCAGTTCTTCCCAAAGCTGCCGCTCCTCGGACCTGACCTGCCGCGGGACTTCGATCGAGACGACCGCGTAAAGATCGCCTCGGCCCTTGTCGCCACTCGGCAGCCCGCGGCCGCGCACGCGCAGTTGCTGCCCGTTCTTCGTCCCCGCCGTCACCCGGAGCGAGACGGGACCGTCCAAGGTCGGGATGGGGACGGTGGCGCCCAGAACGGCTTCCCAGGGTGCCAACTCCAGGTCGTAGTAAAGATCGGCGCCGTTCACCCGGAAATCCGGGTGCTTGGCATAGCGCACACGCAGGTAGAGATCCCCTGGCTTGCCTCCGCCCGCTCCCGCCTCGCCTTTGCCCGCAACGCGGATCAATTGCCCTTCGCGCACCCCCTGGGGGATCTTCGTGCGGAAGGTCTGCGTCTCCGTTTGGTTTGTCCGGCGATTGGCCACTCGGAACGAGACGGGGCGAATCGAACCGTGGAGGACTTCCTCAAGCGTGACCAAGATATCCCCTTGGATGTCGCCGCCGCGCTGGGCAAAGCCCCGGCGGAATCCCTGCGAACCGCGATGGGAGCCTCGAGGCTCGTGAGACGGCCCTTCCGGCTCGAACGCGAATCCTCCCGGCATTCCCCCGCCCCTGGTGCCAAAGAACTGTTCGAAGAAATCGCTAAAACCCGTGCCCCCAAACTGGAATTCGAAGGTGCCCTCCGGACCGTTTTCGGTGTAACGGCTCCCCTCCCAGCCGGGCGGCGGCTGGAACCCACCCTGGCGATTCCAGTTGGCGCCGAGCGTGTCGTACTTCCTGCGCTTTTCCGGATCGCTCAGGACCTCGTAGGCTTCGTTGATCTCTTTGAACTTCTCTTCGGCCTGGGTTTTGTTTTTCGCGACGTCAGGATGATACTGGCGCGCGAGCTTGCGAAAAGCCTTTCGGATCTCGTCGTCGGTCGCGTCTTTGGAGACGCCCAGGCTCTTGTAGTAATCTTTGAACTCCACTGCCATAGGTTCTACATCCGTTCGTTCTGTCCCTTCGTCAACGGCTCCGGGCCCGGGGTAGGGATAGCGCTGGCCTCGGTGGCAACCGCGTGGAGGAGGTTAGCACACGAGCGGCGGCAGGCAATCGCTAGGCGGCCCGGGCGGAAGGGGCAGGGGGCGTCAATGACGCGGCGTCCGTGGCCGTGTCCTCAACCGGCAGGTGAGAGAGCGGCGTCTTGGGATTGGTTTGCGAAAAGTAGTTGGCCGACCATTCGTTGGCGAAGAGGACAACCGGGTGGCCGCCCATGTCAAAGCCAATCTGGGCACCGGTAGGCAGAGAAAGCGCATCCAATTCGGCGTCCTTGAAGTGAGGCGGAAGCCACCGCACGACGGTCCACGAAGCCGGTTCAAGACGCGACGCCGCGCCATACTCGCTTTCCAGACGATACTGGGCCACTTCGAATTGCAGGGGTCCAACCGCGGCAAGCAGCGGCACTCTTGCAGCCGCATTGCGCAGGGATAACGCCTGAATGACGCCTTCCTGCAAGAGCTGATCCAGGCCTTGGCGGAACTGCTTGAACTTCGCCGTGTTCGGGTTGTGCAGGAAGGCAAAGGCTTCGGGAGTGAACCGCGGGATCTCCTTGTAAACAATCGCCGGATCGGTCGTCAGCGTATCGCCAATCCCGAACTCCGAGTGGCCTACCAGCCCGATGACATCGCCCGGGTAGGCTTCGTCAAGGGTCTCGCGCTCATTTCCAAAAAGCTTGTGCGAACTCGACAGACGCACCCGCTTGTTCGTCCGCGAATGCAGCACCGTCATGTCGCGTTCAAACTTCCCCGTGCAGACGCGCACGAAGGCAATCCGGTCCCGGTGCCGCGGGTCCATGTTCGCCTGGATCTTGAAGATGAAACCTGAGAAAGCCGGGTGCTCTGGGGCGATGGACCTGTGGGCAATGGAGCGCGGCTTCGGCGCAGGAGCGTGCTGGAGGAAGCCGTCCAAAAGGAGTTGCACGCCGAAGTTGTTGACGGCGCTGCCGAAGAAGACCGGGGTGGTCTTGCCTGCGAGCACCGCCGCGTCGTCGAAGCTTTCGCCGGCCGAATCCAGCATCGCGAGCTCTTCGGAGATGATCCGGAATGTGGCGTCATCAACCCGGTTGCGAATCAAGGCGTCGTCCAAACCGCCGACGGAGACGGGCGCTCGGAACTGCCCGCCCGCGGTGCGTTCGAAAAGGTGCACCTGTTTGGCCCGGCGATCGTAGACCCCTTGAAAATCGGCACCGCTGCCGATCGGCCAGTTCACGGGGAACGCGCCGATGCCAAGCACTCGTTCTACCTCATCCAGCAGCGAAAGCGGATCACGCGTGGGGCGGTCGCACTTGTTCATGAACGTGAAGATCGGCACGTTGCGCTGCCGGCAGACTTCGAACAGCTTGCGGGTCTGCGCCTCGATGCCTTTTGCCGCGTCGATCACCATCACCACGGAATCGACCGCCGTCAGCACCCGGTAAGTGTCTTCGGAAAAGTCCTTGTGGCCCGGCGTGTCCAGGAGGTTGATGCGATAGCCGGCGTAATCGAATTGGAGGACGGTCGAGCTAACAGAGATGCCCCGCTTGCGCTCCAGTTCCATCCAGTCTGAGGTTGTCGCACGCTGGTTCTTGCGGGCGGTGACCGAGCCCGCGAGCTGCACGGCGCCGCCATACAGGAGAAGCTTCTCCGTCAAAGTCGTCTTCCCGGCGTCAGGGTGTGAAATGATGGCGAATGTTCGCCGCTTCTGAATTTCTTTGACAATGCTCACTAAAGAACGCGCAACGTAGCACACCCCGGCGCAGAGGCAACCCGGATTGACGGCAGGAAGGGCACGCACGAGATCGGGGCGGGATAGCAGCCCCGTGAAAAGGAAGACCTCTCGGCGGGGGCGGTCTGCCGGCCCATCTGCGCCTGGCTCAGACCGCGGCAACCCTCTGCTCAACGCCGAGCAAATGGGGTTCCCAAAAGCTTCGATCGTAGCGGCCCCAAGCGTGGCATCCGAACGGCATCCTCCTCCCGTTCATTTCGAAACATTGCTGGGGTGCCACCTCAAAGGCGAATTCCAATCCCTGTTCAAGCGAAGCGACTTTGTATTCCGGCAGGAACGATACCGCGTGGTCTGACCAGAAAATGTCGACATTGCGATTGCTCGGCCCGGGGTCGTTCACCTCGTCATACTCGTTGATTAGCAGGTTGACGAGCTTCACTCGAGGGAAGGTGGACTGCACCTTGCGCAAGAGCCCCACGGCGGGGCGAAACCGGCGGCTGTTTCGTGCAAACATGTCGAGCCAAAATGTCCGTGGCGCTTGCTCATACCGACGATAGAGCACCTTCAACGCGGACTCGACCTTCATCAGAGCGAACCCCCCATTTCCAACCCGCTGCTTTTCCACCCAGGGCGAGTCCGGACACTTGATCCATGGGGCACCGATATAATCCAGATCCGATTGGCACCATCTCTCCATTTGATCCGAGAAGACCAAGCTATCCAGGTGGTAAATGAGGATATAGCGGTACTCCTCAAACACCCTGAAGAACGGAGGCCAGAGCATCACTTGATTGATGGCCACCACAGAACCAAAGAACTTCCCGGGGAAAGTTCGGACGCGAAACCCGTCGATTCGCACGGGCGATCCCGGAGGTCCTGCCAGGAACTTGTCGTACTTCCCAAGGTAATGCTCCAGGTGCCGGACGGAGATCCATTCGTCAGAAGTCAGGGTCGGTCGCGTCGAGAGAAGCACGACGACGGCGACAAGTTTTGAAGGAGGGGTCCGTTGCCTGTACCTTGGCGCACAGCCACGAGTCACAGCACGAGCCAACCCCAACACTCGGTCTTCGATCTCCATACGCTGTGGCTATGCTGGCCAGGAACTTGCGAAAAATCAAGGCGAAACGGCAGTTTGCGGCTCAAGCGCCAAGGTGGCCATAGAAGGGGAGGTGCATCAGTGGTAAGTTATTGCTGATCAACTTCCTGTGAAATTGCTGACAAATTGTCACTATTTTCGCCGGTCGCTGCCAGCAATCTCAGCCAACCCTTTCGGTTCAGCCTCAGCGGCCGGTTCCAGGAGATTCACGCTTCCGAAACAGGGGTGAGAGACATCGCGGTGCCATGGTCAAGGTGCGTCCTGCAAACGTCGAAAAACTCCGATTCGCTTTGCGCTCGCCGGATCTCGAACAGGAATTGCTCGGAGATACCCTCGCCGATGAAATTCATGAACTTCTTCATCCGCTTGACGCGCGAGGTTTCGCTTGTGCCGTCACAGGTTTGGCTTTCCCAAAGCGCGCCGATGAACTGCAAGACGTCGCGACCGGAGGGGCAGGGAATCGGTTTCCCGCTGCGCCGCTGGCGGACCTGTTCGAAAAGCCACGGATTCCGGATGGCTCCTCTTCCGATCATGAGCCCGCGCACACCGGATTCGGCCAGCAACCTGAGCGCTTGATCCGGGCAATGGACGCCGCCATTAGCGAGGACGGGGCAGGGCAACTCGTGCGCCGCCAGGCTGATGAGATCGTAGCGCACTCCGGGCCGATACATCTGGACGACGGTCCGGCCGTGGACCGTCAACAAGTCGATCGCATGTTTCGCGAACAACGAGAGAAGTTGCTCAAACACAGCCGGCGAGTCGAACCCAATCCGCGTCTTGACGGTAAATGGGATGGAAACCGCGTCCCGGAGCGCCCCGAGTATGGCATCGATCCGCTCGGGTTCGCGCAGCAAACCGCCGCCTGCGCGTTTGCGATAGACCACCGGCGCCGGGCAGCCCAGGTTCAGATCGATCGCGGCCACGGGATACTGCTGCAGCTCTTTGGCTGACCGGACCAGGGCCGGGATGTCATTCCCGATCAACTGGGCGATCGCGGGCCGCCCGGTCGGGTTCGCGATGATCGACTCCAGGATGCCACGCTCGAGCCTGGAGTCGCGGTAGACACGGAAATACTCGGTCCAATAAATGTCCGGCCCGCCGTACTGGGCCATCAGCCGCCAGAAGGCCAGGTTGGTGACGTCCTGCATGGGGGCCAACGCCAGGATTGGCGCCGTCCCATTGAGAAGGGCATCCAGGCTGTTCTCTGTTGCCGGGTTTGCGACGGTCACCCTGCCAATGTAGCAGGAACGGACCGCGGGTCGAAAACCAATCTGGGCACGGCAACGAGCGCCGCGTATAGTCTGCCTCCTGATGAAGCGCGCGTCTCCTGGTCCCAAGAAGTCGAATCGCATCGCGACACGGCCCGCGAGTCAAAGCCCAGGAGCCCCGCCACGGAAGGGTGTGGGCGTGTGGTGGGTTCTCCTGTTGGTCGCCGTGTTCCTCGCGACGGGCGGCTTTTGGTTGCTCCGGCAAAGCCAATTCTCGAACCGCGGGAAAGAGGCGGCGGGTGTCCCTATTCGGCCCGGGTCGGCGCCGGCCGGGGCTGGGAGGCCCTCAGGCACGGGCGCGGGCGGATCTGGAGAACGCGCCAACGTTGAGAGGATCAACCGGGCCAACCAGTTGGTGGCTGATGGCGACTTCGACCAGGCCATCGCGTTGCTGCGAGAAGCCGAGAAGGCAGACCCGGACGACGAAGACGTGCAGTACAACCTGGGCATAGCTCTCTCTCGAAAAGGGGAGCCCGAGGCCGCCGCTAAAGCGTACGAACAGGCCTTGCGGATCTTCCCTGACTATGCGGAGGCCCACAACAATCTTGGCAATCTCCTGCTGCGAATGGGCCGCGGAATCGACGCCCTCCAGCATCTCGAACAGGCGGTCCGGATCACGCCGGAATACGCTTCGGCCTGGAATAACCTCGGCACGGCGCTTCGCCAACTCGGGCTCACCAACCAGGCGTCCGGTTATTTCCTGGAGGCAGCCCGGTTGGACACGAACTATTGGCAGGCGCGGTTCAATCTCGCCACAAGCTACGTCGAGCAGGGGCGCCTTGCTGATGCCCGATCTGAATTCGAAGCCGTCCTCCGGCTGGCGCCGGATTTCGCTCCCGCCCGAACGGCCCTGACGCAACTCGATACGCGGCAATCCGTCGGTCCAGTTTCACCTTGATGGGTCGAGTTCCGCTTCGTGGCGGCTCCTTCGGCCGTCACGGTTACTCCCGAGAATAAGCGGGCGCTCCCGTCGGTTGCGTTTCCTCCTTATCGGTGCCGTGCGCCGCCGCGCCGGGATCGGACGTAATGGGTGTGAGGTGGCTTCGCGGGGCATAGGCGCCCTGGACCAATTGCCGCTCGCTTACGCCGATCGGGGTCTGGATCAGCTCCGGCAAATTATAGGTCCACAGGAGCGACTCGTAATAGAGGGGGTCCCGCTGCGGCAGAATGAAAGGCTTTGAGAACTCGCCGTCCGCATTGACATGGGTGAAGTAAGGCCGAGTAAACAGACCGTCCCGCCGTTTGCTGCTGAAGACTACCCAACGGCCATTGCTCGACCAGCTGTGCCACGAATCCGAAACGTCGCTGTTGATCTCCAAGCGCCGCATCTGCCGCGTTTGCAGGTCCATCAGATAAAGGTCGCTGCCCGGCTGGTAGGCGGGGAAATTCCCGTTCGGCGCCAGGCAGAAGAGCAGCCATTTGCCATCCGGCGACACACGCGGTTGGGCGGCGCTCAGCCGCGTATCACGGGCTGAAACAAGGGTCTCGGGTTCACCCCAATGATCCCGTTCCATGTCATAAGCAACGCGCAGGAGGTCGTAACGGATCTGTTTCAGCCGTTCCATTCGGAGCTTTGGCGCCGCACAGAAGTAAAGGAAACCGCCATCCGGGCTCCATGAAGGCCAGGTTTCGAGCCGGTCCGGCTGCGCGATTGCCGGCACGGTGATGACCGCGTTGGAATCGACCCGGTAAATGCGCAAATCGGAAGCGGCGTCGAACAAGTCCCGCGTTTCGCCTGTGGTGTGAAAGAGCAAGGCGAATCTGTTCACTGAAAAGGCCAGGAGCCGTCCGCTCGGGTGCCAGCTCAAGTAACCGCCGGTCATGTCCACACGCGCGACTTCGTTGGAGCGGATCAGCAACATCGGGCTGCCGATCTCTTTGTCCCGGACGTGCAGCGCCATCGAGTCCGGGCGATGATTCAGGAACGTGTGGCAATTGATGCACTTTTCCCGCAAATTCCGGTTCTCCAGGATCGGGGTTTCATCAAAGCCGGACAGGTCCCTCTGATACAGGCCGAGCGGTCCGTAAACGTTGTAGACCGGGCGAAGCAGGCGGTAAGCCAAATGGCCATCCAGCGCATCCGTGGAGACTCGGTTCGTGACCGGCGTGAAGGCTCTCCAACCGCCGTCATTCCCTTGAACACGGACCTCCAGGACCAACGAGTGTCCTGCACTGGCCGCAAGCAGTCCCCGCCATTTTCGGATAGGGATGGCTACGGACGCCGAGCGTCCGGAGATTTCCACGGGAAGACCCGACTTGCCGGTCAACCGCACCGTGTGCCGCACCACGTCAGGTTCGTCCACGACGAAGTTTAAAGGGGCGATTCCCGGCGGAATCGTGATGTCCGTGTAATCCGGCGCGAGGCGCGGGGGGCGGGCAATCTCCGTCGCAAGATCTGCTGCGGAGATTGGCCCAATCGCTTGCAAGCCCCAACTCACCAGGAGAAGGCTGGCGCAGCGAACCGCCCGACGCAGGAGAGGAGAGGGGCTCATGGTTGGTTCTTTCGCGTGGGGGCGCCGGCCCTCGCGCTGTGCCCGAACACATCGTAGAACCAGTAGGTGTCCCCGAAATCCTGGGCGAACGAAGCGATCGCCTCCGCGGTCTCCGGCTGGCGCAGGGTCATCGCTTCCCGGAACCGGTTGAACCGCGCCACGATCTGGGGATCGAGCGGCTTTCCGCCTGGACCGACGGGGGGGGTTCCGCGGGCCGCGCTCAGAGCCAGGAGCGCTTCTGTGACATGCCGCGGGAGGGCGGCGAACTCAGCGCGTGTTTGCGACCCGAAGGTTCGCAGCACTTCCTCCGGTTCTCTGGCGACCAGGTAATGGGCTGCCAGGTAGTCGAAAGCCGCCGGGTTATTGCGGTTGGATTGCAGTGCCATTTTCAGCAGATCCGGCGTTGGAAAATGCGACCATGCCGATTCGATCGTCACACGCCGCGAGCGCGCTTCCGCCAGTTCTGGTTCTCGAGCCAGCGTTCCCTCTCCGATCACACGCAGCCAGTGCTGCGCCTGGGCGCTCTGAAACGGGATTTTGGCCAGCCGGTTAAGGAATACTCGCGCGGCCACAGGCCGGTCCTTGAGCAGGTTGATCCACGCCAGGCGCCATAGAATCTCCGGCCGCTCGCCCCGCACCTCCAGCGCTTCGTGGGCGTAATGTTCGGCCAAATTGAAATGGCCCAAGTCCAGAAGCGTGTCGCTCAAAGGGAGGCAGACGTCCAGTCCATCGGTGAGCGATGCCAGGAGGTCGGTCCCGAAGCGTTGCGGGAAGAAGAACAGATCGCTTGTGAGGCGTCCCTGATGGTGCAACGCCCGGTGGATTCGAAGACGCGCTGCTGGGGGCAGTTGATGCAGCGAAGCGGCTGTGTTGATCACGCCCAGCCAGTTCTCACGTTCCGCTTCGGCATGAATCCGCCGGAGCGCCCGTCCCTCGGAATCGAGCGTCAGCACGAACCCGGCCAGGACCAGGACAACCGCCGCTCCTTTGAGGACACGGCGCATCCTGTTGCCCGCATCGGTTTGAAATGCTGCCCAGCGCGAGGTTGCAGGCATCCATGGGGCACCTGCCTTCCGGGGAAGTCTCTTGGAAAGCGTCCGTTCCACCCAGGGGAGGACCACGACGGCATACAGGCCCGCGGCGGCCAGGCGGGTGGAGATCCCGCCGGTGCGGGTCCAGAAGCCTGCCGGATCGAAACCCGTCCAGAGGAAGGTGACCGCCAGCCAGGGCGCGATCCAGATCCAGCAGAACCAGTTCAAGCGCGCGCCATGTTCTCGCCTCACCTCGTGCAGGGCGCCGGCAACAATGAACACCAGGCATGAGACAGGGCCGACCGCGTAGAAGAGCGCGACGCACAGCCCCGAAAAGAGCGCCATTCCAACGCGAAACCTGGGCGGCCGCATGAGCCAAATCCCAAGACAACCGCAGGTCAAGAGCACGCCGAGCCCCGTTTCGAAAAGCCCGGGAGCATAGCGGCTTGCGATGAAGGCCAGGAGCAGCGGGGGAACGGCCCACAGCACCGTCAACCGGTTGCCAAGAGGGGCGGCAAGCCAAGCCGTGCTCAACGATAACAATCCCGCGAGGATCAAGAGGGTCAAGGCCCCCAGCCACGCGTGATACGACAGTTGCCCAAGAAAAGCACCCGCCCACTGGAGCAAGCC
The DNA here is from genome assembly GCA_964578605.1 of uncultured Verrucomicrobiota bacterium. GTDB lineage: Bacteria > Verrucomicrobiota > Verrucomicrobiia > Limisphaerales > SIBE01 > JAXMHN01. The sequence continues at coordinate 39,221 of CAZODO010000035.1, read as the reverse complement.
TCCCGGAATCGAGAGGTGCGGCCGGAGGAACTCGCCGGAAGTGGAGAAGACGGGTGCGGAGGTGTAATACCAGGCCAGCGGGTCGATATACAGCCACAGAAACGCGTGGAGCCCCGCCCACCCTGCCGCCATGCAAGCAAGTTTGTCCGCGCCGCCCACCCTGCCTCGCCCGCCGCCCATGGGGACCAACTGCGCACTCGCTCGTGTGCCCTGGTGGATTGCCTTCACGGTTTGACACCCGACGGGGTGCGCCCGAGAAAATCCCCGGCTTCGACATTGCCGGGGTCCAGGCGCAAGACTTCTTCATATTCCCGGGCCGCGTCGGCGGGCCGGTTCATCCGCTGGAGCGCCCACGCCAGCGCGAGGCGTGTCTGGGTCGAGTGCGGCTGTTGCCGGACGGCGCGGGTCAGGTGTGGCAGGGCTTCGCTGGGGCGCCCTCGGGAGGAGAGCAGTGCGCCCAGGGCGCATTGGGTGTCGAAGTCGTCCGGCCTGATCCGGACGCACGCTTCGAACAGGTTCAGGGCTTCCTCCGCCCGCCCATGGCTCTCCAACAATCTGCCCAGGTTGTAATACGCATAGTGCGTGTGCGGAAGGATTCGGATGACCGCCCGCCATTCCCGCTCCGCGCCGGAAGCATCGCCAGCCGTCGCGAGCAGTTCAGCCAGGTTCCAGCGCAGATCGGGATCCTCGGGCCGGTGCGCCACCGCTTGCGCCGCCACCTGCGCCGCGCGCTGGAGCTGGAAGGGCTTCGTCGAGGAACGGGACTGCTGCAATTCCTCGCGGAGCTTGGCCAACTGCTCCTCGTGATCCACCTGGAGAGTGAAGGGCGGCTGTTCCATTCGTTTCCGGATTTCGTCGAGCAGCTGAAACCGGTTCCACTCCGTCAGACCCAGGGCATCGAAGCAAGCCGCCTCCGTCATCCATTCCGCCGGCCCAGCCGCCTGGCCATCCGGGGAGGCGAGTCCGGCGCCGGCTCCAGGAGATGAAGACAGACCCAGGGCTTTCACCGCTCGATCCGCAATGGCCCGCGCCAGCAGGTAATTCCCTTCCGGCTTCAAGTGCACGTGTTCATAAAAGAGTTCGCGCCCGGCCACCTGCTGGGGGGAAGCCGCGGCCAGGAGGGCCTCGGCGTCCAACAGCTCGACCTTGTTCCCGCCGTAATCCTCCGCGCAACGCCGAATGATTTCGTTCAGCCGGCTGTCGGTTCGAAACTGGAGCGCGTCCCGATCTCGCGCCTCGCGAAAGAGGGTTTGCGCCCGGGCCACGTTCCCCAAGGCGAGCGCAGAATGAGCTGCCCGGTAGCAGAGTTCGGCAAACTGGCGGTCCAGGTTTAGCGCGCGTTCGTAGCTCGCCATGGCTTCGGCGTGTTGCCGCTGGCCTTCCAGAGCGCGACCCTCGGCATAGGCGCTCTGCCATGCTTCCAGGTTCGCAGGTGCCAGTGCCTTGTCGTGAACGGATTTGAAGGGCGCGCAATCTTTGAGGTTGGCCGCCACGGTGCAAAGGATCACGGGAACCCCCGCGCTCCGGCCAGCTTCAAGAATGGCCCTTAGGTTGCTCTGGAAATGCTCGTAAACACGCCCAAGGCTCTTGTCGTCCGGTTGGATCAGCTCATCGGACCACAACGTCATGCCTGCCCATTGCTGAGGAGGATGCCCGCCCTGGCGCAACCCGGACAGGGCCGCGTCCATGGCTTGCCCGACCCGCGTGCGTTTCAAAGCGAGGCTGGCTTGAACGAAAGTTCGCGGGGGGGCTTGGACTCCGAATTTGCTGATGCAGCCGAAGGGCCCAATCATCTCGTTGTTGCCCATGTAAATCACCCAGAGGTCGCCCTCCCGGCCGGCGCACTCGCGGGCGATGGGCAGCACCACGTGGGAGTTGATGGCAACCATCGACGCATTCACCACTTCCACTTCGCGCCCCGGAAACCGTGCGCGCATCAAGGCTTCGAGCATTCGCGGCAGCCCGAAACGCGGCTGCGGATCACCCATCGCCGCGGACTCGCCCAACACGAAGATCCGCACCGCCCCGGCGGCCTTTTGTGCCGGCAGCGCCATCGGTTTGGGATAACGAACGAGCCCCGGCGGGAAAAAGCGCCGGCCGAACTCCTGGTTGTCGATCAATCTGGCGCGTCCCTCGATCTTTCGTTCGAGAAAGAAGCTCGTGGGATAGCCGCCACCGGCCCACCGGAGGATTCCCTCGGTCGCAAGCAGGATCAGGATTGGAATCCCCAGGGCCGCCGCCGTGCGGAAAGCCCGGAACCGGCACCGGCTCGGCGGGGGGGAGCCGGACTGCAGAGAGGGCACCGGCGTTTTCCCGTGCGGGGAAACGCTGGCATTCTCGTTTGTCTCTACCCGAGCGATGCCCCCATTAGTAGCATCCGCGCGAACGCCCTGAAAGGACAAAACTGCGATCTGCGCTTGCCCATGATCTTGCTCCTTGATCTTGCTCCTTGATCTTGATCTCGCTCCTGCGCCTCCCGTTTCTCCTAATCTTCGCCTGCTGTTGCGTACGACCCCGACTCCTCTCCCAGGCGATCGGGAGCAGTGCTCCGGACAAGCCCGACCAAGAGAAGAGGATCTGGGGCGCCGTCGGGAGGAATCCCCGGTCCTGCCGCATATAACACGTATATAACACGTATTTGACACGTATTTAACTCGTTCCGGAGACGTGTTATATCCCTGTCATAATCGAGTGAAATACGAGCCAAATACGGCACGAGACCGCGACGCCGTCCCGAATCCCCCGACCCTCAGTGCGGGTGGTGGTGGAAAAGGATGTGCGGCTTCTCGAGGCCGTGGGCCAGCATCAGGGCTTCGTCGTTGAGCAAGTCGCGGGTGAGGCCGTCGGCCACCACGATGCCTTGGTCAAGAATGATGGATCGGGGGCACAGCTCGACGACCATTTCAAGATCGTGGGTGGCGATCAGCTTGGTGGCTTCGATCTGTCTCAAGAGCGCCTTCAACTCGCGGCGCCCGCGCGGGTCAAGGTCGCTTGTCGGCTCGTCCAGCACCAGGACGGTGGGGTGGCACGCGAGCACGCCGGCCAGGCAAACGCGGCGCTTTTCACCGTGGCTTAAATGGTGGGTGGCGCGCTGGCCGAAGTCCGCCAAGCCCACCTGGGCCAACGCGCGTTGAACGCGCAGGTCCACCTCGGCTTCGTTAAGGCCGAGTTGCTGGGGGCCGAAGGCCACGTCTTCATTGACGGTGGGGCAGAAGAGCTGGTCGTCGGGATCTTGGAACACCAGCCCCACCTGGCGCCGGATGGATGCCAGGTTGTCTCTCGAGACCGATTGGCCGGCAATGCGAACCCCCCCGTCCCGACCCGGTTCATCGGGAAGAATGCCATTGAGATGGAGGAGCAAAGTGGATTTGCCGGAACCGTTCGGCCCCAGCAACCCCACACACTCGCCGGCCGCAATGCGAAAGCTCACTCCGCGGAGCGCTTGGGTGCCGTCGTGATAACGGTAGGAAAGGTTCTCCAGTTCGATCGCGGGATTCATTTGAAGCCGCGCGCGCACATGGCGGAATAGATGCGTTCCGCCCGCTCGGACGCGCGAATGAACAATTGGCCCGCCACGGTCGCCAGCACGCGCCATTGCCACCAGCGCTGGACGGTGAACGTGCGGCTGCGCCGGGCGCGGCTCATGGTTTGCGCTTCTTCCACCAGGACGAACAGGTACCGGTGCATGAGCGCGATGGTTGTAATCAGCAGGGCAGGCACCCGGATCCGGCTTAGCACCCGAAGGACTTCGCTAAACGGCGTGGTGTTGGAAACCAGGATGACGGCGAGCAGGCAGACCGTGCTCCGGGCGACCAGCCAAGGCCATTGCGCCCGGTGCTCCGGCCGGAGGGCGTTCAAAACCACGACCCCCAGGACGAAGGGCGCGAGAAGCAGCAACCGCTTCAGCAGGAACAAGGGCGGGATGCGGCTCAACGCGGCGGCCACGGCCAGCAGCACGAACGCGAAGGCGATAAAGCCGGGAACTGCCGGTGGAATGACAACCGCGCAGAGGATCAAGGCAAGGCCGGCTCCGAGCTTGAGGCCGGCTGGAGCCCGATGAATCACGGTGTTTAGCCGCCTGTGCCTATGTTCCAAAAGGTGGAGTCTCATGTGTCGCGCTTCGGGCCGTGCGGAGCGGCCCGGTTCGCAACCAGCGCCCGCGCCAGGAGCAGGGCCAACAGGAAAACCACAACCGAACCGATCAAGCCGGCCAAAGACGTGGCCAGGACCGGAGATCCAACCCCCGGGAACGCATAGTCAGGGGCAAGACCGGGCACCGGCGGTTCTTTGGCCAGGTGGGCGAACCCGAGCTTTTCGGCGACGGCTTCCAACCCGTCGGGCCAGGGGCTTGCCAGAGGCGCCACGAACAACGCCAGCCCCAACGACACCAGCAATCCGTACCCGATAAGTTCCTTGGGACCGCGTCCGCTTGGAGCCAGGGCGGTTTCCTGGGTCAGGTCGGGACGGGTCCGTTGGATCGCCGCGAAAACGAGTGCGCTGATCGCGCCTTCCCCCAGGCCGATAAAGAGGTGCACGCCCACCATGGCGGTAAAACCAGCGCTCCAGGGCACTCGGTCAGACCAGGCGAGTTGTCCAGCGCACCCCATGGCCGCCAGCAATGAGGATGCCCACCCGGCAAACGCCACCGCCGCCAGCCGTCCCCACGCGCTGGGCAACATGGCATGCACACCCCGGTAGATCAGCCACCCGCCCCCTGCGCCTAGAATGGCCATGTTGAAAATATTCGCACCGAGCGCCAGCACCCCGCCATCCTGGAAGAGAAGGGACTGGACGATCAAGACGGCGGTGACGACGACCGTGGCCGCACTTGGCCCAAGCAACGCCGCCACCAGCACCCCGCCAATCAGGTGCCCGGACGTGCCGACAACAACGGGGAAATTCAGCATTTGCGCGGCGAAAAGGAAGGCCGCCGAGAGGCCAAGCAACGGCACATGGCGTGGCGGCAAATGGTGCCGGACTTGCCGAAGCGCCAAGCCGACCCCGGTCACGGCAAGGGCCGCGGTGGTGACGGTCGTCTTGGCGTCGAGGAATCCATCCGGTATGTGCACCACTCATCAGTAGGCGAGAGGACGGAGAGACGCAAGCTCGTTCGTAATACGAATTGGGCAACAAGTATTACTTCGCCGGACACCTTCACCCGCGCAGGGAACCTGACGTGCCGAGCCCCGGTCTGCCGCAGGGAGGGGCGTCAAGGAGCAGGGGCCAGGCGATAGAACCCACACGGCCCGGGCCCTTCGAACAGATCGAGTTCGCAAAGCGCTTCTCCAGGCAGGGAAACCTCGCGGACGCGTATCCAGGCCTTGAGATCCTCCGAACGCTCCAGCCAATAGAGGCCCGGGGAGGGCGCCTGGGCGGCAATCCTCCAGTCCAAGCGTGGCCCGATTGCACATCTTCAATCGTGTAGACGCTGGATGTGGCCTCCGGAATCGGATTCTCGTTGAACCGCCATTGGTATGCCAGCGGCTCCAACCCCGCCACGGCGACAACAAAGCGGGCTCTGCCTCCCACGGTTGCCGTCACGTTTGAAGGCTGGTCTGTGATCACGGGTGTGACTCTGAGGTAGAGCACGGACCCGTCCGTGTTCACGTGGCGTCTCCTCCAACGCCCCATACATGGTCCGTATCCAGGAAGACCACCTTGTTTTCAAGAGGCTCGATGCCAAAGTTCCAAATGAACACGCCGGCTGCATCGTCTCCCGTGTAGACGTTGGTGCCATTGGCCGCCAGCAGGACGAGCACCGACGTGGTTTCTTCGCCGGCCAAATTGAATGTCGCGGTGCAGTGGAACCAACCGTCGTCCGCAGGTTCAATGCTTTGCCCCGTCACAGTCCACAGACCGCGTTCGTAGGACTGCTGGACCGTGCCGTCCTCGAGGTTGAATTGAACCGCAGCGGCCGAGCAGTCTCCCGAAAGACCCAACTCCGCCGCCGTTCTGCCCGCCGGTTTGAGCCAGGCCGACACCTGATAGCCCCAAGCAGGAAGCTGAAACGGCCTGGCAAGGGAATGCATTCCGGTCGTGCCGTCTTCCTGGAGGAAATCGGCCGTGTTCTCTCCTTGAGGATCGGCCGTCCGCATGGTGCCGGAGAAGCTGCCCGCTCCTGGGCTCCCGGAATCGTCTGCGCTGAACGGGTTGATGTGGGTCACCGCCCACGTTTCGAGGGCGGAGCTTGCGGTCAGGGTGGCCGGACCGAGCGCGGGTGGATTCGTGCCGTAGATCGGATTGAGCTCGTGGTTGCCGTGGAGGGAGTTCCATGTGTGCGCCCCGGCGAGAAGCACCGGCTTCTGGGCAGGGTCCACGAAGTAGCGCGAGCCTGACGAAACACTCAGCAGTGGAGGGCTGAATGGTGGGGGGGTGGATTCCGACGCGTGAATGAAAGTCCAAGTTGCAGCCCAGCAGAAAAACAACACCGCGGCCTGGCAGAGCTTCCGTGTAAGTGCCTGCATGAGCGGAACATAAGGGAATCCACTAGACTTGCGTTGACCTGCGTCAACGGATGCTCTGCTCGGAAACCTGCGGCACCAGTTGAAAAAACTCCGCTCCTTTCAGAGGCGAGACGTGGTAAACCTGCCTGGCGAGGTTGGTTTCGGTCGCGGAGACGGGTGTCCAAGTGGGCGAGGCCAGGCTTGGGCTGCTTTGCAGCATGTAGGGATAATTCATGGGCCACGAGAGACTCACGTTGCCCGGCGCCGTCTTGCTCACCGACAGGAGCGGGAAACTGGTGGACAGCAGCGGTCCGTCGGTGGCCAGGAAGTTGTCAAAAGTGGCATCGGCCGGTCCGTCCTGGCTTCCGTCATTGTTAGCCACCAGCAACCCCGTCATGCCGGTGACATGGGACGCTCCTTTGGGATCGTAGGCTGGATCGATAACGCCATAATCCACGAGCGGAACGGCGGTGTTTGTCAGGTCATAGACCAATCCGCGGAACGCGCCTCCCACTCCCATAAACACAAAGCGGTAAGAGTGCCCGGCCACCAGGTGCACCGTATCTTCTCCAAAGACTGCATTGGAATTCAGATCGTTCGGGAGTTCATATTCCAACCGGACGATGTCCATATCCCCCGCCGTCTCGCTTGCCGGGTTCGAGCTATCCCAGTCGAGCAGGTAACCGCTCGTCTGGCCTGGGCCGACGGTTCCCACTCGGGCCAGAAGGCCAAACACCTGGTGAATTGTTGGGTCCCAATTGACAATATCCGCGGCCACGTAAAAGTCGGCGAAGTTCCCAGGGGCAAAACTGCCGATTCGGGCTTGCCCAAACATTCCTGGTTCCGGTGAAGGCTGGGTCATCAGCCGGTAGCCTTTGCCCTCCGGAAACGACCAGTCTCCCAAGGCGACTCCACCGGCTGTCGCTTCGAAGATGGGGTCATACCGGGACCAGGCGACCGGGGGGGCGGTATCATCGCCTGTGTCGAAGTTGTCGGTGACTGTGGCGGCCCATCCCTTTGGAACCAGACAAATGCCGCCAAGAAGGATGAAGTGAGCGAGAGTGCGTTTCATGGCTGCTTGCGGCTTGAGCATGCGTTCGCCGTTGTTTGGGGGCAAGAGCAAAAACGGCGGACAGAGCAAAAACGGCGCGTTGCGACGGGCGTTTTCGCGTGCGGCGCTGAGCGTCTGGGGCGGTTCCTGCACCGGGGCGAAAAACGGCTCCGCATGTTGCAGGGGCGTTGACACTCCGGGGAAGTTCTGGTGTGGTTGGGTTCGAAGCGATGTCCACAAGTGCTCGTCAATGAAAGTGAATCCGTTTGTTCAGGAATGGCACCGGCGGATGATGCAATGTGTCTGCGTGTTGGTGTTGTCAACGGTTCTCGCGCCCGGGACGACCCTGGGCGCAGCGACGCCTTGGCCCATCCTCGCGGCAACCGCCACGTCCGAAGGCGAACCGCCTTCGATCTCGGGATTTGATCCTGCGAGCGCCCCGGTCGGTGCTTCCATCACGATCATCGGAGAGCACCTCGATAAGGTGACGGCCGTGTCGTTCAGCGGAATCACCGCGCAGTTCCAGGTGGGCTTTTCCGACACCAACCTGCTGGCCGTCGTTCCGATGGGCGCGTCGACAGGGCCCGTCACGCTCGAGACGCCGTTCGGCACCGTGACCAGTGAAATGGACTTCAACGTGACGACTGCGCCGCCGCCGGTCGTGACTGGCTTTGCGCCTGACCGCGGCCCGATTGGAACCCAGGTGATCATTTCCGGCACCGCCTTTGGCGGAGCGACGGCCGTCCGTTTCAACAACATCTCCGCAGAGTTCGCCCCCTTTGGCAACACCATCGCGGCGACGGTTCCCGCCGGGGCCACCACCGGCCCGATCACCGTGGTGACGCCTTCCGGTTCGGCTGCCAGTGCCGCCGTCTTTATCGTGGACGCGGAGGATGGGCCGGAAATTTCGGGTGTGGACCCGATGCTCGGGCGTCCCGGCACGCTGGTCACGATCTCGGGTCGCAACCTGGAGCCAGCGACGGCCGTGCTCTTCAACGGCCTGAACGCGGAGTTCACCGTTTTCGGAGTTTCCCTGATCGCCTTGGTGCCGAGTGCGGCAACGACGGGCCCCATTACCGTCCTGACGCCGAACGGTTCTGCCAGCAGCCCTGGAGCTTTTACGGTTGTGGGTGACCTGGCGCCGCAGATGGAAAGCTTTTTGCCCGAAGTCGGGGATGCCGGAGTCGTGGTAAGCATCACGGGCACGAATCTCGCCAGCGTGACGGAGGTTCGTTTTGGCGGTGCGGCCGCCCTGTTCAAAGCCCTTTCGGACACCCAGATCGAAGCGACCGTTCCGGAGGGCGCAACGACGGGCGAAATCGTCCTGGCCAACCCGGCCGGCTCCGCCATAAGCCAGCGCTTGTTCTACGTTCCCGCCCGGATCCAGTCGTTTACGCCCGCAACGGGGGCTGTGGGGACCGTGGTGACCCTCCGGGGCGCGAGCTTTACGGACGCCTTGGCGGTGCTCTTTGGAGGCGTCAATGCCTCGTTCACGCTGGTATCGGCATCGGAGATCAGCGCCATCGTGCCGGACGAGGCAGTGAACGGGTTGATCAGCATCGCGACGCCCGCTGGGTTTACCAGCACCTCGGACGCTTTCTATCTCCCGCCCCGAATTGACCAGTTCGATCCGATGAGCGGCTTGGTCGCAAGCCCCGTCACGATCACGGGCGAGAACCTCCTCGGAGCCACCTCCGTCCGGTTCGCGGGGACGGAAGCTTCCTTTTCTCCCGTCTCGCTCACGGCCTTGGTGGCGACGGTGCCTGCGGGAGCAGAGAACGGCCCGATTAGCGTCACCACGCCTGGAGGCACTGCGACTAGCCGCGAGTCTTTCTTTGTGGGCCTATTCAGTGATTTGGCCGCCGAGCTGGCCGCCGCCCCTGACGTGGTCGAGCTCGGCGGATTTCTGAGCTACACCCTCAGCGTGACCAATCGCGGACCGCTCGAAGCGCCGGCTGTGGTGGCAAGGGATTGGCTGCCGCCGGGTTCGAGCCTGCTCTTTGCCCCGGTTGGCGGCAACTGCGTGGTGGCGGACGGCGTGATCACCTGCCAATTGGGCGCGATGCCACCTGGCGCTGTCGAGGTGATTCGCTTCAGCGTCATGATTCTCGATGGCCAGTCCTTCACCAACCGCGCCGAAGTGACCACCCCGCAGGCGGATCCGGACCTGGTCAACAACGTCGCAACCGTGGTCACGCCGCTGGAAGGAGCCGCACCCCTGGAGGACGCGAAGCTCGAAGCCGCGTTTGTCGGCGGAGCCATTGAGCTGTCATGGCCGGTTGCCGCTGGCGTTTTTGTCCTGGAAACCGCGCCGACCCTCGGCCAGCCGGAAACCTGGGCCGCCGTGACCAACGCGCCCGCGGTCGTCAACGGCAAGAACCGTGTCACCCAAAGCGTCACCTCCGGAGCAGGTTATTATCGCTTGCGCAAACCGTAGAAAGGCGGGATGAGCTGGCTGTACCGCACCTTCGTCCGCCCGGCCCTCTTTACCCAGGACGGCGAGTCGATTCATAACTTCACGATCAGCCTTCTCGCCTTGGCAAGCCGACATCCGGCAATCTGTGCCGGCCTGGGGGCCTGTTTCCGTGCCCCGGCTCTTCCCGTGCGCCTGTGGGGGCTTCAATTCCCGAATCCCGTGGGGTTGGCAGCCGGCATGGACAAAGAGGCTGCGGCTCTCTCGGCCTGGCACGCGCTTGGCTTTGGCTTTTCCGAGCTCGGTGCCGTCACTTGGCACGGCCAGCCGGGCAATCCCAAACCGCGGGTGTTTCGGGCCATCCCCGATGGCGCTTTGGTAAACCGGATGGGCTTCAACAATCCCGGCGCGGAAGCCGTGGCCGAGCGCCTGGCCTGGTGGCGTGCCAAAAAGCTCTGGCCCGCACACCCGGTGGGGATGAATTTGGGCAAGTCCAAGATCACTCCGCTCGTCGATGCCGCCCAGGATTACGCCAAGTCCTTGCGCGTTCTCTGGCCGCACCTGGATTTCTTCGTGGTCAACGTCAGTTCACCCAACACCCCCAACCTGAGGGAACTGCAAGACAAGAGCGCCCTGGACGATATCCTCGCTGCCCTTCAAGAGACGAACCGGCAACAGGCCGCCGCCGCAGCTTCCTCCCCGGCCTCGGCACCCGCGCCCAAACCGATCCTGGTAAAAATTGCGCCCGACCTTGCATTCAGCGCCTTGGACCAGATCCTCGACCTCGTTGGCCCGCGCAACATCGCTGGCCTGATCGCCACCAACACCACCTTGGCCCGCCCCGAAACAGCGCACCCCAAGCTGCAGCGCATTTACTCCGAAGCCGGCGGCCTGAGTGGCAGGCCGCTAAGGGCTCGCAGCACCGAGGTCATTCGGCACCTGGCCGTGCGCACCGAAGGAAAACTCCCGTTAATCGCGGTCGGCGGGATTTTCGATGCGGCCGACGCCTGGGAGAAGATCACGGCCGGCGCGGCTCTGGTCCAGGTGTACACCGGGTTGGTCTACGAGGGCCCGGGCATGGTGAGCGGCATCGTCCGTGGCCTTCAACACGAGCTGGACAAGCGCGGGCTGTCCGCCCTCGAACAGGCCGTCGGAATTGCGGCCCACGCCTGATCCGACCGTTCGACTCGGCGGGCGGCCCTGGGCAGCCCAGTGGTCCGGTCCGCCCCGAGCGTGACAACGCCTGCCGATAAGGACCCTCATGTTGGCCGCGCCGGAACGTGAGCGCCGTCAATTGAGTTGTGCGTTGCGGTCGAGCAGCAGGTAGATCTGTTCCGGGCGCCCCCCGTTTCTGGGCCGCCGTTCCATGGCTTGATCTACCACCTGGCGCATTTGATCGAACCACCAACGCGCGCTGCGCAGGCGCCGGTTGCGGCGCACCGGAGCGCGCCGCGAGAGGGCTGCATCGAAGCCGAGTTCCATTTGGGGAGGCATCCTGTTCAAGGTTGAGTTGTTCATTTGCCTGAAGCATAGCAGGGGGGTCTGACAAACCCTGTCACTGGGGGTCAACTTTTTTCACTTTTTTTTTGGGGCAGGGTTGCCGGAGCCGAGGAACCGTTCGGGCACTCCTTCCGCTCGTCACCCGGTGTTCACCCGGTGTTCACCCGTAGATGACCCGTTCGCGAACGGGTGATCAACGGGTCATCTACGGGTGAACTACGGGTGAACTACGGGTGAACACCGGGTTTAGACCGGGAGCAGGGCGGGCGACTGCCAAGGGGGACAAACTCACGCAATCGTTTTGCCGCGACAGCAAGCGTGAGACGCAGATCGGCAAGGTGGCGGATAGCGTGAGTTGCACCCGCGGCAAGAGTGGGTCGTATTTTGCCATGACAGTGCCCTGACAGCGTGCAAGAGTGTTCGCCGTTTAACATTTTACGATGAAGATCAGCCTTTTCGGGATCTCCCGAATTCCAGCGGGCAAGTACAACATCAAGGACCCCAGGCTCGACCAGGCGCACAAGCTGGTTGAGGCGGACAAGAAGACCTATGTCCAGGTCGACCTCGTCCCTGAAAAAGAGGTCGCGGATGCCGATGCGATCCTGGTTTCCACCGAATCCCGCCCGGATTTGATCCTCAAGGACTGGGAATTCGTCGAAACGCGGCTTAGCCGGAGTCCGGGCGAGGCCGAGGCTGCCGTGCTAAGCAAGCTAAAAGCGGCTTTGGAAAAGGAGGAGTTCGCGTTTCAGGCGGGGTTATCGCCGGAGGAAGGGAAACTGGCAACTGTGTATAACCTGTTGACGCTGAGGCCGGTGATTGCGGCTGGAGAGGGGGATTTGGGGACTCTCGACGCCCTGATGCTGCGTTTGCTCCAGGAAGCCGGTTACATTTGTTTCCTGACTGTAGGCGGCAAAGAGAACCGAGCCTGGCTGATCCGGAAGGGAACCACGGCTTGGGAAGCGGCCAGCGCGATCCATTCGGACCTTCAAAAGGGGTTCATTCGTGCGGAAATCATTGCGTTCGAGGATTTTATAAATGCGGGCGGAGAAACGCAGGCCAAACGGGCAGGAAAGATGCGTCTGGAACAGAAAGAGTACGTGATGCAGGACTGCGATATCACCAACTTTCGGGTGAATAAGTGAGCCGCTTCGTTTTGTTGGAGAGAACGCGGCGGGAACTATAGAGATCACGATCACGAGCAAGAGCGACAAGCCAATCGGACCTGCCGGGCAAATTTCGGACTACCGGCCCAGCCCGCTGGAACGAATTTTGAACAGATTCGCAGCAAGACTGATCCAATCTTATGCGCAGCCAATTCGCTGTTCGCTAAGGGTTGGCAGAGAGGTCTTGCTTGTAATGAGGCTCGAACAGCGAGACAGATAGTTAGCCTCATTACTCTTCTGAGCGCCTGGGTGAAGGCGTCCATGACCTCGTCACCAGGAGCCAGTGCAAACTGGCTCTTTTTTTAAGCTCCCAGATCGGCCCTAGTTCGGGATTGCGCCCGCCCCGTGCGCAAACCTAAACTGACCGTGGCTTGAGGCGCCCAAGAGCGGGCGTGCGGAGATGAAACATTACTTAGATTTCGAAAAACCTATCGTTGAACTCCAGCGGAAGCTCGACGAACTGAAACGGTACCGGGACACACACTCCTTGGGCATCGATCTCGACGAGGAAATGATGCAGATCGAAAGGAAGATCGAGGAAGAGCGCAAGCGAATCTTTTCCGACCTGACCGCCTGGCAGCGGGTCCAACTGGCGCGGCATCCCAAGCGGCCCTTCACGTTGGATTATATCCAGACGGTCTTCGCAGAGTTCTCCGAACTGCATGGCGATCGGTTGTTCTCGGATGACCGGGCAATGGTTGGCGGCTTTGCCTATCTGGAAGGGCACAAGGTGATGGTTATCGGCACCCAAAAGGGGCGAGATACGAAAGAGAATATCCGCCGCAACTTCGGTTCGGCGCATCCGGAGGGGTACCGCAAAGCGCTCCGGCTGATGCGTTTGGCCGATAAGTTCGGTCTGCCAATCGTCTCCCTCATTGACACGGCGGGTGCGTATCCGGGAATCGGCGCCGAGGAACGCCATATTGCCGAGGCGATCGCGGTCAATCTCCGCGAGATGACCTTGATTCGAGTCCCGATCATTGCGGCCGTGATTGGCGAAGGCGGATCCGGCGGCGCCCTGGGCATTGGACTGGCAGACCGGGTACTGATCCTTGAGAACGCCTATTACTCCGTGATAAGCCCGGAGGGTTGCGCAGCCATTCTTTGGAAGGACCGTTCCGCCGCGCCCAAAGCCGCGGAGGCGTTGCGAATCACCGCCAAAGACCTGCTGGAGCTTGGGTTGGTGGACGAAATCGTGCTGGAACCTCTGGGCGGCGCTCATAACGACCTCCCGGCCATCGCCGAAAGCCTCAAGATCTCCCTGGTGCGTCATTTGCGCGACCTGGAGAAGCTTTCTGTCGAGGAGCGGTTGAAGCTTCGGTACGCGAAATACCGGGCCTGTGGCCGGTTCTTGGAGAAGCAGCCGACCCAGGCGGCGCCGGCCCAAACCCCGTAAGCCGAGTGACCCTATCCGGCCCATGCTGTACCCCCTGACCTTCGAACCCATTTTCCAAGAGCGGTTATGGGGCGGGCGCTCTATCGAGACGCTCTATCGGAAACGGCTCCCGGCGAACCTGCCCATCGGGGAGTCCTGGGAGATCAGCGATCGTCCAGGGAACGTCAGTGTTCTCAGCCGCGGACCGCTGGCTGGCCGCGACCTTCACTGGCTCGTGGAGCATCACTCGGAAGAGCTTCTCGGTGCGGCGCGCCCGGTGAACGGGCGGTTCCCATTGCTCGTGAAGATCCTGGATGCGCGCGAGACGCTCTCGTTGCAGGTCCATCCGCCGCCGACGGCTGCCGCAAGGCTCGGCGGCGAGCCCAAGACCGAGATGTGGTTCGTCGCCCATGCCGAGCCCGGAGCCGAACTTTTTGCGGGATTGAGACGCGGGGTTAGCCGCCGCGAATTTGAAGAGAAACTGATTTCAGGCGGCGTGGCAGAGTGTTTTCATCGCATCAAGGTTAAGAAGGGAGACGCCATGTTCGTGCCCAGCGGCCGCGTTCACGGGATCGGGGCCGGTTGCGTCATCTTTGAGATTCAGCAGAATTCGGACACGACCTACCGAGTCTTCGACTGGAACCGGGTCGGCCCGGACGGCCAAACACGTCAGCTCCATATCCCGCAGTCGTTGGAATCAATCGATTTCGACGACTTTGAGCCGGGTCTGATTCCGCACGGCGCGACAACCGGGGCCGGAAGCCAGCTCCGTCCCTTGGTAGATCACCCGCTTTTCGCGGTGGAAGCGCGCCAGCTTGCCGGCGGCCAGAGAACGGAGCTTTTGGGAGAATCGGCCAGGATCATCGGCGTGGTGAAAGGCCGGCTCCAGGTCGAGGACGAAGCGCATCCTGCTTGGCTTGAAGCGGGCCAGTTCTGCCTGATTCCCGCGGCAAAGAGCCTCGTCAAAATCGCGGCCGTGGAACCGGTGGAGTTCCTGGTGAGCCGGCCCAGGTGACTGGGCCGGGGAGCCCGGTCACGTCCCTTCCCAGGAACCCCCGTCGCACGCTTTGTTGCAAACCTCGATGAACAAACGGCAAGACTTGGGTGCGGTATTTGCTACAGTTGATACCGAATGCGGATTGCACTTTGGATTCCTTTTGCGGCCGCTTGCATCGGGCCGATACTTGGGTTCGCGCAAGCCGCGGCCGTCAGACCCGCGTCAGCCTCCGCGCATTTCCATTTTCGCGAACCAGCTCCAACGGGTTACTACATCCAGATGCCCTCCCGTGCGGAAGGCGCAATCAAGGCGGCCGGTGTGAAGGAATGGCTGACCGGCTGGCCCGATAACGGATCTCCCTCCCCCGTCGAGTTCGGTGACCGGATTGTGCTGCAACTGGCGTCGTCCGCGGATTTGGATGCCGTGCTTCAAGACCGCCCGGTATTTCTGGCGCGCTCGGTCGCAGAGAATGTGTTTATCCTCCAAGCGCCTGGCGCCTCCGCGGCGCTGCGCGAAGCCCAGAGCCTTGCCGAAGATCCCCGGGTGATTGCCGCTTATCCAGTCACCCGGCGCGAAAAGCAGCTTTTCGGACCGTATGCTCACCGGCCAAACGACCCGTTCTTTTCCCTGGCCGACGGCAGTCGAACGGACTGGCAGGCGCATCTTGAAAACCGCGATTCGGAAGGAAGACCCCTGGGAGTCGATCTAAACGTGCGGGCAGCGTGGCCGTTCTCGCGCGGAGACGGCGTGGTCGTTGCCCTCGCCGACGACGGCTTCGAACTGGGCCACCCCGATCTGCGCGACCGGGCGGAAGGCGCGCCGCATTTCAATTTCCTCAATAGCAGCGCCGCCGGCGAACCGTCGGGCGCGTTCTCAAATCATGGGACAGCAGTGGCGGGCTTGATCGCGGCGACGGCCGGCAACGGGACGGGCATTGCCGGTGTTGCGCCACGGGCGCGACTGGCCAGTTGGGTGATCTTCGGCTCGAGCGACCAGCTCGCGAGCGAAGAAGCCTTGATGGATATGTTCCAATTCCAATCCAACGTCGTCCATGTGCAGAACCATAGCTGGGGCAAAGTGGGAACGGAACAACTGCGCGTCACGCTCCTGGAGGATCTTGCCATCTCCAATGCCGTGCGTTATGGCCGCAGCGGGCGCGGCGCCATCATTGTGCGCGCGGGCGGCAACGGCCGTGGCGATGGCAATGACGCGAACGACGATGGCTATGCCGCAGATCCGCGCGTCATCGCGGTCGCGGCGGCGCGACTGGACGGCAAGGCGGCCCGTTACAGTTCGCCCGGGGCCTGTCTGCTGGTGGCCGCCCCCAGCGGCGACGTGGGAGAGACGTTCGATCCTTGCCTGTCGGATACGCCCAACATGACGACGACCGACCGCCAGGGTTCGCGGGGATACAACGGGAACGCCCTGTCGGAGGGGGACGGAGACTATGCGTTTGGCAGCACCGGGTTTAGCGGCACGTCCGCCGCCACGCCCCAGATCGCGGGCCTGACCGCGCTCATTCTCGGTGCCAACCCGAACCTTGGTTACCGCGATGTGCAGCAGATCCTGGCTTTTTCCGGGCGGTTGCCTGGGCTCGCGGACCCCACGCTGGCCACGAATGGCGCGGGCTTCCAGGTGAGTCATAACTTGGGATTTGGAATTCCCGATGCCGGAATGGCCGTCAGCCTTGCCCGCACGTGGTCGAATCGTCCAGCCTCGGTGACCGTTACCTGCACGAACCGAACCGGGGCCGCAATCCCGGACCAGAGCCTTAGAATCGTGCTTGAAGGCGACAGTGTGCCGGAGAACCTTCGCTCGATCGTGGCGCTTCCGGGCGCTGGACCGCATCCGGAGCAGGCAGCGAACTGGTTGCCGCTGGTCGATGCAGGATCGGCCACCAACGCCATCGGCTTGGATCTGCGAGGCCAGGCCGCTTTGATCCATCGCGGCGTGAACTACTTCTGCGAGAAAATCGAGTTCGCGACGCTCGCCGGGGCTGCCTTGGCAATCATCTACAATAACCGGGACGGAGACGCCCGGCTGTTTATGGCCGAAACCGATTACAGTTCGATTCCTTCGGCCTTTATTAACCAAGTGGATGGCGAAGCGCTGCGCGATTACCTTGCGCTGAACCCGGGAACACGGGTGCGCTGCAGCGTCGAGCCCGCGGAGTTTGCGTTCGAGGTGGCCGCGACACTGCAATGCGAGTTCGTCGGTTTGCGATTGGACACGGGCCACACGGCCCGCGGCGATCTGCGGGTTGTCCTGGAATCACCGGCAGGAACGCGCAGTGTCCTCCAACGGTCGAACCAGGACGCCCTCGCAGGGCCCAGGAACTGGACGTACTATTCGGTCCAGCACTTTTGCGAAAGCAGCTTTGGACGTTGGACAGTCCGTGTTTATGACGAGGATATCAAAGGCACCGGTGCGGTTCTCAAGGCCACGCTGATCCTCTCAGGGGTTCCGCTTGAGGATGCCGACCATGACGGCCTCGACGATCGCTGGGAGAAGTCCCAGTTTGACGCTCTGGCCTACGGACCCGCGGACGATCCAGACCACGACGGCACAAGCAATGCCCGCGAGCAGATCCTGGGAACGTCCCCTCTTGCCCGTGACACCCCGTTTCGGCTGGATCTCTCGGTCTGGGACAGCCGGTTGGCGCGGTTGAGCTGGCCCAGCGACACGAATACCGTGTATCGGGTCCAGATCGGCCCGGACACCGTCGCGCCCCTGACACTCGTCACGAATTTGCCGGGCCGGTTCTATGAGACCGAATGGTTCGTCCCGTATACGAACGGGCTCCACCAGTTCTTCCAGGTCCAAGCGGTTCCGGCGGGCAACTGAGGAGGGGCGTTTGTCCCATCCGGTTTTGGCCGCCACGAACGGTCACCCGGCTTGCTGTCGGAACGCGCGAATGGCCTCCAGAAACGGATGGCCGTAGCGCGCGAGTTTCGTGTGTCCCACGCCTTTGATCTGGAGGAGTTGCGCTTCATCGACGGGCAGCACTCGCGCCATCTCCGTCAGGGCGGCGTCGGAGAAGATCATGAACGCGGGGACGCCTGCCTGATCAGCCAGTTCTTTCCGCAGACGCCGCAAATGGTCGAACGCAGCGGGATTCTGCTGGCGGGGCAAGGCGGTCGGTTCAGCCAACGCAGAGGTTTCTTCGCGGTGCACGAGAACCCGTTCGCGTCCCTCCATGACGGCGCGCCCCTTGGGCGTCAGTTGGAGTCCGCCGAATTCGAGGTCTTGTTCAAGCAAGCCGAGATCCAGGAAGTCATCGAGCAACCGACGCCATTCCAGCTCCGAGTGCCCCCTGCCCTGGCCGTAGCAGGCAAGCCGATCGTGTCGACGCGCCAGCACTCGCTCCGCCCGCGAACCACGCAGGACCGCGATGATCTGGGCGCCCCCGAACGACTGGCCGGTTTGCCGCACAGCGGAGAGGAAAATTTGGGCCACGGCGGTGACGTCCAGCGAAGGGGCGATCGACGGTTTGCTCACGCAACGATCGCAGCAAGGGCAGCGCTCTTGAACCCTTTCGCCAAAGTAGCTCAGCAAGGGCACGCGCCGGCACTGGCGGGTTTCCGCAAAACGAATCAGCGCGTTAAGCCGGGCCTGGCGTCCAGGTCTTTCCGATGCCGCTCCCTGGTCAATAAAGTGGCGGTGCACGATCGCATCCGCGCGGTGGTAAAGCAGCAGGCAATCCGCCCGCAGGCCATCCCTTCCAGCCCGGCCAATCTCCTGATAGTAGCTCTCGAGATCCTTGGGCAGGTGCGCGTGAATCACGAAGCGCACGTTCGATTTGTTGATGCCCATGCCGAACGCGATGGTCGCCGCGATCAAGGGCACCTCGTCCCGAATGAACCGCTCCTGGTTCAGCGTCCGCACACGGTCTTCAAGGCCCGCGTGGTAAGGAAGGGTCTCCCAGCCATGGGCGTTCAGTTCCACGCAAAGCTCATCCGTCTGCTTCCGTGTGCCGCAATAGATGATGCCCGATTCGCCACGCCGCTTTTCGAGAAACCGGAGGATCTGCGCCAACCGATCCTGGCGGCTTTGCACCGAGATGAAGAGGTTTGGACGATTGAAGCTCGCGACCAACTCCCCGTCCGGGGGAATGGCCAGCAAGCCGCGAATGTCCTGGCGCACTCGGGGCGTGGCGGTCGCGGTCAAACCCAGGCAAACCGCGTCGGGAAATCGATCGCGGACACCACGGAGCTTGCGGTAATCGGGTCGAAAGTCGTGCCCCCACTCGGAAATGCAATGGGCTTCGTCGATGGCCAGGCACGAGGGTTTGCTTTCGGCCAGCAAGAGGAGGATCTCAGGGCGAAGCAGCGTTTCCGGAGCGACGTAGAGGAGCTGGGTCAATCCTTGACGGATGCTCTTGGTGATCGCGGTCCAATCATTCAGGGGCACCATGTGGTTGAGACAGGCGGCCGGGATGCCCAATTCCTGTAATTGCCGCACCTGGTCTTGCATCAGGGCAATGAGCGGCGAAACGACGACCGTGAGACCCTCGAGGATCAAAGCGGGTAACTGATAACACAGAGACTTGCCACCCCCGGTCGGCATGACGACCAAAGTGTCTTGACCCTGCAAGATGCGGCGAATGACATCCGCCTGCACCGGAAAAAACTCAGAGTAGCCAAAGGTCTGCCTCAGCACCTGCAACGCCCGTGACATCGGATCGGCCAAGGCACTCGTCAAAGGAGCCGTCACGCCCGGCACGGCCGCCGTCGGGGTCGTTGTCCCGCAGCTTCGCGCGCGTTCCCTCGCCTGAAACCAGCCTGATATTTGCAGATAGCAGCGCAACTCTTCGTCCGGCCGCTCTTTGGGACGCCACTGATGGGCCAGCGACACCCGGAGCAGGGTGCGGGGCGGTATCTCCGCGACCGGTTCCTGAAACCCGACGAATGCAAGCGTCATCCCCCCGGCGCTCGTCGGGTAGCGATAGCGAATTCGCTTGCCCGTGCCGTCCAATTCAAGCGGTTGATCCGGCTCCCAGAACATCGTGCTACGTTCCGGGAAACCCGTGCGCTCCGTGACGAATAATGCACCGGCAGTCGTCGCTTGCACCAAGCCCTGGAATAACTGGTCCGGTCCGCCGAAAACCGGCGGCATAAAGCGTCGGATGGTCTGTTCCACTTTGTCGGAAAGACGAAGGCGAACCGCGCTGAGCACCAAGACATCTTCAACGTGCGGCGGAACAATCTCGGGAACGGGTGCGGTTTCGATCTCCCAGACTTCACCGATCTCATATTCCATGCCTGCGCGTTCGTTGGTGGCGGCATTTGCGGCTATTAGGCGGACGCTGCGGCCGTGTTGAGTGATTCCGCCAACGCATGCGCCTTGGCCGCGCCGGGTCTTCGCCACGATCAAGACCTTCATGCCGACCGATCCAGAAACAGCGGTGTGACGCGGAGTCCCAGGTCGCCCTCGAGCCGCTGCGCAAACGCGCCGTAAACAGCGAGGGTACAGACGTTCACAGCCTGGTTCCTCCTTGCCCGTCGCTTTCCCCGTCTTTGCGCGGACCGTACCGCTTTCGCGAGGTGAATGCGGAACCGAACAGGTCCAGCTGGCCATGCGTGATGCGGTCGATCACCTGGGTCTGGGATAACAAAGCGCCGTCTTCGTCGATGTGGCAAACGGGGATTCCCGCGGCCGCGAGCGCCTCGCCAATCAGCTTGCTCCGGTGGCATTGCTCCGGGCGGCCTTCACTGCACAGAAGCGCCACGCGCACGCTTTGTTCGTGAGCTTTCCGCAAACGCTCAATCCCAGTGTGAAAGAACGCTTGGTTTCGGACCTTTTCGTAGTCCACCTTGCCGTCCGTGTAGCATGCGGGATCATGGGGTTGGCCTCCCAAGCTGTCGCCCATGAACACGTACCGGAGTCCGGCGGCTTCGACGCGCTTCTGCAGAATCTCCTTTGTGAACTCCGGTTTGAACTTGGAATACGGTGCGGTCCGAACATCGATCAGGTAGTCAATTTGATTTGCCTGAAGAACGGCGATGACCTCCTCCAACGAACGTGCGCCATAGCCGATCGTGAACAATGGCTGGGCTGCGATGGCCTCTGCTGGTCTCCTCGGTTCACTCTGATTCACGCAGCGATTTTAGTGGCTTGGCGCCAGGAACAAAAGCAGAAGAATCATTGGCAGCGGCAGGTTCGGAGAAAAGCTTATCTGCAATTCACCGCGGCGAACTGCCGGACACTGCCGAGTTTGAGCGCGCGGCAGCCCCGAGGCAGCGCGCCTTGAGAGTCGATGTTTGGTCCCGCAAAACTTCGAGCTGATGCTCAAGCCTTTTAAAGGCATCGTCCAGGGGCGCTTCTCCCATCTCCGTTTCGTGGCGCGCCCGGTCGCGCGCTTCGATCTCAGCGTGCATCTCGGACATGCTCCCGTCCCGCATGTTAGGATAGAGCCACCATAAGTCCTGGCAAGAGCCGCTTACTGTGCGTCGCCAAGATGCTCACATCCCAGAACGGAACGCCTGGAAGTTGAAAGAGGCTTGGCTCCTAGTTTGATCGATCGACCCCGGGGAACATTCACTTCTGGCGCAATCCGGGCAGTGACGCTCGCGGGCGATTCTGCCAGGATGTGTCCGTGAACGCTTTCCATGGTACCCGTCCGCGGGAATTCCTCGCGTGGCGTCGCCGACAACCTCGATACGCCCTGGCGGCCGCAGCCGTCGCGGCCATTTGCCTCTCGTCGCTCCATGCTCCCGCCCAGGACGCGGCCCCGGCCGATCGCAACGCCGTCAACACCTCGGCCCGGCCGGGAGGCATGGCGGCGGATTCGCCCGTGACCTTCCCGAAAAGTGGCGCTCTGCCGGCCAAGTATCCGCCCGATATCCGGGAACAGAGCGAGCCATCGGAGAAGGATTACTACATCTTCGGCTCACCCTGCCGCTCGCTCAGCCAAATTGCCGCCATCCAAAAGGAGATGCCGCCCGGCCAGTTCACGCCGCCTCCCCCGGATTGGACCCATCTCCGGCGCACCCGGCGCCTGTTGACCGAAGGCGGGGACCTGCGGCTCTTGGCGCTAGGCGATAGCATCGTCAACGACACGATGCGCTCCGGGTGGGTGGCGAAACTGCAGGAGGCCTATCCCAAAGCGCGCATTGAAGCGACGGTCTATGTCCGCGGAGGAGGCGGATGCCAGCATTACCGGGAAGAGCAACGGGTGACCAAATATATCCTTCCACGCCGGCCGGACCTGGTCTTGATCGGCGGGATCAGCCAGAAGGACATTGCGAGCATCCGGGACGTGATCCGCCAGTTGCGGGCTGGTTTGCCGGAGGTTGAATTCCTTCTTGCCACCGGCGTGTTCGGCACGGTCGATCCGCGCGACCCGATCGCGCTGGCGAAAGCGCCCCATTCGGGCACGGGCGCGTATGGCCAGGCGCTGAGGGCGCTCGCGATAGAGGAGGGATGCGCTTACCTCGACATGACCGCGCCCTGGGCGGAGTACATCCGGTCGGCGCGGGTGCATCCGCACCTGTTTTACCGCGATGTCGTTCACGCCAACGAATTCGGTGAACAGATCCTGGCGAAGATCATGATGGCCTTTTGGAGTCCCAAGCTGACCGCTCCCGGGTCGGCTCCCGATCCCCAGCCGGCGGCCGACACCCGTGAACCGTTGCGCATGAGCGTCTATGCGACGGCAGGAGACCTCCTGCGATACATGGCGACAGAGACGGATTGCCAACAGGTCATCCGGATTCTCCAGCCAATGCGCATCAGCCGCGTCTTTCTGGAAGGGCGGCGTGGCGACGAATATGTGCCGCCTGCAATGCTCCGAAAGCTCCGAGCCTTTCTGGAAACGCATGGGATCCAGTCCTCCGGTGGAATCGCCACCGTCCCGGGAACCCGCTTTGGCACACGGCAGAATGAAGCGCTCGGTTGGTTGAATTGGGAGAGCGCCAAGACACGGCAAGACATCGCAGGGTTCTTCAGTGAGAATGCGCCTTTGTTTGGCGACCTGATCGTGGATGACTTCGTTTGCACGGCCGATACCGGACCGGAGTCGGAGCGGGGCCGCGGTCAGCGATCCTGGGGCGATTATCGGCGGGATCTGATGGTCTCCCTCATCGATCCTATCATGCGACAACCCGCACACGCCGCAAATCCTTCGGTCCGGTTGATCATCAAGTTCCCGCAATGGTATGACCGTTTTCAGCTCTTTGGGTATGACCCGTCGCGCATGGCGGCGCCCTTCGATCAGGTCTGGGTCGGGACCGAAGTGCGGAACCCAAAAACGCGGCGCATGGGATACGTCCAGCCGACCGAAGGCTACATCAACTTCCGGTGGTTGAGCTCGGTAGCAGGCGAGAAAGTGATCGGGGCATGGTTCGACCATATCGAGTGCACGCCGGACAACTTTGTCGACCAGGCGTTCCAGAGCGTGCTCGCCGGGGCGCGTGAACTGACGCTCTTTCATTTGGGCGACCTGATGGAGAAGCACCCTGGCGACACGCTCCTGGCCAGCAAGCTTCCGGAGTTGTTCGATTTGGCGGCCAGAGTCCGAGACCGATCGCGCGCGGGGATTCCCTTCTACAAACCTCCCGGCAGCGTTGGCGACGAAAACCTGTACCTCATGGACTACCTGGCGATGATTGGCCTGCCGATCCTGCCTCAGGCCGACTATCCGCAGGACGCGCCCCTTGCTGTTTTCGGTGTTCAGGCCGGGGCTGATCCGGACGTGTTGCGCAAGCTGCAAGAGCGTCTCGAGAAGGGGGCGACCTCAGTGCTGACGCCCGCTTTGGTTCGCAAGCTTGGCGAGGCCGGGGGCGGACTTTGCGGCGTGGAGGCCGGCCCCAACCCGGTTGCCTCCACGACGGTGAGTGTGGTTTCCGACGGTGGAACCATTCCATTGCACAGTCCTCTCGATGTGGATGGAAGCCTCGCCGCCACGGCCAGTCGCGTTCGGATCCGTGCGCAACTCACCGACGGCTCTGTCCCACTGCTCACCATCCGCAAACAGGGACAAGGGCAGATCTTCGTCCTGAACGTTAGGACGTTTTCCGAGCAAGACTTTCGGGATGCGGGTGAGTGGCTGCTTGCACCAAAGCCGCGGGGCTTGAGCGAACTGCCACAAGCTTTGGCCGACGCCATCAGGCGGGCGCTGCTCCCATCTCTGGGCGTGGAGTTCGAAGGACCGTCCGGCGTCGCCTTGTACCTGTTCGAAGGGGCACGCGCGCTCTACAACTTCCGCGACGATGTCGCTCTGGTAAGGTTGGAAGGCAAGGCATGCCGACTGGAAGCGCACCAGTGCCTTTGGATCGATGCGCAGGGGTTCCCTCGTTCGCGAGAATAGGGGCTTGGCGGCCAAGAACGATGTGGCGCAGCCGTGCCCTCCGTTGGCCGGGCACCGAACCGAGAGGCTCGCAGGGCACCATGGGCGGAAAAATCGGTTTTGCGAACGGTTGGTTAATCTGAAAGTCTGGGGGCCTATGACCACCGGCCAAAACCTGCTTCGAGCCGTCGCTGTCCTCCTGGGGTTGTGGGCAGTCGCGCTGCCACTCTGTGCCCAATATAAGTCCGACCCCGTCACGAGCAATGCGGTCCTGTTCCCCTGGCCCGAAGGAAAGCGCGCTGCACTCAGCCTGACGTTTGACGATGCCCGGCCCAGCCAGATGGATATCGGGCTTTCCTTGTTCGAACGTTACCAGGTCCGCGTGACCTTTTACGTGACTCCCTCGAACCTGGACCGGCGCCTCCCTCTCTGGCGGCAAGCCGTGGTGGCGGGGCACGAGATTGGCAACCACAGCCTGACCCATCCCTGCACGGGCAACTTCGACTTTGCTGGGACAAACGCGCTGGAGCGCTCCACCTTGGAGCGAATCCAATCAGACATCGACGAAGCGGAAAGGATCATCGATTCCTTGCTGGGCGTTCGGACGACAAGCTTCGCCTACCCTTGTGGTCAAACATTCGTGGGCGAAGGCGTCGAGGTTCGCAGTTACGTCCCGGTCATCGCTCGCCGGTTTCAGAGCGGGCGCCTCTGGTTGAGCGAGGACTCCAATCACCCCGCGCGGTGCGATCCGGCGCAACTCCTCGGCGTCGAGATGGACGGCAAGTCTTTCTCCGAGCTTCGTCCCATGCTGGAAAGTGCGATTCGGCGCGGGCGCTGGCTCGTGCTGGCGGGACACGAAATCGGCAATGCCGGCCCGCAAACCACCTTGACCAACACGCTGCACGCGATCTGCGAATTTGCCGCGGATCCGCGCAACGGCCTTTGGCTGGACAGCGTGGACAGGGTCGCCCGGCACGTCATTCAGAACCGTCGCTCTTCGCCTTAGCGGGCGGAACCGTGAATGGGCTTGCCTTTCCTGGTAGGCTCCCCACATGCATTCGGATTGGCAGATCGTTAGGGAATTATTGGATCGGAGCCGGCGGGTTCTGTTCATTACTGGAGCCGGGATGTCTGCGGAATCGGGCATTCCGACTTTTCGGGGAAGCACCTCAGGCTTTGCGGGCGGCCTGACGGAGGAAGGGCTGCCGATCGAGGTCGCCCTGTCGATCGATATGCTTCGGGAAAACCCGCAGCTTTCGTGGAAGTATTTCCGGCAGTTGGAACTCGCCATGAGAGGGAAAGGGCCGAACGCGGGTCATCGGGCCATTGCAGCCCTGCAAAGCCCGAACCGCCATGTCTGTGTTGCGACTCAAAATATCGACGGACTCCACCAGGGCGCTGGAACAACCGCCGTCATCGAATTGCACGGCAATCTCCGGCGCCTGGTTTGCACCCGGTGCCATTACCGAAAGTTCGAGGAAACGTTCGAAGGGCTGGCCGACCTGCCCAGATGCCCAGACTGTCGCGGGATGCTGCGTCCGGACGCTGTCTTGTATGGCGAAATGCTGCCCGAAACGGCATTGGAAACCTTCGACCGTGAGATGGCCAAGGGTTTCGACATGATCTTTTCGGTCGGAACAACAAGCACCTTCGCTTACGTGAGCCAGCCGGTGGTCCTTGCGGCCTATCGAGGGATACCCACGGTGGAGATCAACCCCGAAACCACGCCCGTCTCAGAGATCGTTCGGTTCCGTTTCTCCGAGCCTGCCGGCGTTTGCCTGGCGCGCTGCGTGCCGAGCACCGAGGGATTGCCGCCTGAGGCCCGAGGGCCGCACCCCCCTGCCGTTTCCTAGCCGTGACCGGCTCAACCGTGAGCTAGTCGAGTTGTAAGTTACTACAAATACGAGCTTTACAACTCTTCCACAATTGGAAGGTTCGGTCTGTGCCTTCCTTACGGCGCGTTTGCCGCAGCCGGAGCCGGCCAGTCAAGGTGCTCATGCAGGAATTCAAATGTGCCGATGCCATTGATCCTGTGCGGCCCATTGAAGAACTCGATCCGGGTCCGGTCCGGTATCCCTAGACCAGCGTAAAAGCGACGCACTTTGGCGTATTCGTAGGCCACCCATTCATCGGGCGCGACACCATCGTGGTGCCCGCGCTCGACCATAAAAGGGCGCGGCGCGATCAGGGCAGCCATCTCCCCGTAATTAAACGTGTGACCGAGATTGAACTCGGGCATCTCATATTCATTGGTGAACATGTAGCTGTAAGGCCAATCCGTGGTGGCGTTTTTCTTCGCCCATTCGTTGAAATCGGCCGAACAAATCGAGAGGCAATACCGGTCGAGCAGCGGCGGCACGCGCAGGGCCGTCTTCCCTCCATACGACAGCCCATAAAACCCTATCCGCGCCGGATCGACAAAGGGCATTTCCGAAAGCCAGTCGAGCATGCGTTCGTGTTGCCCGAGAATGACCGAGAACAAGGATTTGCCCAACGGATTCGCTTTGCGTTGAAGGACCCGGAACTTGTCGAAGCCCCGGTAGGGATTGTGCGGAGCGAACGTCACGAACCCGTGCTCGGCGAGCTTGGCGGCGAAGGCCCTGTAAGCGCCATACCCAGGCGCTTTCGGGTCGTCGACAATGGTGTCCATGGGAATGCCCTCGAGTCCGTGCTGGCAAACCACCGCGGCACGACGCTCCCCGGGTTTAAGGTCCTTAGGAACCAGCAAAATACCCCAAGCGAAGACGTCCGGCCAAACGTCGAGCACCACTTCGTATCCGGTCCACTTCTCGTTCTCGAGCACCTGGCGCACGCGCGGGTTCGCAGGCAGGCTGGCGGGCGGGAAGCGACCGATCACTTCATCCCAGAGCTTCGCCTTCAGCGGCTTGGCGCGGTTTTCCCATTCGGAGGCGGAGGTGCTGCCAGCCTGCCGCCAGAAATCGTCGGCTCGCACTCGTTCTGAGAGCCCGAGCAGGCGCTGCGTATGCCTGACCAGTTCGGTCAGTTGCCGGTGCTGACGCATGGCGGGGTCGAATCCCTTCCGGGCATCGGCCAAACCATTGGTGGAGCCTTGGGCGAGCCGGCCTTTAATCCCGAGCCCCTCCAATAGGGCGATCAAGGCATTCGGTGAACCGGGCGGAATGGCTTGACCTTCATTCGCGTAGACAAACTCGGGTTTGAACCCAAACGATTCCGGGACCAGGTCGCTGGCCCGGTGAACCTCCATTTCGATGTCGATCCGTTCCGGGGTTTCGAGTTTGCCGGGCGCGGCACCGTTTCGTCCCTGGCGCGGGGCGGGCGGTCCTTTCACTGCCGGCCAGTCGCTATGTTCGACCACGAGAGTGCGGGGCGCGATCAAGCTGGCGATCTCGGCATCGCCAAATTCGGCAAGCAAGCCAAAGACATTCCGGTAGATCGGCTCTTGCCACAGGTTTTGCCGTGGCCCGTAATAGCCGCTGACCAGGGTGGCGTCGATCCGGGTATCGAGGGCGGCACTATAGAACGCGATCAGCCCGCCTTCGCCATACCCCGCCATACCGATTTTTCGCGCTGCTTGCTCGCCTGCCGCGCGGTTGACTTCCGCAAACCAGTCCACGGCAGCCAGCACTTTCTGCACTTCGTACCCGATCATGTGCCGGCCTAGCTCGAAGGCCTGCCGGTAAATCCACTCACGATGGGGTTGGTTGGTGAAGCGTCTCAGATCCTCGTTGCCAGACCAGGTATCCTGCCGGTCGATAAGAACCGGAACCAGCACCTGGCATCCGTTTTCCGCGAGTCGGCGCGCAAATTGTGATTCGGGCCGCAATCCTGGCGCAAGACCGGCCAGCATTTCGGGCGTCTGGTCCGCGTCGGGAATGGCAATCACGCGGGCGGCAATAGCGCCTTTCGGTTCGAGCAGCAACCCCTCCCCGTCCACCCGCTCAAAGACCGGCCACCGCACGGCATACACATGGAACGATGCGGTTTCCGCAATCTTAGCCGGCCACAAGGTCGAGCTGACATACTCGAGCGCGGCGACAGGCAGGCGCGGGTCCACGGCGCCAACGGCTCGGCGCAAGCGCTCCCGGTTGTCCTGGACGGACTGCTCGTAAGCGGCGCGCGAACTGAAATCGCGTCTCCAGAGCTTCGCCCGCTCGGCGGCCGCCCGCTCCGTTTCTTGCGTCAGGAAGCGATCAATTCCTGCCACCATTTGTGCGGACAGATCGCCCTCCATCCGCAATTCCGACGCGCCCGGAATCGCGCCCTGCGCCGGGATGCCGAGGATGCCCAGAGCCCACCCGAGCACCAACAAGCGTCCCGTTCTTCGCGCTGCGGGATCCCGCCTGGTCGAGAAGCATCGTGGAATCATGCCCGGAATGGTAAATGCCCTCGATGAAAGGACAAGCTGACTTTCGGAAAACCGCGAAGAAACAAAGCTTCTTTTCGAACGCTCTTCCTGCGTCAGGCGGCATTCGCTTCGCGGGGTCGACCCGCCAGGCTTTCCTGCTCTTCATCAGGACCGATCGAGAGCGTTCGGGCCAGCGCGGCAATCTTGCGGCGCAGCTTGATCACCATCGGATGAGAGATCCCGAGGCGCCTGGCAATCTCTCGTGTGCCCACCCCCTCGGCAAGCCACTGCAAAATGGCCATCTCACGGGTCGAAAGCAGGCGTGAAAGGGAAGTTAGCATGTCCCGGGCGCTGACGTCTTCGACGACGGAATCAGGCCCCTCCAAGCGATCCAGCAGATTCTCCACCTCTTCTCCCTTGTCAGGAGGCTGAACCTGGGAAGATCGGCGTTTCGGAGAATCGACACTGCGCCCGAGGGCGAGGTAATGAAGCAGGTGAAACCGGCAGTTCTGCAAGTACCAATGGTTCGTTTGCCCAGGCGTCTGCTGCTGCACCTGCCAAAGATGAAGCAGCGCCTCTTGCATCAGGTCCTCGCGCAAAGCCGGGTTCGAGGTCAACCGCACGACAATCCTTCCCAGCTGTTCCAGCGTCTGTACATCTTCAATCAACATAGGTCGTCTTCCTCAGGCACGTTCCATACACGCCCGATCAGACCGCTGCAGGTTTGCTGCCAGATGATCATCTGTGAGAAACCCTCCCATTTTGTGTAGAAGAGCCGAACAGCACCGCCGAAAAAATGGACGGCGGCCGTCTTGAATGGCCGCCAGCCTTGCCCCGCTCCACCCGCGGTCTCCGGCGCCCGTCTGCTTTCTGGAACCGCGCGCCGTTGGGGGTGTTCATCATTCAGGCGGGTCGCGCAGCTCGATCCAAAACCGGCTGCCCTCTCCGGGCGCGGATTGCACGCCAAAACGGCCGCCCATTCGCTCGGCCGCCTTTTTGACGACCGCCAATCCAATGCCTGTCCCCTCGGAGTGCTCCTGCGTGTGGAGCCGCTCGAAAATTCGAAAGACGCGCTCCTGATCCTCCAGCGCGATCCCGAGGCCGTTATCCTCCACCCAGAGCCGCGCAAAACCGGTTCGCCGCTCGGTCCACACCCGGATCTTTGGCGCAACGCCCGGCCTGACAAACTTGAGGGCGTTATCCAGCAGGTTCGAGACGCATTGCGCCAGGCTGAGATCATGCCCGAGCACACAACCCAGCGGACGCACAATCTCGATCCGGTCCGCGTTGTTCCCGAGATTGGGATATTGCTCAATCACGCTCCGCGCTAATTGATCCAGATCCACGCGGCACAATTCGATCTTTCGCCGAGCCACTTGGCTGTAATTCAGAACGTCTCGGACAAACTGGTCCTGGCGAAGTGCCGCGGCCTTGATTCGCTGCAAGAAGTCTTTTCCCTCCGCGTCAAGCCGATCGGCGTGATCTTCCAGCAAAGCGGACGCCATACCCTCCATGGCGCGGAGCGGTCCGCGCATGTCATGGGCCATGCTGTAGGAAAGCGCCTCCAGTTCGGCCACCATCTCCTCGAGCTTCGCGGTCCGTTCCTGGACTTTTTGCTCCAAGGCCTCATTCGCGCGGGCAAGCTGTTCCTTGGCCTCCCGCAGTGCCTTTTCCGTTTGCTTTTGCTGAGTGATGTCCCGTGCGACGTGCACGGAACCGATCAGTCTTCCACTGCTGTCGAACAAGGGCGTTGTGCTCACCAGAAAATCGCCGCCCAATCGATCTTCGTGCACTTCCGACAGGTGCTCCCTTCCGTCGCCCATCGTAAGAAGGTGCGGACAGGATTTTGGCGGTTCCAGGGTCCCATGAATGCACTGGAAACACACGTTCCCAATCCAGGTTTTCTCCGTCTTCCCCAACCGCTCCGTCAGCGCCTTGTTCATGCGCACGATCCGGTGCTTGGTATCCAGGATCGCGATCAGGTCGGGGACACTGTCGAACGTCCGCTCCCATTCCAATTGCGAGCGCACGACGGCGTCCAAATCGCTCTGGTGGCTATCCAGGGGCGTTTCGTCACGAAGGGGGCTCTTGAGATGCGACGGGGCGGAGGATGGAGTATGCGAAAAAATGGAGTTCACCCCTGCCTCACTTCAAGTCGGCGGTTTGCACCCGGACCGGACAGCGTCCAGGCGCAACCTCCGATCCTGCGATACGCGAACGGCGTTGACCGTAAGGCTGCAGATTTATTCATGGGAACCAGCTTGCCACGCGAGTGCCTCCGTTTTCAGGAAGAACCAGCGACGCTAAACTCTGCAATTAGTATTCGGCTTAGTGCCGCTTTTGGCAAGCAGTTTTCCGGTCAGCCATTGATTCGGGGGACAACTCACGCATACCGGTTGCCCTTGTCATCGGTTGCCCCGTGACGTTTTCCTTTCCCGGGCTCATCTCCCTTGGTGGATGCTGATCTGCTCCCGGATCTGTTCGAGTTTCGATCCGATCTCAATTCGCTTGTAACACAATCAATACCCAAACGACACACAATGGATACACAATCGTGTTCGATTATCGATCGTGTTACTGATGAGTTAAAAATGAGTTTATAGCGTATGCAGAGCGAAAAGAAGGCGGATTGAACGCTTGGGTCGCCGCAACGAATCAAAGCACGGGTCAAAGACCGGCTTTACGCGGAAATACAGGTCCCTTACTCTATTTTCCGTGTCCTGGTTCACCGATCGGCAACTTTTCGTTCTGGCTGTGGTTTTCTACGGCTTGAGCACGGTCTACTCGGTCTTCCTGTGGCGCCGCGGGTTTCGGCAGGATAATCGGATCAACTACTGTCTGCTCTTGGCAGGGTTTTGCTGCAACGTTCTGGCGATGACAGCGCGCGGTTTGTCCTTTTCCCGATGCCCGGTGGCGAACCTGTACGAAACCACGGTCTTCATGACCTGGGCGATCGTGGCTGTGTATCTGGCGATCGGGCTCTGGTGGCGGCTGCGGTTTCTGGGCGCCTTTGCCTCGCCGGTGCTCACAGGCCTGGGAGTGTTTGGCCTGATGCCGGCTTTGGATCAGGGCGCCGGAATGACGGCGCAGGCCGCCACGGGCTGGTCAAGCTTGCACGCAGGGCTGATCCTGCTGGCCTACGGTGCTTTCGGGCTCAGCTTTGTTGCCGGGCTGATGTATCTTTCTCAAGAGCACAATCTCAAGTTCCACAAACTGCGGGCGGTGCTCTCGCTCCTGCCGCCAATTGAACGGCTGGAGCGCACCATCGGGCGGTTGCTCCTTGTGGGCTTGGTGCTGTTCACGGCTGGCATGGTGGTCGGCGGACTCTGGCTGACGCCCCCGCCTGGCATCCGTTTCGCCCAGGATGCGAAGGTGATCTGGTCGGTATTCCTTTGGGCGGTCTATGCCGGCTTGGTTATGATGCGATGGTGCTTTCGACAGGGCGGCCGCCGGTTTGCCTGGGGCGCGGTGGGCGCCTTCGCCTTTCTCATGCTGACGTTCTGGGGCACCAACCTGCTCTCGGTCATCCACCAGCAATGATCGTATGCCCCTGATCGTCATTGGACTGAACCACCGTTCCTCGCCGGTCGAGCTGCGCGAGCGGTTCGCGTTTGCGGAAGCGGAGATTCCGTCGGTGCTGGAGGAGCTTTGCCGGAGCGGTCTGGCGGAGGAAGCGGTCATTCTGTCCACGTGCAATCGGGTCGAGATATACGCGGCGATTTCGGACGGCAGGTCCGATATTTGCCAGGCGTTGCAGGCGTTCCTGGCCCGGGCGCGCAACGTGAACGAACCCATCAATGGCGAAATCTACGCCTTGCGCGAGCCGCAAAGCGTGGAGCACCTGTTTCGAGTGGCCTGCGGGCTGGACTCGCTCGCCATTGGCGAGACGGAGGTCTTGGGTCAGTTGAAGAAAGCCTATGATCTCGCGCTGCGAAGCCACGTGACGGGCGCCTGCCTTAACAAAGCGTTCCAACGGGCGTTCAATGTCGCCAAGCACGTCCGCACGCAGACCGGCATTCAGCGGGGCAACATCTCCATCGCGTCGGTCGCGGTCGAGTTGGCAGAGAGGATCTTCAGCGAACTTTCCAATCGCACGGTGCTGGTCATTGGGGCGGGAGATACCAGCGAAAAGACGGCAAGGGCGCTGGCGAGCCGTGGAGCGCAAAAGGTTTTGGTGACCAACCGGTCCCGCGATCGGGCGGAGGGATTGGCGCAGAGCCTGGGGGGGCAGGTGCTGGCTTGGGAGGATTGGACGGGGGCTTTCGAAGGGATTGATGTCATCATTAGCAGCACCTCGGCGCCGCATTATGTGCTCGACCGCGCCCGGCTTGAGCCATTGCTGGCTTCGCGCGGGAGCCGGCCGTTGCTGATCGTGGATATCGCCGTGCCGCGAGATGTTGAGCCGGAAGTCAACTTTCTCGAGAACGTGTATCTTTATAACGTGGACGATCTCCAGGCCATTGCCAACGGCTACCTGAAACAGCGGCGCGAGGAAATCGCCCGTTGCGAGAGTATTATTAGTGACAAAGTGAGGGCGCTTCTGGGGCAAGGGCCCCGCCCCGCTTCCACGAATCCGAGGTTCTGCGCCGAGTGAATTTCCACGGTGCCTGCCTCCTTCCCAGAAAGACCCGCTGACCTGCCATGACGTCCCCATCCTATACGCCTCGCCCAAAACCGGTCGTTCTGGCAACGCGCGGCAGTGCCCTGGCGCTGGCGCAAACCCACCTGGTCTTGGCGGAGTGCCGCGCCGCGTTTCCAGGGCAGGCGTTTGATGTCAGGACCATCAAGACGACGGGAGACAACTTGCAGAGCGCGCCGCCGGATCGTCCGGCCATGCCGGGGACCAAGGGTTTGTTCACCAAGGAATTGGAAGCCGCCTTGTTGGAAGGCGAGGCGGATTTCGCGGTCCATAGCCTGAAGGACCTGCCCACCGATCTGCCGGACGGCTTGGAACTCTCGGCGGTGCTGCCGCGGGAGGACGCCCGGGATGTGCTGGTCTTTCGCGGAGCCGGAACGGGAAGTAGCCCGGAAGGAGGAGCGGCTCAACTTCGCCGCTTTCCGCCAGGGGCAACCGTCGCCACGAGCAGCACCCGGCGCCAGGCCCAACTCCTGGCCATCCGGCCCGATCTCAAGGTCGTCGCCATCCGTGGCAACGTGGGCACCCGGCTCCAGCGACTGGCCGAACGCGCGGATCTCCATGCGCTCATCCTCGCGGCAGCCGGACTGAAACGGCTCCGGTTCGAGATCGGACCCCGTGGCGTGCTGAGTTCGCGGTCGGGCGCGGCGGCGCCGGTTGGGCTCTGCGCGGCCTTTCTCGGTGTCGGGGACATAGTGCCATGCGTGGGGCAGGGGGCGATTGGGATCGAAGGCAGGCAGGGAGAGGTGGACCTGGCGCCGATCTTCGCGCGGTTGAACCATTCGGCAACCTTGGCGTGCGTTGCAGCCGAGCGCGCGTTTCTGCGTGCAATGGGCGGAGGATGCCTGAGCCCTGTGGCAGCTTACGCGGACCTTCATGACGGCCAGGTCCGGCTTCGCGCGGTATCGTTCCGGACCGCTCAGGCGCGGAAAGCGGAGGGGACGGCGCCGATGGCGGAAGCGGAAGAGTTGGGCGCTTGGGTGGCGGCCGCTGTGAGCGACTAGACCTTCGGAAGCTTCGCGTGCGCCATGCAGCCCTGCGGCGAGTGTTGCGAGCGTGCCCGCGGCCTAATACAGTACGCTCCGTTGAAACCGAAGGGAACAGTCTATCTGGTGGGCGCCGGCCCTGGAGATCCCGGATTGCTCACGGTCCGCGCGGCCGAGTTGCTCGCGCGCGCCGATGTCGTCGTTTATGACGGGTTGGTGAACCGCGAATTGCTCAACCTCGCCCCGCGGTCCGCCGAGTTCATCTACGGAGGCAAGCATTTGAAACAGCGCGTGGTGCCGCAAACGGAACTCAACCGGCTGCTGATTTCAAAAGCGAAAGAAGGAAAGCAGGTCGTCCGGCTCAAAGGAGGTGATCCCTACATTTTTGGGCGTGGCGGTGAAGAGGCGGAGGAATTGGCGGACGCGGGTGTTCCGTTCGAGGTGGTGCCGGGCATCTCGTCCATGTCGGCCGTTCCGGCGTATGCGGGCATTCCGTTGACGCACCGGGAACATTGCTCGAGCTTCACCGTGCTGACCGGGCACGAAGATCCCGCGAAGGACGAAAGCACCATCGATTGGAAACAGGTGGCGCAAGCCCCGGGCACCAAGGTCATCATGATGGGCCTGAAGCGCATCCGGCAGATCGCGAGCACGCTGATCGCCCAAGGGATGGCTCCGGGCACGCCGGTCGCCATGATCCGTTGGGGCACCACAGGACGCCAGCAGTCCATCCAGGGGACACTGGAGACGATTGCGGACGTTGTGGATAAAGGCCAGTTCGGCGCGCCTTCGGTCACGGTAATCGGGGGCGTCGTCGGGTTGAGAGACAAACTGAACTGGTTCGAAAAGCGACCTCTCTTTGGGCAGCGCATTGTCGTGACCCGAGCCCGCGAGCAGGCGGGCGAATTCGCAAAGCGGCTCGTGGATCTCGGTGCGGAAGTGGTGCGGATTCCGGTGATCAAGACGGCGCCTCCGGAAAACAAAGAGGACCTGAAAGACGCCATTCTCAGCCTTCACGAGTACGACTGGGTCGTGTTCACCAGCCCGAACGGGGTGTCGACTTTCTTTGATTACTTCTTCAAGGCCTTTGATGACCTGCGCGATATTGGAGGGGTGCGCATTGCGGCCGTGGGGCCCGGGACGGCGGCCCGGCTTCGGGAGTTGCACTTGAAGGTGGACCTGATGCCAAACGAAGCCCTGGCTTCGAAGATAGCAGCAGCATTCGTGCAGTACGAAAGCATCGAGAATCTTCGAATCCTGCTCATGCGAGCGGAGGTCGCCAACCCGGAGCTTCCAAGTGCGCTCGAGGGCCTGGGAGCCATCGTCGATGACGTAGCCTCCTACCAGACCGTGGGCGAAGCGGACGATCCGACGGGAACCGGGTCCGACCTGGTGGAAACGGGGGCGGATTGGATCACCTTTACCAGCGCTTCGACGGTGGAGCACTTTCACAGGCGATTCGATCTTCCCGCGCTTCTGAAAAAACACTCCGGAATGAACCTGGCTTCGATCGGGCCCGAAACCAGCAAGGCGCTGGCAACGCTCGGTTTGAACCGGACAGTCGAAGCGCATCCGCACACGATCGAGGGCCTGATCCAAGTGCTGTTGAAAGACAGCTGAGCCACCTAGCCGCGTGTCTCGCGAGCAACGGCCCGGGTGCGGCGCAAGGATGCGGGCGGGTTCGGTCACCTTTGCTCTTTCATCGCGCGCGCGCGCGGGCAATGCTACGCCCAAATGAGAGTTATCATTCTAGCCGCCGGGTATGCAACGCGGCTCTACCCGCTGACGCTGACGGTTCCGAAGCCCCTTTTGCCGGTTGCGGGCAAGCCGATGATCAATTACGTGTTGGATAATGTGGCACCGATCGATGGCATCGACCACGTCTACGTTGTGACCAATGCCAAGTTCGCTTCGCAATTCCAGGCTTGGGCAGATTCGCCGCTGGCGCGAGCGGCGCGACTTCCCTTCACGATTGTCAACGACGGGTCGACCAACGATACCAACAAGCTCGGCGCGATTGGGGATCTGCACCTTGTTCTCGAGCGGCAAAATGTCACGGACGACATCCTCGTGGTCGCCGGAGACAATCTCTTCAGCCAGACGCTCGAAGGCTTTGGCCGCCTGGGCCGGGAAAAGGAGGCGCCCGTGGTCGGGGTCTACGATGTCGGCAGCCTTACCGAAGCCAAGAAGCACAATGATATTCAGCTTGCGCCGGACGGCAGGCTTCTCCGCTTCACCGAGAAGCCGCAGCAGGCCACCAGCACGTTGATCGCGATTGCCCTTTATTACTACCCCCGGACTGTCCTGCCGCTCATTCGGCAGTATATCGCCGAGGGCAATAACCCCGACCAGCCAGGCAGGCTGGTCCAGTGGCTCTGTCCGCGCTTGCCTTTCTACACCTGGAAGGTGCCCGGGCTGTGGCTGGATATCGGCTCGAAGGAAACCCTCGACGAGGCCAACCGTGTCTTCGCGTAACGGCGTTGAGCGACCTTTAGCTGGCCGCTAATCCTGCGCCACTTCGGGGGCATCCGAGAGCGTCAGTTCAACGACTGTCGCCATGGGATCCAGCCGCGATGGTTTCGCAATCTCCAGGGTCGAGCCTTCCCGCCGGACCTCAAGACGCTCGTCTCCGTTGAGAGCTCGGGCACGCGTCACCGGAGTCTTCAAACCAGCCAGCTTCAAACCCTCAGACGGCCATGCAAAAACGTGCAGGTAAAGCGTGCTTCCTTTGGTCGTGCAGCGGCCGTCGAAAGAGAGCTTTTTGAACGGACTGGCGCTGGTCCCGTAAATGGCCGCGCTGTTGATCTTCATCCAGCGGCCGATCTCGGCCAGGCGTTGAACGCTGGGCTCCGGAATGAGGCCCTCCCCGGTGGGGCCAACGTTCAGAAGGTAATTGCCGCCTTTGCTGGCACAATCGATCAGGTTGCGGGCCAACTGCGTTGCGGACTTCCAATTGTGATCGTTCTTCTTGTAACCCCACGTGTCGTTCA
Organism: uncultured Verrucomicrobiota bacterium; assembly: GCA_964578605.1. GTDB lineage: Bacteria > Verrucomicrobiota > Verrucomicrobiia > Limisphaerales > SIBE01 > JAXMHN01. Next base: position 2,054 of record CAZODO010000035.1, on the reverse strand, counting down.
TGGTCATGCAGGATTCCCAATACACGCCGGAACCAAAACCCGTCGACGGGATCTCCTGCTCAGGTGTGCCATAGTCGCCCACGCGCTCGCCGCCTTTGTCCATGCCCTCCATGCCGGATCGGGACTTGCCAAGGCGATTGTTGATAAGGATGTCGGGCTGGAGACCGCGAACGAATCTCTCCAGGTCGCGAGCGCGCTCGTAGGTCCAGGCCTTCTCCCACTCGCCATCAAACCACAGGATCCCCAGCGGCCCGTAATGGGTGATCAACTCCTTGATTTGCCCCTTCATGAAATCGACGTAGCGGTCCATATTCGGCGGTTCCGTCGCCTTGTCATGCCAGGCGCGGCGAGTCCCCCAATCCGGGTGGTGCCAGTCCATGATCGAATGGTAAAAGCACAAGCGAATCCCGGCCTCCCGACAAGCGTCGGCAAGCTCTTTCAGCGCGTCGCGTTTGAAAGGGCTGGACATGATATCCCAGTCCGTGAGCTTGGAATCGAACAAGGCAAAACCTTCGTGATGCTTGCTGGTGATCACGAGGTACTTCATCCCGGCGTCCTTCGCGATGGCCACCCACTCGCGCGCGTTGTATTGAACCGGGTTGAACTGCGGCAGAAGCTTTTCGTATTCTGACGGTGGAATCTTGGCGGTCTCTTGAATCCACTCGCCCGCGCCGCCCACCGGCTTCCCGTTCCACTCGCCGGCAGCGACCGAGTACAATCCCCAATGGATGAACATGCCGAACCGGGCGTCCCGAAACCACGCCATGCGTGCCTCGAACTGTTGCGGAGTCTCCCTCGCGGCTTGAGCAACCACGTTGCAGGCTGGCCCTCCTAACAGGCACGCGATCACGACAGGCAGATAGGTCTTCATGGCTCGAGTCAAGCCTACCCGGTGCGGCTTGTCAGCGTTTTTCCGCCTGCCTGCTGGTTCTTCGCTGGACGACAGGGGCCGGTCGAGTTTGTCTTGCGCGCAGGGGCTATTCTCCCGACAAAAGATCGCGAATGTTTACCGGCGCGCCTCCCCGGCGTTTGCTCTCATCGGCACCTTCCATAAACGCAAACATCTCCAGGGTTTCTTCCGGCGAGACCGGAGCGACCCCTGTCTTGAAGAACGTCATGATTTCGCTCACCAGGGGCGCATAGCTGCCGCTGCCCTTCTGTTCCGCGACATTCTTCGTCCCAAAAACGATCACCTTGTGCGGCGTCGGACCTTTGCGCAAGGCCACGAGCGTGCCCACCCGTCCGCCCGACCAGCGCCCGCTGACAATGTCGGTATCCGGCGTGGCTGTCCGGACGACCGTTTCGCATCCCGTGCCCAGGATCGTGAAAAGGGCTTCGGTGGGATGCACGCCGTACCAAAAGAGGTCCGGATGATGCGGTTCGAGGTGCGCAGGGCCGTAGGAAATGACGCCCTTGATCTCCCCGACGTCCGTCTTTTTCAGGTCGGTCAGGCTGGTGTAGAAACGGTAGGCGGACGAGCCAAACACGGGCACATTCCGCTCTTTGGCTAGGCGGTAAATCTCAATCGCGTCGCGGAGGCTTCCCGCGACCGGTTTATCGATGAACACCGGCTTTCGAGCTTCAAGCACGGGCCGGACCTGGGCCAGATGGGGGCGTCCGTCGACGCTTTCGAGCAGGACGGCATCGACTTCTTTGCAGAGTTCTTCGATGGAATCGACGATTTTCACACCGAACTGGTCCTGCAGTTGCTTGGTGTAGCCTGTTACACGGCTGGCGCTTGATTCAATATCGGGACTGCCCCCCTTGAACGCCACGACGACCTTCCCTCCAGGGACGTGGTTGGGGTCATTGGCGTCGTTGATCAGCTTCGTGAACGCGATCACATGAGAGGTATCAAGGCCGATCAGGCCCAGCCGAAGGTCTGCAGCGGCCCCCGACAAAGCCACGGTCAGGACGCCGCACAAGGGAAGGAAAACTCGAGACATCATGCGCCGAGGTTAAGGGCTCCTGGCGCAAAATCAAACCCCAAGACAATCCCTCAGCGATCTCGGAAGGTGGCCTAGGGTCTTGCCTTGGGAGGTTGACGGGAAAAG
>CAZODO010000034.1:0-52877 GCA_964578605.1 uncultured Verrucomicrobiota bacterium | reverse complement strand
GTGACTTCGTGTTGTTCGTCAAGGGCAACCAAGAAACCCTTCAAAACCAAGCGCGCCAGTTCCCAGACCAGCTATCGCGGCACCGCTGGATAGGTGGTTCTCGCGAGAATCCACTTGACTGAGCAAACTTACTCAATGACTGAGTATTCTTGCTCTGCGGGGGCGGCGGTGCTATTTTCACCGGCATGAGTTTCGAACGGCCCATCGTGGGCGAGATCATGGCGGCAATGGAGCGCAAGCTCCCGTTGTTGCAGGTGCTGGTGGGGCCGCGCCAGGTGGGCAAAACGACGGCGGCGAGCCAGGTCGAAAAGCGCCTCGGTTGGCCGAGCGTGGTGGCGTCCGCCGACGCGGTGCTGCCGCATCCTCCGGAGTGGATCGAAACCCAGTGGCGGTTGGCCCGAGCCAAGGCTGGTTCCGCTCGGACGCGAGTCTTGCTCGTCCTTGACGAAATCCAGAAAGTGCCCGGCTGGAGCGAAGTCATCAAACGCCTCTGGGACGAGGAAGTGGCGGGCGGGGGCAAGGTCCGGCCGCTACTGCTTGGTTCGTCCGCGCTTCTCGTGCAACGCGGCTTGACCGAGAGTCTGGCGGGACGCTTCTTCCTGCACCGCTGCACGCATTGGCCGTGGCCCGAATGCCGTGCCGCCTTCGCGTGGACGCTGGACCAGTGGATCTATTTCGGTGGTTACCCTGGAGCGGCTGCCCTGGTGGAAGAAGAAGCCGTGTGGAAACGTTATGTGAACGACTCCCTCATCGAGGCGGTGCTCGCGCGCGACGTGCTGCAAATGCAGTCCATCACCAAGCCCACGCTGCTGCGGCACCTCTTCGCGCTGGCGGCGCAGTTCCCGGCGCAGATGTTTTCTTACAACAAGATGCTCGGACAACTGACCGACGCCGGCAATACCGTGACGCTGGCCAGCTACCTGCGCCTCCTGGAGACCGCGTTTCTGGCCAGCGGGCTGGAACTGTTCTCCAAGGGCCAGGCGCGCAAGCGCGGCAGCAGCCCCAAGCTGGTGCTGTGGAACAACGCCCTGGTCAGCGCCACTGTCCTCAAGACCTTCGAACAGGCGCTCGCGGACGGCTCGTGGTGGGGGCGATTGGTGGAAAACGCCGTGGGCGCGCATCTGCTGAACGGTCTGCATGGCTCGGCTTGGGGCGTGACCTACTGGCGCAATGCGACCGAGGAAGTGGACTTCGTGGTCAGCCAGGGTATGCAAGATTGGGCCATCGAGGTGAAAAGCGGTCGCGGCGACAAAGTCAGCGGGATGGTCGCGTTTCGCAAGCGTTACCCCAAGGCCAAGGCTTGGCTGGTCGGCGCGAGCGGCATCAAACTGGATGAATTCTTCTCCCGCCCGGCCCCCGAGTGGTTTCAGTGAGAGGTGACTCGTCTCTCTTTACGCATAGCCGACCGATGGCGCAGGAAGGCGGAATCACGGGCCAGAGTGCGCTTCCATCCATGGCGGGCCTCGACGGCGTCCGCCAAACACTTCGTCTCCATGCTGAGTCCCACCGCCGGGCTCGCCCGATCGCCCAACATCGCGGCGCCGAGGCTATACAGGTCCATGTTGGCGATGCTCCAGGCGCTCTCCAGGTATGCGACTTCGCCGATCGTTCGGTGAGTAGTCTCTCGGGGTAGAAAGATGATCGATCGCTCGGCCACTCCACGCACAACCAACGGGATCTGATTTGCCGGTCGCCAGGTACTGGGTGACTTCTCGCTCAAGTCTGGCAGACATGGCGTGGGTCGCTTCTTCGGCGGCCTGACCCGCACCGCAATACAAGCTGCGGGCCTTTCAAAAGTGGGCCAGGGCCGCGTCGTAATACTTACTCTTCCCCGCATTCAGGATACGCATCGCCAACCCTCGATACGGCCTGGCCACCCCGAGCGGGTCTTTCCCGGCCAACCCCTTGGCGGTGGGTTCGGTGCAGTAGTGGCTACGGGCTTCGAGATCGACCGGCTTCGCCGAACGAACCCTGTCGGCAAGTCGCTCCTATTCCCTGACCTTGACGCAAAGCGATATGAAGGCCCCGACATTAGCATAGGCGGATGCGGTCAAGGCCCGCTCGTGCCATACGGCCTACGCCGCGCGTTCAGAATCCGGTTGCACCAGCGCATCTCTTTCGGCATACTCCCCGCATGACGCTCGAAATGAAGCAGTTATCGGGCGTTGTTTCTGATTGCGCGGTTAGCTCAGTGGTAGAGCACTTCCTTGACACGGAAGGGGTCAGAGGTTCGAACCCTCTATCGCGCACCATTTTTCTTCGCCGCCGGGGGCCAGATCTTTCTTTTCATTCGCAGTTTTTCAGTTCTTGATTCCGGGTGTCCTGTTTTTGCGTGCGTCATGATGCGGAAAATTGTCCCTCGTGCTCGTTTGAGCCGATCAATTTGAAACCCAATTCCTGGGAACGATCATCGTCAGCAGAGTAAAACAGCACAAGAAAGGTGATCATGGGCACAAAGTTATTCGTGGGAAACCTGTCGTTCGACGTGATCGAAAACGAACTGCAAGACCTGTTTGGCCAGGCGGGCGCGGTCACGTCGGTGGATATCATGCAAGATCGCGCCACCGGACGCTCACGCGGCTTCGGTTTCGTAGAAATGGCGAATGAAGAGGATAGCGCCAAGGCCATTTCCATGTTTCACGGCAAGGAATTCAAGGGGCGCGCGCTGACCGTTAATGAGGCGCGTCCGCGCGAAGACCGCGGGGGTGGCGGAGGCGGCGGCCAGCGCGGGGGTGGATACCGCGGTGGCGGGGGTGGCGGCGGGCGCGGGTATGGTGGCGGGCGCCGATAGGCCGTCTGCGGACGGGGCGCGTCCAGGTCTCAAGGCAGCGCCTGGACGCGATAAAACTGCTGGGTGGCGGCGCTGGATTCGTCAAAGAAATCCGCTATCTCCCCACTGGCGGTGACGGGGTCCCCGATGGGTTGCCAGCCTCGGAGGCTGTCAATGCTCGGGCGGCGCAAGATTTGGTAGCGCCTGCCTGGCGCGCTGGGCCAGGTTAACGTTGCCCCTCCAGCATCGTACCGGACACTCTCGAGTCTCAAGACCGATTCCGCATCGGTGGGATCGGAGCCTGCGAGGTATTCGTCTGCGTTGGTGAAGTGGTCGTTGTCGGCGTCGACCGTCGGCGCGGCTTGAAGAGAGGTCCAGCGCGAAAAGAACTGCCGCTGAAAGCGGTCATCCAAACCGTCGAAATTGAAGTCGGGGAAAGGCGGCGAGATCTCGAGGAAGCCGTTGGCGTAAGCCAAGGAGTCCTTCGAATGGATCGAAAGGCTCCGCAGCCCAGGTGTCGCATTCGCGGATACCGTTAGGGGAACGAAGAGAAGGTTGAGCGGGGGGTTGAGGCCGGGGAACGCGTTCAACTGCATGCCGGTGGCGCCAGTGGTCACGCCGTTGCCCGATACTCGCAGTACGGCGTCCTCGGGAGGGAGATCGGAGCTGTAGACCCCGACGATCAGGTCTGCCGCCCCGGCGGCAACAGAGACGGGATAGTTCACCACGACTTTCGACTCGGGATGAGAGGTAGGGGGCCAGATTCTGCCCACGCGGAAGGTTGGGGTGCCTTCCGTTACGGCGAAGTTAACCGTCGATTCTCGGTTAGCCATTAAGACCACCGCGATGTTCGTCGTGGGCAGGAACTGGGGATCGGCCGTTTCGTAGGAGGAGAAGGGAGCGACATCCCGGCCTTTGAACAGTCCGTAGCTGGCGGCGGCGGGGTCCACGGGCGTGGCACGCACGTGGTAAGGCCCGGGGGGCAGGGCGGAGAGACTGTACCGGCCGTCCGCCTGTGTGACGGCGGCAGCCCCAATATTCCCAGCAGAATCTTCAATACTGATCAACGCTCCGAAGACGGGCGTTGCCGTGCCTTTCTTCGTAACCCTGCCAGATAAGCGCGCTAATGCAGGAGTTGTTGGGCCCGGGTAAAGCGCGCGCACCGCCGCGATTTCGTCGGCCGACAAGCCCGACTGCGCGTCCACGCCGCCGCCGCCGCGCGGAAACATGGTCGCGCCGCCCGCGGGGGAATGGGCCAGGCCGATCAAATGGCCAATCTCATGAAGCAGGACCGATTCGATGAACTGCGCGCGATTGGCGGTGTTGTTGTAGTCGGTGAACCAAGAGTAACCGCGTCCATTCAGAACGATGTCCGCTTCCGCCAGAGTGCCGTCTGAGAAATAATCTGCGAAGGCAAAGCCGGTAGTGCCGCTGATATTATCCAACCCCCCGTTCACGAGCGTCGTGTCCTTGACCCAGTAAATTAGGTTGGTGTTGTCGGTCGTATTTACGTCCGGTGTTCCGGGCACAAGAGGCCCTTCCTCGAACCGCAGGATCGTCCCGGGCACCGCCTGCCATTGGTCAAAGCAGGCGCGCGCGGAGTTCAGTTCGGCGGCCCGGTTGGCGGCCGAGTAGGCGTTCGCGCCGAGAGAATAGCGCACGGAACGCGTGACAGGGTTCACCACGTTGGTGTGCACCAGGACAGAAGGCGTGGACAGATTCCATTTTTGAGCCTGACCGTCAGCGGTGAAATAGCTTACGTAAGCCTGGGCCGATGGCGAGGTTCCAAGCAGGAGACTCACAGATGTGGCTAGCAATCCGCCGCACTTCGATCGACAAGTCCAACTCATCGGTGTGCCTCCTGGACCTGCCTCTTAAGATCGGTCAAACGAATCGGCGCGGGAACCGCGGACGCTTTCGCAACGCCTTGCCGGGCACCACGGTTTCCGAATTGTTCGGGAACGCCATGGAACGGGTTCACCACGTATCGGGCGCCGCCGACGGCATCCTGCCACACTCGAAACTTGCCCTGCATCAGCCCAATCGTTACCCCCTCGCCCCGTTCGTTGCGCACCAGGAACGCGACGACTTCTTCGCCAATATTATATTGCACCTGGGCTGGAACACCCGCCTGCCTGTCTCCAAGAACGCCGCCGCCATGGACGATCACGAAGGGGCTTCCCGAGATGGCCCCCTTCCAGATGTCAGTAACCCGGAGTTCGACCTTAGTGTAGATGCGGCCGGAAGGATCGCGCTGGCAGGTGTTGCTCAGCACGACCCCATGCAGAACGATGTCGGCTTGCGCGCTGAGTGTTTCGACTGAAAGGGGTTCCAGCACAATGGCTGGCGCCGAAAGCGGCAGGAAAAGAGCCAAGGCGGCAACGAATCGGCGCGCGAAGACCCGCCTGACACACGTTGGTTCGGAAACAGCGTTCATCGGTTTAGCATCTGGGTCGGAGTGTCGGACTATGCCATGGGCTTCTTCGGCTCGCAACCCTCCGCGACCTTAGGCCAAAATCTCCCTAGGCGTGCCCGACTTCACGATGCGGCCGCCTTCAAGCAGCAAGATGCGATCCACCTGCCGGACCGTGCTCAAGCGGTGTGCAATGACCAGCGTCGTGCGATCGGCCATGAGGCGGCTCAGGCTATGGACCACCAGGGCCTCGCTTTCCTGATCGAGCGCGCTCGTGGGTTCATCGAGCACCAGGATCGGAGCGTCCTTAAGAAATGCCCGCGCAAGGTTGATGCGCTGCTTTTCGCCCGCGCTCAAGCGAGCGGCGCCTTCGCCGACCAGGGTTTCATATTGCTGCGGCAGGTTCTTGATAAAGCCGTCGGCGTTCGCGGCTTGGGCAGCGGCTTCGATCTGTTGAGGCGTCGCGCCGGGTTTGCCGTAAGCGATATTCTCCGCAATGCTCGCCAGCAATAGAATAGGTTCCTGCGGCACCACCGCGATCTGGGCGCGAAGATCCTTCAACCGCAATTCGCGAAGATCGACCCCCTCGAGCCGGGCGACGCCCGCCACAGGATCGTAAAAGCGCGGCAGAAGTTGCAGCAAGGTGGTCTTGCCCGCGCCGCTCGGACCGATGATCGCCACCGATTCGCCAGCGTTGACGGAGAACGAGACGTCGTGCAGGACCAGGCGCTGCGCGTCGTATCCGAAAGACACGCCCTCGAAAGAAATGTTCCCGCGAACGATCACCGAACGGTCCTTCTCCAGGGCGCTGCTTTTCGCGGTGCTCTCGACCTGGTTGGCATTTCGCGCGGGCCGGGCGTTGGGCGCGTCGGCCAACTCCTGGCGCGTGTCGAGCAATTCGAGAACGCGCTGAGTTCCGGCACTGGCATCCGAGATCGTCGCGCCGACGTTCGAGAGCTGGTTGAGCGGTTCATAAAGCTGGCTGAGGTATCCCAGGAACACGAGCAGTTCCCCCAGCGTCAGTCCGCCCGAAATCACCTGCCGCGCTCCCAGCCAGGCCAGCGCAGCGGTAATGATTCCAAACGCGCCGGCAATGAACAACGAGTAGACAATCTCCCATCCATGCTGGGAAACGCGCTTTTGGTAAGCCTCCCGAACCCGATCGGCGAAACGTTGCTGTTCCCAATCCTCGCGCGTGTAACTCTGGATGAGCGGCAGCGCGGCGATCGTCTGCTGGATGGACCCGGTCACCTGGCTGTCCGCCTGGTGCGCGGCGAGGCTGCGTCGACTCATGCCTCGCCCGAGAGATTTCATGCTGAATAGCACCAAGGGCACCATGAGCAACGCGACCGCGGCCAGCGCCCGGTTAAGCGTCCACATCACACCGAACATCAACACAAGCGAGAGCGACGCGCCCAAGAACGTGAAGAGCCCTTGCTGGAACAACGTCTGGAATGCGTAAGTGTCCCAGCTCACACGGTAAATGAGATCGCCTTGGCTGTGGCTTTGGTGGAAGCGCATCGAGAGGTGCTGCAACCAATGGAAGACCTCGTTCCTCACGCGGACGAGCCCGCGCAACCCGATTTTGATCGCGGCGTAATTCTGCCAGGCGGCAATGGCGCCCTGGCCTGAGTAGAGCAGGATGATCCCCAAACCAAGCGTGGCAAGCAATGCGGAGCGGTCCAGCGGAGATAGCCAGGCCACCGCCTGCGGCAGGGGTTTTCCCCCCAGCACGGTGTCAACGATCAGAGCAAGCGGCCACGGCTTGAGCAGGCTGGCCCCCGCACTCAGGATTAGCAACCCCAAGGCGAAAACCGTCTGGGCGGCATCCGGCCGGAAAAAACGCACCGCACGGAGCAGGCTCTTCATCCGCGCGACTTTATCCGGCCCCGAGCACCTGGCCAAGCACTCCCCGCGAGAGAAGCCCACGAAACACACTCATCACACGAATGAACCGGGCGCCGAAACCGCTGGTCAGAGGCCTTGGTCCCTTACTGGATCGGGCTCTTCTCTGGAGATGAAGTGTAGGGCCAGCCCGGCGGGCCAGCCCTGCCTGAATCGGCGTTCAGATCACCTTGGTCTGACCTGGAACCGCGACGGGGTAAATGCCGTCGGGACCCGGTTTCACGGGCGGTTCGGTCTCCATCGTGATCCTGCCGGGCGGCGGGTACGCGAAGTTCGAATCCAGCGCTTCTTGCCACGTGATCCTGTTGCCGGAATAAACCGCCATCTGGCCCAGCACCGTTCCCATCGTGGAATCGGCCATGACACGCGCGCGCTGGAAGGGTTTCCCCGCGCGGATGGACTCCAAGAACTCAAGATGTTCCTGTTCGTAGGGCGATTTCCTCGACAGCGCGGAGTCCGCGCGCCAAGTGATCTTGCCTTTTGGATCCGTGAAGAACGGCGGCTGGAAGGCCGAGAAATGGCACCGGCCCTTCGTGCCATGGAAGACGTCCTTGTTCAGGCCGTAACAGCCAACCGCGGTCCGGCAGGAGGCATAAATGCAGCGGCCGTCCGGATACTCATAGGTGACATGATGATGATCGAAGGAAGTGCCCATCGACGCTTGAAAATGAGTCGAGCGCCCCCCCATGCCGTAAGCGGCCTCGGGCATCACATCCCCAAGAACCCAAAAGGCCGAGTCGAGATTATGAATCAAGGACTGCGGGACGTCGTCGCCGGAAAGCCAGGAAAAGTGGTACCAATTGCGCAGTTGATACTCCAATTCGCTCCATTCGGGCTGGCGCTCGATCAACCGGTAGGGGCCTCGCAAGAAGTCGCATTGGATGGCCACAATATCGCCAATCTCCCCCGACTGCATGCGCTGCACGGCCTCGCGCCGCCCAAGGTGATACCGGTAAGTCACCCCCGCCAGCACGCCTGTGCCATTGCGCTTGGACAGTTCATCCGCTTCCACGACTTTCCGAATGCCGGCGACATCGATCGCGGCGGGTTTTTCCACAAAGACATGCTTCTTGGCCTGCACGGCCGCCAGTGCATACTCGGCATGAAAGCGCGAGGCGCACGCGATCAATACCAGATCGCAATGCTCGATGACGCCGCGAAAGCCATCCAGCCCGGTGAATTGCCGTTCGCGCGGCACTTCAATCCGGTCCGGGAACATCGGCGTGAGCGTCTTGACCGCATCCTGGGTCTTGTCCAGAAACAGGTCGGCCGCGGCCCATAGCTTCGTGCCCGGGTCGCCCAGAAGGGCGTCGCTGGCCGCGCCGGTGCCGCGTCCGCCGCAGCCGACAAGGCCTATCTTAAGGGTGCTGCCTTCCTGGGCATGGGCGAAGCGGGCAACGTCCAAGGTTCCAAGCAGGGCCGTGCCAACCGCCGCCGTGGAGGATTTCAGGAAGGTGCGTCGTGTGATTGTGGGGAGTGTTTGAGCCGGATTAGCCATGGCATTCATCACGGATAGTTGCGTTTTCGATGTGAGCTGCAGAGTAATCTCGCGTTGAGCCCGTGCAAAGGCGGATTCTCGCTTGGCAAAGAATCACAACCCAGACTGGCCGGGAACCGCTGTGCTCCGCCTGGTCTGATGTCTCCGAAATAGCGTGACGTGCCGCTCCATTCGCCTCAATGCGGCACTGAATAGGGTCTAAACCCATGTGAAACTCAATATAGACACATGCTAATATCATGTCGACGTGAATTTGACGTGAATTTGACGTGCGTTTAGCGTGCGTTTAGCATGTGTTTACACTGAATGGAGAGCGAGAACGAGCGCTTGTCGATGCCGCCATTCGACCGCATCGATTGATCAGCTCATTTCGGAGACACCACCAGCGGCGGAGCTTAAACCCGCGCGCCCGTCAGTTCTTGAGTGCGTCCTGGAGGATTTTCGACTTGGCAACGGTAGGATCGGTTCGGACGCGGCCCTCTTCGCTGGCCAGGTTCAGGAAGATCGCTTCGACCAAGCCCTTGGTAATATGGGCGTTCATGTCCACTGACGGCGCCGTGCCCAGCACCGCGCCCAGCAGTCCGCCGCCACGCAGCATCACGGCATTATAGGCTTCTGTCACGCGCGCGTTGGCTGCGCTCGTCTGGACAAGTCCCAAGACTTGGTCGGTAAGCTTTTGACCCTCGCTGCTCAAGAGGAAGCGCGTCGCGGCATCGTTGCCCCCTTGCAGGATTGGGGCAGGCTCAGCCGGGTTGAGTTGAGCGACGGTCTTTTGGACCAGCGCAAGCGCCGCAGGAGCGGCGTTCTCGGCGGCTTTGTTCATGGCGTCCGTTAAGGTTTCGCCCTTTCGCCGATCAAACACGGTGACGCCTTCCGGAATGCGAATCTGGAGGCTGGGAGTGCGCGAAAAGGCGCCCGGAGCGGCCACCGTGTTTGAGGCCGCCTTAGTGCTTAAGGCGAGCAATTCGCGAAGGGCCCGGACCTGGTTGGCTTTCACAATGGCCGGGTCGGGAGCGACGGGTTTCGGCGCGGCGACCGCAGCGGGCGCGGCGGCAACCGGCTGCAGCGGAGTCATCAACTGTCCCTGGGCATTGTAGTAATTGGTCGTGAAGGTCAGATTTGTCGATACCACGTAATTGGTGACGATCACGCGGTTCGTCACGAGGTGGTAATTCGTCACGATCGAAATGAAGACCGGCTTGAACTCCGGTGTCTGGGCGACCGGAGTGGCAGCGGCTGTGGGCGTGGCGGCCACCGCTGGCGCCGGCTGAACCGTGGCGGCCGGAGCAGATGCCTGGCCGGGCTGGATTCCTTGCAGCAGATCTCGCAGACTTTGGCTTTGCTGCGCCTGGCAGAAATCGGTCTGCGAGAGAGCGCACGCGATTAGAACGGCTAAAAGAGGAGCTTTCGTTTTCATAAATTCAATATGATCTTACCCTTTCCCCGAATTGCGACAAGCCTCTTAGAGACGGAACTTCCGGCGATTTCATTCAGTCGGCGGACATCTCCAACTCCGTGAGTTGCCGGAACCTGGCGAAGCGATGCAAGGTTAGCGCCAAAAGATGAGGTTCGCTTGGCTTCATCCTTCTTGACCGGGATCAAGGATAGCTTGCGCCGCAGGGCCCCTAATCTCCTGACTAACTCCATCTATGTTACTCCGGACCACTCTCATTCTGGGAGCTGCTTTGGCTCTTCAAGCGCAGGCAGCTCAAACCGTGAACCTCTCTTCGCTCGAGGTGAGCAAGACACGGCAGGGCTGGGGCAAAGCCGAGGTGGACCGTTCCGTGACCGGCAAACCCCTGTCCATCGCCGGACAGCGCTTCGACAACGGCGTCGGAACACACGCGGATAGCAGCCTTTGGATCAGCCTGGGCGGCGGGTCGGAACGTTTCCTGGCGTCGGTCGGCGTCGACGATGCCGCCAACCGCGATGTGGCATCGCTCGAGTTCAAAGTCATCGGTGATGGGCGGGTGCTCTGGCAATCCGGGTTGCTTAAAGGCGGTCAACCCGCCAGGACGCTTGATCTGGACGTGAGCGGGGTGCAAACGCTCTTGCTGCGGGTCGACAGCGGCGGCAATGGAATCGATCACGACCACGCCAACTGGGCCGGAGCCCGTTTCCTGGTGGGGGGCGTCCTGCCTAAAGCGATCGATGCGCCGCGGGAAGACGCTGTGATTTTGACGCCCAAGCCGCCCAAGACGCCGCGTATCAACGGCCCGAAGGTTTTCGGCGTGCGTCCCGGATCGCCCTTTCTGTTCACCATTCCCGCGACCGGCGAGCGGCCCATGCGGTTTGAGGTCGCGAACCTGCCTTCGGGTCTGCAAGTAGACGCGGCGAATGGGCAGATCACCGGGACATTGCGTGATCGGGGCGAGTTCCGGGTCGTGTTCAAGGCTTCCAACGCGCTTGGCAAGGCCGAACGCCCGTTCAAGATCGTCTGCGGCGATCAACTGGCGCTTACGCCTCATATGGGCTGGAACAGCTGGTACATCTGGGAGAATCAGGTTACCGACCAGATTATCCGCGATGCTGCGGACGCGATGGTGAGCAGCGGCCTGATCAATCATGGCTACTCGTATGTGAATGTTGACGATTGCTGGGCGGTGAAACCGGGAGCCAAGGATGAAACGCTCGTTGGCGATCCGCGCGACAGCCAGGGCAAAGTCAATTCGAACAAGCGCTTTCCCGACATGAAGGCCTTGACCGATTACATCCACGCCAGGGGGTTGAAGGCGGGAACTTACACTTCCCCCGGCCCGCTCACTTGCGCGGGGCACGTGGGGGCTTACCAGCATGAAGAACAGGATGTGCAACGGTTTGTCGAATGGGGTTTTGACTTCTTGAAGCATGACTGGTGCTCATACGGACGCATCGCGAAGGATCAGTCGCTCGAGGAATTGCAGAAACCGTACCGCCTCATTAGCAGCCTGCTCAAAGCCCAACCGCGCGATATCATCCTGAACCTTTGCCAGTATGGCATGGGCAACGTTTGGGAGTGGGGCCGCGACGTCGGCGGCAATAGCTGGCGCACCGCGGGCGACTTGGGAGGATCCTTTGAAGGCATTGGCGCCGCGCTCTTTCGCGACGGGTTCGATGTGTATTCGCGGAATCAATTGCACCGGTATGCCGGTCCGGGGGCTTGGAATGACCCGGATTACCTGCTTTTGGGTTACCTGAGCAATTGGAGGGGAGAAACAGCTCGAACACCGCTCACTCCGAACGAGCAATACACGCAGGTGACCTTGTGGTGCCTGGTGGCCGCGCCCCTCATCTTCAGTGGAGATATGACGCGGCTCGACGAGTTCACTCTCAACCTGCTGTGCAATGACGAGGTGATCGCCGTGGATCAAGACCCCCTGGGAATCCCGGGGAAGCGTGTCCGCAAAGAGGGCGATCTCGAGGTCTGGGCGAAGGAACTGGAAGACGGCTCCCGGGCGGTCGGGTTGTTTAACCGGGGCGAGTTCGAAGCAGCCGTCCAGGTCCGCTGGAGCGATCTGGGAATCCAGGGCCGGCAGTCCGTGCGCGATCTTTGGCGGCAACAAGACCTCGGCAGTGCTGATGGCGAGTTCGCGCTGCGGGTTCCGCGCCACGGGGCGCAATTGATCCGCCTGAAAAGCCGCTAGACGCGCGATGAACGTGAAGAGGCCGGCGTGACAGTCGGGGCTTGCCTGATTTGGGCCCGGGCCCGGCAATCCTGGCGGGTTTTCCTTCGCCGGGCTTGACGGGAATTCACGATGCTGGGATTCTCGCGCGGTCAAATTCGGCCCCAGCGAACGCCCATTGGCATCCAGTCAAGTTGCCAGCGTGACGAAGCATGAAAAATAGCCTAGCGATACGCTTTACTTTACCGCAAGCTGAGATTCCCACCCATTGGTACAACATCCTCGCCGATTTTAGTGAGCCGCTCCCGCCGCCTTTGCATCCCGGCACCCGGCAGCCGGTCGGCCCCGACGCCCTGGCGGCTATTTTCCCGGACAACCTCATTCAGCAAGAGGTCAGCCCGGAACGTTGGATCGAGATTCCGAACGAAGTGCGCGAGATCTATTCGCTCTGGCGGCCGACCCCGCTCTTGCGGGCGGTGCGTTTTGAGCGCGCGTTGCAGACCCCGGCTCATATCTATTACAAGTACGAGGGCGCGAGCCCCGCGGGCAGCCACAAGGTAAACACCTCCGTGGCGCAGGCCTATTTCAACAAGGTGGCCGGAACCAAAAGGCTGGCCACGGAGACCGGCGCCGGTCAATGGGGTGCGTCCCTGGCGCTGGCCTGCAAACTGTTCGGTTTGGAATGCACGGTTTACATGGTGAAGGTGAGCTACCAGCAGAAACCTTACCGGCGGATGCTCATGCACACCTGGGGCGCCACCGTGCACTCCAGCCCAAGTGACCAAACGGAATACGGTCGCAAGCTTCTCGAGAAAGATCCGCATTGCCCGGGAAGTCTTGGAATGGCCATTAGCGAAGCAATCCAGGACACCGTCACCCATCCGCACACGAAGTACTCCTTGGGCAGCGTCTTGAACCATGTCTGCCTGCACCAAACGATCATCGGCCAGGAAGCCATCAAGCAGATGGAACTCGCCGGAGAAGAGCCGGACGAAATCTACGGCTGTGCAGGAGGCGGCAGCAATTTCGCGGGCATAGCCTTCCCCTTCATCCGCAAGATGATCGCCGAAAAGAAGAAGTACCGGATCGTGGCCGTGGAACCCTCGGCATGTCCCACGCTGACCAAAGGCCAATTGCGCTATGACTTTGGCGACACCGCGGAACAAACGCCTCTGCTAATGATGTATACCTTGGGTCACGATTTCATGCCGCCTCCGATCCACTCCGGCGGCTTGCGCTATCATGGCATGGCTCCGACAGTCAGCCACGCTCTAAAGCTCGGCCTTATCGAAGCCCAGGCGCAGCATCAAACCAAGGTCTTCGAGGCCGGAACCCTGTTCGCCCAGACGGAGGGCATCGTTCCCGCCCCGGAATCGGCGCATGCCATCCAAGGCGTCGTGGATTCAGCCATCAAGGCGCGGGAAGAAGGACGCAAGCGCGTCCTGTTGTTCAACCTCTCGGGCCATGGCCTCCTCGACCTGAGCGCGTTCGAGACTCATTTCTCGGGAAAACTGCAAGACGTTTAACCTGCCGACAATCGGCACATCCTCACCCTATGAACCAACAGTTCGCTCATCTGCTTGCCGGGGCCGGCGCGCTGGCCCTTCTCACCCAAACCCAAGCAGCCACCTTCTCCGGACATTACCCGTCCGGCGCCGAAGGCATCAAAGCTGCGAGCTTGCCGCCGCCCGGCATTTACCTCCGGGACTACAACCTGTTCTACTTTGCCGATGATTATCCCGGCGGACCACCGGACTTCGACGCCTTCGCCTATATCAATGCACCTCGGTTGATCTACATGACCGATTTCAAGATCTTCGGGGCCAATTACGGCTTGGACTTGCTGGTGCCCTTCTATTATGGCGATGTCGAATTCGACACCCCGGGAGGCCGGTTCAAGGATGACACCTTCGCCATGGGCGACCTCCAGTTTGAACCCCTCCTCCTCGGCTGGCATTGGAAACAGTGGGATCTCAGCGCGGGATACGGCTTCTGGGCGCCCACAGGCGATTACAACCGGGACGGCAAACGCCCATCGCGGCTTTTGGCCAAAGGTTTCTGGTCGCACATGCTCACCGCCGGCGCCACGTGGTATCCGGACCAGGAGAAGACGTGGGCACTCTCGGCGCTGAATCGGTACGAGTTCCACATGGAGAATGACGACGTCACGGCCGGCGACACCTACACGCTCGAGTTTGGCCTTAGCAAAACCTTCAACAAGGTCATCGACGTGGGTTTGGCAGGCTACTTCCAGAAGCAAGTCACCGGCTACGATCCGGATGGGGCGGGACCCATGGATCGCGTCGTGGGGATCGGCCCGGAAATCGGCACTGTCTTCCCGAAGCTCGGGCTGTTCGCTTCCTTGCGATACATTTACGAGCTCGATGCCAAGGACCGGCCCGAAGGTCAAACCGCGACGCTGACGCTGACCAAGCGCTGGTAATTCCTCGCACCATTCCACATGAGAAAGGGCCGGCCCCGGCGGGCCGACCTTTCGGCATAGTTGATTCCTCATGGGGGGGCTTGGATTTTTCAAATTGGGCTAGGCACTTGACGCTCGTGATCGCAAGCGCCTGTGCGAATTGGGGTCGGAACTGGCCCTGAACCGCTGCCATTTCGGAAAGCCGCTTTGCAACTGGACGCTTGCCTTCTGATGCAGCTTGTGAAACTTTCGCGACCTGTCTATGGGACACGTCAAATTGCACATTCCGGGACCGGTCAACGTCAGTGAAAAGACGTTTCGTGCGTTTTGCACGCCGATGATCGGCCACCGCAGCCAGGGCTTCAAAGACCTTTACGCGCGCCTGCAGCCGCAGTTGCAGGCCCTTTTCTTCACGAAACAGCTGGTTTACCTGAGCACGTCGTCCGCTTGGGGTGTGATGGAAGGCGCGGTGCGAAACCTGGTGGCGAAGAAGGTTTTATGCTGCCAGTGCGGCGCGTTCTCGGACAAGTGGCTGGATGTGTCCCTGCGTTGCGGCAAAGCGGCCGAGGGTTTGAAAGTGGATTGGGGCTCCCCGATCCGGGCGGAAGCCGTGGATGCCAAACTGGCGACCGGCCAGTTCGACGCAATGACGCTGATCCATAACGAAACCTCGACGGGCGTGATGAGTCCGCTGGCCGAAATCGCGGCGTTGAAAAAGAAATACCCGGACGTCACCTTCATCGTCGATTCGGTCAGTTCCCTCACCGCGACCAAGATTCCCTTCGACGAACTGGGCATCGACGTGTTGCTTGCGGGAACGCAGAAGGCGCTCGCTTTGCCGCCAGGAATGGCTCTGTTTACTTGCTCGGCCGCCGCCCGCGAGAAAGCCGCCAAAGCCAAGGACCGCGGGTATTACTTCGACTTCGTCGAGTTCCAGAAGAACGCGGAGTTGAACATGACGCCGAGCACACCAAGCATCGGCCACGTGTTCGCCTTGGCGTCGAAGCTTGAAGATATTTTCGGCGAAGGCTTGGAGGCGCGTTATCGGCGTCATGCCACGTTGGCGGAGATGACGCGGCAATGGGCGCGCGGCCATGGATTTACGCTGTTCCCGGACCCGGGTTTTGAATCAGTGACGCTGACCTGTGTCAATAACGGCGCGAAACCGGGCGGCCGGGTCGTGGACGTGCCCAAGCTGCAAAAGCTCGTCAAGGACCAGGGTTTTCTGATCGACGGCGGTTACGGGAAGATCAAAGGCACCACCTTCCGGGTGTCGAACATGGGCGACGAGACCGAGACCACGATGAAGCAGCTTTATGCCGCCATGGACGCGGCGATGAAGCAGCTCTGAGCCAGTGTTCGGAGCGCAGGCTAACGACGCCCGGCCTGCAGTTTCTTCAAGGCGAATTGCTCGGCGAGCACCGCTCTGTCAAGCAACCGGTAGCGTTCGGGCAGGAAACGGCTGTCCGAACACGCCAGCACGGCGGCCAATTCCTGGAGCGCAAGCAGGTCCGGATCGAGCGGATCGATAAACGAATTCACCGCCTCTTCCACATCTTCCAGCCGGACTTCATGATCGCGTCCGGCCAGGACAGCCCGTTCTTTAGCCCGGATAAGAATGGCTTCGACGTCGCTCCCGGTGAGTGGGCGGTTCCCAAGCTGATCTTTGGCGTAAGTGGTGATGGCATCGTTCAACGCGATCTTCTTCGACTTCGCGATCGTGGTGAACAATTCGAGGATGTCCTCTGATCCTTGGGCAGGAAACAGGGGAATGCACAAACCGAAACGGCCCTGGCGTTTCATGTCGATGGCGAGCAGGTCCGGGCGCGAGGTCATGGCAATCCAGAGTTCGCGTCCGCGCAAGGAGGAGTCGCCAATATGGGCGGCGAACGCGGCGAACACGCGGCCCGAGACGCCGCTGTCGCCATCGGCCTGGCGGGTGCCGAACACGGCATCGGCCTCGTCCACCACGACGACCACCGGCCCGAGGGCCCGGATCGTCATGAGAATGCGCGTCTGTTGGCGCTCAGTGTCACCGACCCACTTCGACCGGAAATCACCCATCTCCAGCACGGGCAAGCCGCATTCGCTGGCGAAAGAATCGATCAGGAAGGATTTGCCCACGCCGACCCGGCCGGGCAAGAGCACGCCGCGCTCGAGGACGTCGGTCTTGTTATTTTTGATAAGCCAGGCGAGCTCGCGAAGCTTCTTTTTTGCGGCGGCGTGGGTGGCTACGCGGTCAAGAGTCGCGCCGGGGCGCGGGTCTTTAAAGCGCACGAGCCCCTGGCAGTACTCTTCAATGAGCCGCTTCTTGCTGGCAGCCACGTGTTCGAACGTGACCCGGATGCCGTTGTGAACGGCTTCGGAAAGCAAGTGCTGCATGCGCAGCAGGGTTAAGCCCGCGGTGCGAAGCGCCAGGTCTTCCATCGAAAGGTCGCTCCATTCGCCAACCGGACGCCCCCCCGCGAGGGTGGCGATAGAGGTCGACTGCAGAAACCTCAAGCGCTCTTCCGCGTCCGGCAGTTCAATCTTCACCTGGGCGATATGGGGGTTCTGCAAGAGATCCGAATGCATCTCGGCCGCAGTTTCCGTGACCAGCAGGATGCCGACATCCATGCGCCGCATCTCGGGCGACGAAGCCCATTTGAGGAGGCTGACCATTGCCACGCGCTCGTCGAAGCTCATGCTGGCTTCTTCACATGCGGGAACGATCTTCTCCGGGAAATCGATCACTAGGGTTACACCGCCCTGGCCCTGGGATTCGTCGGCTGCGCGAAGGAAGAATCGGCGCAGCAAGGGCAGGAGGCGGTTGAACTCGCGCGGCGGACCTTGCACGTGGAATTGGGTATTCTCGACCTGGTCAAAGATCTCGAGCCATTCGAAGAACCGCTTCTGCATTTCGGTCGAGCCGAACGTGAGGCCGTCGCCAATATCGTAAAACAGCAGAAAGGAGCGTTCGGAGAAAATGCGCCGGGCGAGGAACGTTTTCAGCGGCACATACTGGACTTGGTCGCCGCTTTGCACAGGGAAGATGTCGAAAATGTTCCCTTGAAGCAGGAACAGGGAATAGGCTTCGCTATTCCAGCGCCGGGCCAGTTCCAAAGCCCAGCCTTGAAGCGGCAACCGGGTGGGGGCGGGCGTTGTCTCCTGCTTGGGAGCCGGGCGGGTGCGGGTTTTTGAAGTGGCCATAGGGACTCAGATAATCCTGCGGAGCGTCAGCGCTGTTCTCGGGCTGCGCGGCCCTCGATCCGGGGCGGGGCAGAAACTCTTGCCGGGCTCACGGGCATGGTGCCGTAACCGATGCGGAAATCCGTTGCGGGCATATCGCCAACCAGGTCTTTAAACTCGTCCATTTCGGAAATCCACTTGTTGGTCTGGTCCAGGTGCTCGACCGTCGCGTCGATGCGCGCCGTGAGGGTTTCGGCATTCTTTGCCGCCACGGCATCAGCGCGGACCAATTTGATCTGTTCGACCAGGCGCTCCTGCTCGGACCGGACGAGCGCGAGGTTGTTTCCGGCGGTATTGACCCGCTCGACGCGTTTGCGAAGAACTTCGAGCCGCTCCAGGCGCGACGCCAGGAGGCGTTGTTTGGCCTCGAGGGATGAGCCTGGGCCTTTGGCTTTCAAGCCCTCGATCTCCTGGCTGAGCAACTCGATTTCGCCCTCGGCCTCCTGCACCACCAAGGGCAATTCTTCGCGCCGCTCTGTCTCGAGATAGCGCTCGAGAGATTCTTCAATCCCGAGCAAACGGAGATAGGTCCACATCAGTTCGTCCAGCTTCTTCAAGCGTGGATCGGTGTTGGTTTCGCGGGAGGCAAGCTGGCTGTCGGAAGTGGCCGCTTCAATATCCCTGCAAACACCCGCCAACTCCATGTACCGGGTGCGTCTCGTGGCCGCCAGCGCCACCAGGAGCGCCTCGCGGCGCTTCAGGAAATCCTCCACCTGCGCAAGGGCCGCGGCGCGGCGTTCGGCTTGGCCGCGGCGATTGACCCAGTTCTTGAAAAGCGCCATATCGGGCAGGTAAATCCAACCTAGAGCGTAAGCCGTCGTGCCGACAATGAGCGCCAAAGGGTGGGCCAGGAGGAAGCCGCTGCCCACGGTCAGCAACCCGAGCCAGAAGTGGTGCGGGCTCTTGACGAACTCTTTCAGGTAGTTCGGTTCCGGAGCGTGCATGCGGCGCGTCGTATGCTAGTCAACCAAGGCCAGATTCACAATGGTATTGCAGATTGTCCGCGCCCAATCGCGCCCGCGTCATGCAAGCGCTTTCAAGGTGAGGCGGGCGCATCCTGTTCCAACCGATGGAGCAGGTCCTGGGTCATTTCGGTGAACCACTTCTGCTTCCGCCAGGTTTCGGGCGGATCATGCGGGCGCGGAACCGGGATGATCTCGACCAAACGCCCCGGGTTCGCCCCCATGCGGAAGATTCGGTCGCCCAAGTAAACGGCTTCTTCGACCGAATGGGTGACCAGGAAAACGGTGCTGTTCTGTTCGTTCCACAAATTGATCAGCAATTCCTGCATGCGCAAGCGGATGCGCGGATCCAGAGCCCCAAACGGCTCGTCCATAAGCAGGATGCGGGGGCTCAGGATCAACGTCGCAGCGAGAGCGACGCGTTGCTGCATCCCGCCGGAGAGTTCGGATGGGTACTTGGCTTCGGAGCCTTCGAGCCCCACCTTCTTCACCCACTCGCGCGCCAGGTTGCGGCGTTCCCTCCGCTCCATCCCGCGCAGTTTTAGCCCAAAAGATACGTTGTCCAACACCGTCAGGTGCGGAAGCAACGAATACTTCTGATCGACCAAACCCCGATCCGCCCCCGGCCCGAGGATCGGGTGCCCCGAAACTAGAGCCTCGCCCGAAGTGGCAGGGAAATGAGGCCGCAAGCCGGCCATGATCCGAAGCACCGTCGATTTGCCGCATCCCGAGGGCCCGACAATGGCGATTAATTCACCCTGCTTAGGGAGATCCTCGATGGCGAAGGACACGTCCTGGATAGCGACCTTCTCGTTGAAGCGCTTGGTCACGTTCCGAAAGACGACCACGTTCGGCGGGGATTTAGGAGCTTCCGGAATCGCCGGCGTTGCGGCTGGGGCTCCCGATTCAGCCGCAGCTTCAACGGGTTTGGCCTGTTCCGGCGCGGGTGCGGGGGCCGGTTCGGCGGGAGAGCCAGTGGAATGCGTATCCATCGTCAGCGCCTGTTGCGATAAGGGAAAAGCCAGCGGCCAGTGAGTCTCCAGGCCTGGTCGCAAGCCACGGCAATGGCGACAATGACAATGATCACCGCGAAGATCGATGCGGTATGGCCCCGGCGTTCCGAAATGGCGATCAGATGCCCGAGCCCTTGCTGCGCGTTCACCACTTCTGCGAGGATAATCCAGCCCCAGCCCACTCCGTACACGCCGCGCAAATGGTCCCAGATATCCGCGCGCGCGACGGGGAAGAGCACCTGGCTCACGAGCTGCCATTGGGTGGCGCCTTTGGTCATAGCCACATCCAGGTAAGCGGGCGGCACATCCGCGATCGATTTGATGACGAGCGGAAGCAGGGCCACGAAGCAGCCAATGAACAGGAAGCCAATCTTCTGCATCTCGCTCATTCCGAACCAAGCCAGGGTCAGCGGAATGAACACGACGATCGGCACATAAGCGCCCATGAGCGCCAAGGGCCGAAAGAACGCCGCCACAGCCGGGAAGGTCGCCATGTAAATCCCAAGCGGAACGGCCACCACCACCGCCAGGGTAAATCCTTCGGTCACGCGCACGAAGGAAACGAGAGCGCTCCGAACCAGGCCTTGGTCAAAGTGCAGCCTCGGGAACGAAAGCAGCACTTCCGTCGGGCTGGGGAGGATCAAAGGCGCCAGGATCCGCTCTTCCACGGTCGCCCCGAGGGTCAGCATCCACCATAACGACAGCAGCACGACCACGAACGCGGCTGTGAGCAGCAAGGCGGCGCGGTCGGCGAGCGGGTTGCGGACCCGCAGCTTCGCAAACCGCACCACCGCCGTTAGCACCCCTGCAAAACCCAGGGCGATCAGGAGGAAGTAAAGGAAGCGGAGCATGCCCCTGCTATTCCTTTTCCAACGGGAACACCTTCACTTCGACCCGCCGGTTCTTCTTGTTATGTTCGGAGTTGCTGGGATCCGTCATTCCCGCGACAGGGTTCTCCCAGCCATTGCCAATCACCTTAAACTTGTTCGGATCGAACTGGTATTTGCCCAGGATGGACTTCCGCACGGCATCGGCGCGGTCGTAGGAAAGCTGGCGCACCAAATCGGCAGGGACGACGCCTTTCCGGCTCGCGTCCGTGTTGCCTTCGATGACGATGTAAGCGTTGCCAAACGAGCCTGCCATCTTGCCGATTTCCTCGAGCATCGCTGGAATCTTGGTGTCGTACTCGGCGTTCAAGACCGCTTTATTCGGCTCGAACGAAATGATGACCGACTTCGTCAGGATCTCGCCCGATTCGGCTTCCGCCGTTCGGAACAGGGCGCCTGGCCGGAACGTGGGCTGCGAAAGGTCGCGCACGTCTTTGTACTCAGCGGCCATCTGGGCCAGCACCCCGGCCGCTTTCACCTTGGCGGCAGGCACGGGCTCATCGATCGCCCCGAGGGATTTGTAAATGGTCGACGCACGATTCCAGACCACCTCGAAATTCGCGGGATTCATAGGGTCGAGGAAGAAGTTCGCGTTCTCGCGGTAGTTGGTCAGGTGGGCGTCGCCCTCGATAATGCCGCCGTCCTTGCCGATCATCCCGGTGCAATCCTCGACGGGGATGCCAAAGGCCGCCGACATCAACCGGGCGGCTCCAGCCACATCTTTCCTGACCATGTCCATGCCCTCGAAGATCCCGCGCACGAGGTTGGCCACAATGTCAGGGTGATCGCGGTAGAAATCGTTGCGCACCGCCCAGACGTCGGCGATCAGGTGATTCGCGCTATCGGTGCTGACGACCAGGCGCGTGCCCGGAACTTGTTCGGAGACGGTGTAAATATCTGGCGCCCATCCCACGAACGCGTCAAAGCTCTGGTCCTGGACGAAGATCTTGGCTGCCGAAGGCGCGTCGGAGGTCCAACGGAAATCGATCTGCGCCGGATCGATCCCGGCATCGATCAACAACGACATCATGAGGTAATGGCTCGGGGAGTTCTGCGCGATCACCACTTTTCGGCGCTGCCCGGCTTTCATCCGGAAATCGTTGATGGTCCGGATATCGCCGCGCGCCACGATGCCATCGCCGCCATCGGACCAGTCAATCTGCTGGGGGACGACGGGCACGGTCCGCGAATCCTTGGCGAGTTCCGGGGCGAACAGCGCGATCATGTCGAGGGTGCCCCAAAGCACGTGGCTATGGCCGCTGGCGAACAAGTCGCGCGCTTTGACCGGGTCATCAACCACCGACAACTTCACGTAGAAGCCGTACTTTTTGTAGAAGACGCTCGACTCGCTCGGCTCCAAGCCTGCGTTGGCTACAATGATCGGGGCCCAACCCGGCCAGACGTTCATCGGGAACTCCACGACGATCTTCCCGTCCTTCATGGTCTTGGCGTAATCGCTCACGCCCGCGACAGGCGGGATGGACGACTCCCCGATCAAGGAGGCGACATTGGTGCCCTTGAGCAATTTGCCAATGACGTCCGCCTGCCCTGGCGCCGATTGGCGGGCGGCGGTTTCCTTCTTTAACGCTTCCTGGACCGCTTGCGGGTTTACCGAAACGTTGGAGGATCTCGGCGCGGGAGCAATCTTGTCCCACCAGCGGTAGCTACCAAACGCCACCACGGCAAGAAGGATAAGTGTAAAGACGATTTTGCCACGAGTTGTCATAAGCTTCTAAAAGTTCTCAGCGTTTTTGGCAGCGCGGCGTGGGGCCGCACACGGTTTCACGTTTACTTCTCGGCGATCTTCTGGCGCTCGGCAGGCGGTGCCGCGGGCTGAGCCTGGGCGGCCGCTTCACCTTGCACCATGCCCATCTTCTTCTTGTATTCCTGGAAGAGCATCGCCCCGCGCGCTTTCCGCATCTCCTGCTGGCGCTGAATGCCCGAACCCATCTCACGCGCCAAATCCAGCGTGGCGCGCATTTGCCCTTCGCCGACCGAGGCGGACTTGCGGAGTTGATCCATGGACTGGCCCATTTCGCCGCCCATCATGCCTTGGAGTTCCTGCACGGAGCTCTTCATCATCACCGCCAGGTTCTCGAGGGAACGCCCAATGGCCACCCGCGCCTTTACCGCTTCGAAATCGCGCTGGAACTTCTGAATCTCGCGCAGGCTTTGGCCGATGATTTGGGTGTTCTGCTGGTAAAGCTGCTCGAGGCTTTCAAGCTGCGCGCGGTTGTCCTTCAATTGCTGCTCCATGTCGGCGAGTTCCTCGGCGTAATGGGCGCCGTTGCCTTCGTCATTCGCGGCGACCGCAGCCTGGAGCAATCCCTGGAGCTCTTCGCGCTGGCGGTCCTGGCGCTTCACCTGGTCGCGCAGCAGGGCGATTTGCCCGGCCAACTGCCCGTTGGCATAATGCGCTTTGTCGGCCTTGGCCTTGGCGTCGCGGATGCCTCGCTCCACGACCGCCTGGTTGATGGCGTCACTCTCGGTGGCTTTTTCGGCCATGAGACCGAGCCAGATGAATACTCGTTTGATCGCGCGGAACATAATGGGCTCTCCGGTTACTTGGGTTGCGGGCTGGGCACTTCTTCGTCCTCGAGCAGGATCTTCTTTTCGAGGATGAACTCGAGCTGCGAGTTCAATTGCTTTTCGTCGGCGGCGCCCACGACGGTCGCCCCGAGCTTTTTCACTCCGTCAAAGACGTTGGCGTTCACGTCAAACGCGACAAAATGGAACGAAACGCGTGTATCCTTGGCTTCGGCGCTGCGCAAGACCTCCGGGATGGTCCGCGTCGGGTCCCGGCCCTGCGTGTTCTCGCCATCGGTAATAACGAGCACATGCTTTCGCGCCGCCGGAGCGCGCAGAACGGTCTCGCCGGCCGTCCGCACCGCCGATCCGAGGGGGGTCCCGGCCTGACATTTAGCGGGGTTCTTAAGCCAGTCCCGGAAAACGGCCGCATTGAACGGCCCGAACTTGACTGCAAAGGGTGTCGTTGTCCCCCGGAAAATCATCAGACCCGCCTGCATGGGGACCCGCGAACTCTCCGGGCCGGAGGCCACGGCCTCCAAACGGCTGACGACTGCCCCGAGGGCCCGGTGAGCGATCACATGTTTCGGAGTGGACTTCCCCTCCTCGTCTCGCACGGGCTGCAACATGCTGCCTGAGGTGTCGTAAACAATGACCAGGGCTACTCCGTCCGCGGCACTCGGCTCCGAGGCTCTGGCGAGCGAACCTGCGGCCAGCGCGGCCATAAGAAGGACGCACCCCAACGGCGTTATCACGATGCGAGATAGTTTCTTCACATTCATTCCTCCGGATTCACAAGGTTCCAGGCCACCGGACGGATCTCTCCGCCGGGGCTGAATCGTTCTCATCGTGCCGGATTCGCCAGCCGGACTCTATTATGAAATCGAAACCTGGTTGTAATCTCTCGCCGGTTCGATCGGCGGCCTTCATGGGTGCGGATCACTTCCTGCCCATTCGTCCCGCATTCCAACGCCTGCGATAAGCGTCTCGTCCATTGCATATTCGGGAGCCTTGAGTCAAGCGCAAACGCCCCGTCCATCAGCAATTCTCATCTTAGGCAGGGCGGGTCGGCTCGGTCCGCCGTTGGTGATTGGAATGCCTGCTCCCAAGGGCCGGCCCGGCGGTCCGGCCCTGCCTTTTCTGAGCAAAATGAGATCACCCCGGAACAGGATTGCGCGCACTGCGCCCTTGAACCTCGCGTTGCGCAAATAGTTGGTAATCAAGCCAACCATTTTGAGGTTCATGGGCAGACTTGCGGCTTTGCGTTTGCCAAGGAACGAAGACCGTGATTCCCTGAATCAGCGTCATGGATCCGCTGCCACATCCGGATTTGCTCGATCGGAACGCAGCCCGAGGCTGGCTCGCTGACCTGCAACCGCTTCACCTGCCCGGTTGAGAGGCGTTTGAAAATGGATCCACACAATTCACCCTCCGATTCCGAAAGCCGCTGCGAGACGAAGATCCTCCCGCCCCGGCTGGCCACGGGGCAGCGGCTGAAGCATTTCCAGCTCGAGAGCATCCTCGGAGAGGGCGGGATGGGGGTAGTCTACCGGGCCCAGGACACCCAGCTTTGCCGCCCCGTGGCCGTGAAAGTCCTGCCGCCGCAACTAACGGCTGACCCGGACCGGAAGCAGCGATTCCTCCAGGAAGCGCGCGCGGCCGCCCGGATTAGCCATCCCGCCGTGGCGCAGATCTATTACGTCGACGACCAGGACGACACCACGTTCCTGGTGATGGAGCTGGTCGAGGGCAAGACGGTGCGTGAGATGATCCAGGCTGGCGACCTGGACTTGCTCGGGGTGGTCGATGTCGTGACGCAGGCAGCCGAAGGGCTCGCCAAAGCGCACGAACTCGGCATTGTGCATCGCGACATCAAGCCCGCCAATATCATGGTCACGCCCGAAGGCCACGTCAAAATCCTCGATTTCGGCCTCGCGAAACTGCTCGACCGCGGCCCCAGCGTTCCGTCCGGCGCCGTGTCCGAAGCCGCCCTTGCGCAAACGACCACGCCCGGCGTGGTGATGGGAACGGCCGCCTATATGAGCCCCGAACAAGTCCGGGGGGTGGGGGTGGATGGCCGAGCCGACATTTTCTCGTTGGGTGTCCTGCTCTTCGAGATGGCGACCGGCCGGTCACCCTTCCAACGCGAGAGTTTCATGGACAGCCTGCACGCCGTGGCATTCGAAGAGCCGCCTCCGCTCACGTCGGAGCAGGGCCACCTGCCCCACGGGCTGGAGCAGATCGTGGCGCGCTGCCTGCGCAAACGTCCCGAAGAGCGCTACCCCGACGCCCGCCTTCTCGCACGTGACCTGCGGGAGTTTCGCCGCAATTCCGAAAGCTCCAGCCCGCCACGAACCCACTGGCGCGTTCGCGTCGCCGAGGCCTGGGATCGCCTGCGGCAACTCCGGCCGGCTCAGTACGTCTGGTTCGGCCTGGGTCTCACAGCCGCGGGCTATGCGCTCTACATCTCCTTCTCTCGGATCGGCCCGGGCGGGGTTGTCTTCCTGGCGGTGGCCGGCCTTTACCTGTGGCGCCACATCCGCAACCGCCCGCGCAAAGCGCAGGAGTTGTTCGTGCGAAAGGTTGCCCGAATACCGGAAGTGCGCCTCATCACCTTGCGCAACCAGCAATTCACGGTCGTGATCGTCCGTCCGGTCGCCCAACTTTACAACCGGATTAACCAGCAGCTCCAAGCGGCCAATCACAAGCTCTATTTCGGTGCACCCATGACGGTATCGATTGTTCACGGCTTGGAGTCGGATGCCTTCAAGCGGCTGCTATCCAACTCCGGCGTCCAGCACGTCCGTGAAGACGTCGTCAAAGAAGCTTGATCGCTAGCTTGGGTCTCGCGCCAAAGACGCCCGAGCTCGCCAGCCCCGAGCGAAGCGTCGCCCTAGGTTCACGTGCCCCCAGACCGGATGCATCGAGCCCGGCGATCGCGCTACTTTTCCAAATCGAACGTCACCCGATGGTCTTCCCTATTCGATCTTGCGTATCGCCAACTCCGCCGCCCAACTGACCCGCGGAATTTTCGAAAGCTCACGCAACAGCGGCAGTGCCGGCGTGGCGGCGGGCCGGCCGATATCGCCAAGCGCGGCGGCGACGGAACGTAACACGTGGACCTGCTCGTCTTTGACGGAGCCGGCGGCGATCAACTCAGGCACGGCGGGAGCCGCCGATTCGCCCATCGCACCGAGAGCGTTGGCGGCCATCATGCGGACGCTGACTTCCTTGTCCTTCAACGCCACGGCGAGTAAGGCCAGCGCGGGCAAGGAAGCCTTGCCGCCGTCGCGGAGCGCGAGGGCCGCCAACCCGCGCAGGACCGGGTCCGGATCGGTCGCCAACGCTTTGGCAAGCTCCGAAACGTCGCCGGTCGGAACGCGCGGCGGCCTCAAATTCGAGGCGGCGGCCCAAGCGTCGGGACCGGTCCGCGCCAGGATGATGTTGTCCACGCCGAGGTTGTATCCTGAGGAATCTTCCCGTTTCCCGAGGCACACATAGGTGAGGGTGTGGCGTCCCTTGGACAATCGCACCCAGCCGGCCTGGTGCGCCAGGCCGACGTAGGTCTCGAGCGCATAGCCGTCGAACTTCGTCTGAGCGCGAACATCGGCGCCAGGCTCATGTTCAAGCTGCGGGGCCTGGGGCGGCTTGCCATCGAGGAGCACGGTGTAAATACCGTAATCGGACGCTTGGGCCACCTCGGTATAAAGTTCGTAATCGCCTTCCTCCTGAACGTCGAACGGCACATCGATCTCCGCGCCCTGACTCTGGGCTTCGAACAGGATGACGTCCTTCGACCAGAACAGCTCTGGACTCAGCGATATCCTGCCGCCGCGGGCTTTGCAGTCCGCCAACGACCGCTCGACCTCAATCTGCAGGGCGTTTCCTTGCGGCAACCGTGCGGAGCCGCAGGGCAACTCGGGCTGGTCCCGGGCGATGCCTTCCTGATACCAAAACGCCACGCTGGAGATCAGGTCCGTCCGCTCGCCAAAGGCGGACTTAACCGCGCCGTCCGCGTTGTAGGTCCAGCCTTTGTGCTCAATCTCGGCTTTCAGCGATCGGGTGAAAGGGATGGGATCGGCCAGGTGCCAGCGATACGCGGTCATCCGCGAGCCCAGCCCTGTCCCCTCGGCGACGGTCACGCCATAGATTGGCCCGGTGCTGACGTGCAGCCCCCAGGCGTCGTTGAAATAGTCCTCGCTCCCGGTCCCTTCGATGCTCGGCTTCCGCCCGTCCACCCAGAAGTACTCGTCGCCTTCCCCGAACCAGCCGGCTTCCGCCTGCACGACAGACATGACCGTGCCCAC
Source organism: uncultured Verrucomicrobiota bacterium (assembly GCA_964578605.1). Classification (GTDB taxonomy): domain Bacteria; phylum Verrucomicrobiota; class Verrucomicrobiia; order Limisphaerales; family SIBE01; genus JAXMHN01. Next base: position 25,344 of record CAZODO010000034.1, on the reverse strand, counting down.
GTAATGGCCTCGGCCCGTGACGTTCAGGAACTCGTAATGCGAGCCGTCCGCAGGCGCCGGAAGCGCCTGCCGGTAGCGCGCGTGAAAGTAAAGGGTATCCTCCGCCAGCGACGGGACTTTGATCCAATCGACGTGGTAATAGAGCATGCTCACGCGGCGGCGGCCTTCGTTGGTCACCGTGATCTTGCAGGATTTCTTGAAGGGCATCGGCCAGTAACAGTTCCGTGCCCGCCCCGCCGAACTGTTCCGAACCATGAGCGATTCGACTTCGGCCTCCACTCCGTTGCCCACGGCGAAAAAGTCCCCGACTGGCGCGTCCACACTCGGGACATCGCTGCCATCATAATAAATGCGCAAGCGCAGCAACCTGGGCCAGCCGTACTCGTTGTCGGCAATGGTCATCCAGATATGGTTTACCGCGCCGGGCCCCTCCAAATCGGCCAGCACCGTCGTCTCCCCCGGGATCGGCCGCTGGCTGTCGTCGTTCGAGTTCCAATCGGGATTGTTCGAAGACGACCGGTGCGCGGTGAATTCTTTCCGCTCCGTCAGGCCAAAAGGATCCGGGAAGTGCGCGGCCAACCCGGGCGACGGGATCATGAGAACGATCAGCGACAGGAAGGCAAACAGGAGTTGAGCGGGCCCGGACATGGCGCAAACGTTATTGAGGAGTCCGAAGGATGCTCGACAGGTCCAAGTGGCGTCTTGATCTTGCTCTTGCTCTCTGCAGTTCATGATGTGGTCTCCCCAGTAACAAGGGTTTATTCAATCCACGCGGCGTCGTTCATATACTCTCGGGCATAGGCATACGGCATGAAACCGTCTTTCCCCTCGCGGCTGGTATTCCTAAAGATGAATACCCCGCCTCCGGGTTGCTCCCCGGAATCGCGGTACCCGACCAGCAGGACGCTATGGCCGTCTCGGACCTGGTCGGCCGGGCACATCTGCAGCACGTCCTCCACCCATTGTTCCCGCTTGGGCCACCGGAAGCCCCCGCAGACCGGCCAGCCGGCGCGCAAGGTCCGGCGGATCGCCAGCAGTTGTTCATCGGTTAGCCCCGTGTTCACGTCCCATTCCTTGATCCACTGGAAACGAAGCCCTAGATCCAGCCGGCTCTTGGCGCCAGCCAGGGCTTCGGCCGATGGGGCGAGCGCAGGATCGAGTTTGCTGTTGTAGGGAAGGTCGGCCCGCGCGCAAATGCCGTGTCTCGCGAAGCCGTTCCAAAGATCGGAGAAAAACGCGCCGTCATCCGCGTCGCCATTAACCCGGTTCGCTGCCCAATTCAAAAACTCTACACTGAGGCGGGGACACGCGCCCTGGCGTTTGGCAATGGCAAATTCGAGCGCCCCAACCACCGTGAACACCGAGCAAGTGGGCCGATCGCCCTGCCGGCTCCGATCCAACTCCCACCGCTCAAAACACGGCCGCAAATCCACCCCGGCTGGCAGGGCGGCCACCGCTCCGACCTCGCCGGCGCCCGCGACATCCACCGCTTCGGCGGCAGCTGCCATGAAGCCGGAGCCAAAAGTGAGAGCCATTACAACGAAAACCAGGCCTTGCCGGAGACCTGCTCGCGCGACGTAGATCATGGACCCGCATCATCCTGCATACGCCCGCCCACCTCAAGCCGGATCAGGGTTGGGGCCGCCCCCTCCCCACCAGCGCGCAACCACCACGCGCTTTCCTCGGCTTCCTGGGCAAGCCTCCGGGGATACCCCGTTGCTGACCCGGTGATCACCCGTAGTTCACCCGTTCCCGAACGGGTCATCTACGGGTGAACTACGGGTGAACTACGGGTGATCCGGAGACCAAAGGGCTTTGCACAACACGCTGGCCCAAGACGAGTTCGGGATTCCTGCAAGCACTCTCTTTTCGTTGCTAAATGCCCTCTGAGAGCAAGACAAAGTCCCGAAATCGGACACTGACGAAAAAAGTGGGGAAATCACCCCTGCTCCGCAAACCTCCCACCCTCAAAAAGACCAATACTGCCGGGTCCTCTTGTGGGGAGGGTCAGCCCTTGAATTAGCATTTAGGCGGGCCATAGCGAGTTCGGGAAGACTCGCGGCAATTCGCTCGCCGAAATGAGACAGACTCATTCTAGGCGGCTTCGGTTGCGGAAGCGCGCTTGCGGGAGAGCCACGCCGAGAGTCGCTGAGCAGTCAGGCTCTGGTCCAAGCTGCAGGATTCCGCCGCCGGCACGCCCGATGTTTGCCGCGTCGCACAGCCCAGAGTCTCAGTTCGTTCGGACGAGCTCCTGGAACTGGGGGAGCCTGCGGAACGGGGCGAAGCGCTCTTCCGCCGCGGCCAAGGGGCGCAGATCTTTGGAGCCCGGCTGGTTGCTCAACCGTTTTTGGTTGAGTTCGAGCGCGTGGCGCAGGGATTGCATGGCGTCGGGCGCCTTGCCCATGCTGGCCTGGACCGTTGCAAGGTCATACCAGGCTTCGGGGCTTTCAGGAAGTGCGGCCGCGAGCTTCTTGAGAGTCTCTTCCAGTTTCGGCGCCGCCACGAGCTGCGCATAGGCTTGGGCCGCCGACAGCAAGGTGCTCGGGTCGGCATGGGGGCGGGCGACGAGGTCATCGAGCAACGTCATGGCGGCGTTCGTTTCCTGCGAGATCAGGTAGAGCGACACCAACTGGAAAGCGAGGGGAACATCGTTCGTATTCGCCCGGTATTGCTGAAGCAAGGGGGCTTCCATGCTCTTGAGCCTTTGCAGGAGCGACTCGAGCTTGGTCCGGCTGCCCAATTCCGCGTATCCCTGCGCCACCGAAAGGAGGGTTTTGACGTCGGCCTTGGAATTCGCGGCCACATAATCCAGCACACGGCTGGCGTCTTCCGGGCGCTGCACCTGGCGGTAGGCGTTGGCCAGATCCAAACCGGCTTGAGGCTCCGCCGGGTTCGAACGGAAGCGTTCCTCCAATTCCGCGAACTGGGTCGACTGAGCTGGCGGCGCCACGAACCCTGGACCCCGAACCGAGCCGGGGCGCATCGACCGGAGCTGGTCGGCAAGGTTGCGGAAGACCGCGTTGTCCGGGTCGAACTTCAAGCTCGTTTCCGTGATCAGGATCGCTTCGTCAAGGCGTCCGCTCCCCATGAAAAGGTTCATGAGCTTGTAGACGGCCTCAGGGCTGTAGGGGCAATAGGCGAAGGCTTGTTTCAGGGCAAACTCCGTCTCCTTGAGCAGGCTTTGCTGGGCGGCCGGCGTCTTGGGACGCAGTTCCACCGGGCATTCCTGGCTCAAGCGCCAGGCATACAGCCCGCCAATGGCGCTGCGGAGCTTCGAAAAGCTCTTCTGGGCCACGCCGTCACGCACGAACTTGCGGTCGCCCTTAAACCCGGTGAAGTCGCGCCGGAGATAAACACGCTCCGCGAAATCGCAGACCTCCTTTATGGGCGTGTCATAACCGATCCAGTTGCCGATCAGGCGATCCGAGTATTGGCTCCAGAACCCGTGATCCTTCTGCAGCATCTCTTCCGTGAGCTCAGACACCTGCTGGCGATTGATCTTCATGATGATCCCAAACGGCGTCAGATGGGGGAACATCCAGTCCAGCGGAAAGCTTTCTTCCACGTAGAACTCGTTCCCGGGATTCTGATCGAAAATGATCTTGGTCAGCAGGCCGTTAATGGCCATCACCGCCGTTTGCCCCGCCACTTGGACTTTGTCCTCCACAATCCGAACGTCCTCGCCAGGCTTGAGCTTCCCGGCCTGCAACCGGCGTTGCGCGTCCATGATGTACTCCTGGAAGGCCCCCTGGGATTCTTCCGTGCTGGGCGTGTTGATCTCTTTGGGCGGGTAAACGCCTTTGGCGCGCCGGTTCGCTTCGATTCTCGCCCCCAGCGCGGTGAACATCCGGTCCAGCGGCAACACCATGCGAGCGAGCAGGTTTGTTCGATGCTCCCGCGCTTCCTTTTCCGACCGCAGCAGTTCGGAGAAGAAGTAGGGGTCCTGCTGCGTGCTGCGGTTGTAATGCGCGCGGATATAGGACAGGTACGTGTTATCGGCCAGCGCGTTCTGGGTGATGATATAGACATCGCGCCGGTCGAACTTCGGGTCCAACGGCTTGCATCGCGGCGGAATGAAGCTTTCGCAAAAGATCATGTAAGTCGGGCAAAACCTTCCGGGATCCGTCCCTCCGAAAAGGATGGCGTCTCGCGCCATCTCCGGATACACCCCGAACGGCGGCGTGAACATGTCATGGCCAAACCAGTATCCGAAAAGGTGGCCCCGCTGTTCCGCATCGGACCAGTTCGACAGGACGGAGCGGGCGGGCGCGATGGCAAACAGGCCAATGAGCACCCAGATCGGAGCCCGGAACCGGCACAGAATCACCGTAAGGGTAAAGGCCGCCGTGGCCGCCAGGCAGATCACGTCTGCCGCGCGCAGCGAGGGGAACAAGGTGTTTTCAAACGTCTGGAAGGTGAGATAAAGCTGCAGACCGGTCAGGGTGGCCCCGCCCCAGAGCAGCCAATTGCGGTAGCGCGTGTAGGCGACCGCTGCCACCCCCGAGATCAACGTCACGCCATACCCGATGAGCAGCGCCAGGACGATATGGGCGGGGATGAAGAACACCCGGGTCTGGTCGCGGCTCTGCTTGTCGATGCTCGGGTTGAGCAGGATCAGCAAGAGAAAGCTTAACAACAGATACATCGAGATTAGCCCGGTCAGCCAGGCCTTCTCACGCTTGTGCAGCTGCGCCCAAAACAAGAAGGGCACCACCCCGATCAGCAGGTAAACCAGGCTGAATTCGTCAATGGCCACATCGTGGTACATGCCGATCTGCCCAAAGAACTTGCCCAGGCTGTCCGTCGGGTTCGTCTTGTCGTATTGGCCGCGCGTCAGGGCATGGAAAAAGCCTTCCTCCGTCCGCGGATACCCCCAGTTCATTGGCGGATTGGTCATCGACGCCAAGGGCATGTAGAAGTAGAAGGCCGCCCCCAGCAGCCAGAGCCCAAGGCAAATGGCCACCGGCGTCCACTCGCGCGACCAAGGCAACCAGCCCCAGTGCAACTTAAACTTCGGCGGGCCGATCTTGGAAAGCATATAGCCCGCGACGGCGAGAGAACCGATTCCCACGATGATGTAAACGATGAACAACGGCAGGTTCTGATCGAAAGTCGTCAGCACCCCCGCGCCCTTGGCCACCAGCCCGAGAAGGAAGAGCACGCTGTTGCCGATGAACATGTCGCGCCCAAGCTTCGGATAGGCCGCGAGCACCGCGATCTCGAGTCCCACCGCCGCCACGATCAGCGTTTGGTGGTTGGTAAAACAGATGCCGAACCAGAAAGATGTCCAGTAAAGGTACTTCCTTTGTTCGGGGGCGTAAATCCACCGGAACAAACAGACCAGCACCGCCATGTAAGAGAGCACGCTGAAGGTGTAAACTTCCACGATCACAGCCTGGCTCCAGGCAATCCCGTTAAAGCCCAGCAGCATGCCCGCCACAAACCCCGACACCAGGCAGATTGCCTCTTCCAACCGCCTTTCCAGTCCCTTGAATTCAGGCAACCCCTCCAATAATAGGCTGCTCCCGCGCGAGACCATCAGCGCCAGCATTCCGCACGCAAACGAGCCTGCGACAGCCGACGACAAGGCCACGCGCCAGGCGATATTCGAGAACGGAATGAGGGTGAAGAGCCACGTGTAAATCGTCCAAACGGGGTAGCCCGGCGGATGCGGCACCCCGGCATAGAAGGATCCGACCGCCAGTTCGCCGGAATCCTCCAACCCCAGGTCCGGAGCCACGGTGTAGAAGTACCCGATGAATACCAACAGGGTGGTCAGGGCGAACGTGATCCAATCGACTCTTCGGAAAAGAACGATCTTCGGCGCGGGAGCAGGGGCCGGAGGGGGCTTTGAACCGCCGGGTTTTGTCTTGTCAATACTCATCAGTGATCAATTGCGATTCGGGGTATTCGTTGCGTGAAAGGATGCGGGAACGATGCCCTGCGGAACGTGCGGCTCTCCGGCCCATTCAATCGGGGAGTTCTGCAACGCGTTCTGGCCGCTGTGAAAACCCGCGGCCACATAAGCGGCATAACTCTGGTCGCGTGTCACGGCTGAAAACCAGTCGGGCGTCAACCCCCCGGTCAAACCCTCCAGGTGGGTACTGCGCGAGCTCGACACCACCATCATGGCGAGGAAACAACCCATCACCGGCGCCAGCCAGGCCCAGCGCGGTTCGACCGCTCCCTCCGGTGCTGTCCGGACGGGGTCGGCAACGCCGGAAAACAGGCGCGCCTTAAGCCTTGGCGATGGGTTGCGCGGTTTCCAGGAACGCAATTGGTGTTCCGTCAGATTCCAGTTGTTCATAGGCGTCTCCATTCAAGGAGGCTCTGAGCTTCTGCAGGCCATACCGATACCGGCCTGCGACTGTGTTCGGCGAAAGGCCCAGCAACTCGCCGATCTCCTCAAACGTGTGCCGATGCCAGATCTTGAGCACGATCGCTTCCCTTTGCTCCACAGGCAGTTCCGCCAGGCGTTTCATCGCCGCCCGTTCCTGGAGCGATTCTCCTTCCTGGCGCTCAAACCACCGCGCGGATTCCAGCTCGCGCAAGACGCGCCGCCATAGGCTGCGGCGGAAGTTGAACGCGCGATTCCGAAAGGCCCGGAGGCAATAATGCTCCGGTTGATCCGGCGCCTCAGGCCGCTCGATCAAAGCCGCAAACGTCTCCTGCAAGACGTCCTCAGCCTCGCTATGGCTCAGGCCCAAAGCGCGTCCATACACGATCAAATGGCGCGCTTTCGCCTCATAAAGGCGTTCGCACCAGGCAAGATCCGGCTTGGCTTGGCCTCTCACAGTCTTTTACCGAAGGACACCAACGCGCGGTCAATTTGTATAAGAACCCTTGTGAACGCGAGTTTTTGTTTTCCGGGCTGCGATTGGCGTTTGGACGCTGGGATGGCACACGGACTCCGAGAGCACGCTGATGCTTCGGAGCTCATTGGAACCCTGGCGGAACCTGCTGGATCACCGAAACCAGCACCACCGAAACCCAAACCGCCACCGGCAAGATTACCTGCCTGCCTGAGGCACACGCACTCGCAACACACTGAACGGCGGGATTTCCAACTCCACCACGCCGTCTCTCACCGGAATGGTTCGGGTGGTTGGCCGAACTCGTTCGGGTTGTTCCAGGGAGTTGCTCTCCCAAGGCGCGCTGGCCGTAAGGGCGTGCACTTCGGCGCTGTCAGCCGGTTTGAAATCCTCGATCTGGACCGTGACCCGAACCGGCTTGTCCGTGCCCCGGTGCACAATCGATAGCAGCAGGGCGCCATCCTTCCCCACTGCGGCGAGGGCATCGACCGTGCTGAACGAGGCTTTGGTGGTTGCCGACCTTAGGTCCGGCAGGACCAGCGGCGCGCGTTCGACGGCCGACTCAATCTCGGCCCTCAGGGGTGTCGCATCCCCAAACGCAGCAAAGGCGGCCTGGACGTAATGGCACGGGTTGGCCCAAACCCGCTCCCGCTCCTTGCGCAATCCGCCGCCGTGATTCACCGTCGCGGAATGAGTGACCATCCCAACGAACGGCGCCAACCGGATCGCTGCGTGGTAAATCAGGATGTCGTAGATCGCTTCGGTCATGCTTGCTTGGGTGAGCATGGTCTCGCGGGTGAGGCGGACCGGGCCGTCGCCAGGCTCGCCTCGCAGGTGGGCGAACACCTGCAGTTCGGTGACTGCCAGGCGCGGCTCCTTGATCCCTGCGCGGAGCATGGAACCGCGAAGATCGGCCCATTTCTGCTGCAAAATCTCCGGGACAGCCATGAAATCGCGATAGACGTCAAGCGGATCCGTGGATGGACCGACGTTGCCTCCGATGAGCGGGTGGTCCGTGATGCTGCGAAGGCTCGCGGCTGCGGCTGAAACGAGGGTGTCATTCCATTCTTTGCCCCCCATCGCGGGAGCGCCGCACGCGTAAAGCGCGATCCCGGGATCGGCCTCGAGCATGTCCTTGGAGAACTGGTGCCAGCGATCGACATTGCCCTGTGCGGTGGTCCAGAACATCTGCCAGCGCCCCCAAAGTTCGTTGCCCACTTCCCAATGCCGGATAGCGAACGGTTCAGGATGCCCATGGGCGGCGCGCAGCCGGCCCATGGGCGAGGTGGCTGGCCCGTTGCAGTACTCGATCCATCGGGCGGCTTCGGCCGGGGTGCCACTGCCCGCGTTCACGCAAATCATCGGCTCGCAGCCCACGGCACGGCAGAAGGCGACAAATTCGCCGGTGCCGAACGTGTTCGGTTCGATGGCGCCCCAGGCGTAATTGGGCTTGGTCGGCCGTTGTTCCGCCGGGCCGATGCCATCTTCCCAATGGTAAGTGCTCACGAAATTGCCGCCCGGCCAGCGAAGCAGGGACAGGTTGGACTCCTTGAGAAACTTCACCACATCGGGGTCGGCGCCGTGAATATGGTCGGCAGGCCGGAGAAACACATGGCGCACCACCCATTCGCCGGGGGTCTCGGAAGTGAGGCTGAACTTGTAAGAGACATCCGCCGGGGCGTCGTCCGGGAGGGCGAGTTCGCTTCTCAGCTTGGACCAATCCGCGGAGAGTCCCGCTAACTGGGCGGACGCGAGCGGGCGTCCATCGCGATTCAAAAGGGCCACGGTGAGGTTCTGCAAGCCCGGGGAGCGGGCCATGACTTCGATTTGGAACCGGCGCTGGCGATGAAGCGGCAGCCAGGTCCATTGGGCAACGCCTTGGCCAGCGGCCTGAATGTTCACGCGCTGCGCCCTTCCGCCATACGGGCCGGTATCGGGGCTGACAACGACTTCGCGCGCGGACCCTGCGCGGGTCCAGAAAGAAGCAAGACCATCCGCCCTGGCCTGCACAAGGCCGTCGCGTTCGGACTCCGGCCAGCCAAAGCGGGCGGCTTGGCGGCGGAGCTCTTCGTTGATGCGCTGATCGTCGGCGTGAAACTTGGTCACCCCGTCAGGGGACATTTGGCCGGTCCAGAAGGGGTAATCGGCAAAGGTCGGGTTGCGCAGGATCTGCGCGTCCATCCCGTTGTAAATATTCCAGCCCAGGTGCTCGGCGAATTTGCCCGTGATAGCGCGGGGGATCTGCCAGGGGGAACGTTCGCCCGCGTGCACGCGAACGAGGGCGCGGGTTGGGTCGGAGGTTTCGCGGAGCTGCCGGAGATTGAAGTCCGGGGTCTCGGCGCCGCTGGCGGAGAACCCGACGGCCCAGGCGAGAGCGAACGTGATCAGGAAGAGAGGTTTCGTCATGGCGGTTCGGGTCACGAGGTTCTTATCTCATGCAAGCTCGAGGAACTGAAAAAGGCTGTCGCCATGTTTAAGCAGCTTCCGTTCGGTCCACATTGGCGGCAGGGTCAATTGATCGCGCTTGCTATGGCCGAGGATGAGCAATCCGCCCGGCAGAAGCAATGAAGGCAGCGTTTCGTCATCGAGAAGCTTTTGCGAAAAGGAGGTGGAGCGGCGGCCGGCGTTCTTTTCGCCGAACGGGGGGTCCGCGAAGACCAGGTTGAACCGGCGCTCGTCGCGGGCGAGCTGGCCGATGGCGATGAAGGCGTCCTGGACACGCAGCTCATAGCAGGCCCGCTCAAGCCCGATCGCCTCGAGGTTTTCGCGGATCATGCGGGCGTGCCGGCTGGCGAGCTCGACGCCCGTGACGCGGACGGCGCCGCGGCTCAGGCATTCGAGCCCCAGAGCTCCTGACCCGGCGAAAAGTTCAAGCACATCGGCGCCCGTGACCAGCTCGCCGAGGCTGTTAAACACCGCTTGCTTGACCAGGTCCGGCGTGGGGCGGACGTCGTAGCCTTTGGGAACTTTCAGGATTCGACCGGCGGCAGTTCCGCGGATAATACGCATAGGCAGCCCACCCTGGTTCGAAGTCGAAAAAACCGGCAGCCCCTTTGGCGAGGCTGCCGGTTGCGAAAGCAGTCGTTTGATCCGGGCCGATTACAGGCCCTTCGAGATCATGTATTTGACGAGGTCGGCAACGCGGCAGCTATAGCCCCATTCGTTGTCATACCACGACACCAGCTTGAAGAATCGCTTGTTCAGTTCAATGCCCGATCCTTGATCGAAGATCGACGACGCTGCCGAATGGATGAAGTCGGTGCTGACCACTTCGTCTTCGGTATATTCGAGAAGGCCCTTGAGGTACGTCTCGCTGGCCCGCTTCATCGCGGCCGAAATCTCCTGGTAGCTGGTATCCTTCACCGTGCGAACCGTCAGGTCCACGCAGGAAACGGTCGGCGTCGGAACGCGGAAGGCCATTCCGGTCAACTTGCCCTTCACCTCGGGGATCACCAGGCCGACTGCTCTCGCAGCGCCCGTGGTCGACGGGATGATATTGATGGCCGCCGAGCGCCCGCCCTTCCAGTCTTTCTTGCTGGGACCGTCCACAGTCTTCTGGGTCGCGGTGTAGGAATGGATGGTAGTCATCAGACCTTCCTCGACTCCGAAGCCCTCTTTCAGCAGCACATGAACAACGGGCGCGAGGCAGTTGGTCGTGCAGGAGGCGTTCGAAATGATCTTGTGCTTGGCCGGATCGTACTTCGCGTGGTTGACGCCCATGACCACGGTGATGTCTTCGTTCTTCGCTGGGGCGGTGATCAACACTCGCTTCGCCCCGGCGTCAAGGTGGCCCTTCGACTTGGTGGCGTCGGTGAACAGCCCCGTCGATTCGATGACCAATTGAACGCCCATGTCTTTCCAGGGAAGACCGGACGGATCCTTCGCGCTGACGACGCGAATGTCGGCGCCATTGACGGTCAGAATGTCTGCATCCGGCTTGTCGGCTGACGATTTCTTGGAGCTGACCGTGCCGGCAAAGCGGCCCTGGGTCGAATCGTACCGGAGCAGATACGCCAGGTTATCCGCAGGAACGATATCGCCGACAGCGACGACATCGACCTCTTTGCCCACCAGCCCTTGTTCAAGCATCGCGCGATAGACCAACCGGCCAATGCGCCCGAAACCATTGATTGCTACTTTAACTGCCATAAGTGTTTTTTCTCGTATTCAACTCAAGTTCACTGCACCGCTCATCCAAAGCAAGAGAACCATGTTAATCGCGAAGCCCCGACCGTCAACGACGAATTCACACACCCCGCTTGTGCGTCTGCCGCGCCACAAAGAACCCGGCCACCGCCCCCGACAGGTGCCCTTCCCACGAAACGGTCCCGCGCCGCGGCAACAATCCGTAGAAGGCGCCTCCATAGAACAGCAGCACCAACGCGGCGACGAAAATCGAGCGCCAGCTCCGCATCCACCAACCCGCGGCGATCAAGTAAGCGACCAGCCCGTAGATGATCGAGCTGGCCCCGATATGGACCGCTCCGCCCCGCCCGATCAGCCAGGTGCCCAGCCCGCTGCCCAGCCACACCCAGGCCAGCGTCCGTTCGGGGGCGTAATGGTGCTGACCGAAAAGAAGGATCAGCAAGACCAGCAACGGAAGCGCATTCGCCGCCAGGTGGGCGAACCCAAGATGAAGCAGCGGGCTCACCAGAATCCCCACTAGACCGCGAACGGTCCGCGGCAGAATGCCAAAGACCCTCAGATCCATCGGCAGCAGCCAATCCAGCAGCGCAATCAGGAACATCAAACCCACCAGCAGCGAACTGGTCTCGATCGCGTCCAGCCATCGATTCTGCCTGCGTCTTGACGAAGCCATGATCACCTGAACGATCCCATCGTTGCGCCCCGCGATGCGGCTGGCAAGCGGCGTGTTCCTCGGCCCGCCAGAACACGAGGACGAGGACTGACGGAAACCGTGAGGGGCACTTGGGGGGGGGGGGACCGCCTGCCGGGCTGGCTACGGATAAAACACGTATATAACAGGTATTTAACACGTATTTCACACGTGGTTTGATCGTGTTAAATGCCTGTTAAATACGGGTTGAATACGTGTTAAACACGGCGGCAGAGGCGCCGCACCGGCGAAAAGGATCGCTGGCCCGCCTGATCCGCCCCCGCTTTTCTCTATTCTCCTCCATTCTCGTTGATGCCCCCGTCTGTCCCCAAGGGGTCGCAAAGGCGATGCCTGTCCGCACAAACCGTTGCGTAACAACAGTCTATTGCCATGGGAACTTCTTGTCATTCGACACCACGCGGGCGGTTGGGTGGTTGATTTCCCGGCCCTTCAACCCCATACTGAGGGCGAACGAGGGAGACCCCTCAAACGGCAGGACGCCACCTTACGCATTCGAATGAGTCTATTCTTCAGTTTGGGCCGGAGCCTTGGTCACGCGGCCATTCCGGCGATCAAAAAGTCGAAAGAGGCCTGGCAAACCCTGACGGGAGCGGGTCCGGACGCCGTCCTTGCCGAGACGGAGTTTGGCAAATCGCTCGCGGCGGAACTCCGCTTCAAGATGGGGGTGGCCGATTCCCCGGAGGAACTGGCCTTTGTCCGGGCCATCCTTGACCGCCTCGGGGCGGGCGTGCGTGACAAGCGCCGGAATTTCCGTGCCGAAATCCTGATGGAGAACACTCCCACGGCCATGGCGCTGCCTGGGGGCTTTCTCTTTGTGAGCCGCGGCCTGATCCAATTCTGCGAGCGCGACCCGGACGAACTGGCTTTTCTTATCGGACACGAGATGGGGCACGTGGTCCTCGGGCATGCCTTGGAACGGATGCTCACGCGCATTGGAAGCGAAGGGCTTTCGGCCGTGCTCAGCCGGGGCTTGCTCATGCCGGCGTTGCGCGACGTCGGATTGCGGTGGCTTGAAAACTCACACACGGCCGACGCGGAATTCGAAGCGGATGAATTCGCGGTGCGCCTTGTGTCCTTGGCCGGGTATCATGCCGACGGCGCCGAGCGGCTCCTGGAGCGGCTGGCAAAGCGGCGCGAATCCGGCGAAAGCGCCGGGGCGTATTTCGGTTCGCACCCGCCTGAGGTTGAGCGCACCGCCCGCATCCAGAAGATAAACCGGGCCGCGCGAACACCCGCCACCTGAGCGCAACCCGCGCCTCAGTACTTCTTCGTAAACTTCTTCCGCGATTCCTCCTCCGGCGCACTGGCAGCGGACGGGGCGGTTTCCCCGGGCGAAGCGGGCGTGCCGGATGGGGCGGAAGCGGCGGTCTTGGGCTGGGCCGAAGCCGCGTTCACGGCCTCGACAAACTGCAGGCGGACGGACATCAAGGTGTCCTTGAGAAGCTTGTCCTCCTGCGGTGAGAGATTGCCGCGCGTCTTGGCCTCGAGCATTTCGAGTTGATCAATAAAGACGCGGGCCGTCTCAGGCTCGTGAACGTGCTCGCCGGTCTGCGGGTGAGGCACTTTCCCGAGAAACATCAGCGCCATGTTGGCCTGCTGAACGACCATGCTCGAAAATAGCGCCGCGATGAACTGGTCCCGGTCAAGGGGTTCGGGCTGATTGCCAGAAGAGGTCGCGCTCATGATTTCCTATTCTTGCCATGGCGAGCGATTTCCGCGAGCAGGAAATGGATCAGGTGCTTCAGGCGCTCCTCCAGGTTGGGCGTTTCCAGGATCACCTGGCGCTCCTTCGCTCCCGGCAAAAGCGCGCAGGAGATCAGGTCCGCCATCTGGTCCGGTTTCTCCAAGCTCACCAGGTACTGAATGACCTGCTTGAGTGAAAACACGGGCGGCCCCGACTTTCCCCCCACTTCGCCCCGGCTCAACTGGCGCAAGACATGCACCGGCAGTTCAAATCCTTGCTCGAGCCGCACGGAGACCAACTCGAGCACTTTCGCGGCCAGGGCATCCACCACCACGCTATCGCCGGCGGTCGTCTCGAGCGGCTTGATGCGCTGGACACGGTAAGGCTTGTAGCGGACGGCCCGGTCGAGAGCGACGCGGGCAATCCCCTGCAACACGAGGTTGGAGGTGCCATCCCGGTTCCCGACCGAGGCCCGGACCAGCCCCAACCCGGCCACTTGCGAGGGCGTTCCCCGGGTCCGGCCCGGCTTCTGCAAAGCGATGGAGAACATGCGGTGGCTATCGAGCACATCCGCGAGCATCCGCCGATAGCGCGGTTCAAAAATGTAAAGCGGGAGCATCGCCTGTGGAAAGAGGATGGCGTTCGGCAGCACCATCACAGGGATCTCGCTCGGCAATTGCATGGCCCCAATCTAGGAGAAAACCTCAAACGATCAAGGTGCGGATTCATTGGCGACGCCGCATCGGCCCCTCAAGAACCCGCCATTCCGGCGTCTGGAAGCACCGAATTTCCACAGGGGAACGGAGGAGATGGAAGCTTGCCAAAAGAGTTCAACCCGAGCATCCTGTGACGGTATGAACCTGAAGATCGTGGCTATCATTCTCGCGATTGTGTCGTTGATTCTCGGCGCGGGTTTGATCTACCGCCACAGCGTCGCAAAAAAAGAGAAAATTCAGGACGTCGCCACCATTGTTCATTTCTCCAACCAGTGGACAGAAGTGTCGCAAAACCTCGAGGTGGTGAAGCGCGAAAACCTCGATCTCGAGCGCGATATCGCGGCCCAGACCGAGAAATTGAAGAATTACTCCAACAACCTCGCCGCCGTCTCCGCCAATTTCGCCAAAGCCAAGATCGACGCCAAAGAGGCCGCCGATACCGCCCGTGAGGAGATGCGCAAACGGGATGCCCGCATCGCAGAATTGGAATCCGAACGGGATGGCATGACGGAGAAGATGGACCAACTGACGGGCTCAATTGCCGACCTCGAAACCCAAATCGCCGACACCCAGCGCCGCCTCGAGGTTTCCGAAGGCGACCGCGAGTTCCTCGTCAAAGAGCTCAAGCGTCTCCAGGCCGAAAAATCCGAGCTCGAACGGCAGTTTAGCGATCTCGCCGCGCTGCGAGACCAGGTCCGGAAACTCCGCGACGAACTCTCGATCAGCCGCCGCCTCGAATGGATCCGGCGCGGCCTGTACGGGAGCCTCAAAGGTTCGGAACTCCTCCGCAAAGGCATGGCTTCTGCCCCGGGACAAACGAATTACAATCTCGACGTGGAGATTCGACGCGAAGGCGGCGCCACGGTCCTGACCAACGCGCCGGCCACCAACGCGCCGGCCGATTCCGGCTGGGTTCCCGTGGCTCCCAACGCTCCCGACAACGCGAGTTCCTTGAACCGCTAGGCGGGACGTGCGACGGTCTGCCCATGGACCAGGTCCCCGTTCTGGCAGATTCGTTCGGCAGGGTCATGCGCGACCTTCGGGTAAGCCTGACGGATCGCTGCAATTTCCGGTGCCTTTATTGCCTGCCTGAGACCGAAGCCGCCGCCAATTTCTACCGCGGCAAGTTCAATGCCGCCGCTCACGCAGCCTCTCCCAGGCTGCATCCGCCCGCATGGAAACCGCGGGCGCAAATCTTGTCCTTCGAAGAAATCGAACGCCTCGTGCGGATCTTTATCGGCCTCGGCATGACCAAAGTGCGTTTGACCGGCGGGGAACCGCTTCTTCGGCAGGACCTCGAACGCGTGGTCGCCAAGATCGCCGCCATTCCCGGCCTGGCCGACCTCGCCATGACCACCAACGGGTTCTTGTTTTCCAAGAAGGCCGCCCTTCTCAAAGCCGCGGGTCTCAGGCGCGTGAGCTTCAGTATGGATTCCATTCAACGGGAGAACTTTCTCCGAATGACCGGCCGCGATGCGCTTCACGAAGTCCAACAAGCCATTCGAATCGCCCAGGATCTCGGGCTCAATCCCGTCAAGGTGAACGCCGTCATTATCCGCGGCATCAATCACCACGAGATCGAAGATCTCGCCGAGTTCGCGCGGGACCGAGATCTCTCTCTCCGGTTCATCGAGTTCATGCCCCTCGACTCGAAGCGCGCCTGGATGAAAGACATGGTGGTGACGGGGATGGAAATCATCCACCGCCTCCAATCGCGGTTCGACCTCGTTCCCGTCAAGACCCGCAATCCCTCCGAAACCGCCCGGCGCTGGACGTTCGCCGACGGGCGCGGCGAGATCGGAATTATCGCCCCGGTTTCGGAGCCGTTTTGCGGGCATTGCAACCGCGTGCGTTTGACAGCGGACGGGAAGATTCGAACCTGCCTTTTCAGCGTGGAGGAGCACGATATCAAAGGCCCGTTGCGGAGCGGCGCGACCGACCCAGTGATCGAGGAACGGCTGCGGGCAATCGTGTGGGGAAAAGAACCGCGGCACCGCATTGGGGAACCGGACTTTGTGCACCCGGACCGTTCGATGAGTTGCATCGGGGGATGAGGACCCGGCGGTCCAGCCTCACCCTTTCGGCTCCCTGCCGGAATACGTTGCCTCGCCCCACATTGCTTCAAGACTGGCATTTCGGGACGGGACTGGCTTATCTTCCACCCTTTGCCGGCAAAATAGCCGCGCGTTGCACCTTTGTATGACCAGCAGCCAAATTCGGAAATCGTTCTTGGACTTCTTCAAGTCGAAAGGGCACACCGTCGTGCCGTCATCCAGCCTGATGCCGGACGCGCCCAACCTGCTTTTCACCAACGCAGGGATGAACCAGTTCGTGCCGGTCTTCCTGGGGCAGCGGGCTGCCGATGTTGATCAATGGCCGGGTGCCGATCCCGGGCGGTCCACGCGCGCCGCAGATACCCAGAAGTGCATCCGCGCGGGCGGCAAACATAACGACCTCGAGGACGTGGGGCTGGACACCTATCACCATACGTTCTTCGAGATGCTCGGGAACTGGAGCTTTGGCGATTACTTCAAGAAGGAAGCCATCGAATGGGCCTGGGAGCTGGTCACCGGCGTCTGGAAATTTCCCAAACACCGGCTTTACGCCACGGTTTACCGGCCCGGGGATGGGGATCCGAGTGAATTCGACCAGGAAGCCTACGATCATTGGGAGCGGATCTTTCGCGACGCCGGCCTGGACCCGAAAGTCCATATCCAGTTCGGCGGCAAGAAGGACAACTTCTGGATGATGGGCGAGACCGGCCCGTGCGGTCCCTGCTCCGAAATCCACATGGACCTGACACCGCAAGGCGACACGAAAGGCAGCTTGGTCAACAAAGGCACCGCCGAATGCATCGAGATCTGGAACCTGGTCTTCATCCAGTTTAACGCGAACCCCGATGGCACCTTCTCTCCCTTGCCCGCCCGCCACGTGGACACCGGGATGGGATTTGAGCGTGTCACCGGCATCGTCCAGAACACGCGCGGGTTCACCGACTTCTCGCGGGTGGTATCGAATTACGAGACGGACATCTTCCGCCCGATTTTCGATGCCCTCGAAAAGCTCAGCGGCAAGAAGTATGGCTCCACGCTGCCCGCGGCCGGAGTAGTCCGCCATTCCGAACAGGAGAAGTGCGACATCGCATTCCGGGTCATCGCGGATCACATCCGCACGCTGAGCTTCGCCATCGCGGACGGCATTCTGCCTGGCAATACGGACCGGAATTATGTCCTGCGCCGAATCCTGCGCCGTGCCGTCCGGTATGGGCGGACCCTGGGCTTTCGCCAGCCGTTCTTTTACAAGCTCGCGGCGGTGCTGGGAGAGACGATGGGCAGCGTGTTCCCGGAAATCGTGCGCGAACAAAAAAAGGTTCAGCAAGTTATCCGGGTTGAAGAAGAAGCCTTCAACAAGACGCTGGATCGCGGCATCGAGCTGTTCAACGAGGAGGTCGAAGCTCTTTCCGCCGATGGCAAACGGGCGACTGCCTTGTCCGGCGACTTCGCCTTCAAGCTTTACGACACCTACGGGTTCCCGCTCGACCTGACCGAACTGATGGCGCGCGAACGGGGGCTGGCGGTGGATACGAACCGGTTCGAAGCGCTCATGGAAGAACAGCGGGCGCGGGCCCGGGCGGCGCAAAAGAAAGAAGTCATCAGCGTCTCGCAGATCGACGTGGATAGGCCGACCCGGTTTGTCGGTTACGACCAATTGCACGCGCGCGCGAAGGTGCTCGACTCCGTCAAGATGAAAGGACAGACCGCGATCATCCTCGATACCACCCCGTTCTACGCGGAGATGGGCGGGCAGGTTGGCGACACGGGCGAGATCGCCGGGGCTGGGCAATTGTGGCGCGTGGCCCAGACCCAGAAAGTGGGCGACACCTTCCTGCATATGCTGGCGGATGCGGGCGCCACGGTCCCGGACGGGGCGGAGGTGGAGGTTTCTGTCGCGCAGGAGCGGCGGCACGCTATCCAGCGGCATCATACGGTGACGCACCTGCTGCATTGGGCGATTCACGAAGTGGTCGGAAAGGAGGCGTCGCAAAAGGGCTCTTACGTCGGGCCGGATAAGCTGACGTTTGATTTCAATAGCGGGCCTTTGACACCGCAGCAGGTTGCCGACATCGAATCGCTGGTCAACGAACGGGTCCTCGAGAATGCGGGGGTCTCATGGGTGGAGATGCCCTACCGCCAGATCAAAGACCGGCCGGATATTATGCAGTTCTTCGGCGAGAAATACGGCGAGACCGTGCGCGTCGTTCAGATTGGCGGGCGCGGAGGCGAGCTGAACGGGTATTCGATGGAATTGTGCGGCGGCACGCATACCCGCGCCACGGGAGAGCTTGGCCTTTTCCGCGTGGTCAGTGAATCGGCCATTGCGGCAGGGGTGCGGCGTATCGAAGCGGTCGCCGGCTTGCAGGCTTACGATAAGGCGAAGTCGGAAGCCGAACTGCTCAGCCTGTTGGCGGGCAAAGTGAATGCGCCGGTCGGGGAACTCGAGCGCAAGCTGGAAGCGCTGCTCGCCCAACAGAAGGAGCTCGAGAAACAGTTGAAGGCCCTCAGGCAAAAGGAAGCCGCGCAGACGGCGAAACAGCTTGTCAGCCAGGCGACGGAGATCAAAGGCATCCCGGCCATCATCGCGAACCTTGGGTCCATGGACGGCGAGGCGCTCCAGACGATCGCGAATGAATTGAAGGGGTTGTTCAAAGGCGTGGTGTTGGTCGGCGGAGCGGCAAACCAGGCGGTCGCGTTGATTGCGTCGGTGTCCCCCGAGTTCACGTCCAAGGCGCATGCGGGAAAATTGATCCAGCAGATCGCGCCGCTGGTTGGTGGCAAAGGCGGCGGCAAACCCGACAGCGCCCGCGGCGGCGGAAAGGATGTGGCCAAGCTCGACGCCGCATTGGAGAAAGCCCGGGCGATTCTTGGCGGCCCCGCATGAGAGAGCGTGGTCAAGCAGCAATTCATTTAAGGTAGAGCGTGCGCTCCGTCGCGCGCCGTGGCTGGCTTTTTCTTGCTGATGGCCTCCCTCCCAGCTCCGTGTAGAGAGCGGAAGTAAGAAACGGCTCGCGACGGAGCGCACGCCCTACCCAGAGACGAGTTTCATAGTGAGACTTGCTGGCGGCAAGGGACGGGATTTGCGTCCCACCGTCAGTTTGGGTAGGTTGACGCCTCATGAAACCGGCTCTGCACTCAACAACGGCTTCGCTCTCGGTGGCCAGCGCTCTTTTGATCGGGAGTCTTAGCGGGGCGGAAGGCCCCGTCAACGCGGCTGCCTCTCCCGAGAGTGCTGCGGCGGATGATCCTTACATCTGGCTCGAGGATGTCACGGCCGAACCCGCCCTTGATTGGGTCAAACAGAAGAACGCCATCAGCACGAAAGAGCTCGAAGCGTCCCCGCATTTCGAACCCATCCGCGAGCGCCTGCTCTCGATCCTCGATTCGAAGGAGCGCATCCCCTACGTCGCGAAATATGGCGAGCACTACTACAACTTCTGGCGCGACGACAAGAACGTGCGCGGCCTCTGGCGCCGGACATCGCTCGAGGAATACAAAAAGCCGGAGCCTGCCTGGGAGGTGGTGCTTGACCTCGACAAACTTGCCGCCGACGAAAAGGAAAACTGGGTCTGGCACGGCGCCGATGTGCTCTACCCCGATTCCGATCGCTGCCTGATCTCGCTGTCCCGCGGCGGCGCTGACGCTTCGGTGGTGCGCGAGTTCGATCTGAGGAAGAAGGGGTTTGTCGACGGCGGCTTTTTCGTTCCCGAAGCCAAGAGCGACACCACTTGGCGCGATCGCGATTCGCTTTACCTCGGGACGGATTTCGGGCCCGGTTCGCTCACGGATTCCGGATACCCGCGCTTGGTCAAAGAATGGAAGCGGGGCGCCCCGCTCTCGGAAGCGAAGCTCGTTTTCGAGGGGAAGGCCGAAGACGTGAGCGTGAGCGCGGCTGTCTTTCACGAGCACGGGACTAAGTACGAGTTCATTCACCGCGGGAAGACGTTTTTCACCAGCGACATTCTCCTTCGCCAAGGGGACCGATGGGTTCGAATTGACAAGCCCGACGATGCGGAAGTTGGCATCTTTGACGCCCAGATCCTTGTCGAACTCCGTTCGGATTGGACGGTGAACGGCAAGACTTACCCTGCCGGCGCGCTGCTCACCGCTCCACTCGCCGATTACCTTAAAGGCGCTCGCGAATTGGAAATGCTGTTTGAACCGACCGAAAGGAAATCGCTCGCCTCCAGAAGCCAGACGAAGAATTTCCTCGTGCTTAACGAACTGGAAAATGTCCGCAACAAGCTCTTCATGCTGAAGCGCGAGAACGGCAAATGGACGCGCTCGCCCATCCCGGCGCCAGCCTTCGGGTCGGTCAGCTTGGGCGGGGTGGATCGCCATGAATCCGACGCCTACTTCATGACGGTGACGGATTTCCTGACGCCCTCCAGCCTTTACTACGGCAACCTTGGCCAAGACGACCGCGTGAAGCTAAAAAGCCTGCCGGCGTTCTTCAATGCGGACGGTTTGGAGATCAGCCAGCACGAGACGCGGTCCAAGGACGGCACTCGCGTCCCGTATTTCCAAGTGAGCCGGAAAGGGCTCGAACTGAACGGCAGCAATCCCACGCTGCTTTACGGCTATGGCGGGTTCGAGATCTCGATGCTCCCGAATTACAGCGCCAGTGTCGGGTCGGCCTGGCTCGAGCGCGGCGGTGTTTACGTTCTCTCCAATATCCGCGGCGGGGGCGAGTTCGGGCCCAAATGGCATTACGCCGCGCGCAAAGTGAACCGGCAGCGCGCCTACGACGACTTCATCGCGGTGGCCGAGGACTTGATCGCGCGCAAAGTCACGTCCTCGCGCCATCTTGGTATCCAGGGCGGCTCCAATGGCGGGTTGCTCATGGGCGTGATGCTCACGCAGCGGCCGGACCTGTTCAAAGCGATCGTTTGCCAGGTGCCGCTCCTCGATATGCGGCGGTTCAATAGGCTCCTCGCGGGCGCAAGCTGGATGGATGAATATGGCAACCCGGACCTGCCGGAGGATTGGGCGTTCATCTCGAAGTACTCGCCTTACCAAAACGTGAAGAAAGGCGTGCGCTATCCGCGCGTCCTCTTCACCACCTCGACGCGCGATGATCGGGTGCATCCAGGGCACGCGCGCAAGATGGTCGCGCGCATGACCGAGCAGGGGCACGACGTGCTTTATTACGAGAATATCGAAGGCGGCCACGGGGGCGCGGCCAACAACAAGCAAGCGGCTTATATGGCGGCGCTGGCGTACACGTTTCTGCTGAACGAGCTGCCCTGAGCGAGCGGCTGATCCTCTCTGCGGGAACGGGCTTGAGAACCGTCTCCTGGTTGAGCAATTATGCTCCAGCAAACTTGCCCTGGAACAGAGGCGTGACATTTCGTGATGCAAATGAATGATTCTCAAGGTTTTACAAAACTGTACACATCTGTGTACAGTTTGGCGGTCAGCCTGCGGGCTGTCGTATCACGAGGAGCCGCTGGCGGGCACCCCTGGGCGGGGCCTCGAGGGAAATGAGGCCGTTGGGCCAACGAACTTGGATTTCCTTTGCCAGGCCCGTCTCTCCAATTCCGAACATCATGACGGGGGAAGACTGTGACAGATATCCGCCGCCTGCCTGGACTTCCGCCGTCTGAATCGTTCCGTCCGTGCGCAAGACCCTGACACGAGCGCCAATGGCCGTGGGGTTGCCTTGTGGGCCAACCAGCCGAATGCTTAACGGAGCCGAGTGAACCGCTCTCCGGTTCTCAAAGATCAAGGGCTCGCTATCGTTAACACCAACGATGAAGTCCGGCCAGCCATCCCCGTTCAGTTCAACAGTTGCGAGGCTCTTGGCGTCGCCCGGCACCAGCAAACCACTCTCCTTCGGTGGGACCGGGGCAAACGTCCCGTCGCCCTTGCCCTTGAGGAGCAGGCTCACGCCGCCGTCCATTCGGCCGGTCTCCGGTTGGGGGCCAAAAAAGTTCCCGACAAGGTAAAGGTCGGGTTTGCCATCGCCGTCCACTTCCGTCACGACCACGCCGAAGCCCGGCGCGATCTGCGCCAGGCGCGGCAAGGGTCGGAAATGGAACCGCCCGGCACCGTCGTTCAACAGAACGCCGGACTCCAGGGTGTTCATTTCGAAGCGGCGGGCGCTTTCCAGCAAAGGCTGCGTGAGAATTTCCGCCAACGTAGCGCGCGCGTAATCTTCATAGGTCGTGAAGCGCTCCGCCAGCGACGGGATCGCGCGCGTGAGGCAGCTCTTGCCTCGCACTGGCAAAAGCACGCCGTTTTCATAATGCGCTTCAATCACGTGGCGGACCCCCGTGGCGTCGAAGGGGCCGTAAAACAGCATAGCGGGATGCTCGGGCGTCGCCACATACCGAGTGTTGAGCCCCAGGTTGGTGACCACGAAATCGAAGTCGCCATCGCCGTCCAGGTCACCACTCGCGATCCCGTTCCACCCGCCGAGCAAGTCCGCCAGGCCGGCTTCGCGCGTCCGGTCCTTGAGCTGGCCCCTTTCGTTGACAAGAAGCTTGATGGGCCCCCATTCGATCGTGATCGCAAGGTCAACCCACCCGTCTGCGTTCACGTCGGTCCATAGTGCACTCGTTACCATGCCGACACGGTCCAACCCTGGCGCGCAAGCCTCGATCTGATCTGTGAACCTGCCCCCCGTGTTGACGAGCAAATGGCTCTGAGCAGCGAGCGGATAGGCGCCGGGGATTGAGCGCCCCCCGACGAACAGGTCCAGGTCGCCGTCCCGATCGAAATCGGCCGCCGCTACCACGCTGCCGGAATCGCGTTCGTTAGGCAGGGCGCCTGGTGGCGCATCGGCAAACTGTCCATGGCCATCGTTGAGGTAGAGCCGGTCGGTCAGGACGGCGTCGCCGGCGCTGCATTCAACGCCGCCCGAGACGACGTACAAGTCCAGATCGGCGTCGCTGTCGGCGTCGAAGAAGCACACGCCGGCATCTTCGCTTGCTCGGTGCTTTTCGAAGCAAGCCTGTGGCGCGAGATGAAAACGGCCCTGGGTATCGCGCGTGCAGAGCATCCCGCTCTGGCCGGCCGCCCCGCCAACGTAAATATCCTCGAGCCCGTCGCCATTGACATCGCCGATGGCCATCCCGGGCCCAAGCTGAGAAAGCTTCCATGGCAAGAGCGGTTGTCGCTGGAAATCGTCGAATGGCTTCTCGCGATGCCGCGCCGTCTCCAATGCCAGCTTGCGTTCGAACCACGGTTGTGCCCGGCGGGGTTCGGCGATCTCATTGGCCGGGTTCGCGGGCTCGGTGAGGGTGTAGAAGCATTCAGCAGGCAGGCGATCGAAGACCTGCCGCTGTCCACTGGACCACTCGACGCTGAGCCGATCTATGAACTGGTGCGCGCCCAAGCCGAAGTGCACGAGCGGTTCGTTGCTCGAAGCGAACCCGCTGGTTGCGGTCAAATAGCGCACCTGGCAGCCGCTGGGAGTCTCGATTCGCACGGTCGATCCGAGGCCCCAGGAATTGCTCCGCGTGCCCTTGAGCCTGATGAGAACGCGATGCCCACCCGTCCCTGAGTTCCGAAATACCGCGACCGGTTCGCCGAAGCTGGTGACCACGAGGTCCAGATCGCCATCCCGATCCAGGTCGCCAAAAGCCGCGCCATAGCTGGCAGACACTTGGTCAAGCCCCCATTCCGATCCGCTGCTCTTGAAACGCAGATCACCCTGGTTGCGAAAGGCGAGGTTCTTCTGGCGAAGGACCGGCGCGTTTCGCCAGCTAACGCCACGTTCGCGCAACCGGGCGCTGAGATCGTTATTCACGAAATCCCGCGACATCCCCGTGCTCAGGAATAGGTCGACCCAACCATCGTTATCAAGGTCGGCAAACTTGGGCGACCATGTCCAATCGGTGTTGGCCAACCCGGTGAGATAGGCGGCTTC
The DNA here is from genome assembly GCA_964578605.1 of uncultured Verrucomicrobiota bacterium. Lineage (GTDB taxonomy): Bacteria > Verrucomicrobiota > Verrucomicrobiia > Limisphaerales > SIBE01 > JAXMHN01. Next base: position 1,347 of record CAZODO010000034.1, on the reverse strand, counting down.
CATCATCCGCCCGGCGCCGGTATTCAGGAAAAGAGCGTTGCGAGGGTACTGGCGCGGTGTGCCGCTCTCGAGAAACCAGCGATCCTTCTCAAGGTCCGTCATGCTGATCTGGCGGCGGTAATGCGTGGACCCGGACATATCGGCCGCGAACAGGTCCAGGTGCCCGTCATTGTTGATATCCGCCACGTCCGCTCCCATCGAAGCCCATGGCGAATGCGGCAGCACTTGGCCTGCCACATCCGTGAAGACGCCCCGCCCTTCGTTGTGATACAGGCGGTCAGGCCCGCGGTAATCGTTGCTCACGTAAAGGTCGGGCAACCCATCCTCGTCGTAATCCCACCAACTCGCCGCCAGCCCGATATCGTTGCCTTCAATGCGCGCGGTCCGGTTCGAGATGGCAAAGGTCCCCGCGCGCGTCTGATGATACAGGGAATCCCGTTGCCCCGCGATGATGAGTTCCGTCCGGCCCAGCCCTTTGTCCAGGGTGGCAAACAATTCCTCGAACGCCGGGTTCACCAGCACTCGGGTGCCCGCCACCCGGATGACCGCGCGATTGAGAGCGTCCTTGGACCCGCGAGGCAGTCGATGGGCGGTGCCGACATTCAATCGGTGCGTCAATAGATAGGCGTCGAGGAGTCCGTCCCGATCGAAGTCCATGAACGCTGTCATGACACTGGCGCCGGAGAAGTTGAGTCCCCAGCTCGGTGCCTGGTCCTCGAATGTGCCGTCGCCCTGGTTGATATAAAGCCGGTTCGGGGCATTGAAGACGCTCACGGACAGATCCAGCCGGCCATCCTGGTTCACGTCGACAAATGCGGCCCCGGTGCTCCATCGGCCGCCGCCACCGACCTTGGCGCGATCGGTCACATCGAGAAACCGCCAGCCGCCCTGATTCCTATAGAGCCGATCGCCGCGATCGTAGTTCGTGATAAAAACATCCGGCCAACCATCGTCGTCAAAGTCGCCAATGCACACTCCCGCACCGGAGCATTGATCGGTCAGCAGATCAAACGACGCATTTGCCGGGAACTGGTGCACCAGATCGAGGCCAGTGGCAGAGCCAGGGAGCCGCTCAAAACGGGTTTGCGAATCCGGGTAAGGCGCAGCAGCCAACTGGACACGCTGAATCTCAGAGGACACTGGCGATTGGCCGGAAGCACCGGAGGGGGCCGCCGCAACGAACTCATCGCCTAGCGACGGCGAGCAAGAAAGGGTCGCGAGTCCCAGGAGAGCGCAGTGAATTGCGGATCGTTTCATTGGCTTTCAAGACGGTCACCTGGCTATTTGGCATGTGTCGCGGTAGGGACGCCGGTTACCCGGCGCCCCCCGCACAGATCCCGGCGGGCG
>CAZODO010000033.1:0-53351 GCA_964578605.1 uncultured Verrucomicrobiota bacterium | reverse complement strand
CAGACCTCCCCAATTCATGCCCTCGAACACCCCGGATACCGTGAGTTGCACCCGGCGCGATAGGTTCGTGAAGTGGCTTGCTGCAATTGAGCAGTCGTGGCATTATCCTCGGACGCATTCGCAAATCGGCTCGGTCCTCGCGGCCGAGTTTTAAAAGGATTTTTCAGATGAGATCTTCTGTGCGACGCATTATCAAGTCGGTTTGGATCGCTGCGCTAGCGTCAGTGTGCTTGCCCACAGCGCGGGGAGTGATCATCGACTTTGAAGGTATCCCTGATGGCACGCCTGTTTCGGCGGGCAGTCCCTACGCCGGAGTTGCAGTCATCCAGGCGACATCAACTGCTGCTCTTCAACTGTTCAATGATCAAACGGCGCGCTGGAGAAGCGCTTTAGACTACGCGGAAGGGACTATCGTGAGTGGCGCGGCCTTGGTTCTTCACCCGGAACTCGTTCTGCGACCAATCGATTCTCTGGAAAGCTATCGCAGCGAGATGGTTGTCTCTTTTCTCCAGCCGGTTGTGAACGTGAGTTTTAATGCGATGGCTGGGTTCGGTTCTTATTCATTCCAGGGCCGCGATGAGCAAGGAGCCACTCTCACTGGGAGCGGAATTTGGCCGTCTGGAGGATACCCCACCTGGTACCACATAGACGTTTCAATTCCTGCGGGATCGTTCTTAACTCAACTGCGTTTGAACAATCTTGACTATTTCAGCAACAGGGCCGCACTGATCCAAATGGACAACCTCAGCTTCGATGTGCAGGGAGTGCCGGACGCTGGTCATGGCGCGATCTTCCTGGGATTGAGCGGAGCTGGAATATTGCTCCTGCACCGATGGTCGAGAGCAGCAGGCGCTCGGTCCGGATCGAGTGGAGCTTGGCTCCCAAAACCTCCCGTACCCGGTTCTTGAACCTGAGGTTTGGACCGGGCTGATTGGTTCCTGCCCTGGTGACGCCGATTTGGCCGGTTTGGGCTGACGGCTTCAGGGCAGTTGTGGCCATGGCGAACTTGACTGTCCTCGAGTTCGGCCCAATATCAGCGGCTCCGGGCGTGTGCACTTGGCGCCAAGCCCTGGAGATGCTGGGTTGACACATAGCGAATTCGAAAGCGTAGACTCATGAAATTGGACGAACTTTACTCGGGGCTGACGTTGAAAACCGGTGCCAAGCTGGCACTGGTGGTCTTGGACGGGTTGGGCGATATCGCGACCCGCGAACAAGGTTACATGACACCCCTCGAAGCCGCTCAGACGCCCAACCTGGATGGGCTCACTCGCGATGCCGTTCAGGGACGCATGGTGCCGGTCGCTCCGGGCATCACCCCGGGAAGCGGCCCCGGGCATCTGGGACTCTTTGGCTACGACCCGCTCGAGTTTGAGGTGGGGCGTGGCGTGATCGAGGCGCTTGGGCTTGGCCTTGAACTCAAGGCGGGCGACGTGGCAGCGCGGGCGAACTTCTGCACTTTGGACCAGGCCGGCATCGTCACTGACCGGCGCGCCGGAAGGATTGAAACGGCGGTGTGCGAGGAGCTATGCGGTCTGTTGGCGAAGAAGGTCAAGAAGGTCGGCGATGCGGACGTGATCATCAAGGCGGGGAAGGGGCACCGCTTCGTGGTGGTCTTCCGTGGAAAAGAGCTTGAAGGGCCGTTAACCGACGCCGATCCGCATCGCGAAGGCGCTCCTATTCCTACGGCCGAGGCCGTGGATGCGAAGAACCTGAAGCAAAAGAAGGCAGCGAAGCTGGTGGCGGACTTTTACAAGCAAGCGCTGCCGTTGATCGCGAACAAGCGGCCTGCAAACGGGTTCCTGATGCGAGGTATTGCGCATCAACCCGAGATCCCGTTGTTCCAGGAACGTTACCAACTGCGGCCAGGGTGCATCGCGGTCTACCCGATGTACAAGGGCTTGGCGCAGTTGGTTGGGATGACGAAGCTCGAGGGCCCTCAGACCATTCGTGAACAGTTCGAGCGGTATCTCGCGGAATACGATAACTACGACTTCTTCTTCATCCACTACAAGTACACCGATATGCACGGGGAAGACGGCAATTTCGAAGCCAAGAAGAAAGCCATCGAAGAGTTCGACGCCGCTCTGCCCATTCTTCTCCAGAAACGCCCGGACGTCATCGCCATCACCGGCGATCATTCCACTCCCTGCGCGGTCCGGGGGCATTCCTGGCATCCGCAACCGGTGCTCTTGACCTCTCCCGTCTCGGGAACGGACAAGCTGGAACGGTTCACTGAGACCGGAGCGAATTTGGGGTCGTTGGGCGTGTTCGAAGCCAAGTTTCTCATCCGGTTGATGCAGGCGAACGCCCGAATGTTCGACAAGTACGGGGCCTAGCCAAATCTGAATGACCAACCGGCAGGGCGGGCGCGCCTTGCCGGTTCCATCTTCAGGACTATGAAAGCCGTCATTCTGGCCGCAGGAAAAGGCACGCGGATGCGCGAACTGACCAGCGACCTGCCCAAGCCCATGCTCAAGGTGCAGGGCAAGCCTATCCTGGAGCATATTCTCCTCGGCGTGCGGGACGCGGGTATCCGGCAGTTCTGCATCGTGACCGGTTACCGCGCCGAGGTGGTGGAATCCTATTTCGGCAATGGGGCTCGATGGGACGTGCGCATCGAGTACGCCCGGCAGTTGGTGCAAGACGGCACGGGCAAAGCGGCTGAACCGGCGAAAGGGTTCGTCGGGGCTGACTCCTTTCTCCTCACCTACGGCGACATTCTCGTCAAGCCGGACACTTATCAGCGAATGGTGGCGCGGTTTGAACCGGGTTTTGGCGGGGTCATCACGGTTACTGCGGGGCAGGATGTCACCAAGGGTGGAATTGACCTTTTCGACGATCAGTTCTGCCTGAGACAGATCCTGGAGAAGCCTGCCGCAGAGCAGATCGACCGGCTCCGAAGAGATGGCTCGCTCAAACCGGGCGATCCGCTTTGGTATAACGCCGGCATTTACGCGTTCCGGCCGGTGGTGTTCGACTTCACGGCTGCTCTCAGGAGATCACCGCGCGGCGAATACGAATTGACGGACGCCGTGAACGCCATGGTGCAAGCCGGACATCGCATCGCCGGGTTGGAGATCGAGGGGCGGTGGGTTGATGTGCGGGATCCGGAGATCCTTCGGGAGTTGGAGCGTGCCAGCTTGTGATGGGGTTGGCCGGGCTTTCGGAGCGCCGGCTTGCAGCCGGCTTCGTGGCGGCGGCGAAAGACCAAGCCGGCTGCAAGCCGACGCTCCGAAGATACCAAGCCAGTCTGAGAATTGCTGCGATGAATCCCAGGCAACTTGAAGGTCCGGGGCTCCTGCGCTAAAGTTGGCGTCCATGAAGTTCACGTTGGCCTTGGTGGTTTATTTGTTGATGGGGCTGGTTCTGGGATGGGGCATTCTCCTGGTCATGAAAGGGAGCTATTGGTTTCTCATCGCCGGACTGATTGCGTATCTGATCGCCTTTGCCCGGTTCGGTTGCACCGAACACGAATGACCCTATCTCACGAGCGCCTTCCAACAGCCGTAGCGGCCATCCAACGCGGCATTGCGGACGGACTCCATTTGGGAGCCCAGCTCTACGTCTCCAAGGGCCGGGAGATCATCGCCGATTTCGCGATCGGAGAGGCCCGGTTCGGCGTCCCGATGCGCACCGATAGCATCATGCTTTGGCTGTCGTCGTCCAAGCCGGTGACGGCGGTAGCCATTGGCCAGCTTTGGGAGGCGGGACGGTTGGACCTCGACCAGACGGCCGCCACGTTCATCCCGGAGTTCGCGGCAAATGGCAAAGAGAGCATCACCCTTCGGCATCTCCTCACTCACACGTGCGGCCTTCGCACCGGTGACAAGTGCGATCTCGGGACGGACCGATCTCAGATTCTTGAGTGCATCTGCAATGCGCCTATTGAAGAGCATTGGGTGCCCGGCGAGAAAGCGGCTTATCATCCGTCGGCTAGCTGGTATGTCCTTGGGGAGATTGTCCGGCGCGTCGATGGACGGCCCCTGGAACAATATGCGAAGGATGAAGTCTATGGGCGCCTTGGCATGCGAGATTGCTGGATGGCGCTGCCGGTGTTCGAGTTTCGAAAGTATGGCGAGCGTTTGAGCCTCATGTACCACGCTGAGCATGGCCCGGCATCGCCTCACCGCAAGTGGAATACGGAACAGGACGCTGCCGTCTGCCGGCCCGGTCGGAACGGGCGGGGACCTGTTCGGGAGCTGGGGCGTTTCTACGAGGCCCTGCTTCGCCTCAAGGCGGGCCAGGACAATGGAGCGGCGGGCAGCCTGCTCAAGCCGGCGACCGTTGAAGCGCTGACGACGCGGCAGCGAAGCGGGATGTTCGACGACACGTTCCAGCAGGTGATCGATTGGGGTCTGGGCTTTGCCATCGACTCCAAACGGTACGGGCGCGAGAGGGTGCCGTACGGATTTGGCCGGTATGCTTCGGACGCGACCTTCGGCCATGGCGGGTCTCAGTCGTCCTGCGGGTTCGCTGATCCAGAGAACGAGGTCGTGGTGGCATGGGCCTTTAACGGACTGCCTGGCGAGCGCCGTCACCAGCTCCGGGCGCATGAATTGAACAACGCCATCTACGAAGACTTGGGGCTGAATGGCGGCTGAAGCGCTACGGCGCTTTGTCTGCCCGCACGTTCACCCAGGTTTGAGGCAGAGCGGCGTCCAGGGTGAGCGCAAGCTTCTGGATGTAGTACTCATCCGCCCGGCACCAGGGCCGGTCAATGAACGGCGCGAGTTTCTCTGCCGGTTCGCCCAAGACGAGCGCCCGGGCTGCAAAGATGTCCGCGGACGCAGACGGAAACTCGTAGGGGCATTCGTTGCGCACCAGGGTCTCGACATTCCAGGCCAGCCACCAGGTGGGGCGGTGGTAATCGACGTACGTCCCCATCAGTCCAACATGGATTGGCTTCACGTGCTGGGCGAGCAAACGCCCCACCTCAGGCGTCAAGAAGTGCCAGCGCGAGAATGCCGAGCGCAGTTTCGGGATCTGCCAGATCAACCCGCCGCGGGTATGGGCGAATTCAAACTCCAGGCGCTCACGCAGGGCGCGTCTGGTGGCGGCGGTGCCGGCTTCGACCGCTGGCGCGTCCTTCATGTAATCCGCGATGCGACAGAACGCGATCAAACCAGCGATATGCCCATTCCGGCAGTCTTCCTCCATTTTGTTCGGCCGCTGGTTGACGAGGGACGCAAGACGAGGCCAATCCGCCTCCAGCTTCGTCCAGTCGCCTGAGACATGGGCCCAAAGCCAGAGCGGATAGAGCCGTGCTAGATCCGTGCGCACGACGTCCTCCTGAAAACGAAGGAGCTTGTCCGGTGGCGGATCGTACTGAGATCGAACCTCGCCGGCGTTGGACGGTCGAGGTCGCCGGCCGGCGGGGCTTTCGAGGAGACCGCCCGTTGCGAAGAGCCTGCGGACGTACTCGTTTGCGGCGGGTTGCAGATCACTGTCCAGATGCCGGTAAGCCAGCGCGAGCGTGTACAGGGTTTCGGCCGGGTCCGTGAACAGCCGGTAGGCTTCCTCGGGGAACTTGCCGGCTGGGAAGAGCAGCGGCTGCCAATCATGCGAAATGAGTTCGCTTACGGCCAAGGTCAAATCGTTCTTGAGCCCGCTGACATAAACGCTCGGTTTGCCCTGTGGCCGGGCTCCTGGCGCTTCCCAGACCAAGCGGTCCAAGTCCGCCTCCTTGATGGCTGCGACTGCTTCGCTCGCCTGTTTGGTCAAGGGATTCAGCCGGGTTCCCGGGACCTTCCCCGGCAAGGCTTCCAGGACATGACTCAACCGTCGGTATTCGAGAGAGTCCCAGTCCCAGGGCAACTTCTGGATCGTCTGCCATTCCGGCCCCTGCAATTCAGGCGGGGCGAGCGTGGTTTCCTCGCTGGCCGTGCCGGCGGGATCCATGCGATACGCGATCAGGCCCACGCCGGCGCTCAGTTCGTGCGTCGGCAGGTAGTAGAAGCTATCGCCGGCGATTGATATGGCGGTATCCAGGACGGAGCCCCCGCCATAAACCGCGGTTCCTCTCGCCAGCCACTCTTTTCCCTGGGGCAGGGCCTCGTTTCGGAGCAGGCGCGTCCAGATGGCCAATGCTTCGCCCGGTTTGGGTTCGTGGATGTTCCGGCAGAATGGTTTTAGGAAGCCCTCCAAGGTGCGCAGGTCAAGCCCGTTCACGTTATCCTGATGCGTGTTGATAAGGATGTTGCCTGCCAGGGCGAGTTGGGATTGTTCATCGTGAACCAGCAAGAGGCTGTCAAACCAGCCGTAGGTGCGGGATTGGTCCATGACCGGCCGGATGTCTCCGGTGGCCGTGTCAAGCTGCCCGACGTTGAGGAACGGAGAGTAATGCTCATACCGGCTCCGCAGGAGGGCCTGGTATTTCACAAGAACACGGCCGTCAGGCGACACCAGCGCCGGAGCACCCGGGCCATTCATGCTTTCCGAATAGACAATCGGGGCAACGAATCGCTGCCGGCCCGTTTCCGGGTCCAAGACGAAGAACGTCTGCAGCGCTGGCTCAGCCGTCAGGCGTTTGCGCAGGTAATCCATTTGCGCCCGGTAAGTCTCCGGTTTGTCCATCAGAGCAAAGTTGTCTTCGCGCAAGGCGGCGTTCGCTTCGCTCGAATGGCGCCAGCTTGCGAAATCGCCGAAGATGGCCTTGGTCATCTCGAGCAGGACAGCCTGGAACGTGTCGACGCTAACGCCTGGCGCCGTCGTGACGAGCACGGTGCCGTCCGGCGCGATCACCGGGTGGTACCCTCGGAGGCTAACCCCTGGCAGCTTGGGGCTGCGCCAGATGAGCCGGCCCTCTTTCAAATCGAACGCGTACACGTGCATGTCTTCGGACCCGACATAGACACGCCCCCGCCCGGCGTCGACCGCGGGGCTGCCCAGCAGAGGGCCGCTGGTCGGTGCGGACCACAGGACATCCCCTGTGTCCACTCGGATCGCGTACAGTTGTTGATCGCGACTCCCGATGAGCAGCAAGCCTTCATGCAGGGCAGGGGAGTTCCAGACCGCAGATCCGGTTTGGACTTCCCACAAAAGCTTGCCGTCGGCTGCATTCAGCGCGGTCACGGCGCCATCGGCGCTCGCAACGAAGACCTTGCCAGCCCCCGCCGCTGCCGCATGCAGCACAGCGCCCCGGCAACGGTAGGTCCACGTGTCGTTGCCATTCGCGGCGTCGATGGCGTGGAGAATGCCGCGCAACGTCCCGATAAAGACCTTGCCCTCCGCCACGACAGGCTGCACGCCGGTCATGATTCCTTCGTCTGGAAACAACCGGTGCCATTTGCGTGCGAAGGGAGGCTGAATCTCGGTGGAGGTTGCCCCGCTGCGGGCTGAATCGTGGGCCAGCATGGGCCAGTCATCCGTCCCTGCATTTCCTGCATGAACCAGCACGCTGGCCCACAAAACAACCATCCAATCACGCATGCGTTGAGCTTTGGCGCGATCGGCAAAAATATCAACCCTCACAGGCAGGCGAGCTCGTGGCATTTTGAAGATGCGCCCACCGGGAAGGGTGCACCTCACCGTTTCCTATGGCCTTCGTCATCGTAGCCAAACGGATTTGAAATTCCTCTGGTCTTGCGCCTTCGGCGCGGATTCCGAGCCCCAGAGCAGTTGAAAAGGACAACACTTCTCACGTGTTTTGGCCCGCTACAATGCAATCGTAATCGTGTTGATTTGGTTCTTCATATCGTCTTCTGGATCGCGTTTACTTCCGTTCGACGGTGGACCTCTGGGCGACGGCCTGGAAGGAGACGGCTGATGAAATCCGCACATCCGAACGACGCGAACAGGCTCCCCGGCGGGCTCCTGACGGACCTCTACGAGCTGACGATGGCCTATGGGTACTGGAAGACGGGCAAACCCGACCAGGAAAGCGTCTTTCACCTTTTCTTCCGCAAGCTCCCCTTTGACGGCGGATACGCCATCGCTTCCGGGTTGGAGGACTGCCTCCGGTTCCTGGCCGGACTCAAATTCGCGCCGGAGGATCTCGAGTACTTGGCCAGCCTAAGGGGCACCGATGGCAAACCGCTCTTCGACGGTGAGTTCTTGCGGTATCTTGGCCGGTTTCGGCTTGCCCTGGATGTGGACGCGATCCCGGAAGGCACCGTGGTTTTTCCTCATGAACCCCTGGTGCGCGTGTGCGGCCCTATCCTTCAAGCCCAACTGGTCGAGAGTGCGCTGCTCAACTTCATCAACTTCCAATCGCTGATCGCAACCAAGGCGGCGCGAATCTGCTTGGCCGCGAACGGGGATCCCGTGGTCGAGTTCGGCATGCGCCGCGCCCAAGGGATTGACGGCGCACTCACGGCGAGCCGGGCAGCCTACATTGGCGGGTGCGTTGGCACTTCGAATGTGCTCGCGGGCCAACGCTTTGGCATCCCGGTCATGGGCACTCACGCGCACAGTTGGGTGATGTCCTTTGAGAACGAACTCGCGGCCTTTCACGCATACGCAGACGCGCTGCCGAACAACTGCATTTTCCTCGTGGACACCTACGACTCGCTCCAAGGGGTGCGGAACGCCGTCGCCGTGGGCGAACGGCTCAGGGCCTCCGGCCACCGGCTCGCAGGCATCCGGGTGGATTCCGGCGATCTCGCTTACCTGAGCATCGAAGCTCGCAAGATCCTGGACGCCGCTGGCTTTAAAGACGCGGTGATCGTCGGCAGCAACGACCTGGACGAATACCTCATCCGCAGCCTGAAACTGCAACGCGCGGCCATCAATACCTGGGGCGTCGGGACCAAGCTGGTGACCGCGTTTGACCAACCCGCTCTCGGCGGCGTTTACAAGCTTTCCGCGGTTCGCAACCCGAGAGGTGGCTGGACGCCCACGCTCAAGCTCTCGGAGGAAGCCGCCAAGGTGACTACGCCGGGCGTCCTCCAGGTCCGCCGGTTCAGGTCGACGGCCGAGTTCGTCGGCGACGCCATTTATGACACCACCCGGCCGCTGCCCAGCCAGGTCACCATCGTCGACCCCGCAGACCCCACGCGCCGCAAACGGATGTCCCGAATGTCCCGCAGCTCTGGTTTCGAAGATCTGCTCGTGCCGGTCCTGCGCCAAGGCGCGCCCGTTTACGATCCGCCGCCTTTGAGCGCCATTCGCACCCGTGTCCAGCAGCAGCTATCGATGCTGCACCCTGGCATCAAGCGGTTCGAGAACCCCCATCGTTATCCCGCCGGTTTGGAAGCGGGACTGCACCGGCGCAAGATGCAGCTCATTCTCAAAACGCGCCGGCGCGATTGAGAGAAGCCCGCGGGCGACCCGCCACATCGGTCCGCCCGTCCATCCGCATCAATCTTTCAGACCGGCCTTCCTCAGCTTGGGCGCAATGACCGCCTGGCAGTAAGGGTTCCGGTTCTTGTTCAGCCTGTAGTAATCCTGGTGATAGTTCTCGGCGGGATAGAACTCCACCGCTTTCGAGATCTCCGTGACGATGGGTTTGGAGAACTCTTTCGCCGCCTCGGCTTTGGACCGCTCGGCAATCTTTCGCTGCGCGTCGGCATGGTAAAAGATGGCGGACCGATACTGGGTGCCGACGTCGCCGCCCTGGCGATTGAGCGACGTGGGATCGTGAACGTGCCAAAACGTGGCCAAGATCTTCTCCAAGGTCGTCACTTTGGGATCGTAAACCAATTGCGCCACCTCCGCGTGGCCGGTCTTTTCGGAACAGACCTGTTCGTAAGTGGGGTTCTTCACCGAGCCACCCATGTATCCCGAGGTCACGGACAAGACGCCTGGGATCTGCTGGTAAACGGCCTCGGTACACCAGAAACACCCGGCACCGAGGGTGATGACCTCCGAACCCGGCGGTACCTCGGGCATTGGGGCAGGTTTCTTCGAATCCTCTGCGGAAAGGAGATTGGCCATAATCAAGGTGGAAAATGCAGCCAGGGTGAGTGGCACAAGGTTCTTCATAGTTCGACTCTCGCGGATACTTCTAGCACAAGTTGAGGAAAGAATCTCGGGAGACGGGCACGGAACGTCAGGGACCTGGCGTTGAGTTTGAATCGCGCTTCAACCGCCAGGCATTCGATATAAACTCACGATAAACACATGTTAAACACATGGTTAACTCATGAAGACATGTGTGTGACATGTGTTTATCATGGGTTTAGCGTGCGTTTAGCGTGCGTTTATACCGGATGGTCGCCCCATCTACCTGATTCTCGTGGTCGCGGGTCGAACCTGGCATTGAACCGTTGCCATTTCGGAGCGCCGCTCTGCAAGCGGCTCAGCCCGGCTGCCGCTATCTTGGATCCCGCTTCACGACCACGGCAAACGCCTCCCATAACCCCGGCTGCAAACGTCGCAAACCGGCGCTCCGCCCGATAGACAAGAACAACCGGAAACCGTGCGTTGCGCCTGTCGCTATCCAGCAACGCACTTGAAGGCTGACAGCCACCCGGAGCTTCGGCAAAATCTCCTTACAACGATTCGCCCGAGATGAGGATTTCACGAAACCGGATTGCGCAAGGTCTATTGCGGACCGTGATAGCGGGTTTTCTGGCGGTAACACCACACCTTTCGGCGGCAGAGACTGGGGCGCGCCCGAACATCGTCCTGATTCTAATCGACGACCTGGGCTGGGCGGATGTGGGCTGCAACGGAAGCACCTTCTACCAGACGCCGTGCATTGACCTGCTGGCTGCGGCCGGTGTGCGCTTCACCTCAGCCTATGCTGCCGCGCCAGTCTGTTCTCCAACCCGCGCGAGCATCCTGACGGGAAAACACCCGGCGCGCTTGCATCTGACCGACTGGCTCCCGGGCCGGCAGGACCGGCCATCGCAGAAACTGCTCAAACCCGAGATCGAGCGGCAGGTGGGTCGCGAAGAGATCACCCTTGCGGAAGCTTTGAAGCCCGCGGGCTACGTTTCCGCCAGCATTGGCAAGTGGCACTTGGGCGGCCTGGGATTTTCGCCTCAGGACCAGGGATTCGATGTGAACGTGGGCGGCGATTCCGCCGGATCACCTTTGGCTTACTTCGCGCCGTTCCGTCAAGGGCCGCGTGTGATGCCAGGCTTGGGGTCGAGCAGGGAAGGGGAGTACCTGACCGATCGGTTGACCGAGGAGGCGGAGAAGTTCATCGAGACGAACCGTGACAAGCCGTTCTTCCTCTACTTGGCGCATTACGCGGTCCATATCCCGCTGGCGGCCAAGCAAGACGCCATCCGCAAGTTTATGCAAGCCCCGGTGTCCGGCCCCCAGACCAACGCCATCTACGCCGCAATGATGCAGAGCGTTGATGAAAGCGTCGGGCGGATTCTAACGAAGCTGGACGAAATGAACCTGGCGGAGCGCACCGTCGTGTTCTTCACCTCAGACAACGGCGGATTGTCGGTTCAGGAAGGTCCGAATACCCCGGCAACCTCAAACGCCCCGCTTCGCGCCGGGAAGGGTTACCTTTACGAAGGGGGGATTCGGGTGCCTCTGATCGTGCGTTGGCCGGGGAAGATCCGCCCTGGCCGCACGGAACAGGCTCCGATCAGCAGCGTGGATCTCTTTCCAACAATCCTTGCCATGGCTGGGGTTCCTATCCCGCAATCGGTTGACGGCGAGAGCTTGCTTCCCGTGCTGCAGAACTCGGAACGGTTGAAGCGCGACGCCCTCTACTGGCATTACCCGCATTATAGCAACCAGGGCGGGAAGCCGTCTGGCGCGATTCGCGAAGGGGACTTCAAGCTGGTCGAGTTCTTCGAAGACGGCCGCCTGGAACTCTTCAACCTTCAAGAGGATCTTTCGGAGACACGTAACCTTGCCGCCGACCTGCCCGAGAAAGCGGACGCCCTGAGGGCGAAGCTGGAGGCCTGGCGCCGATCGCAGGATGCCCAAATGATGCTGCCTAATCCGGATTACGTGGGATCGGCTTTGGAAAAGAAGTAACTCCGGCAGGTTCCTCAAGTTCGTGTTCGAGACGCCAATGGCGCCATTGGAGCTTCGCGGCCACATCGTCCAGCAACGTATAGGCCACAGGCGTTACCACCAGCGTCAAGAGCAGGCAGAGCATCTGGCCGCCAATCACGACCACAGCCACCGCGCGGCGTTCTTCGGCCCCAGGGCCGGTGCCGAGCGCCAACGGCAGCATGCCCGCGATCAGGGTCATGGTGGTCATGAGGATGGGACGCAGACGGTCGCGGTTCCCTTGCATCACCGCGGCGGCACGTTCCATTCCCTGGGCCCGCAGCTTGTTCATGTGATCGATCTGGAGGATGGCGTTCTTCTTCACGACGCCGAACAACACCAGCAGCCCCAGGGCGGAGTACAGGTTGATCGTTTGCTGGGCGGCCAGGAGCGAGAGGAAAGCGAACGGCACCGAAATTGGCAAAGAGAGCAGGATGGTAAAGGGATGCACCAGGCTCTCGAACTGCGCGGCCAGGATGATGTACATCAGGATGACCGACAGACTGAAGGCCCAAAGGAACTCCCGAAAGGTCGTTTCCAACTCGCGTGCGCGCCCGGATACCCGGGTGGAGTAACCGGTGGGCAAGCCCATGGACTCCACCTCGGCGCGGAGCGCTTCGATGCGATCGGCCTGCGCGAAGCCGGGAGCCACGGCGGCTCGCAAACTGACCTGGCGCTGTCGATCCAGGCGGTCGATTCGGGAAGGGGCCTGCGTCGGGACGAGATTGACCACGTTATCCAGCCGGACCAACCCGCCGCCCTGCCGGGGAACATAGAGCCGCGAGATTTGGTTCGGATCGTTGCGGTCACTCTCTTTGAGGCGCACCTGCACGTCGTAATCCTCGTTCATGGAGGCGTCGCGGAAACGCGTCACGCGCAGATCGCCACCAACCATGATCCGCAGCGCGGTGGCGATGTCTTCGGTATCGACCCCGAGGTTCGCCGCGCGTTCGCGGTTGATCTGGACGCGCAATTCGGGGCTGTCCATCCGCAGGGTCGTATCGGCGTCCAAAAGTCCCAACTCGGGCGCCTTCAACCTGAGGCGTTCGGAGTAATCGGAGAGGACGTCAAGCTCCGGGCCAAGCAAGGCAAAGTCGATATCGAAATTGCCGCCGCCGCCCACGAAGGTTTGGGGATTCCGAATGGCGATCCGCAAGTCGGGCAGGTCCCGGAGACGTTTGCGGATCTCCTGCTGGACATCGCGCTGGGTGTAGTTCCCCTGGAACGCCCGCCAGGGCGGCCATTGGAGCAGCCGTTTCCAGCCAAAGGTGCGCTCTTCGTGCGGCACCAAGCGAACGTAAAACCCGGCCGAATTGACGCCGCCAAGGAAGCCCGCCCCGACATTTGCCAGCACCTGCCGAATGCCTGAAATCTTGGCAAGCTCGGCTTCGATCTTGAGGGCCGCCTCGTTGATCGCGACGATTCCAGTCCCTTCCGGAGCGGTCACGCGGACATCGAATTCGCCTTCGTCCACGTTGCTCGGAAGGTACTCTTGCCGAACGAGGCGGTAGAGCGGAATGGCGGTACTCATGACAAGCAGAGCCACCACCGTCACTCGCCAGCGGCGTCCCATGGCCCATGCCAAGACGGCGCTGTAGCCACGGTCGATCTTCCCGTAGAACCCCGCGCGTGACCGCGCCGTGGGAGCCGGGTTCGGTTGCGTGCCTGGCGCCTCCGGTTTGTCACCGGGAGTCGCGCCGAGGGGATGGGACGGTTTGGCAGGATCGACCCGCAAGAGCCGGGCACTCATCATGGGGGTCAACGTGAAGGAGACCAGCAAGCTGACAAGCACCGCGACGGCGGCTGTGATGCCGAATTGAAAGAGGAACCGGCCCGAGATGCTCGACATGAAGGAGACCGGCACGAAGATGACCACCAGGCTGAACGTGGTCGCCATGACGGCGGGGCCGATCTCCGCCGTCGCGGCTCGGGCCGCCTGGAACGGCCGCATCCGCTTCTCTTCGATAAAGCGGAAGATGTTCTCGAGAACCACAATGGCATCATCGATGACGATACCGACCATCAACACCAGGGCCAGCATCGTGACGCTGTTCAGCGTGAAATCCAGGGCCTTCATCAAACCGAACGTCGCGATCACGGAAGTCGGGATGGCCACGGCGGCGATCACTGTGGAACGCCAGTTCCGCATGAAGAGCAGCACGACGCAGCAGGCCAACAAGCTGCCCAGGATCAAATGCCGCTGGATCTCGTGCAGCGCTTCGTAGATGTAGCGCGACTGGTCGCGAATGACTTCGACTTTGACATCGTCCGGCAGGAGGGGTCCGAGCGTCTCCACTCTGGCCTTGACCCCCTCGATGACGGCCACGGTATTGGCCCCCGATTGGCGCACCACGTTCAACGTCACGTTCGGAACACCATTGAGCCGCGAGATAGACCGCTGTTCCTTGGTGCCGTCCTCCGCCCAGCCAATGTCGCGCACGCGGATGGGGGAACCGTTGCGGGTCGCGATCACCAAGTCGTCGAACTGCTTCGCGTCGGTCAAGCGTCCCATGGTGCGCAGTGTTTGCTCGCGGAGCGAGCCGGTGATGTTGCCGCCGGGGATGTTGGCATTCTGGCGATCAATTGCCTCACGCACGGCGGTGATCGGAAGCTTGTAGGCGGCAAGGCGGTCGGCATCGACCCAGATGTTGATGGCGCGCTCAAGCCCTCCCGCAATGCTGACCTCGCCCACACCGGGAGAGCGTTCAATCTGGATCTTGACAATCTTGTCGGCGATCTCGGTCAACTCCCGCTGGGAGCGCGGGCCGGAGAGAGACAACGACAGGATGGGCGACTGGTCCGTGTCGGCCTTCGCGACGATGGGCGGGTCGGTATCACGCGGCAGGTCGCGCAGGACGGTGGAAACCCGGTCACGCACGTCCTGAGTCGCCGCGTCAATGTCGCGGTCGAGGTTGAAGGTGACGACTACGAAACTCGACCCCATGCCGTTGATGGAGCGCAGTTCGTTGATCCCTTCGATCGTGTTGACGACTTCCTCGATGGGCTGGGAGACCTGGGATTCCATTTCCTCGGGCGACGCGCCGGGAAGAGTGGTTCGAATGCGAACCGTCGGCAGGTCCACCGAAGGGAACCGGTCAACGCCAAGGTTGAGATATCCCGCCGCGCCCACCACCACGAGCGTCATGACGATCATCGTGGCGAAGACAGGACGGCGAATGCAGATTTCAGCGAGCTTTTGCACGAAACAGGGCTTGCAGGGATCAGCGGTCGGCCATGAGGCGGGTTTGCAGGCTGCTGGTTTGGTGGGTCCCAGTGCTTGCCGCAACGGTGACGGGCTGCCCGCTATGCAACCCGGCAGGATCGAGAATCACAGGCGTGCCGGGTTCCAATCCGGAGAGGATTTCCACCCAATCAGCGCCACGACGACCGGTCGACACGTTCTTCTCCAGCGCCTTCCCGTCCCGAATCGTGACCACTTTTTCGATGCCGGCAAACGTGGTCAAAGCATTCGCTGGGACACTCAGACCGGGTTCACTTTCAACCACCACGATCTCCGCACGCGCGAACAGGCCGGCTTTCAATCGGCCCATGCTCGGGACATCCGCCTCGACGAGCAGCATGCGGCTGGTCTCGTCCAGCGCGGGACTCAAGCGGGCGATCTTGCCGGTATAAACGTTTGTATCGGCCTCGACCCGCAGCCGCACAGCCTGGCCCAGGCGAATGAGCATCGATTCGCGCTCGGGGACCTCGAGACGAAGGCGCAACGGGTCAATCTTCACGAGCGTGACAATCGGCGCGCCCGCGCTCACAAACTCGCCAACAGTGGCCGGGCGAGATTGGATCGCTCCATCGAACGGCGCCAGCACCGAGCTGTCAGCCAGTTGCTTGCGCGCAATCTCCAACTCCGCGCGGCGTTGCGCGAGGGCCGCGACCCGTGCTTGCGCGTCTTCCACGGCGGCCTGGTGCCGGGTCAAGGCCACCTTGTGGGCGGCTTCGGCCGAATCCAGGTCCGAGGCTGAAGCGATCCGCGAAGCCGTCAGGTTTTTGATGCGCTCCAAAGTCTTCGCAGCTTCTTCAAGAACCGCTTTCGTTTGTTTCACGGAGCTGACTTCCTCGGGCGCAATCTCGTCGGACCGGCCCTCCAGGCTTAAGCCCACGGCGGCGCGAGCTTCCGCCAGGGCGGCGGCGGCCTGCTGCACTTTCAATTCGTAATCCCGCGGTTCGACCTGCGCGATCAGATCCCCGGCGCGAACCACGCTCCCGAGGTCCACTTCCAACCGCTGAATTCGGCCGGAAACCTTCGTGCTCACCGTCGCGACTTCCTGCGCAGCCAGCGTGCCTGTCGCAGGGACGGCGCGCTCCATCGGGCGCATTTCTGCGGGAGTGGTCTGAACCACCCGAGTGGGCTGACTGGCAGTCGAACGATCCCCAGGTGCACGGCCCTTGCCGCAGCCGGACAGAAGGGCTGCCGCAACGACCAGAAAAAAAGGCACGCAGGTCGGAACCCAATTCATGTTTGTAGTCTACCTGGAACAGGAGCGGTGGGCGAGCGACATTCTTGACCCCTGCCTCGAAAGCAGACGCCTTAATCGTTCCCTAGACCGCTTGATGCCTGGATTGGCGCTTCAGGCTGCCTGTTGCCGATGGGCGTGGCCGCCTTCGCGACTCATGGCCGATATACGGCCGAAGGAACTCCGGTTGGTCGGTGCGGCCGCCGCGCTGGTAGTCGTCCCAAAGCGTTGCTGCGACATCTTCGGCATTGCTTCCCCTGCATTCCACCAGGTAGGTAAACAAGTGGTTCGCGAGGTTCACCAGGCTGATGGCATGCGTTCGTCCGAGGCGCGCATGCAGCCAATCGCTCCATTGCATGAAACTCCAGAAGGCCGATTTGTCTCCACTGCAAAGCAGCCGCGTCGTTCCCACAAAATTCCCACTGTTCGAGACCAGGTCCCAAAAGCGAGCGAACCGGCGGAGTCGCTGCATTTCGAAGAACCCGATCAAGCGGTTTTTGAGGAGCTCGTAAGGAGGGCAAGGGCTGTAGACCATTTGCCATTCGGCATCGTGGCGGACGATGGGTGTGCCGCGCAGCCGCTTGAGAATGCCCACCTGGATCTCTTGTGGTCCAAGCGCCAGCAGGCGATCGAAGCCTTCGCCAAAGCTCGCTACATCCTCCCCCGGCAGGCCGGCGATCAGGTCCGCATGAACGTGCACCCCGGTGTGTTCGCGGAGGAACCGGAGGTTGTCTTCCAAGCGCTCGTAGTTCTGGCGTCGCTTAATCCGGTCGGCCACCTCGGCGTTGAACGTCTGAATCCCCACTTCGAACTGCAGCGCACCCGCGGGAAACCGCGCGATCAGCTCACGCAACCCTTCCGGAAGCCGGTCGGGAATCATCTCGAAGTGCAGGAAAAGTCCGGTCACAAGCCGCTCGAGAAAGAACTGGAGGATCGCGCGGCTTGTTTGAAGGTTCAGGTTGAATGTCCGATCTACGAACTTGAACTGCCGAACCCCGCGCTCCAGCAATTTACCGAACTGCTCGAGGAGCATAGGCAAGGGAAACTGGCGCACGGGAATGTCCAGCGACGACAGGCAGAATTCGCAGGTAAACGGACAACCCCGCGACGCTTCAACGTAGATGATCCGATGCCGCAGGTCTTGATCTTCGTAGCAGTCGTAGGGCGGTTCGATGCGCTCGAGGGCGGGCAACTCCGCCGCGAGGATCCTGGGGACACTCTCTCCGCCGAGAAAGCGTTGACACACTCGGGCGAACTCAAGATCCGCTTCGCCGGTGATGACGCAATCGGCGAGCTGGGTGATTGGTTGAAGCTCGGTTTCGTGACTGACCTCGGGGCCGCCGAGAACGACCTTCACTTCCGGCGCGACCCGCCTCAGAAGATGCACAACTTCCAGGCTGAGCGCGGCGTTCCAGATGTAAACGCCGATTCCGATGATCTTTGGCTCTTTCGCCAGGAGCGCTTCCACGATCTCGCCGGCGCGTTGATTGATGTCGAACTCAACCAGGCACGCCTTGGTCCGCAGCGGCCCGAGATTCGCCAGCAAGTAACGCAAGCCAAAAGCGGCATGAATGTACTTGGCGTTGAACGTCGTTAAGACGATCTCAGGCATACGAACGGTCGCGCCGGTGAACGAGGCTAGGCGCTGTAATCCAGGTAAACCGTCTTGATCTTGGTGTAGAAGTCAATCGCGCCTGCGCCTTGTTCCTTGAACGAGTCGGTGCTGGATTTCTTAACGCCGCCGAACGGCGCTTGAAGGGCCAGGCCAGTGGAGATCTGGTTCACCTTGACCACCCCGGCTTCGATACGCTCGGCGTAGACCATCGCCTTCTTCAAGTCCCGCGTGACGATCGAAGCGGACAGGCCGACATCCACGCCATTGGCGATGCGCAATGCCCCCTCGAAATCAGCGGCGGCGATGATGGCGACCACGGGCCCAAACACTTCTTCGCGCGCAATCCGCATTTCCGGCGTGACGCTGCCCAGGATGGTCGGCTCCATGAACCAGCCATGGTCGAACGCGCCGCCGTCAAGCCGTTTGCCGCCGGAAACGAGCCGGGCACCCTGCGCCAAAGCCCCGTCGATATATTCCAAGTTGCCGGCCAGTTGTTGTTTGCTGACCACCGGCCCCATCTCCACGCCTGGCGTAAGGCCGTTCCCCACCTTCAACGCCCGGGCCTTGGCGACGAGCTTTTGCGTGAAAGGATCCAGAACCGACTGCTCGACAATGGCTCGGCTTGTGGCTGTGCAAGCCTGCCCGGTCAGTCCGAAGCCTGCCTTCGCCACCAGCGTCGCCGCAAGGTCCAGATCCGCGTCGGCCAGCACGATGGTCGGATTCTTGCCGCCCATTTCCATCTGCGCCCGCGCCATACGTTCCGCCAGTTGCTGGTAGATTCGGTGGCCAACCGCGTGCGACCCGGTGAATGACAAGGCGGCGACGCCTGGGTTGACCGCCAATTCCTGGCCAACTGTCCGGCCTTCCCCGGTCACAACGTTTAAAACACCTTTCGGAAGCCCCGCTTCATCAAGCGCTCGCGCCAGTTCAAATGTCATCCCGGGCGCCTGCGACGCCGGCTTGATCACGACGCTGTTTCCCGATACCAGCGCCGGCGCAAGTTTCCAAGCGGGGATGGCCACTGGGAAATTCCACGGTGTAATGAGCGCCACGACCCCCAAGGGCTGGCGGAAAGTATACAAAAGGTTGCCCGGCAAATCGTGCGGAATGGTCTGTCCTCCCAAGGTGTAGCTCAGGCCACCGAAGAACCGAAAGATGTCGATGGCGCGCTGCACTTCACCGGTGCTTTCAGCCAGTGTTTTGCCCTCCTCACGCGTGAGCAGTTCGCTCAGCTGGGCCGTGCGCGAATCGAGAATCTGAGAGGCTTTGCTCAAGACGCGACCGCGGGCCACCGGGGTCATTCCGCTCCAGCCCGGGAAGGCGCGTTGCGCCGCCGCGATGGCCTTCCGGGCATCCTCCACCCCGCCCAGAGCGTATTCCGTGACAACTTCACGAGTGTCCGCTGGATTACACGTTTGATACGTCTGGCCGTCCTCGGACGGAACCCAGTCGCCTCCGATAAAGTTCATTTGCGTGCGCATTGTAAGGTGATCCCGACTCCGGCATTATATCGTCCCTGGAGAAATCCGAAATCCGAAATCCGAGATCCGAAAGAAATCCGAAGTTCGAATACCGAGGCCCGGAGGCCAGATTTCGTATTTTGGAATTCGGATTCTGGTCCTGGTTTCGGCCCTCTGATTTCAATTTGCGCCCCAGGCGACGGCACGGCTACCTTACCCGGGTGTCATTCAATCTCGAGACCGAACGGACCTACCGATATGAACGGTGGCGGGCGGTCACGAGTGGGATCCTCGAGACGGCGGGGACGACCTTTCTTCTGTTGGTCGCCGTTCGATGGTTCCATGCCGGGGCGACGGCCAAAGCGCTGGTTGCGGGCGGGGGCAGTCTGGGGCTCATCCTTTCCCCGATGGTCGTTTCGCTGGTGGCGAGGCTGGGTTGGCCGGCGGCGTTGGCGGCTTCGCGCATCTCGATGGCCGGAGCGGTGTGCTTTGTTGTGATGGCTGCGTTCCCGTGGCTTCCGGTCTTTGTGGCAGGGAGCATCCTGGGAATGACGACATCCGCCGCGGTGATTCCGCTTCTCACCCAGATTTACCAGGAGAACTACCCTGCGGAGAGCCGGGGTCACCTGTTCTCGCGCACGATTATGATCCGGATCGGGGTGGCGGCTCTTTTTAGCGACCTGGCCGGACGCGCGCTGTCGGGGGAGGTGGGCCGGTTTCAGTATCTTCTGCTGGTCTTTGCCTTAGCCTTCGCGTTTGCGGGTTGGTTTCTGAAACAATGCCCGTCGCGCCCTCTTACAGCGGTTGGGGGCACCCATCCTCTGCGCGCCCTTCGGTTCGCGCGCGATGACGCGCTCTTCCGCAGGACCTTGATCAGCTGGATGCTGATGGGTTTTGCCAACTTAATGATGCTGCCGATGCGCGTGGAGTACCTGGCGAACCCTAAGTACGAGCTGGCGCTGGATGTGGGCCAGATCGCGTTTTACACGGGCGTGGTACCGAACCTGGCCCGGTTGGTCATGAGCCCCGTCTGGGGATGGGTGTTCGATCGGATGAACTTCTTTGCTTTGCGCATCACGCTCAATGTCGGATTCGCCATTGGAATCCTGGCGTTCTTTACAAGCGCCGATCCGAAGGGGTTGATGATCGGCGCCATTGTATTCGGAATTGCCAATGCCGGCGGAGACGTCGCGTGGAGTCTCTGGGTCACGAAATTCGCGCCCCCGGATCACGTCGCCGATTACATGTCGGTGCACACGTTTTTCACGGGGGTGCGAGGGGTACTGGCGCCGTTGGTCGCTTTCCACGCGACCACCGCGATGGGGATTCACACGCTTGGCTGGGTCGCCACCGGCATGATCGTTCTTTCCAGCCTGATGTTGCTCCCGGAGGTCAAGTTCGGCCGGTTTGGGACCGCGCCCGAGGTTTGAGCTTGGATTGATTCTCGCTTGGGCATTGAGCAAGACTGATGCATGAGCGAGGCTGCCACCACGAAGCGGCGTCCTCGCTCGGCTGCGCTTTGCATGGACGGTCAGAACTTCTTCTTTTCACCTTGCGGCATCGCCCCGCCCATTCCTCCGCTGCCAGCGGCTCCGAACCCGCCGTCAGCCGTGCCTCCGTACGCTCCACCACCCGCGGGGGCTGGGCCGGTCATCCCGCCGAATCCAGCCCCGAACCCTCCGCCGCCGAAACCACCGCCAGCACGACCCCCCGGGCGCTGCCGCAGGGCTTCGCCGCCCAAGGTTTCCATGGCGGCCTGGACAACCTCCATCTCCTCAGGCGCGGTGCGGACCATCACAATGCCGGTGAGATCGTTGTACCAAATGTCGGTTTTCTGCGGGTCGTTCCTACTCACGCCGAGTTGGCGAAAGACCTCGCGGATGGCCTCCCGGACTCGCTCGGCCGCGGCGACCTTGTCCTTCGAATCTCCCACTTTGATCCCGAACGCGCTTTCCAGTCCCCCAAGGAAAGTGCTTGGATCGACCCGGAAGGTCCGCACGATGGACGGCGGCGGCTCCGGACCGCGTGTTCCGGCGCCCATCCCATAGCCGGCTGCAACGCCCGGGCCGGGTGAGATCACGACGCCATACTCCTCGATGGAATACCGCACGGGTTGCTCGACGACCCGGGTCACGGCGTCGAGCACATCTTTGAGCCGCACGTCTCGAAGCTGCAGCTTAACCGGGTAACTGCCAATATCCACGCCGGCGGGTCCAGTAGGCGCGATTGGCATTCCGGTCGTTGGATCTACGCCCTTCGACCATTCTTCTGGAACGTTCGCGATCAGGAAGTTGATGCCCTTTTTCTCGGGATCCCGTCGGCGGGTCTCCTCGGAAAGCATTCGGACCAACTCGAAAACAGGGACGTTATCGAGGCTGATCTCGTCGAGCACGATCTGGTTCAACTTCGCTTCCACCTGCTGTTTGCCGCGGCTGCCAGGTCGGGGGGGTGAGGTCGGCGGCTGCCTTACCCCTTTTAGTCCGTATCGCTCCAACAGCCGGGGATCCATCCGGTAGATATTGGGTTGGTCGGGTGCGGGTTCGGGTGCCGGCGCTGCTTCCACTTCCGCCGGTACTTTAACGGGCGGCGGAGTTGCCGGTGCTGCAGGGGCATTGCGATCGGATTGGCCTTTGTTAACAGCCTGCTGGAGCTTTCGTTCGGCCGCATCCAGTTCGCCCATTTTCAACAGAGCCCGCGCGTCCTGGGTCAGGGCGGCGGCGTCCGGGGCGAGGGCGGCTTCGGGCGGGCGACTTCCCTGGGCCTGAACACTGGGGGCACCTCTTACGCCCGGTTCGACGGCCACAGTGGCGAATAAGGCCAGGGTGGCCAGGGATCGGTTCCATCTCTCTTTCATTGTTTTCATCGCTTCTCCTTTCTGCGGGGGATTGATCCAAGCGGTGCACAGCATGGCTCCAGCCACGAGCGCGGCTGGAAGCAACGTCGTTACCGCCCACCGCCGTGAGCTACTGGGAGGCAGCCACGGACGGTGCTCCAGTTTGATTAGTTTCTGAATTCTCCGGCCGAGCGCAGACCGGAAGCCTGGACCGGTCGCCTGCACCCACCCAATGGGCGGCGCCGCGGCCGCTCGCGAGGCCAGCTTCACCAGGCACTCCGCCAATAGCCCGGGGCCGTCATGGACCACCACGCTCGCTTCGTCCGCGGCCTGCTCAGCCGTCACGCGCAAACGGTGGCGCATCCACCACGCCAAAGGGTGCCACCAAAGAACCGCTGCGACGACGTCCGCCAGCCGTTGCCAAGCGGAATCATGCGCCGCCAGATGCGCCAATTCATGCGTCAGCATCGCGGCCTGTTGCGCCGGGGAAAAATGCTCCGTGAAATCCGACGGCAACCCGATGGTCGGCCGCAGAAACCCAAAGGCTATCGGCCCGCGCAAGCGAGGTGACAGGAAGCATCGGACAGGGCGACGCAAGCCGACCTGGCCTGCCAAGACCTTGATCTGGCGTGCCAGGGCTTCGTCGCCCGGCGATTTCCATTTTCGATTGCACAGCGCAAAGAGCAACCACGCGATCCAGATCGGCCCCAAGGCGGCTCCCGTTCCGATCAACCAAACCACCGCCGGCCAGGGGGTCGCGCGGCCTTGCAGAAAAGGTTCAACGTCACCGCGCCCTTGTCTTTGGGCGGGGACAGCCGGCAGGGCTTGCTTTGGCTCGGGAATCGGCGGCATTGGCGCGGTCGCCCGGCTGTCGGCCAGTTGCTGGGCGACTCGGCGCCTGAATTCGAGGCTGAGCGCCGGGCTTTTCACCGCCTCGGCAGCAACGGGGCCGGCCTTCGCCGACGCTTCAAACGAGGGGCGAGAAATCAGCCGGTCTGCCTGAGCCCTGCTCCATGCCAGGGCGTCTTGCGAAAATCCACTCAACTCGAGCACGAGCACGGCGAACGCGGCGGCTATGGCCATCTGCCACACCGACCGATGCCACAACGCCGAGCGGGAATGTTTCAGAAGAATGGCGGACACCACCGCGATCAAGCCGACTTCGAGGGCCAAGATTCCCATCAGCCGCAGACAAGGCATCCACTCGGATGGCGGGTTCATAGGCGCTTTTTCCTTTCCGCGATAAGCCGCTCAAGTTCTGACAGTTCGTCCCGGCTAACCTCCCGCGTGCTCAGCAGATGACTGACGACATCCGTCAAGCTTCCTTCGAAAAGCCGGTCCACCAGGTGGTCCGCCATACCCCGGGTAACGGCCGATTCGGGGACCGACGCCCGGTAAATGAAACTGCGGCCATCCAGCCGGTGCTCGACCAGGCTGCGGCTCTCCATTTTCCGCAGCATGGTGGCGATGGTGGTGTAGGCCAGGTCTTTTTCGTCCTGGAGCTGCTGGTGGATAAGGCCGACCGTGGCTTCGCCGCTGGCCCAGAGCAGCTTCATAATTCGTAGCTGGAGATCGCCAAGGCGATAAATTTTGATCCGTGTCACACGTCAGGTTTGGATTAACTACCGAAGTAATACTACCAAGGTAATAAATGTCAAGTGCGAACAGCAATGCTCATTGGGGTCGGAGCGCCGGCTGCACTCCGGCTGCAATCCGGCGCTCCGAAGAATAGAAAGCCAAACTGAGAATTGCTGAGTGCGGACGTGTGATTTCGAAGATCCCGATGCCCGGTCCTGCCGGATATAACACGTATATAACACGTATTTAACAGGTATTTAACTCGATGCAGCATCGTGTTATATGCCTGTTTAATACGGGTTGAATACGGGTCATATACGGAGGCAGACGCTTGGCGTCGACCGATTCGCCCCGCCCCGCCAGCCTCCCTCATCACGGTGTCTGCTCCCCTCAACACCCGGCATCCTTGCCCCTCCGCCGCCGGTGCAAACCCGCTTGACTTTAAAACAATTCAGCGGCCATGGTGCCTTAGAACATCGAAACCCAGCAGGATCCCTATGAAACGGTCACCTTCCAACCGGACGGGAACAGGCTTCACTCTGATCGAATTGCTCGTCGTTATCGCCATCATCGCCATTCTCGCGGGGATGCTCTTGCCCGCCCTGAGCAAGGCCAAAGCCAAGGCGCAATCCATCAAGTGCATCAATAACCTCAAGCAGATCGGGTTGGCGAACTGGATGTACTTCAGCGACGAAGGCAAACCGGTTCATTACGATGAATGGCCCGATCTCTGGATGCAGCGCCTGGCCGCCCGCTACGATGCCATCAAAGATGTGCGCTACTGTCCGTCGGCGCCGGAAAGGGATTCCGCACAGCTTAAGAAGACACGATCCGAGTCCTGGGGTCTCGCGAACCGGGCGTGGCTGGTCGACAACGGAGGCACCAACTACTACCAGGGCAGTTACGCCCTGAACGGCTACCTTTATACCGACGATCCCTGGCACCTGTCGGGCACGAGTCGCGACCGCCTCTTCCTCAATGAATCGCACGTGCTGAATCCGGTGAAAACGCCATTCTTCGCCGATTCAATCTGGGTGGATGTCTGGCCTCTGGAAACCGACCGGCCAGCTCGGAATCTCCTCAATGGCGACCAGTATGTCGACGGCGGGATGGCGCGCGTGGCCATTCCGCGGCACATCGCCAGCCTGAGTGCCGCGGTGCGGAACTTCAATCCCAAGGATACGCTGCCGGGCGCGATCAACGTGGGGTTCGCGGACAACCATGCGGAGAGTGTTCGGTTGGAGAACCTGTGGGGGCTCTATTGGCACCGGCAATGGGTGCCGCCCGCCAAGCGCCCAGGGCGATAAAGGCACGGGTTCCTCGCTCCAGACCTTGCCGAACGGGCCCCGATTCTGGCATCGTTCGGCCATGACCCCGCTACATCGACCACGCTCCCGCAAGAAAGCATTGTTCCATCGCGGGTTGGCGCTCCCCACCCTCGGCCTCGCGTCAGTCTGCATGCTGGCCCTTGCCCTGCCGGTCCGCGCCGCCGAAAGCTCGGAAAGCCTCCTCCCGGTCCGCGGTTTCTGCATCGGAGCTCCAGGACCGAGGCAGGTGGAGCCATTCATTGTGTTCATCAACCAGGAGCTCGTCCCCCGGCATGTGAACACGCTCATCCTGCGTGTTGATTACGGTTATCAGTACGAAAGCCATCCCGAACTGAGGGAGGGCCAGGGCCTTTCAAAGGACGACGTTCAAAAGCTTGTCGAGGTCTGCAAAGCGGGCGGCATTCGAATCATCCCCCAGATCAACCTGCTGGGCCACCAATCCTGGGCCGGCACCATTGGCAGGCTCCTGCGGCAATACCCGGAGTTCGACGAAACGCCGCACGTCGCGATGCCAAAAGAATATAAGTGGCCAAACCCCGACGGGCTCTACTGCAAGAGCTATTGCCCGCTCCACCCCAAGGTGCACGACGTCGTCTTCGCGCTGGTGGATGAACTTTGCGACGCCTTCCAAGCCGGCGCTTTCCACGCCGGAATGGACGAAGTCTTTTATATTGGCGACGACAAGTGCCCTCGTTGCGCCGGAAAGGACAAATCGGAGCTTTTCGCCGGGGAAATCCGTCGCATCCGCGATCATCTGGCGCGGAAGGACCGAGAGCTATGGATCTGGGGGGATCGCTTGCTAGACGGCAAATCCACCGGGTTAGGCATGTGGGAAGCCAGCGAGAATGACACCCACCGCGCGATCGACATGATCCCGAAAGAGGTGATGATCTGCGATTGGCACTATGAACGTCCGGACCAAACGGCCGTCTATTTCGCCATAAAGGGTTTTAGGGTCGTGACCTGCCCTTGGCGGGTGCCCAAGAACGCCGTGCTTCAAGTGCAGGACATGGTGCGGTTTCGCGATCATTCCACGAAGGTGATGAGAGATCGCCTCCAGGGAGTGGTCCAGACCGTCTGGTCAGGCGCGAGTTCGTTCCTCGAACGGGACTACAAAGGTGAACTTGCCGGCCGCAATGCCGAGAACAACCCTTGGAAGACGTTCGTTGCAATGTTCGACGAGATTGAACGACTTAAGGAGAGTCGAACCGAGCCGGAGTAACCCGCCTTCCGCGGCCAGCGCTGCAAGGATTCCTCAAGTCAATTTGGAGGGACGCTAAGCGGGTACCGGTCTAAGCTGCTCCAACGGTCGACCGACTGAGGGCAACCTGTTGACACAGGAAACCTCACCGGCAGGACGTAGCCCTCACAGGCTCCACGTTGGAATCAGCCCGGTGTGTTTCTGAATCCACCGAGTTACTGTTTGTCAAATGGGCCAAGGACCGCTGGCCCTGATCCGTCCTCCAAGCCCTGGACGGGACCATCGCTCACATAACGTAGTCGCAACCGCAACGGCGCCAGCAAGGACTTCGTCGGATCAACACCCAGCTCTCCAAGGTTCGGTCCCAGATTCCCTTTGCGGTCTTCGGGGGTTTACAGGACATTTTGACCATGCCCGTGACGGATCATATCCGAAACAAAGTCAGCCAGGTTCCGCACAAACCGGGGGTTTACCTGATGAAGGATCGTTTCGGGACGGTGATTTACGTGGGCAAAGCGCGGGATTTGCGCCGCCGGGTTTCGCAGTACTTTCATCCGTCGCGTCGCCAAGGTTGGGACTTGAAGTTCAACGCGTTGGTGGAGGCGATCTATGATTTCGATGTGCATACGGTGCGCAGTGAACCCGAAGCCCTCTTGCTGGAAGGCAAGCTGATCAAGGAGTTTCATCCGCGGTACAACGTTAGCTTTCGTGATGACAAGCGGTTTCTCCTGCTCAAGGTCAACCTGAACGATCCGATCCCCCGGTTTGCCCTCACTCGACTGAAACAGGACGATGGGGCACGCTACTTCGGACCGTTCGCCAATTCGGGGGCGCTCCGGCGCACGCTCGCGGTTGTCCGCCAGAAGTTCAACTTGCGCGGGTGCCGTCCCCTGACGCCGGGCGAGCCGGATTACAAGCATTGCCTGTATGCGCACCTGAGGGTCTGCACCGCGCCGTGCATCGGGAACGTCTCACGCGACGATTATCTCCTCCAGGTCAAGGCGGCGTGTGACTTTCTCGAAGGCCATTGCGAGGAGATGAAACAGTCGATCGAAGCCGAGATGAAGAAGGCGGCAGTGGAACTCAACTTCGAAAAAGCCGCCGATCTCCGCGACCTCCTCGCCGATCTCAAGCGCACCACCCAGAAGACGGAGAAGTTCGAACGGCTCCCTTACACCCTGCCCGTGGCCATCCATCCGGAGCGGGATGTGGCGGAGTTGGCGGAAGCCCTGCAACTTTCGGCGCCTCCCATGCGGATTGAAGGCTTTGACATCTCGAATATCAGCGGGACATTCGCCGTCGCGTCGATGGTCAGTTTCAAGAACGGCCGCCCTGACCGGGCGAATTATCGCCGGTTCAAGATGAAGACGGTGACGGGCCAGGACGATTTCGCGTGCATGGCGGAGACCATTCGACGGCGTTACAGCCGGCTGCTGAGAGAGGCTAACGACGCCTCTGCTTCCCCGCAGGGCACCGCGCCAACCCCGCGCCCATCGCCGAATCTCCCGGACTTAATCCTGATCGACGGTGGGAAGGGACAGCTTAACGCCGCTTGCGCCGAGCTGGCCAAGCTGGGCCTGGAGCACCTCGCCATCATCGGTTTGGCCAAGGAGTTCGAGGAAATCTACCGGCCGGGGCTGCCGGAACCGCTCCGCCTAAACCACAGCTCCGGCGCGCTCAAGCTCCTCCAGCGCGTGCGGGACGAATCGCACCGCTTCGCCAACACCTACAACGCGCAACTCCGGCTCAAAAAGATCTCCGAGAGCATCCTGGACGAGTTCCCCGGGATTGGTGAACAGCGCAAGGCTGCGTTGTTGAAGCGCTTCGGCTCCGTGCATCGGCTTCGCTTGGCGTCTCCCGAAGCCATTGCGGAAGTTCCCGGGTTCGGCGGCAAAGCCGCGGCGGAGTTGAGAGCTTTCCTCGACGCCCGGATTCCCCGGTCAGCCGCGCCTGAGCCCGACAAATAACGCGCTCGCCTTCACCTCGTCCGAAGCAGTTCCTCGGCGTGTTGCCGGGCCGCTTCGGACTGGCCCCCAAGCATTCGAGCCAGTTCCTTGATCCGCGCGACGCGTTCGAGCATTTCAATATTCGAGACGGTCCGGCCCGCCGCGGTTTCTTTCGTCACGACGTAATGCGCATCCGCCGCCGCCGCGACAGGCGCCAGGTGCGTCACGCAAAGCACCTGCCGTTCTCTCGCGATCTGCCGCATTTTGTCGCCCACCGCCCGCGCCGTTTCGCCGCCCACATTCGCGTCCACTTCGTCGAACACGAGCACCGGAATCTCGTCCACCCCGGCTAGCACTGTTTTCAAGGCCAGCATCACCCGCGCGAGTTCTCCGGACGAAGCGATCGCCCGCAGCGGGCGCGGTTCCTCCCCGGGATTCGGAGCGAACTGGAACTCGACGGTGTCGAAGCCGGAGGATAGGACGCGGGCGTCGCCGGGTATGGGTGGACCGCCGTTCAACGTGATATCCATCCGGCTCTGTTTGAACCCGAGATCGGCAAGCTGTTTGACGACCGCCTTGACCAGCTTCGGAATGACCCTGCGCCTTTGGCCGGAGAGTTCCTGGCCCGCTGTGCGCAACTCCAAGTCGACGCCGTCCAAGGCCTGGTTGATCCGCAGCAATTCGGCGTCGCGCTGCTCCAGGGCCGTCTTCTTTTGCTGGGCGGCCTCGCCGAATTCCATGATCTCACGCACGCTGGAACCGTACTTTCGTTTCAGCCCCTGGATCAGGTTTAGGCGTTCTTCAAGCTCCTGAAGTTGTATCGGGTCGATCTCCAGCCGGTCGGCATACGCTGCCGCCGCGCGCTGCAGTTCCTGCAAGGCCGTCACCGCTTGGGTGTGCCATTCGGCCAGCTCAGCCGCGCCGGGATCGATCTTGTGCAATTCCTGGACGGTTCGCCCGAGTATGGCCGCTTGCTGCAAAACCGAGTTCTCTTCTTCGCTCAGGACCCCGAGCACCGCCTGGCTAAGGCGCACAAGGCGCGCGGCGTTGTTGGCCCGCTGAAAGGCCTCCTGCAACTCCGGCTCTTCGTCCGGGCGCAATTTGGCCGCCTTGATCTCGTTCACCTGGAACCTGAGAAGGTCAAGCTGCTGAATGAAGGTCCTTTCGTCCATCACCAGGGCGCGTTTCTTCGCCTCGAGGTGGGTCCTCTTCCTGAGAACGCCGGCGAAATCCTCACGCACCTTCGTCAGCCCGCCGAACGCGTCCAGGATCTCCAATTGCCGCGCCGGGTGCAGGAGCGACTGATGGTCATGCGGGCCATGGATGTCGACCAGCCACTCGCCAAGCCCGGCGAGCACCGTCAACGTTGCGGGCGACCCGTTGATGAACTGGCGGTTCGTTCCCGCCGCCGAAAACGTCCGCTTCAGCACCAACAGCCCACCTTCGCAAGGTTCCAGCCCGTTCTCGTCGAGGAAGGCGCCAATCGGTGTGCGCAATTTGCGCACGTCGAACACCGCTTCGACCGCGCACGAGTCGGCGCCGCTGCGGATCCATGTGCGATCGGCCCGTTCGCCCAGCACGAGGTTGAGCGCGCCGATGAGAATGGATTTGCCGGCGCCGGTCTCGCCGGTGATCGCATTGTAGCCCGGCCTCAGCTCGACGGTGAGGTCCTCGACCAAAGCCAGGTTTCTGATTCGCAACGTTGTCAGCATCGGCTCGTGCGGAGACTGTGCCGTCTCGCCGCGCGTTCCGCAAAAGGAAAGTGGCCACGCATTGCGAAACGACTCGGAGGAACGCGTCCCGATGGAATCCTCCGCATGGCGAAGCGGCACGGGCCCCAGGGAGTCGCCAGGAATCCCGTCGCGGACGCGTCCGGTCCGGGCGGTCAGCCTGGCGGTCTCAAGTTCCTTCCCCAGAGCTTCCACCTCGGGCGGCCGTGTTGAATTCAGGGCCATTTGATGCTATGAGCAGGTATGGATTGGACCGTTCTAGTTTGGCCACTGCTGATCTTCGCGATGGTGATCGGCATGTATGCGCAATTCAAAGTGAAGTCTGCGTTCAACCGCCAATCGCAGGTGCCGCTCGCGTCCGGCCTCACGGGGGCTCAGGTAGCCCAGCGGATCTTGAGCGAGGCGGGCATTCGGGACGTGTCAGTCGAAGCGATCGATACGTATCTGGGCGACCATTATGATCCGGCCAAGAAGAGGTTGTGCCTTTCGCCTGGCGTTTACCAGAGCCGATCCGTGGCGGCGGCCGGGATCGCTGCGCACGAATGCGGGCACGCCATCCAGCACGCGCGGGCCTACGCGCCCTTGCAGGCCCGGATGCTGGTCGTGCCGGCAACGATGTTTGCGTCCCAGATGCTGCCGTTTGTGATTTTTGGCGGCTTGTTCCTGAACATCTTCGGCCTGGTGATCCTCGGGATCGTGATCTACTCCGTGATCACGCTTTTCCAATTGATCACGCTGCCCGTGGAGTTCAACGCCAGCAGCCGGGCCAAGCAGATCTTGCAGAACATGGGAATTGTGTCGCGCCAGGAGGCTGCGGGGGTCAACACGGTCCTCAATGCGGCAGCTTTGACGTATGTCGCGGCGCTCATCTCCGCGATTGCGAACCTCCTGCTGCTCGTGGCTCGCGCCCGCCGGTAAACTTAACCGGCAATCGGTCGCGCCTTCGTCCCGCTCCGAAACGGCCGCAAAAAGCGTTCGGGAGCTTTCAGGGCCGTTCTTCCCATCCGGTTCAGCATGCCGGGATACCTCCCGGCTTTCTGGAACGCGACGGGGGAGGGGGAGAATGCCGGCGCTCCCAGGAAGCATGCGTTTTTCCTACATCTTGGCGAGGCTTCCTGATACGCTGCGGAGGACAGCGAATGAGCAAGCCGGAAGCCTTATTGAACGTGTCCGGAGTGTCGAAGTCCTATTCGGCTTTGGTGCTCGACGCCGTCAATCTTGATGTCCGTGCAGGGGAAGTCCACGCGCTGGTCGGGGAGAATGGAGCCGGGAAAAGCACGCTGGCGAAGATCATCGCGGGGTTGGTGCGACCCGATTCCGGAACGATGGTCCTGGAGGGAAGGCCCTTTTCTCCCACGAGCAAATCCGACGGCGAAAAGCTGGGGGTCCGGCTCGTGATGCAGGAGCTCAACTTGGTCCCGACGCTCACGGTCGCGGAGAACATCTTCTTCGACACGATACCCCACCGGTTTGGCTGGGTGGATTATGGACGTCTGAACGCGCGGGCGCACGGAGCAATGGCGGAAGTTGGGCTGGCTGACCTGGACCCGGCCTGCCCGGTCGGGGCGCTGGGCGTGGGGCAGCAGCAATTGGTCGAAATCGCCCGGGGCCTCTCGGGCCGTTGCCGGCTGCTGATTCTCGATGAGCCCACGGCCGCCTTGACCGACCCGGAGATCGAGCGGCTTTTTGCCCAAGTCGCGAAACTGAAAGCGAGCGGCGCCGGGCTGATATACATCTCGCACCGGTTGGAGGAGATTAAGACGATTGCCGATCGCATTACCGTGCTTCGCGATGGCAGAGCGGTCACCACCCGGATGGCCTCGGAACTGACGCTCGAAGAGATCGTTCGCCTGATGGTGGGAAGGGATCTGACGGGCGTCGCCGAGAGCGCGCCCCAAACGCCTGGCCGGGTGGCCTTGCGCGTCGAAGGGCTGCAGGCGCCGCCGGCCGTGCGGGGTGTCAGCTTTGAAGCGCGGCGGGGAGAGATCCTGGGGTTCGCCGGCTTGATGGGTTCAGGCCGAACGGAGACCATGCGGGCACTCTTTGGAGCCGATCGGGCGGAGGCGGGCCTGACCTTTCTTGATGGGTCCCAGACTCCAGCCCGGATTCGCTCGCCGAAAGATGCCGTCCGTCAGGGGATGGCTTTGCTGACGGAGGATCGAAAGAGCCAGGGCCTTCTCTTGCGGCTGCCTGTTCGAGCGAATATCACTTTGATGCGGCTACGATCCCTCAGCCGATGCGGAGCGTGGATTCAGCGAAGAACGGAGGACGCCGAAGCGGAACGGTGGGCGTCGACGCTTGGTGTGCGCTGCGCTTCGGTGGAGCAACCGGCCGCTGAATTGAGCGGGGGCAACCAGCAAAAGGTCGTGATTGCCAAGTGGCTTTTCCGCAATTGCGACATCCTGATCTTCGATGAGCCGACCCGCGGGATCGACGTGGGCGCGAAGTTTGAGATTTACCGCTTGCTGGCCCAATTGGCCAGGGAAGACAAGGCGATCCTGGTCGTCTCGTCGGATTTGAAAGAGTTGCTGGCGATCTGCCATCGGATCGCCGTGATGTCGGCGGGACGCGTGGCGGCCTGCTTTGAACGCGGAACCTGGACTGAAGAAGCCATTATGACCGCGGCCATCAGCGGCTATTTGGGCCGCCAGACGAAGGAGGCATGAACCCCTCGCAAAACGTGAATGTCCGGACCGGCTCGAGGCCATCGCGAAGCGCCATTCGGGCGGCCTTGGCGGATTACCTGGGCATGGGAATTGCCCTGGCGCTGTTGATCCTGGTGTTCAGTCTGTTAACCCAGCACTTTTTCAGCCTCACCACGTTCAAGACCATCGCCAACCAGATCCCATCGGCAATCGTGGTGGCTGTGGGCATGACCTTTGTGCTGATTATCGCCGAGATCGATCTTTCTGTGGGCTCTGTTTTGGGATTGTGCAGCGCCGTGATCGGGGTGGGAATGGTCCAGTATGGGTGGCCGGTGGGGTGGACCGTGCTGGCGGCGGTGGCAGCGGGGGTCTTGAGCGGGGCCTTCAACGGGCTCGTGACGGTCAAGTGGCGGCTCCCGTCCTTCATTGTCACTCTGGGCATGCTGGAGATGGCGCGAGGCGGGGCGCATTTTATCACCCGGTCGCAGACCCAGTATATCGGGTCGAAGATCGAGGGGATCGCTGGCGCGTCGATCGCGGGCCTGTCGCTGCCTTTCCTGGCGGCCGTCCTGATCGTGATCGTGGGCCAGTTGGTGCTGTCCCGGACGATTTTCGGCAGGTACATGATCGCGATCGGGACGAACGAAGAGGCGGTGCGCCTTTCGGGGATCGACCCGCGTCCCATCAAGACCGCGGTGTTCATGGTGAGCGGGTTTCTTGTGTCGTTGGCGGCGGTGATTGACACCTCGCGGTTCCAGTCGGCCAACCCGAATGCCGGCGGAGGGTTTGAGCTGCAGGCCATCGCGGCTGTCGTGATCGGCGGCACGAGCTTGATGGGCGGACGCGGATCGGTGGTGAGCTCTTTTTTCGGTGTCTTGATCATCGCGGTGCTGAACTCGGGGTTGGCCGCTGTGGGGGCCAAAGACGAAACCAAGCGGCTGATCACCGGCTTAGTCATCCTTGCCGCGGTGATCGTAGACCATTACCGTTCTCGCATAGGCAAAGCGAAGCGCTGAAGAGGCCGCTCTTCGAGGAGTTGCGCGGCCGCTTCCGACACTAACGACCGCAACACGGAGAGGTGAACATGAGCAATCAGTCAGCGTTCGATAAATGCCTGGTCTATATCGGGACCCAGCTTGACCCCAACCTCAAAGCGAAGCAGCGCAAGAAGGGCCAGCCGACCATAACCATCTCGCGGCAGACCGGCGCTGGGGGGATGCCCGTCGCCGAGGACCTCGCGGCCTACCTGCAGGCCCACGGCCCGAAAACGCCTCAACCCTGGACGGTCTTCGACCGGAACCTGGTCGAACAGGCGCTGGAAGAGCACAACCTCCCCAAGGAGCTTGCCCGGTACCTGCCCGAGGACCGTGTCTCGCAGATTCGAGATATGGTGGAGGAAGTCTTGGGATTGCATCCGGGTTCCTGGACCATGTTCCGGCAGACCACCGAGACCATTCTGCATCTGGCGGAGATCGGCAATGTGATCCTGGTGGGGCACGGCGCCAATATCATTACGGCCCAGATGACCAACGTTCTCCACGTGAGATTGGTGGGGTCAGCCGAGGTGCGGGTCAAACTGGTCGAGGAGTACTACAACCTGAATCCCAAGCGCGCTCTTGCCTTTATGAAGACCGAAGACCGCGGACGCCGCCGCTTCATTAAGAAGTACTTTCACCAGGATATCGATGACCCGATGCTTTATCACCTGGTGATCAACACAGACCGGGTCTCCTACGAGGAAGCGACCCAGTTGATCGGAGATGCTGTCCTTCGCAGGTTCTACGGGAGAGATTAACGCACGACTCGAAACCACTGCCCACCCGCCTGACTGTGAACGCTGATATTGTCGTTGTCGGAAGCCTGAACGCGGATTTTGTCATCCGAGTGCCGCGGTTCCCCGTGCCCGGCGAGACCCTTACCGGGCACGAATTCCAGGTGTTTCCCGGAGGGAAAGGAGCCAACCAGGCCTTCGGAGCGGCGAGGCTGGGTGGCAGGGTGAGCATGGTCGGCCAAGTGGGCAATGACGCGCAGGGGCCATCGTTGGTCCAGAGCCTTGCCTCGGGCGGCGTCAACGTGGATCATGTCCGAACGGACCCGGAGGTTTCGACTGGCATTGCGACGATCACCCTCGATGAGCAAGGCCAGAACCAAATCATCATTGTTCCCGGTTCAAACGGGACCTTGTCCGCCGAGCGTCTCCAACTCAGCCGCGAACGCATTGCTCAGGCCGGGTTGGTCCTGCTTCAGTTGGAGATCCCCTTCGCTGTCGTGCAAGCTGCCGCGCGTCTTGCCCATGACCACGGGGGGGTGGTGATCCTGGACCCGGCTCCGGCGCAGCCTTTGCCCGATGCTTTGCTCGCCTTGGTCGATTACCTCACGCCCAATGAGACCGAACTGGGAATCGTGACCGGAATGCCTCCCGGACCGCTATCGGAGAACTCGGCAAGGCCCCTGGCGCGGCGGCTGTTGAGTCGCGGCGCGAAGAAAGTCATCGTGAAGCTGGGAGCGCAAGGCGCGTTGCTGGTCACGCCGTCGCAGGAGCATTTCTGGCCGGCCATCCCTGTCACGGCTGTCGATACCACTGCCGCAGGCGATGCGTTCAATGCGGCGTTTGCGGTGGCGCTGGCGCGGGGAGATTCGGAGATTGACGCCGGTTATTACGCGACGGCGGCTGCGGCGTGTTCGGTGCGCAAACCGGGAGCCCAGCCGAGCATGCCGGCGGATTCGGAAGTGGAAGCGCTGCTTAAGCAGGCGGGTTCCCGACGCCCAGCTTAAGACTGGAAATCCACCAAACCAGGGCAACGGCCACGTTGACGTAAGCCGCGGCGAGAAGGTCGTCGGCCGTCACGCCCCAGCCGCCTGGCAGCGCCTGGCTCTGTTTGATCGGCCACGGTTTCAACACATCAAAAAACCGGAACAAGACGCAGATCGTCAGCGTCCAGCGCCATCGCCCGTCGGCGAACAGAGAACTCGAACCGGCAGCGGAGGCCGCACCCGAGAGCATGAGCCAACCCACGAAACAAACGGGCATGGCCACGATCTCGTCCAGGACGACCGAGCCGGGATCGGTTTGGCCAAGGATCCGTTCCGCCTGGCCGCAGAACCAGACAGAGCACGCTATCCCAAGCAGAACTCCAGCCGCCATCCACGAGGGTGACTTTGTCCAAAGGAGCGCCTGGACCCAGACCAGCCCCAGGGCCGAGCCAAACGTTCCCGGCGCGGCGGGGATTCGACCGATGGCGAACCCTTGTGCGACCCAGAGGACAAGGTGGTTCATGGTTCAGCCGCCCAAGTCGTCAAGGTACAGCGACCGGTTGCGCCAAAGGTAGAGCACCCCGGACGTCAGGGTCAGGATCACCGTAACCCATTTCGCCAACTCGGTGAACTCGGGGGCCCACCCATCGAAGACGGCGTGAGCCCATTGGCCCCATTCCGGGAAGCTCTGGACCGTGAGCACCGAGATGATTGCGACGATCTGCGAGATGGTCTTGTGCTTCCCGTAGCCCTCGGCGGCCAGCACGACCTGCTTCGAGGCCGCCAGCAAGCGCAACCCGGTAATCGCCAATTCCCGTCCCACGATGATCACCACCATCCAGCCAGGGACCAGGTCCCGGTCCACAAAGGCGATAAACGCCGAGCAGGTCAGGATCTTGTCGGCCAGCGGATCCATGAGGATGCCGAAGTTCGTGATGAGCTTGTCGCGGCGGGCGATCTTGCCGTCGAAATAGTCGGTCAGTCCCGCCGCCGAGAAGAGCACCAAGGCCAAGGTATTGCCCAGCGGCATTTCCGAGAAGAAAACCGCCAGAAAGGCGGCTGTTAGCGCGAAGCGCGAAACGGTGAGCTTGTTGGGAAGGTTCATGGAGTTATGAACCTTTGCCGCAGACAAGGCTCGACGGCGCATCGTTCGCCTCCGGGGAGACGCCGAGCGGTTCCGCAATGAGATCGTAATCGGTGTGGCCGACAACCCGGACCGTCGTGAACGTCCCCACCGGGAGAACGCCCCGCACCAGGACTCGGCCATCGATATCCGGCGCGTCCGCTTCACCGCGAGCCACCGAGCAATGCCTCGGCAGAGCGCGCGCCGAACCGGGCCGCCGCTTCTCTCCGTGCTCCCAGGAGGTCAGGTTGGCCAGGGGCAGATCCCGAGCGTCCGCCTGTTTCTCGACCAGAACACGCAAGTCTCGTCCCACGGAAGCAGCACCCAGGCTTCGAGATACCTGGAGCTGTTCGGCCATCGCCTGATCGCGGCGCCGGGCTTTGATGGCTGCGGAAACCTGGTCCTTCATCTCCGCCGCGCGGGTGCCTTCTTCATGCGAGTAGAGGAAGACCCCTGCGCGTTCGAACCGCGCCTCGCGAATGAAGCTTAGAAGCGCTTCAAAGCACGCTTCCGTTTCGCCCGGAAAACCCACAATGAAGGTAGTGCGCAGGGCGATACGAGGGATGGCCTGCCGGAGCCGAGCGAGAAGGTCGCGAATGTGCTGTTCGGACGTCTCGCGGCGCATCCGTTCCAACAGGATCGGGTGAATATGCTGGAGCGGAATGTCGACATAGCGGACCACCTTCGAACACTCGGCGATCGTCCGCATCAGTTCATCCGTCCAATGCGCCGGATGCGTATACAGCAGCCGGATCCAGAAATCGCCTGGGAGTTCGTTCAGCGCACGGAGCAGAGAGCAGAGCGTTGGCGTATCGGACGGCAAGCTTTGGGCCGCGGTGCGAAAGCCTTCCGGTGATGCCAGGGACCCTTTGCGGACGGGGCGCAGATCCATCCCGTAGTAGGTCGAATCCTGGGAGATCAGGTTCAATTCCTTGACGCCCTCCGCGATCAGTTGCCGGGCTTCGCGGACGATGTCGTCCTGGGCCCGGCTCCGATGCGAGCCGCGCATTCGGGGAATGATGCAGAAAGTGCACGGGTGATTGCAGCCTTCGGCGATCTTGAGGTAAGCGAAGTGCCCAGGCGTGAGGCGGAACCGAGGGGTGGCGTAGTCCGGGATATACTTGGGACGGGGAGTGACTTGAACCAAGGGCTCTCCGATCGAACCCGGGGCTTCCTTCGGCGCTGCTCCGTGTGTTGGGGCCCGTTTGGCAGCGGGTTCCCCTGTTTCGCGGCTGGCCTTGGCGAGTTTGGAAACCACCTTCAAGCGGTTTGCCTTCGCCTGCGGCCGGCGCAA
The DNA here is from genome assembly GCA_964578605.1 of uncultured Verrucomicrobiota bacterium. Lineage (GTDB taxonomy): Bacteria > Verrucomicrobiota > Verrucomicrobiia > Limisphaerales > SIBE01 > JAXMHN01. The sequence goes on along the minus strand of CAZODO010000033.1, from coordinate 15,465 downwards.
CTTGGCTTGCCGGACCCTGACGGCTTCCCTGACGATGCCCGAAACCTGGCTGACCTGGTCGATCCCCATGAACGCATCCACTTCCGGAAGCAGCTTAGGGAGTTCCTCGCGGAACCGCTGGGATAGGCAGCCCGAAACCACCAAACCTTGCCCCCGGCGGTGCGCCTCGCGCAGTTCGGCCGATTCCAGGATGGCGTCGACGCTCTCCTGTTGTGCGGCATCGATAAACGAGCAGGTATTGACGATAAGAACGTCCGCCGTCGACGGGTCATTGGTAATTTCCATCCCGTCACGGATGAGCGCGCCGAGCATGATCTCGGCATCAACCAGGTTCTTGGCGCAGCCGAGGGCAATCATGCCCACTCGGAGTGCGCCTGGGTTTGAACGGACGTTCCTCACGACAGGCGTAGAAGTTACGCGAACCCCTCCGGAAAACGCAAAGGAAAACCGGGCGCCGGCGGGCGCGGGCGGCGGCAGGATCTCCCGCAGGAGCCACGCTCTGGGACGCGGTTCCTTCCGGGGATCACCCGTAGTTCACCCGTAGTTCACCCGTAGATCACCCGTAGATCACCCGTTGCCGAACGAGTGATCTACGGGTGAACACCGGGCCATCTACGCGCGATCGTCGAAACCAACTGAGGCGGATCGCCGGAGAGACAGTCCGGGTGCAACGCGGCTCTTTGGGAGCTAAAACGCAGGGTGGAAAAGCCAACCCTGGCTCTTTATGGCGCAGGCGGGGTTAGCGGAAGAAGATCGCCACCCGGGGCTTCGGCAGGCTGGTAAAGGCCCGGGCCAAGGTTTGCCAAAGGATCAGTGGCCCGATGAATGCGCCAGGCTCGGTATCCGAGAATCGACAGGCAAAGAAGGAGCGCCACGCCCACGACCACCAGGGTGATGCCCCATTTGACCTTCGACATCTGGAGCATGACGATGTCCACCAGGGTCGGCGGCGGTTTGACGAACTGGGTCGATTCCCGCAGGTGCTGCGAGCTGTTCAGTTCGGATTCCAGGTCCGCCAGCACGGCGGGCACATCCAGTTTCAGAATGCCAGCATAGCTCCGCACGAAGCCCCGGACGTAGACCGGGGCGGCGAAGACATCGTAATTGCCTTCTTCAAGCGCACGGACGTGATCGCTACGCAACTTGGTCCGGTCCGCGATGTCAGCAACGGACAACCCTTGCTGCTCGCGCGCGGCGCACAACCGTTGACCAACGCTGGCCATATCCTTTAGTAGCCTTTTTTATAGCCCTTTGGCAATCATTGAAACAGGCTGGCGGACGCGAAGGCGGCCCGGTCACCGCTTCCTCAGGCCCTTCAACGTCGCCGCAGCCGGTCTCGAGCTGTAATACTCGTCGAGAGGATAGCACCCGCTGACGAGCCCATTCCGCGGCGCTGTCGTGCAATCGCTGAACGTCCGGCAGATCGCTCTGGTGTTCAACATGCCTTTCTCAATGGCGTCCGCCAGGATCGCCGGATACGAAAGCACCATCCGGCCGATCCCGATCAGGTCGGTCCATCCGTGGCGAACGACGTACTGGGCGACGTGCGGGAGAAACTCCTGCAGGTAACTGTAGGCCGAACCCACCACCAGGATCGGCGGCGGCTCGGAACCGGCTTTGGACGCCAGGCAGCTCCGCACCTCGCGCACGGCCCCAATCTGCCGGGCCACTCCGGCCAGCGGATCTTCCGGGGGGCGATACCCATCGCTGGGCGGATACGCCGCCGGACGCTGGATGTGCGGATTGTAGTAAGGCGACCCGGCACTCAAGTTCAGGAGCTTCACCCCGAGACTGACGCAGAGGTCCGCAAACCGGCACGTCTCCCGGAGGTCATACCGCAGCGGGTGATCCCGGTCGGCGCCAAACGCAAAGTCATACGGCACGGAGAAGGACTCGGGAATGCCCGGCCCAGGCTTGCCAGGTTCGGACTGGGCGGGGTCTGGCTTGAACGGCACGAAATCGAATGCGCTCAAGCGGACGGCGAGGTCGATCGGGTTGCCGCTCGCGCGAATCCCCGCCACGATCTCGCGAAGGATCCGCGTGCGGTTTTCGAACGAGCCGCCATACTTTCCCGGCCGTGACCGGGCGGCCAGGAACTCGTGGAGCAGGTAACCATGGCAATGCTTGATATCCACGAAATCCGCCCCGACATCATGCGCAATCCGGGCCGCACGGACGTAGTCCTCGATCAGTTGCTCGATTTCCGAGTCGGTGAAGACCTGCGCGTCCGAGCCGACTCCAAACCGCGGGTCCAGGAGGGGATGCCGAAACGCCACGCGCGGCTCGAGCCGCTGGTTATTCCAGGGCTTGCAGAACCGGCCGGAGTGCGTGAGTTGAAAGCCGACAACCACGTCGTCGCTGGTGCCATAACGCTCCCGATGCGCCGCGAGCAAGAGTTCGCGCAGCCCCGCCAGATCGCCCTTGTTCGCTTCGTTGATGATCAACTGGTGTGGATTCGCCCGGCCATCCGGACGCACCGCCATGGCTTCTCCGCCGCAGATCAACTTGGCGCCACTCTCACCGAACCGCCGCCACCGCCGGCGGACGTCGTCCGTCGCCCCTCCCTCAGGGGTCCCATCCCAGCCTTCCATGGGCTGCACAACGAAGCGATTGCCGACCGATTTGCCGTTAATCTTCACGTGCGCCGCGGGTTGAGCTAAAGGCGAGTCTTTTCCCGTCACAATCGAGTCTTCACAGGGCAGGTCCAACTGCAGCGCCGCAACCTGCGCACGGAATTCGGCCACGGTTTTGAGCGTGGGAATGCGGACGATTCTCAGGGGCTCAGGCATTACGCCGACGGTACTCCGCCCAGCCAGGGAAGGGCAAGCCGGGAAAGCCCGCTGCGTCAGGGCACGATCTGCTGAGGAGTCCGAAAGATGCCCGACAGGTCCAAGTGGCTTCTTGCTCTTGATCTCTGTGGTTCATGCTGCGGCAACGCCGCACTCGAGCCGGTCAAGGTCCTGGGACGCCCAACCGAGCGATTTGTCGCACAGTTTGGTGACAAACAGTCAGCATCGGCATAAGTGACTTATTTCCAGTATTTTGCGACAATGAGAACAAATTGTTCCCATCGGTTCCGCCGCTGGCTTGCGCTCCTCCGAGCCTCCCTGGCTCAGCGTGCCGAAATCGGCAGCGCGACTCTTAGGGCCGGTGCCGCCGTCACACCCAAAAATCGGGCGGCAGCAGACCGAAACCGGTCCGCCTCGTCCGTTACGAACGGGTGGATCTTTCCCAACCTCCGGCGGCTGCCACAGAGAAGGCCGAGTTGACCGAGCCGATCGCGCACGTATTCGGCGCACGCTTCCGCGGAATCGACCAGGGACACCTCACGTCCGACGACTGTCTGGATCGCGGGCTTTAGCAGCGGGTAATGCGTGCACGCCAGCACCAGGGTGTCAATCCGGCGCCGGAGCAGAGGAGCAAGGTAACCTTCAATGACTGTCCGGGTGACCGGATGCCTCAGCCAGCCCTCTTCCACGAGCGGAACGAGGAGCGGGCAGGGTTGTCCAAAGACTCGCGCCTGCCGATCGAGCGCGTGGATGGCCTTGGGATAAGCCTGGCTCCGTATCGTGGCGCGCGTTCCGATCACGCCGATGCGTCCGGAGCGCGTCTTCGCCAGGGCCGCCTCTGCCCCGGGTTGAATGACGCCAAAGACCGGCAAAGGAAACGCTCGTTCAAGCGTTGGCAACGCCCAGGCGGACGCCGTGTTGCAGGCGACCACGATGGCTTTCACTTTCCGGCTGAGCAGGAATTCCGTGTCTTCGCGGGCAAAGCGGATCACGGTGGATGGCGACTTTGTTCCGTAGGGCACCCGGGCAGTGTCGCCCAGGTAAACGAGGTCTTCTTTGGGAAGGGCGCGGTGGATCTGACGGACTACGGTTAACCCTCCCACTCCGGAATCGAAGACACCGATGGGCAGGTCGCGTTCTAAACCGGCTGGCGAGGTTTTGGGCATGGGACGCATCGGGAGCCCGGTCAACGGTCCAACGCCCGTTTGTAGGCCAACAGGCCATCCAGAATGGCTTGCGCCGTCCGCCGCCGGTCGTTTGCGTTCTCGATTCTGCGCATCTCACCGGGTTCCGACATGAAACCGGCCTCGACCAGCACGGCGGGCATCTCCGCATCGCGCAGAACTTCGAACCGGGCGCGCCGCACGCCGCGATCGGCCATGCCCGCATGCGTGACGAGGGAATGCTGGATCTGGAAGGCGAGCAGGATGTTCCTTTCGTCATTCTGATTCCCGGCGAGGGCGCCGGGGTACCGTTCTGTGCCGCCATTCGTCGATGTGGCGCCGTCCAGGGTCAAACAATAGACTTCGGCGCCCTTGCTTGTCGTGTTCGAAGGACCGGCGGAGTTGTAATGCAGTTCGACCAGAACTCCTGCTTTTGCCTTTTTCGCCAATTGGGTCCGCTCCGGCAGCGAAAGATAGGCGTCTGAATCTCGGATCAGAATCGCTTTGAGCCCGGCCCGATGACACCGCCGCTGCAGTTCTTTGGCCAGGAGGAGGGTGTACTTCTTCTCCAGGTGTTCGCCGAGGATATATCCCGTGTCCTTGCCGCCATGGCCGGCGCTGATCGCAAGGATACGCGCCTGTTCTCCGGGACGCTTCTTTGGAGGGAATAAGAGCGGGGCCAATGAGCGTTCGGCGTCTTTTTGCGCTATCCAAAGCGCGTTTTCGCGCGAGAGCACGGGAAAACCGAGGAAAAGGCTGATGCCATTCACCTCCGCGCGCGCTGAATTCAGCCTGAGCACCACGCGATGGGAACTGTTCGAAAGAACGAAGCTGTCGCCTTCCTGGCCCAAGCGCAATTTGCGCGACTGAGCCCATTTTTCGAGTGGGAAGTACTTCTGCCCGAGGATTTCCAGCTCCGCCGGAAGGGTGTTGGTTGCTGCGCTGGCCAAAGGCATGGCACAGCACCAAAAGAACGCGAAGGCGGCGATAAAACGCATCGCAACCGAACTTGCCAATCTCGCTCCTCAATTCAAGCAAATGCCGCCTTAACCTTGCCGGAGTGCCGGGTTGAACCCGCCATCTGGAGTTTGCCCATTCTGCTCGCCTTCAAATGAGATTCCCGCTTCACTGCTGGCGCCATGAAATCTCTAACGGAACACCTGTGGTTTGAAGTCCCAAACCGCCGTGGATTCGTGAACATCACGGAGACGGTGGAGGAATTGGTGATGAGGAGCGGCGTCCAGGATGGCCTTTGCCTCGTAAACGCGATGCATATCACGGCGTCGGTCTTCATAAACGATGCGGAGGACGGTTTGCTCCATGATTACGAAGTCTGGCTCGAGAAAATGGCTCCGCACGCCCCGACTTCGCAGTATCAGCACAACCGCACGGGGGAAGACAACGCGGACGCCCACCTCAAGCGGCAGGTGATGGGCCGGGAGGTTGTCGTTGCAATCACCAACGGCAGACTGGATTTCGGGCCCTGGGAACAAATCTTCTACGGGGAATTCGACGGACGCCGCCGCAAACGCGTGCTCGTGAAGATTATCGGCGAATAGCTTCTGCCCTCATCGATCGACCGCTCTCGCGCCGTGCGCCACCGGCTTCTTCCTGAATCCTCCCGGTCTAAACACGGTCGTCACTCGGTCGTCACCCGGTCGTGAGCGGGTTACGACCGTGTCTGGACCGGGTTTAGACCGTGTGAAGGGCGGGAAAAGGTGCTTTGGAGCCCCTAAACTGCCGCAAAGCGCTCCAAATTGACGCGATTGGATGCTTAACGGGTGGAGTTTGGGCGCAAAAACTCGTCCACGTTGGTCTTAGTGACGAGGTAAAAGGGGATCAAGACCTGTGTCTCGCAGGGCTGCCCTCGGGCGATTTTGACGGCAGTTTCGACGGCGGCACTTCCCTGACCGCGCGCGTCCTGGAACACCGTGGCATCCAGGCGTCCCTCTTTGACCGCCCGCAAGGCGTCGGCGATGGCATCGACGCTTACCACGATGACTCTGTCCTTCATCCTGGCCTGTTCCAGGGCCAAAACGGCGCCCAGGCCCATCTCGTCGTTGTGCGCGAAGACGGCGTTCAGTTTGGAGCCGTGTGCCTGGATCCAGTTTTCCATGAGGGTCATGGCTTTGGCCCGGTCCCATTCTGCGGTTTGATCGGCCACGAGCTTGAGTTCGGGAAATCGGCTGAGGACCTGCCGGGCGCCTTGATCACGCTTGATTTGCGCCGCTTGCCCCAAAAAGCCTTGCATCATGGCCACTTGGCCGCGTCCACCAAGGCGCTCCGCGATATGTTCCATGGCAAGCCGGGCGGATTCCTCGTCGCGAGAACCCACGAAGGCGCTGGGAGCGGCCTTGGTTTCGGAATTCACGTTGACAATTGGGATACCGCTGGCGAGCGCCTTGGTAACGGCGGGCGAACTGGCTTCGACCTCGCACGGGTTAAGAATGATCGCGTTGACGCGTTGGGCGATGAAGTTCTCCACCTGCTGCACCTGTCGTTCAGCGCTGCGCTGGGCATCGTTGACGATCAGGCGGACGCCCAGTTCCTTGGCTTTCGCTTCCAGCGCCTGGTTTAGCATGACGATGAACTCAGACGAGAGGTTCAGGAGGGAGACGCCAATTACGAGTTGCCCGGCCGCATCCTGGCCAGCGGCCGAAGGGGCAGGGGAGTCGGATCGGCTGCATCCGGTCAGGGCGATGGCGGCGGCGAGAACGGGGCCAAGAATGCGGTCTGTAAAGCTTGTCATGGTGTGCAAAGACCTGGGCGTGGCTTCGTTCCTCAGGCGCGTTGGCGTCGATCGAGCCAAACCGCGCCGACGATAATGAAGCCCTTCACGATTTGCTGGTAATAGGAGGAGACATTGAGCAAGTCCAGGCCATTGTTGATGACGCCCATGAGGAGCGCGCCCAGCAACGTCCCAACCACGCTGCCCACCCCGCCAGACAGGCTCGTCCCGCCGATCACCGCCGCGGCGATGGCGTCGAGTTCGTAGGCGACCCCGGCATTGGGCTGGCCGGTGGTGATGCGGGCCGCGAGCACCACGCCCGCTACCCCCGCCAGCGCGCCGCACACGGTGTAGGCGAAAACCTTGATTCCGGCGACGCTAAGCCCAGCGGCGCGCGCCGCTTGTTCATTGCCGCCCACTGCGTAGACGTACCGGCCCAGCCGCGTTTTCGCGAGGAACACCCAGGAAATCCCTGCCACCGCGAGCAGGATGAGGATGGGAATGGGAAACCCGAACAGATCCCCACCCAGTCGGGTGAAGGAAGAGCTTAAGTTCGACACCGGTTTGCCGCCGCTGATCACCAGGGCCAGGCCCCGGGCGATGGTCATCATCCCCAGGGTTACGATGAACGGCGCCACGCGCCCGCGGGTGATGACCCAGCCGTTAGCGACTCCGCACGCGCCGCCAGCCAGCGTTCCCATGAGAATTGGGAGGAGGAAGGGATCGTTGCCCGAGTTGGCGAACCCAGCGGCCACCACTCCGGCAAGCGCCACAACCGACCCGAGCGAGAGATCGACTCCGCCAGTCAGCAGGACGTAGGTCACTCCGACAGCCAGGATGCCATTGAGAGAGATTTGGCGCGCCACGTTGATCAGGTTCGCCGCGGTCAGGAATTGCGGCCGGAGCACGCCCAACAGCGCGCATGCCGCGATAAGGACAAGCACCAGGCCGAAACGCCCGATCCAGCCGGAGGCGGGTTTTGCCGTGGACTGAGAAGGTTTGAGACGCATGCGCTTTACTCAGGCAGGGCCAGTTTGAACGCTTGTTCCGGGTTCGCTTGGGTCGGGTCCAGTTCCCCCGCCACTCTCCCTTCCCGCATCATGAGGACGCGGTGGCTGAGCGAAAACAGTTCCGGCAGTTCCGAAGAGACCAGGACGATGGCTTTCCCCGAAGCAGCCAGTTCGCGCACGATGGCATGAACGTCCGCCTTGGCGGCGATATCGATCCCGCGGGTCGGCTCATCCAAGAGGAGGATGCTGGGCTCGGTCAGGAGCGTGCGAGCGAGGACCACTTTCTGCTGGTTGCCTCCGCTAAGGTGGGAGACGGGCTGGTCGCGGTGCCTGGCGCGGATTCCCAGCCTCCTGATCTGTTCGTCTGCCACGCGTTGCTCGGAGCGGCTGTCGATGAACCCGGCCCGGCAGTAGCGCCGCAGCGCCGCCAAACTGACGTTCGACCGCAGACCGAAAGAGGGGACCAGACCGAAGATCTTCCGGTCTTCGCTTACCAAGCCGATCCCAGCGCACAGAGCGTCGCGCGGGCGAGTGATGCGCACCGGACGGCCTGCCACGCGGATTTCGCCTGAGTCGGCGGGCTCCAAGCCGTAGATGGCGTTGACGACATCGGTCCGCCCGGCACCCATCAATCCGCCAAGCCCCAGGATCTCGCCGGCCGCCACTTCGAAAGAGACGCCACGGAAACGGCCGCTTTTGCTCAGGTCGCTGACTGAAAGCAGCGGAGTTCCGCGGCTGGACGGGCGGTTGGGCGCGGCGAGATCGAGATCACGACCAACCATCAAGGCGATCATGCTGTCAAGCGTGAGTTCAATGGCCTGATAGGTTCCTTCGGACGAGCCGTCGCGGAGGACGGTGACGCGGTCGGCGAGTTGGAAGACTTCGCTAAGCTTGTGCGAGATATAGAGCAGGGCGACGCCTTGGGCGCGCAAGTCACGGATTGTGCGGAACAGGGCTTCGGCCTCGCGCTCGCTCAAGGCCGAGGTCGGTTCGTCCATGATGATCAGGCGGGCGTCGTGCGCCAGGGCCTTCGCGATCTCCACGCCCTGCATTTCAGCAACGCGCAGGTCGCGCATACGCTGGCGTGGGAAGACCGGCACAGCCAGGCGGTCCAAGAGCAAGGTCGCCCGGCGATTCAGACTGCGCTGATCGACCCACCCAAGCAGGCGGGGCGCGAGTCCTTGGCCCATGAAGATGTTCTCGGCGACCGTGAGGTCCGGGAACGGGAGAAGCTCCTGGTGAATCATCGCGATGCCGCTGTGCAGGGCATCAGAGGGTCCGCGAAATCGGACGGGCGCTCCGTTCAACCGAAGTTCGCCGGCGTTCGCCTGTTCCAAGCCAGCGAGCAGTTTCATGAGCGTGGATTTGCCGGCGCCGTTGCCACCAACCACGGCATGGACCTCGCCCCCACGCACGGTCAACGACACGCCGTTCAGGACCTGGACCCCTGAGAACGACTTGGTCAGTGCGCGCGCTTCAAGCTGCCAGTCCATAAGTCGGCTCGAAAAGTCATTGCTGGATTGGGCTATTTCTTTGCCGGTAGCTCATCTGCGGGCGCTACCCTAGCGGGCGGTTCAGCAGCCTGCAACTGTCACGTCCATTTCCTGCTTGCGGCAGCCTGCCCGGTGCGCCTAAGAATCGCCGCTGATGAATTTCAATGCACCCGACCGAGTTCGGCGGGCCTTCCCGAAGGCGGCCTGCAAGCTCGCGGCGTCTTTGGGACGCGCAACTTGGAAGGGGCTTATCTGCGTGCTGGCAGTCGCCGCTCCGGTCCTGGCGTGCGGTCCGTTTCTTCCGAACAGCATTCTGCAAGACGGCGATCAGGGGCTGCTTCGCGCCTATTACAGCAACTTCCAGTTTGAGTTAAACCGCATCGAGCTTCCCGAACCGGAATTCAAAGCCGTCGTAAACGAACAGAGTCACGCATCGGAAACGTTCGATGCCGAACTGGCCGATTTGCGAGAGGCGCTGGCTCATGCCGGAGCGGCTTCGCCGGCCGCTGACCAACTCTTTCAGCAGTTCCAAGCCGCTCGCGAGACTTTGCGCGCCCATGCCCAAGCGGTGCAGGATTGGAACCAACGGAAGGCTTTTTACGGGGTCGACGACTCCGTTCCTGCGAGGCCGACGATGACAGCCGTGGCCGCTCCGGAAGGTTTGCCAGACGAGTTCCAGGATTACCTCGAGGGAAGCGTCGCTTTTTACTCGGACGACCTCAACGCGGCTCGGGCCGCTTGGGAGCGTCTCTTGGCCCGGTCCCCTGGCGAGCGGCCGCATCGGTCGACTTGGGCGGCTTACATGCTCGGGAGAATCGCGCTGGAAATGGATCCTGACAGAGCCATCGCCTGCTTTCGCCAGACGCGGGAGATGGCAAGGAACGGATTCCATGATTCCTTGGGCCTTGCCGCCGCAAGCTACGGTTGGGAAGCCAAAGCGGAACTGGCACGCGGAAGAGTTGGGGCTGCGCTTCGCTTGTACCTCGTCCAATATCAGACCGGGGATCCCACCGCCCTGAATTCGCTCCGCATGGTGCTGCGAAAGGTGATGGAGCCTCCCCGGGAAGGGCTCGTGAGCCTTGCCCAGGACCCCCTCACACAACAGGCCGTTACGGCTTACATCATTTCCAGGCGCAGCTTCAGTTATCTCGACTCCACGGAGGACACGAACCGGGTCATTGAACAGTGGCTCGAGGCTGTGGAACAAGCTGGAGAGGAGAATGTGGCGTTGGCGGATCGGCTGGCCCTGGCCGCTTACCAACGAGATTTGGGTGAGATTGCCGAGCGCTGGCTCGCCCGCGCCAACCCGGATCTGGCGATGGTAAAATGGCTTAAGGCCAAGCTCCTCTTGCGCGCAGGCAAAGTGGACCAGGCCGCGAAGCTCCTGGCTCAAGTCGTGCGCCTGTTCCCCAGGGAAGGAGAACCCGTCCCGTCACTCTCGGATGAGCGTTGGGATTCCGAATCCCCGCTTCGGTGCGCGATGGGTGAACTCGGGGTTATGCGGCTGGCTAGGCGACAGTACTATGAAGCGCTCGACGTCCTGCTGCATTCCGGATATTGGATCGACGCCGCTTATATCGCCGAGCTTGTGCTGACTCCGGACGAGCTCGCAGCGTATGTCGAACGTCAATGGGCCGAACCGGAAATTGAATCCGCGGCACCGGAACCTCAATCCGAACCGGCCTTCGAAGCAAAATCGCGCTTCGATTACCAAGGCGAACTTCGTCCTGAGCAGACGCTGCCTCGTATACGATATCTGACCGCGCGACGGTTGGCTCGGTTGCAGCGTTGGGATGAGGCGATGGATTTCTACCCTCCGCACTGGGGGCGGCGGTTGGTCGCATACGTGGAAGCACTCCAGCGCGGACGCAACGTCAGCAGCTCCAGTGAGATTCGGGCGCAGTCACTCTGGGAAGCGGCCCAAATCGCCCGGCACGAAGGCATGGAACTGTTCGGAACTGAGGTGGAACCCGATTGGACATTGTTCGACGGTCAATATGAGTTGTTCGCGATCTCCTCGGTCCGGCGAGGGCGTCCGGATCAGGAACCTGACGAAGGATGGCGTCCTGAGATGAAGCTCGCGGCCGGCACCGTTGACGAGCAGCGCCGGGCTGCGGATCACCAGGCGAAGCCTAATGTCCGGTTCCATTACCGCTATCTCGCTGCGGACCTCGCCTGGGAAGCGGCAGAACTGATGCCTAACGACTCGGAGCAGACAGCGCTGGTGCTTTGGACAGCAGGCACGTGGCTCAAGATCCGCGATCCGCAGGCGGCAGACCGCTTCTACAAAGCGCTCGTCCGGCGTTGCGGACAAACCCCGTTAGGCCAGGAAGCGGACCGGTTGCGCTGGTTTCCCAAGAGTCCCGACGTCCCACCTCCGGCTCCGCCAGAGCTTGAGCAAACCGTCCCTGACCTTGGGGCCGGAGCCTGACCTCAGGCAAGGAACTACTTGGCAGGGGCGGACGCCTCTGGTCGCACCGGGCTTTTCACCGGCCATACTGCACGATTCGGATCCCGGTAAAGGCCGATCTTCTCCATGGGAATGCGTTCGAAACCCAGTCTGAATGCGGGAGAGTCAGGGCGCAGTTGGAAATTCTGCCGGGGCGCATCCATGAAGCGCGGGTCTTCATTGAGAACGTTGTCCTTGAACGTGATCATGGGGCGCGCTTTCGATTCGATCTCGTCCCAGCGTCCGCCGACACAGATATTCCGGGCGATCACGTTTCCTTTTGGCGCCCAGGGGTCGTCCTCGAGGATCGTGACCAGGCCTGGATACCGCTCACTGTAGGGCGGCTTTTGGTAAGCGGTGCCGGAGAGGGTCCCTTTCTCCTTGCCTTCCTTCACCCAGTCGTCGGCGTGATACTTTGCCCATCCCATGGCTCGGGCGTCCACATGGACCGCCGGTTTGCATTCGACGAAGATGTTGTTTTCGACCCGGCAATCGCGTCCGCCGCCGATGAACGCGGCGCGTGTCACGCGGTAGAAGACGTTGCCGATGATATCCGTCCCGCAATACATGTCATCCAGGTAAACTCCCACGCAGCCCTGCCCTTCGAACCCCGTAATGTCATGCAGGTAATTATGCCGGATGACCGTCCCGCGCATCGTCCAATCCCGCCCGGAGTAGATGGCTCCCGCGTCATTGGATTCGAAGCAGACACTGTGAATCTCGTTGAATTCCATCAGGTGATCGTTGCCGCCGAAGGAGATCGCCTGGTGGGGAGCGTTGTCGATCAGGTTATGCGTGGCGCGTTGTCCAACGCCATTCAAGCTCAGGCCGGCCGAATACATGGGACGCCAGCGCCCGTAATGGTGAATGTGGTTGTTATCCGCGAAATGCCCGGCCGGTGCGAGCGTTTTGCGGTTTCCGCCGCTCAACGAGATCCCGCCGGCGCCGCACTGGTAAACGTCGCAGCTGATGACGCCATGGTTCGATCCGCCCGAGACGCTGATCGCGGAGCCGCCCACGTTTCGAACTGTGCAACCGACCACGCGATTGCCTGCGCCGCCGGATATCGTCAAGGCCGTCTCCCGGGCGGCTTCGAGCGTGAATCCGTGAAGGCGCACATGCGAGGCGCCTTCCACTTTCGCCAGGGCGGGCAGAACCGACACGATCGCGCGGTTCTTCTCGACCGAATCCGGAGGCCAGAAGTAGAGGACGCCCGCGTCCCGGTCGAGATACCATTCACCTGGCTGGTCCAGTTCTGAAAGCAGGTTATAAGCGTAGAACCACTGGCCCTGCCGATAGCCGTAGGAATGATACGGCGGCGCGACTTCGATCGTTTGCTTGGCGGCATCGATGGCCTTCACTTTCTGGCGTTGATCGGACCAGTCCCAGAACCAATAGCCATGGACCCAGATGTCCTTTTCGCCGCTCCACTTGGCGAGGCGATCGCCTTCGAATGCAAAAATCCCTTCTGCACAACCCTTGGTGCCGCGCACGTCCACCGGGGTGGCGCCCAGCACCTTGGTGATGCGCACAAACCCTTCGTTGGGCCACCGCGCGATGCGCATCGGCTTGTCAGCGAAGAAAAGTTCAAGCCCTTCGCCAGCGGGGCTCCCGAAATCGGTAATCCCCAGTCTTCGCAGGTCGGCAGAAACGACCTTGCCTCGAGCGGCCGGATCCAGGCGGTCCAGAACGCCGGCGTCGGTGACCACTTTGAAGTCCTCAATGACTTTCCCGCCGATCAACCGAACCTCTTCGCCCGGCTCCGCCCGGTACACTACCGGCGCCTCTGGGGTGCCGGAGTCTTCCGCATTCAACTGGAAGGTCCTCTCGCGAGGGTAAAGGCCGCCATGCACCGTGATCAGGACGGTTTCGTTGGCCAAGGCGCCTTCGCGCCGCAATTGCCGCACCGCGTCTCGGGCGCGCTCTAACGAGGCGAACGGGCCGTCTACCCCGCGGACGTCGGGGGAACCGCGCCGTCCGGACCAGCGATCGGAACCGTCGGGTGCGACGTGCAGATCGAGCGCCTGGCTTTCATAGGTGCAAACAAGCGCCAGCAGGCCTGCGCCCGCCAGCCCGAGTTGTGCCCAGCGACTGATGCGTGTGTTCATGTGAGAAGGCAAAGCTACCGTCCGGCGCCGGATTGCACCATCTGAAATCCTGGAGTCGTAAAGGTCGGCCCCTGGGTTCAGAAAATCGGCAGGGCAGCGCGCTCCGTCTCGCGCACTGTGGTTTCCTTTCGCTTTCTGGATCTGGAATTTCAAACAGACAAGCAGTGGAGGAAGGGGCGAAGAGGAAGTTAGCAACGGCGGTCGACGGAGCGACCGGCCCTACCGGGGAAGGGCTTGCGCTTGCCAGGCCCGAGGGGTTTCGGTCAACATCGCGGCATGATGTTCAAGCTGAATGGAACCGTATTCGTGCTTTTGTTATCCTTCCTGGGCGTGTGGCCGACTGTGTCCGCCGTGGAAATCATCGCCCATCGCGGCGCGTCTGCCGATGCGCCCGAGAATACCCTTGCAGCCATGAAGCTCGCCTGGGAGCAGGGGGCTGATGCCATCGAGTTGGATTTGTGGCTCTCCAAGGATGGCAAGATCGTCGTCTTCCATGATGCCGACACCAAACGTTTCGACGGCCAAACCCGGCCGGTTTCGAGGCTTGCGTTGGAGGAACTTCGCCAGCTTGACGTCGGGGCGTTCAAAGGGCCTCAGTTCAAGGGCGAGCGCATCCCCTCGCTGGAGTCCATCCTGGCGACCATTCCCCCGGGACGACGCGCGGTCATGGAGATCAAGTGCGGCCCTGAGATCTTGCCGGAGCTGCGCCGGGTCTTGGCTGACGCGAAGCGTCCCGCAAAAGAGATCGCGGTCATCAGCTTCAACTTCGATAGCGTGCGCGAGTCGAAGCGCCTTTTTCCCGAATCCGAGCATTACTTCCTCTTCGGTTATAAGAAGGAGCCGGAGGCAAACCCGGACATCGCGACCCTGATCAGCCGGTGCCGGGAAGCGGGCCTGGACGGCCTGGATCTCCATTTCAACTGGCCCATCACGGAGGCGTTCGTCTCGCAGATTAGAGAGGCCGGGTTGAAGCTCATCGCGTGGACCGTGGACGATCCTGAGGTTGCAGTGCGCCTGGTCAAGGCGGGTGTGGATGGCATTACCACCAATCGACCTCAATGGCTCCGGGACCAGCTCAGCCGCGTGGCGCTGGGCACGGCCGAACTGGATCAGGCCATCGTTCAGTCGACGGAGGGCCGGTTTGCAACCGGCTTTAGGACATCGTTCGATGGTGGAGCGCTGTTCAGGCGCTACCAATGGGTCCGCCGGTGAAGCGCCCGCCTTGGCCGTTGTTCCTTTTCGACCATGGCCTCCTGGTAGTCCGCGTGCAGGTCCTCGGCAAAGCTGCGAAAAAGCGCCCGAAGCACCAGGCTGTTAGCCTCCTCGCACCGGAAGGGCAAGACCCCGACGGCTCCCGAGTAGCGCACATGGGCGTCGCGGATTGGGGAATCGGTTTCAATTCTGCCGCTCACCCGGCGCCCGTCAGTCAATTCCATCGAGCAGGTCAAGCAGAACTTTTGCTTAAGCGTTTGGTTTCCTTCCATAAGATCTCCTTTCATGGCGGGCAGCAGGGCGCGCGAAAATTCAGGTAAACAACCGTCGCGCCTACAGTCCTTCCAGGGATATCGTACCTAAACGATTGCACACGCGAATGGGATGTCAAACCGCGGTTTGGCGGCAGTTTTGGTCAACTTTGACCGGTCTATCCGGCTCCAGACGCGGTTGGGAGCGTTTCCAGAGGCATTCCTGCCGGGGATCACCCGTAGATCACCCGTAGATCACCCG
>CAZODO010000032.1:43198-54737 GCA_964578605.1 uncultured Verrucomicrobiota bacterium | reverse complement strand
AGTGATTTGTTATGAAAAAAACGGCTACCACTCGCTACGATGTTGCCGAACACCTTAGAACCCCAGAGGAAATGGCGGCTTATTTGGAAGCGTGCTTTGAGACAGCCAACGGTGAGGCAGCGTTCATTGCCAAGGCGCTTGGAGACATTGCCCGAGCTAAGGGCATGGCGCAGGTAGCGCGTGACGCGGGGTTATCTCGCGAAAGCCTTTATAAGGCGCTTTCCGGGGATCGGAGCCCAAGCTTTGATACCGTGCTCAAGGTGATCGAGGCGCTCGGGTTGAGGCTGCGCGCGGAGCCTGACCGAGCATGAAAAGGACGCCCAACAAAACGTGCCCTGGCAAAAATGCTGGGATCGGGATCGCGCCGAAGAATCGCCCGCCGTTCATGGCCTCGCCCGGTCAAGTGGTACCAGGCCCCGTTTCCGCAAGGGTCTGGCCATGCGCCGGACGTTACCCGCGCCTTCGGCCGAGTGTCAATTGAAGATAAAAGACATCTGACCCCGAAGGCGCCCGAACACAGCCTAGTGCGCGAACCCGACGCCGGCGTCCTGTTCCTGACGAACCTGTTCGAGCCGTTCACGCCCAATCGCCTCACGCAACTGGTCCGTGATTACATCGACGCCGCCGAGATCGGCAAACGCGGCAGTTGCCATTTGCTGCGGCACACCTGTGCCACGCTCATGCTGGAGAACGGCGCGGACATCCGCTTCATCCAGCAGTTGCTCGGGCACGCCGAGCTTTCCACCACGCAGATTTACACCCAGGTCAGCATCCAGAAGTTGAAACAGGTTCACTCCGCCACCCATCCGGCACGGTTGGAAAGGAAGGAAGCCTTGCCTGACAAACCACCGAGCAGTAAAGTGTCGGCGTGACCACGGTCGCCGAGATCGAATCCGCCATCGAGCGCTTGCCCGCCGAGCAGGTGCGCGAAGTGGCTGCTTGGCTGGAGGAGTATCAATCCACCATCAACGCCTCCGCCGAGGTGTTTGCTCAACTCGATGCCGAGGAAGGCCCAGGCGATCAATGGCACGAACCGAAATAGCCCGTGGCGACATCTGGCTTGTCGATTTGGGCTTGGCGCAGAAGATCCGGCCAGCCGTCATTCTCAGCGTGGCTTACCTCGACCACGAACGGGCCCTGATTACCTACGTGCCTCGGACCACCAGTTTGAGAGCCACTCGGTTCGAGGTTTCCCACCAAGCCAAGGGCTTCGATCCTGGAGCCTTCGACGCACAAAGCATCGGGACGATGCCTGCGGTCAAACTGGTCCGCCGGATGGCGGCCTTGGATGCTGCTACTCTCGACAAGGTTGAGGATGCCGTGCGCCGCTGGCTGGACCTCTGATCGCAGGCGCTTCGCGCTCGCGCATTTCTTTTTTAGCCGCTAGACTTCAGCCGCTCAGATGAACGACGCGGCTAAAAGAAAAAGCAGCCTCGCCGCCACCCTCGCGGTCGCGCGGCTTTTATTGCTTCTGGTCGTAGCCTGTTGCGGGCTGCAAACTCGCGTCTGGGGTTTGGCCGCCACGCCCCAAGGCGAAGTTGCCTTCGCAACCCCTTCATTCATCGAGGAAAATTACGATGGCGCCCTCTATGATGCGTCGGACTCCCTTGTTGCCAGAAAGACAGGAGCGAGACTTCCAGAGGGTAGTTTTTCGATAGCAAACTGGAGCGGGTATCCGGGAACCTGCCCAAACCGACTGTTTCCAGTCCATTGGGGTCAGATCTCTTTTATCTTCAATGGACATTCCGCCGAACGGGCGGTTCGGCAGAGTCGAAGTCCAGACGGGACCTTGATCGGCGGCCGTCGTTGATCAGGATGCAGAGGAAGGTTCGGGATAGAGCCACGGCGCCGTCCAGCAACGCCACTTGAAATGGGCGTCCAAGACTGCGAGAATATGGGTCGCCATATCATGAAGACGACCATTGAAATCGCCGACGACCTTTTTGAACGCGCCCAGCGGGTTGCGAGAAAGGAGAAGACCACGTTTCGCGCGTTGACCGAGCAAGGCTTGCGGCTTGTGTTGAGCCAGAAACAAGCCAGGCCCAAGGAACTTCCACCGCTCGTCACTGTGCGCGGTCGCGGCCTCACGGATGAGTTTAAGAGTGCCTCGTGGGAAAAGATCCGCGATGAAATCTACCGGGGACGCGGCGCGTGATTGCCGTTGATACCAACCTGCTGGTTTACGCGCACCGCGAGGACAGCACGTTTCACGCGGCGGCCAAAGAGTTGGTTGATTCTTTGCGGCATCAGCCCGCGCCTTGGGCCATCCCGTGGCCATGCATCCACGAGTTCATCAGCGTCGCCACGCACCCGGGCATTTACAGGCCGGCGTCGGCGCTTGCGGAAGCCTTGGGGTTTGTGAATGCGTTGCTCGCGTCGCCGCAGTTGCATCTGTTGGCCGAAAGTCCGGGGTATTTCGAGAAGCTGTGTGAGATCTCGACCGCGGCGAAATTGAAAGGCCCGCGCATCCACGACGCACGCATTGCCGCGCTTTGTCTCCATCACGGTGTCCGTCAACTGTTGTCTGTGGATCGCGATTTCTCCACATTTCCGCAACTCAAGGTGCGCAGCCCGTTGGTGAAGAAATGACCTAATGCCCCGGGGGTCCCCAGGGTCAGCCAGCCCTCTGCGGGAAAAAGAAGCTCCCTCAAAAACAGCGTTCCAATGGGATGGACTCGGTCGTGATCGGAGACAGGAATTTGAGCAACGCGATCAGTTGCCCCGGACTCGCCAAGGCGAAGGGGTGCCCAAGGACAGCGGCAGCGTTTTCTCAAAGGCCAGGGGCATGAACCCAGCTCGCGCCATCTTCCAAAATGAGCTCTGCACGAAGTTCTCCAGCCACCAGGTTCGCCAACGTTCGAGGGTCCGCCGGTCGATCCCCAAAGCCTCTCGCAACACCTGCATCCGCCCCGGAGTGATCCCGTGATGAGCCGCTGAGATCAGCACGACCATCACGCCCCAGTAAACCCGGCGGCCCAGAAAGCGCACCAAGGGTGGGGTGTGACGTTTGCGGCACCCGTCCTGATCGCAACAAAAGCTATGGCGCCGCTCCTCCTCGCACTCCTTCTGTCCGCTCCGGGGCTTGCGCTTGTATGTGGCGCTGTGAAGCACCCCGAGTTGGCAGTACAAGCAACCGCCTTCCCGTACCTTTTGGGCCAGTTCGGCGTCGATTTTCCGGAGGTAATGGTGTAAGAATGGATTGGCCAGATCATGGTGGCCGAAAAACTCTCTTTTCGTCAGTTTCACACCTTAACGAAAAAGAGAATGCCTCCGCGAAGCAAGCCTTCGCGGAGGTCCTATCCAATCTGAGTTCTTTCGAGATTTGCGAGGGGACCGCAGCCCTTTCCCTCAAAATTCCCGTTCAACAGCCGGCCATCAAACCTCGATTTCCACGTCCACGCTCACTTGCGCCTCGCCCGCAACCTGGAGGAGTGATGTGTTATGAAAAGAACGGCTACCACTCGCTACGATGTTGCCGAACACCTTAGAACCCCAGAGGAAATGGCGGCTTATTTGGAAGCGTGCTTTGAGACAGCCAACGGTGAGGCAGCGTTCATTGCCAAGGCGCTTGGAGACATTGCCCGAGCTAAGGGCATGGCGCAGGTAGCGCGTGACGCGGGGTTATCTCGCGAAAGCCTTTATAAGGCGCTTTCCGGGGATCGGAGCCCAAGCTTTGATACCGTGCTCAAGGTGATCGAGGCGCTCGGGTTGAGGCTGCGCGCGGAGCCTTACCGAGCATGAAAGGGACGCCCAACAAAACGTGCACTGGCAAAAGTGCTGGCGATCGGGATCGCCCCGAAGAATCGCCCGCCGTTCATGGCCTCGCCCGTCAGGTAGTACCAGGCTCCGACCTATTCGCTCGCCAAGGGTCTGGCCATGCGCCGGACATTACCCGCCCCTTCGGCTGAGTTTCAATTGAAGATAAAGGAGATCTGACCCCGAAGGCTCTATCAGACTGTGGTTGGTGCGCCCGTTGGAACGTTCGACCAACAACCCACACTCGGAATCCGGTGATGGCGGCGTCCCAGCCGAGATGCCGGACCGTCCGTCGGAATAAGTCGTGATTAGCCTTCCCGCGAAACGCTGGGCCATTTGACGGCGCAGACTGACAAGGTTTTGGGCACGGCTCAAGGAATTATAGGTACAACTGCCGAGTTATCGCTCTGCTGATCAAGTTACGCACAGCCGAAGAAGCGACCGGTGCCCCAATACCGTTGCGGGTTATAGCATCAATCTCGGATTCGCGCCCGCAAAAATCTAGTTCCGCTAATTGTAATACCATTAGTTTCCCATCTGCCCCCCACAGTAGAGTTCGTCAGCCATGGCGACCAAGAGCCGATTTTCTGTGCTGTTTCCAGTACAAAGGCACGCTCCAGTGTGTCGCTGACGCGAACGGCAAGAGTATTGCTAGGCCCGTGAGAAGCTTGCAACAGCACTGGGCCGTTAATGGTGAATTCCGCTCCCTTGCTATGCACAGCATCGGAGCGTCCACCGGGTGTTGTGACTACAATTTTGTAGCGGCCTGGTTGAGCGCTCTTGCCGACAACCAGTGTCACTGTTAGGAAGTTTGGGGACGAGTTCAGATTGATGTTCGTGATGCTGAGTCCTGCGGCCGGTTTGCCGTCGCGCAAAACCTCGAAAGCGCTGGCTCCGCCGAGACACAATCCGGATACATTCAACTGCAGGTTAGTCGGGGAGGCGTCGGCGAGTCTCGATGGCCATAGCGCAAGGAGCTCCGGTGCCAGGACCGTAATGTTCAAGGCAAGTCGATTCGAGAGGGTGCCGTTCACTACATCAAGCCACGTTTCACCCGGTCCGCGAGCAGTTACCCGTCCTGTGCCGTCAACCGTGGCCAGCTTTGTGTTGCCAAGGCTGTAGCGTGTGCCCGTACTGATATCCGAGATGTAACGCGTAATCCCGTCATCAAAATCCCCCACAACGCGTACCGCTTCACTTTCTCCAACCCCCGCAAGAGTAATCGCCGTTGGTTGTGTCTGCATCGAAATCAACTGAACGCCATCTGGACACCGAGCGAAAAGCCTCACACCGCTTAAGCCAAGTTCGCCGTCTCTCCTCCTGCCAATCGCTGTCAGTTTGACAATCCCGACCGTGTTTCTAGGCACCTCTATCTTTCCCACGTGCGGAGGTGATATCGGTCCAATCACCTCACAAGCGCCGTCAGCAGTCTTAAGATACACGTTAACCTCGATCCATTCCTGAGGATCGGCCATCTCGAGCGCAAACGGCATCAACTGCCCGGCTGTCACGGATGTGTCGTTAACCGGTTCGGAGAAGGCGAAGACCTTATCACGTGCGGGCCCGATCTGCCGTACACGCAACAAGTCTGCGTAAGGACGAATCTCATGATACCACCCCTGCTCACCCTGAACGTTCGGCTGCACAACTGCGGGTAACCCACTAGACGCGAAGCAATCCTCCGATATATCCGACAGTAATCGGATGATGGTCGCTCGGACTCTCACGTCATGTGGAGCTCTCACATGTGACACACCGTCAACCAGGGTTGACTTAGCGCACCCACCGCCCTGACTTCGGGCCCCAACCGTGCCATCGTTATTCGCTCCCGAAAACACGGTGCGCCAAAGGTCGACTACTCCAGTAGTGGCTTCCAAAGACTGGCCACCGTTATAATGTTTGTGCTTCTTGACGTACGTATATGCCATGTCAAACAGGCCGGGGTTCCTTTGACCTAGCGAACCGCTTTTGCTGAGAAAGTCCCATTTCCAAAGGTGGGCGAGCATGGTCTCCCATATCACGTCAAAATCGCCTCCCGCAGTAGCTTCGCAGAAGATCGTATGACATGGAATATCCATCGGGTCGCACGCATACCCTCCAAAGCCACCAACGCTCCGAGCGAAGGAGTACGGATCTAGGTCATTTACAGCGCCTCGGTACGGATATTTCCCCTCCCCATCTATGTAATTGAAGCGATAAGCCAAATCCTCAGGGTCCGAAAAGCTGCCTAAATAGTGTAACAAAAATGACGCGGATGGAGATCCAAAATGAGGGGTGTCAACGGTAATAACCCGACGAATGTAACCGGCGTTGAAGTTTCTCGTCGTTCGATAATCTGGAAGATTCGAAGCAATTCTGGTCAAGATGCCACCCATGCTATGCGCCACCACATCGACCTGAGTCGCTGCATACCCCAAATGATTGCGACAATCAGATAAGAGTCGCTCTGCCTCTCGCTTCACCACAGCCGAGTTGTAGGCGAAGGAGTTGGCGCTCTGTGCAGAATAGTCGGCTAGGCTGACCGCAACCGGATACTTCCAGAAATCCATTTTCAAATCCCCCCAGTCATACTTCTGACCCCAAAGGCCGTGCAGAAGCAAGATCGGGGTTGGACACAGTTTTAGGCTGCGCTCCGCCGTACGTGAGATCTCGGGCTTCTCGTTCGGAGCGAACACCGCACCAAAGTTCGCCGTGGCCTGCTGCAGCCCAATCCCCTCCGGCACGCGAAAAAGAGCAAATGCCATATGACGGTCTCCGATCAAGCTGGTGTGCTCCGGCCGGCCGTCCAGGGGCGCGCCATCGACGCGAAGAAGATGTCCACCAGAGGGACCAATATAAGAGAACAGAACCTTTCCGGGTACCGGCGTCTGGCAACGGAGAAGGAGAGTCGTAGCCCCATCTGCAACTGCAGATTGACGCTCCTTCGACGAGCGGCCAAGGACCTGCATCATTGCACTGTCTAAGCGTCGAGACGGAAGCAGAATGTCTTCAAGGAACTCCGGATTCGCGTCCAAAATGCTGATGCTTGGTGCGGTCGCAACTAACTCGTAAGAGCGCTTGATGATGCTGAAGGGAGGAATCGTCTCGGGTTTAGAATAACTGATGAAATTCGGGTGCGTAATCTCTAAGAGGTACGTACCTGGCGGGATGGTTTCGAAGTGAAACTGCCCGGTGACGTCAGCCTTCTGCGGTATTCCGCCAAAGTGAATCGCTGCTCCCGGAGCATTCAAGGCCGATCCAAATAACCAGCTAGGTGCCCTTTCCTTACCCAAAACAATATGGCTTGCAGGAAAGTCAAAGTACTCCAAACCAGATTCATAAAGAAAGGGAGAGTCTAACGCTATCCAAACCCGAATCGTGTTCTGACTTGAGAAGTACTCAAACGCGTAGGCTTGATTGATGCGGCGACCAGGCCAAGAATCCTTTCGTTCCCCAAATAGATAGAAGAGTGCGCCTGTTTCAGGTGAGAATGCTGCTTCAGCATCTCCTCGAAGCCGAAACAGCACAGCAGAGTCAGCATGATTAAAATTGTAGTTCTGGCGAACACCATCTGTCGCAGAGCCCCAAAAATGAACCTGGCCGGCGACAGTTCCGACCTTCGATAAGAACAGATCGCCGTTGCAGGTGTAACCCTCGGGTAAGAAGGTTAGCGTACATTCGAAATTCATCGAGATAACATGGCTACCTCCGAATTCGAGTCGAGTATGCTTCTCCGCAGCTCCTTCGGACTGAACAACAAATCTCAAGGGTGCTGCCGCTGCGGCTATTACCGTATCTACACCTGATACTCCCACGAAACCTGCATTAGCTCCTTCGTAGACAGTGATCCTTGGCGGAATACTCTGGATCGATGAGGCAAAACACTTGTGCCGACGTGACACCACTTCAACGGCAAGGGCACTTTTGCAGGAAATATGAAGAGCTGCAAAAGCGACGACTAGTGACAGCATCGCCTGTCCAATTGCCTTGTAGGTTAGGTTCATTTCTGATCTGGTGGTGTTGGATTCACCGTTCTCAATTGACCAGCGCTGTCGC
This sequence comes from uncultured Verrucomicrobiota bacterium, assembly GCA_964578605.1. GTDB lineage: Bacteria > Verrucomicrobiota > Verrucomicrobiia > Limisphaerales > SIBE01 > JAXMHN01. The sequence continues at coordinate 46,946 of CAZODO010000032.1, read as the reverse complement.
TCGATGCAACATCAGGACTTGATCGGATGAATGTGCATCACTTCGGCCTAGTGTCAGTAAATCCTCTCGGAACTGCGACCGGCATGATAGGAAAGCCACCGGATGTCCGGGTCGCCGGGAGCGGCAGGAGCGTCGATTTCGCTGGTGTACTTGACTTTCGCGGCACGCGAGGTGGCTAGCGCTCCTTTCCACATGTGGATTTCAGCGTGTCCATCTGCAAACGCCACGGTAGCCGCGCCGTTGTGACAGGAAGCCGGTTGGTCAACAAACGACGTCTGCTTCGGATTGTAGAATCCAGGGCCGTTGATGCTGTCCGGATGCTCATCGATGTAAACCCATGTTTCGCTGGCCCCGGGACAGAGGAAGTCGTCTGCTTTCTTGATGTGCTTGTAAATGGGTTCGAACACGCCCAGTTCAGCGTTTCCGTCGCCAATCCCGATATTCGCGGAGATGCTTCGAACACGCTCTCGCCAACCCTTTGCGGATTGTTCACTGCCAATGTAACGGTCTGCCGGGCACTTGAAAACGCTCTTGGCGCTTCCTGTGAAGGAGGCTAGCTTTGCAAACTTCTCGTCCGCCAGGAAGAGGAGATTTGTATTGTCGGAAGTTGTGCGCCAGTCCAGCGAACCGACGATCCACGGAGCGACAGTGGGATCGTATGTGATGATGAAGCCTCCCTTAGCCTCTCCGCCGTCGTAGTTCATCACGATTTTGTCATCGTTGTCCCCGGTGTACATCTGCCAAGCTAGGATGAGCTGTTTCTTGTTATTCATGCAGGCGATCGCGTGAGCTTTGGCTTTGGCTTTGGCAAGGGCCGGCAAGAGCATACCGGCCAGGATTGCGATGATGGCAATCACGACCAGGAGCTCGACTAGAGTGAAGCCTCGTGAGCATGCAGAGGAGTCGAATGCGGTTTTGCATTCTACCTTTTTCATAAGTACTTTCTCAATCGAAGGGTGCGTTGTTTGACCTCGGTCTTGAACGTTGTCGATGCTCACGTCTTGTGCACCAGGGTTGTGAAGGTGGAGCTTGCTGGAGCTGAATACGTTGAGTGTTTCGTCTGTTCTGTTTCCCGAGTCTTTCATTCATCCCAGCCCTACAGGAAGGCGACCGAAGGGTAACAGGAGACTGTAGCTGTTGATGGGCAACTACCTGTAAATGGCCCATTAAATAGGACGGCAGACAACCAGCATCTGCCGGCTGAGATTGTCTCTGCAGTCCTCCGCATTCCAAGGCCTTGGTCTTGCTGAAAACATTGCTAAGCCGGCAAAAACCCTTGGGCCTGCAAAGAGGAAGGTGGGGTGTTCTCGTCAGAAGTGCTTGGTCTCTCACCCACCGAGAAGAACCTGCCACTCCGGTCCGTCTGACATTGAGTTGAGGAGTGGAGTTGCACTTCGCCTGCCGCTGGGGGGAGAGGAGTGTAGACGGCTGTATTTCACGTCTATCAGCCGTTGCCTGTAATGACGCCTTATCCCTGTCCAAGTCAGCCCGCATAAGCCCCAAAGATTTCCGCGACATGGGTGTTCCCTCGGTGAAGCCCGGCGCTACTCGTTTCTTGCCAATCAAGAACTGTCGGTTGCCGACCGGCTGTTCGCGGTAGAGAGGTCATTACCCTTTTTGCAGCTGAACTGGCCTCGTTTAGCGATTCCATTTGGCTCTCAAGAACATGGTATGGGAGAAAGGTTGTCCCAGAGGCGGCCTGCAGACACCTTGGTTAAGCTGGTAAGTGCCCAAAGGGGCCCACTGTCGCAGGTCAGGGCTCTGCTCCAGAGTAAAGGTGAGATCCGGAGGATAGCCCCAGACCTCCAGCTGATCAGGAGCACGGATGGCCAGCCCGATTCCCGGCACCTCCGTCACCAGGACCAGACGATTGTCTTCCAGGGCTCCGCCCGTTTCACTGCTGCTATGCAGGACAAACAAGTTGGTGTAGAGCCCTGGCCTTTGCGCTCGAACACTGAATTCCAGCTTGAGCGTGGAAGCAGGGGCTAAGCGCCCTACCTGAAAAGTCAGGCTATGCCCATCGGCTCTCCAGCTCCCTTTCTCGGTCCGGGCACTGATGATCTGGAACTGCTCGGGCAAGTAAGCGCTTAAGCCCACCCCCACCGCCTCACACCGGCCGTCATGGCCCACACTCAGAGCATAGCTATAGGTCCCGTCCTCCTGCCGGGTCTGTTCAACGCTCGGCACCAGGTTCAGGTTGTTGCAGGGCGTGCAGCGCATCAGCCACCACACCGCGTTCTTGAACAAAGTGGCCCGTTGGGCAAGCGAGGCGTCATCCCCTTCCAGTCCCACCCGGAAGGCTTGGGTGAGCTTGCGCCCGGTGCCTCCAGCAGCTTCATCGGAAGAGACCACCAACACCGCCGAATCCCCCGCGCGCCCCAGCACCCTTTCTCCCTCGGCCCCGAGTGCCTCATACACCGGGTCAGAGAAGGGGTAAGAGAACGCGGCAACCGTTCCCGCTCTACCCCCAACCAGTACCGGATACGGACGCTCCGAGAGGGTGAGCTCAGTGAGCATGACTCCCTGGCTCTGGTTGTGGCCTGCCCCAGCCTGCAGGTGCAATAACCCCTTCCAGACCTCCTGCTCGGGAGTGGGCAGGTGAGCCCCTTTGCTCGCCAGATCCTTGCCAATGAAGTAAACGGCTCGATCAGCCAATGCCGCCTGCTGCAGATTAGTCAGTGCCACCTCCGGGATCGGATCAGGGGAAAAGTCGTGCCACAGGATCAGCTCATAGGCGCTCAGCGGCTGGCTAGCCAGGTTGCCATGCTCCAGAATCACAGGCCCAAGCCCCAGCTCGAAGAGCAGCTCCTGGAGATGCTCAATCTCCGGATCAGCCGGATTGCACACCAACGCCACCGTCCCGCAGACATCGGCTAAGGCCACACGGATCGTCGACTCTGCCTGAGCCCCTTGGTTGTCGGTCGCCACCGCCCGGAGCACATAATCCCCTGCTTCCGGACTGCGCCACTGCACTGCAAACGGCCGAGTGCGGCTCGTGCCCAAGTGGGTTGATCCGGCATAGAACTCCACCTTCTCAATCGTGCCATCGGGGTCGAGCGCCTCAGCTTCCACTTGCAAGGAGGGCGTAGCGCTAAAGGGGAACACCGACCGATCAGCGGGGGCAACGATCTGCACCTGGGGCAAGCGGTTGCCCTCTGCCCGAGTGATCTCCAGGGAGAGGCTCTTGTTCAGGCTATCCAACCCGCCATTGGCTACCCCGCCGTCGTCCTGCACGCGAACGAAGATCGTGGTGCTGCCCGATTGGTTCGTTGCCGAACTCAACACCAGCCAACCTCCGGTAGAAGGACTGTCGTACTCCACGGCCACACGGCTCACCAGACTGGCATCCTCGGCCCAGGCGCTGACCGTCAAGCGCTGGTTCTCGTTCGTAACCCCGGAAGTAATCCCTCCCAAGGAGATCCGCTGCTCGCCAAAGTCCCGGGGCAAACGCACGGTTGCTGGAACCGTTAAGGTAGGCGGATCATTGACGGGAACAACGGTGAGCTGAAAACTCTTGCTACTCTCCGCCCCGTCTTGGTCACGAGCCGTTAGGGTGACTCGAGTGAGCCCGAACTGGTTTGGGGCCGGGGTGATCACCAGTGTGCTGTTGCTTAAGACTAGCCCAGAGTCTGGCACCAGTTGCGGGTTACTGGATCGAGCTGTCAGGCTCAGTTGGTCTGGACTGGTGCGATCATCCCCGATCTCCAGGGAAAGAGGCACGCTGGGGGTGTCTTCCAACGTGACCTGG
>CAZODO010000032.1:0-43188 GCA_964578605.1 uncultured Verrucomicrobiota bacterium | reverse complement strand
GGCGGCGAGAGCCTGCCGGTCAACGTACCCGTCAACGTGACCTGGTCGGGCAACTCCGGGATGTGCGGCGGCTGGTTGTCTTGCGCAATGACGATGACAAAGGATTGGGGTGGGCTGGTGTCGATGCCGCCCTGCTCAGTGCCGCCGCTGTCCTGCAGTTGGACTGTGACGGTAGCCGTTCCATTGGTCTGGAGAGCCGGAGTAAATGTCAGCGTGCCCGCCGAGTCGAGGGCTGGCGGTGAAGTGAAGAGCTCAGGCCGGTCAGCACTGACTCGGAAGGAGAGGGTTTGGCCCCCTTCATTGGCAGGACCTGCACTCAAGGACTTGGCCCAACCCACGATGGTCTGTAGCCCAGCGGTGTCCAGGACCCTCTGATCAGGGCCTTTGATGAAGGCAGGTGGGTCATTGACCGGGAGCGCCGTGAGCTTGAACTGGTTGGTGGCGGTGAGACCTTGGCCATCGTCGGCCACCAGGGCCACCATGGCGTCCCCGAACTGGTCTGGCAAGGGTGTGGCCAGCAAGGTCCTGTTTGTCCCCGAGCCGCTGAGGACGAGGTTGGTGACTGGAAGGAGAGCCGGATTAGAGGAAGTAAGCGTCAGCAACAGGTCCTGGGCTTGGGTTTGGTAATCAAAGAGGGAGAAGGCAATCGGGTGAGCCGAGCTGTCCTCCAGGAGGACTTGGTCCGGAATAGCTGAAAGCTGCGGAGGATGGTTGGCTTCAACCACGGTGATCGTCACAGGTGCTGAGGTACTCACGGCGCCATCGTTGTCGCGCGCCTTGGCTGTCAGCACATGCGTCCCGACTGGCGCGTTGGTCCAGACCATCTCAAACGGTGCATTAGTCGCGGTGCCAATGCGCTGGCCGTTGGCGTAGAAGCCGACCAGATCCACAGTGCCGTCCGAATCGCTGACCTCGACCGAAATTGGCACATCGATGGTCTTGGCGAAAGACGTTCCGTTAGTGGGTATGAAAATTTCTACGCGAGGGAAAGAATTTGGCTGGACAACCATGATGAACACAGGTGTTGAGGTGGCGACAGCCCCATCGTTGTCGCGAGCCTTGGCTGTCAGAACATGCGTTCCCACAGGCGCGTCGGTCCAGACCATCTGAAACGGTGCGTTGGTCGCGGTGCCGATCCGCTCGCCGTTGGCGTAGAAACCAACCATGGTAACAGTGCCGTCCCGATCACTTGCCTCAACGATAATTGGTACATCGGTGGTCGTAGAGAAAGCCGCTCCGTTAGAGGGTATGACTATGTCTAGGAGAGGGGATGAGTTTGGGGGGAGAGGGTTGGTAGAAGTGACGTTCGAGAAGCTAAAGAAGAGATCGTTAAAGCCGCTTGGACCCTCCGGTGTGCCAAAAAGATCCTCCCACTCTACAAGTGTTTGACCAGGCTTCCATGCGTCGTCGACTCTGGCATGCGCTTTGTGGTCCGGGTTGCGTGCTGCCGGTCCAGAAAAGAAATTGTCGCCCGTAGTCCGCACATGCAGTCGGAAAACCAATTCCGTGCCTGCGCTGAAGAAACCCAGATTTACACTGTCGCCGACTTTGGCGGCTAAGTTGTTGAAAATGATATGTGAGAATGCGCCTCTGGGTGAACTGAGGAGCAGATCATTGCTGTAGGTAGTAAAAGGTGATTTACCTTGGTAGGTGGCCACTACGTTCCCGTCAGAGCTCACGAAAAGTGACGCGCCTTCTCGCGGCGCTGCGTGCGATTCATCACAGAGGAGCAAGACCGCGGCGAATATAAACGCTGTCGCTACAGACCTGTGCGAGTGAATCGCGTCATTCGAGGATGTCATCGTCATGTTTCGTCTAGGGAATTGCCGATCCTGTGGGAATCTCGAAACCAGGTCTGATCAAGTCCCAAAACCCCGGGTGGGATAAAGCACTCTCCTCGCTCGAACCTTCGAGCACAATCGCTCTTGGGTTTTGGGCGGATGCGTCACTGGCGGACGTCATACTATGTCTCGCAAAGCTTTCCAGGTGCTGCCTTCGGCGCGCGCCACGGTCTTAGCCCCCGGCAAGCCTTCCTCGTGCTCGCCTTCAACGGACAATTTGGTGTCGGAGTCATTCATTACGAGGCCTTCTCCGTTGTTTTGGAGTCTGTCGAGGGTGAAGCCCTTAAGCCGAATGCGACGCCAGCTTGCGGCTCGCGCTTTGCCGTCATGCCTTCCGCGATCCCCGTCATACGAATGACGATTTTGCCATCACTCACAGTGCCTTCGACGGAGGTGATTTCGTTTCGCGTGACCCGGATCTCGGGACTCACCTCAATGACCACTGGCCCCGTCAGCGCCACGATTCGGTTCCCGTTGAGAGTCCCGGTGCGGGTGTAAGAAGACGAACCGCCGCCAGGCGGTTGGGCGGAGTAAGTGAAGACAGCGCCATTCTGACGGATCACGAGGTTGGAGATCTCGTACGAGTCCGTCAGAGTTTCGGACTCTCCGCCATAGGTGAGGGTTTGTACCGAATCTTCCGTTCTGCTGTAAGTCCCCGCGACGCTCGCGTAGGATTGCCCCTGCGTTGGTGGGCCGGCAGACAGACAGCCGGTCAGGGCTATCACCCAGAGGATGGCTGAAGTTTTCCCGTTGAGATTACTCACTGGAAACCGTTGACACAGAGAGCGTTCCATGAATGCGTGGCTCAAGAGCGGGAGAAGCCATCGTCAAGTTGTTGGTTGCAGCGGCATCAGAATCAATATGAGACTACACGAGCCAGCAGCGGTTTGGGTATCGTACGAAGTACTGAGGGGTGGAAGAAGTCGGTGCAGATCCGCGCTTGCCGTGAGCAGCCGATCAAGCGGCGAGCCTTCGTGGTTGTGGCAGGACTGCAAGCTCCTCCACCGCTCAGGAATTACACGGTTGAGTCGCCGAAATCGGAGAACGGGTAGCCGCCCGATAACGTGAGCTGCAACCAGCGGGATAAATTAGCGACGTGGGATGCGCGATTCGCGGCGGCCAGCGAAACATGCTGAGAGATTTCGTTCACCGAATCCGATGAAAGGTGTCAACGATGCGACACAACTCGATAGAAGCAGGGACTATCCGAGTGGATAGAATCCCGGCAGGATCGTTGCGCCCCGTTTCCCTCGAGGTCGAACACGGTGCGCCAACTGCCCGTGCCTAAAGCATCGCAGGCTTGAACGTGGTACTTTTGCAGCGGGTGCGTCGCCTCAAGAAGCAAGTTGCTCAACTTTGAGTAGATTAATTGAACGGCTTCTCGTGTGATACGCTGCCATCGCAATGGAGTCGGTGACCGTGGATTGGGCACCGAGCCAACACCTCCATCGGATTGCGGACGGTCACCTCAGGCTTGATCTCTATTTCGTAACTGATGTTGTCGCCTGTGAGATGGCCAGCATCCGCTGCCGGACGCTTTTCTTGATCGGCGGGGCAAATCAATACGCGCACGCTATCGAGTTCGCGTGCCAAGCGCCCTAGCACTCGCGATAGGTCATGATCGAGAACGGCAAGTCCGCTTGGAAGATTTTTGAGGGCGCGCGCGTTAGTAGCTACCTGGAAAGGAAAGAGATCCCCATTGTCCTTCGCATAAATTCGGAAGGCCAATCCGATCTGCTGCAGGTTGTGGACGCACATGATTGAATTCCGCTTGGACTGTGCCTTGGCCATTGAAGGCAAGATCATCCCTGCCGAAAGGACGGTGATAGCATAGCCCAGCACGCACCCTGCAACGGCCATCCCTCCACCGCTGTAGTTCTCCGCATCCTTGCGCGAGCGTTTATAGGCGATATGACCCAGAATAATGGCGGGGATGCCTGTAAACGGTCCTGCGAGGCAGGTCCAGGACAAGATCCCGAGCACCAAGCTGGCTACAGCCATCGCTTGTCGTTTCTTTGGTGCGCTCATATTCAGCTGGGTTCGGATGAAGTTAATCGTTCCCTCGGCGGTTGCGCTGGCGCCCGGTCCGTGGTATCCCAATGCCTTGCGCTCTCATCAATCGGTGAAAAGCTCGAGGGGAGCCGTGAGGGTTGGCTTCAAATGCGCAGGCAGGGGGCGAGCCGCGTCTCGTTCTTTGAGAACTCTTCTTCCCTGTTCCTCCGCGACGACCTCCAAATCTAGGCTAGCTTTTGTAAAGCCCACATGGCTTGTCTGTAAGATAAAATAAGTCTTTCCCGATTCTGCGTTGAAGACCACCTCACCAGCAGGAAACTCTATCCCTTGGTCGCGCAGAGCTCTCACGTGCCTCACGAAATTACGAGAGGCAAGCGCCATCTTCTCGTTTGCTATCCACTTCGACACCTCCATCGACAGAGTAAAGTCTCCATGCTGCGCATCCAGAAATACGCCTCGGACAGGAGACACACGAACTTGAACTTTCCCCGGAGGCGTCGTCCACTCCAGATACCCCTTCGCTGTGTACTGGCCGATTGGCTGGGTGTTTTGGACTGCCAACATTGGAACTCCCCCTGCTTTGAATGTGTTGTTTCTCATCAGGAAGACGTGTGCCAGCCCCTCAGGCGATTGCTCGCCAGAAGTGCTCGTGGTGTATTGAATTGTTCTGACTGTGCCGCAGCCGGTTAGCACAACTGCCATGGCGATTAGCGCGACTCGGTTGAGCTTGATGCTTAACCCGCTAAAGCAGCAATTGGATTTCATATGATCTATTCGGCCGGAGTTTGTTTCAACTTATTCCCTGACTCTTTCTGGATAGCCCTCAAGAGCTTCTTTTCCGCGTCGAAACTCACGAACAGAGTCTTGAATTCTGTGCGGTGGGATCCGAAGGTCACCATCGGCGGCGCATAACACCAGGCCCACAACTCACTGCCTGGTCCAATTTCCTCCCAGCAACCCTTGTAATCGGGCTGGTGGCTTGGGTAGAGGCTTTTTCCACTTGGTTTACCAAGAAGCCTCAGCACTTCGGCCTGAGATTGACCTTTCATCAAATTATGTGCCGCGGACTCGCTTATCGCTGTCGCATCCGATCGGAACATGCTGGCGTAAAGGTAAGAGTGGAGCAGTCCATCCTTGAATTCCAGATCGAGAAGTCGACTACGGGCGGTTGCGAGGTTGCCGTGAGCGAAAAGGTATCGACAGCCTTCAAACCTTCCTGAGGGCGTGTTCGTTGCCCATCTACTAGGTAATGTTCCGAACAGTTTGGTCTCTTCTCCTCGCTTCAAACTGCCCAAATCAAGCTGGGATACGTTTTCTTCGCGAAAGTCCTTTCCAATAGATACGCACCCCACCATGAGAATGGAAGTCGCGACTGCGAATGTCATGCCAAAAAGTTTTATCATAGTATAAAATGGGCTGTCGGTGTTATTAATGAAGAGAAAGCATTCAGGTGAGTTACTTGACAAGTTCCTTCGTTGTAGACACGTGAGGAGCCGCTAATTTGCAGAACGACACCATTTTCTGTCCATCAGGTTCAGACAGTGCTTCCATCTTGATGTTCTGGCTGGAAATGAATGGGTGCCACGTCCGAAAAAAGTACTTTCTGCCTCGTTCAACAGTCAAACTGTGGCGTACCCCCGCTCCAGGTCCTACAACCAAAAGATGCGTGCCAGCCGGAAGCTTATAGATCTGATACATTCCCGGTCCGAGGAACGTGGTATCGGACGAGTCAATGCTTACCTGAAAATCCTCGAGCCACCCGACTCCACCCTGCCGCGCCACATAGACCGTTGCGAAATCCGAAGAGTTACCGCCGCTCTTGACGGCCAACTCTTCGGCCGAAGTAGCTTTAGGCGCGGTACAGCCGCTTGTTAACAGTGCAGCAAGGGTCAGTCCAATCGAAAGGCACAGGTTCAGAGTGTGTAGAGACAAAAGTGCATTGGTCTTGAGGATCGCTTTCATAACATAGGCTTATTGTTTGAGTCGTTCCGAATCCGCCTAGCCAACGACTTTCCGGGTGGTCCTAAAGCGACATTAGAAGAGGTCGTCTGAACACTTTCAAGCCCTTTTCGCCGCTAACTGCTGCTTCGGCTGACTCGTCGCGCGTTTTCCGCTCCGATAGCTCAGACTGTGCCGGACTGATGTTGCTGCGCGAAAACGGCACGTCACCAGATGGCCCGAGTCGTTCGCCGATACCGGCTTTGAGGCTGACGCGTTCGGTTTCTTCAATTTTCATGCGACTGTCAATCTGTTTCAGGAGATCTGCTCGCGTTCAGACGGCTGATGTTCGTGTCACGAGCAACTCAGATTTAGTTTTGGTAAACGGCGCTAAGGCTCACCGCCGAATGTGAGGGCAGCCGTTCGGGGCCGATGGACCCCTGCCGCGGGCCGTCATTTGGCGGCTTCGGCGCGACGCAAACGATAGAATGATTGGGCTGCTTCATGGGTGTTGTCCTTCACCGAAGCCGATCCAGCCTGCAGAAGGAGATTCGTCAGGGGGATCCACGCTGCCGGAGTACTGAGAGACGTAGTACGTTCCAACGCACAGAGCCAGCCGGGTTCGCCCGTCGCCGTCAACTCTGGGGCCCCGTCCATCCAGGCAATCGCGAGCTTTAGCGGCGTGGCTGGTTGTGGAACGGAGACGGTCAGGAGGGCGCCTTCGCTTGTTGCCGCTCCGCCAGCGTTGGAGACGATGACATCGTATGTTCCCGCGTCGGAAATCTCCACCGCAGACAGCCGCAAGGTGGCGCTGGACTCTCCCGGTAGTTCGATTCCATCTTTCCGCCACTGGTAGGCAAGCGGCCGAGTGCCGCTGGCAACCACGGTGAACTGCGCCGGAGCGCCGAGGCTTGCCGCAACCGGTTGGGGCTGTTGTGTGATCGTGGGCGGGATCAGCACAGCCAGTCTTGCGTTGCTGCTGGTGATGGATCCTGCCTGGTTGGAAACAACGACGGTGTAGGCTCCCACATCCGATAGCTCAAGCGCCTTGATGAAAAGAGTCGGATCGGCCACCCCGGAAAAGCGCGCGCCATTGGAGAGGTCAGCGCCGTCTTTTCGCCACCGGAAACTCAGGGGCATTGTCCCGGCTGCATCCACGGTGAACTGGGCTGCTGTTCCGACCGCGCCCGACGCGCCTTGCGGCTGTCGTGTGATCCGCGGCGGGACCAGGACCGTCAGCGCAGCGCTCCGGCTGGTGACCGCTCCCGCTGCATTGCTGATCCTCACCGAATACTCACCGGCATCCTCAGGCTGAACGCCTGCTATCGTGAGCGTCGCGCTGTTGGCTCCGGCGATTCCCCCTCCATTGGAAAGATTCACGCCGTCCTTGCGCCACTGATAGCTCAAGGCGGAGTTGCCCTTGGCGGCGACGGTAAAGGCAGCGGCTTCTCCCTGTATAACGGTCCGATCCTGGGGCTGGGCGTTAATGCTGATGTCTGGGACTGCCGCGGCGGGACCGAACAAGACCGAGGTGCTCCGGACGTCGAAACGTCCTTTGACTCCCTGATAAATGCCTTCCGCGATCCCCGTCATACGAATGACGATCTTGCCATCACTCACAGTGCCTTCGACGGAGGTGATTTCGTTTCGCGTGACCCGGATCTCGGGACTCACCTCAATGACCACTGGCCCCGTCAGCGCCACGATTCGGTTCCCGTTGAGAGTCCCGGTGCGGGTGTAAGAAGACGAACCGCCGCCAGGCGGTTGGGCGGAGTAAGTGAAGACAGCGCCATTCTGACGGATCACGAGGTTGGAGATCTCGTACGAATCCGTCAGAGTCTCGGACTCCCCGCCATAGGTGAGGGTTTGCACCGAGTCTTCCGTTCCGTTGTAGGTTCCCGCGACGCTCGCGTAGGATTGCCCGCGCACTTGCGGGCCGCCAACCAAAGAGCCGGCCAGGGCTATCACCCAGACCATGGCTGCAGTTCTCCTGCCGGGATTACTCATTGGAACCTTTAGCACGGAAATCGGCCTCTAAACGCGTGGCTCAAGCACGGAGAATGGGATCGCCAGCTGTTCGTCATCGCATCAGAACCAGGGGGAGACTACACGAGCCAGCAGCGGTTTGGGTATCGTACGAAGTACTGAGGGGTGATGGAGCAAGCTGGAGCGGATCCGGGCTTGCCGCGGACAGCCTATCGGGCCGCGAGCCTTCATGGTCATGGCAGGATTGCCAACTGCTCCGCCGTTCAGGAATTACACGGTAGAGTCGCGGAAGCCGGGCAACGGGTATTCGCTCGGGCAGGCAAGCTTTGCGCGATCGAAAACGCCTTTCTCAGACGTGCCTTTCAGACTGCGGGGTTCCGCATGGAGAATGCCGGAACATCCTCAAACGGCACGGCCCGACCGCCAGGTTCAGCAACGTTCCTCGTCTCCCACGGGAGGATGCAGTGACAAGCCTTTCCGGATCGCCTCGGTTCGGTTGTGGACGTGCAGTTTCTGGTAAATGCTATGCACGTGAGTGCGAATGGTGCTGATGGACACTTGCAGTTCGTCCGCGACCTCCTTGTAGAGCCGGCCTCGGCCGAGTTTAGTGAGAACGATGCCTTCCATGGGAGAGAGTCTCTTGTCGGCGGTGCCCGACGGCGTGTTCTGGAAATGAGCAACGATCTTGCGAGCGATCTGGGCGGAGATGGGCGCACCGCCAGCGTGAAGTTCCTTGATCGCTTCGAGCAATCTGTCCGAGGGCGTTTTCTTAAGGAGGTAGCCGGTTGCGCCAGCTTGGAGCGAACGGAAGATCAGATCGTGATCCTCGAGGACGGTGAGCATCATGAATTGTGCTCTGGGCAACTTGGGCTTGAGCAACCGGACGCAATCAATCCCTGACAGGCCCGGCATGCGAATGTCGGCAAGCACGATTGCGGGGCTCAAAGACGGAAGAACTTGAAGAGCCTCGTTTGTAGACCGACAAGCACCGACGCAACAAAAGCCTTCGGCTGTACTGAGCAAACGCACAAGGTTTTCACGGTAATCCGTGAGATCCTCCACCACCGCGACGCGAATTGTCGACCCGTTAGATGTCATGGCCACGGTCGACTATGGCGGGCTGAGCGGCAATCGGCAATCGAATGAAAAGATGAGGGGGGCATCTATTGGTCCTCGCTCCTCAGGGCCCAATAGGGCTGGCGCGCCTTATAATCGGTGCAGTGGCACTTGAACGATCAATGCGGTGCCTTCACCTGGGCTGGATTTGATCTCCAGCGCGCCGCCCAGTTCTTCCACGCGCGTGCGCATGTTGGTTAGCCCAGAGCCAAACCGGCGGTGGCCGTTTTCGGGAAGGCCCCGTCCGTTGTCGGCAACGCACAGGGTCAGTTGGTGGTCGTTGAGCTCGAGCGCTACCCGGACATGACTGGCTTGGGCATGCTTGACGACGTTCTGCAACGCTTCCTTCAGGATCAACAGGACGTGTTGGCGAACGAACCCATTGATTGGCGGATTCTTGCCGTTCTCTGGGAACTCGAGCGTGGCTTCGAGGTTCGACGAAGCCAGGAATCCTGCCGTGTATTCGCGGGCGTAAGCCGACAGGTCATCGAGCGTATCGAAGTCAGGGTTATTGGCCCAGACAATGCCGCCCATATTGTCGACGGCGGCTTCAGCGATCGATGCGATGTGTTGCGCGGAAGATGCGCCCGGACTAGGGGCGTCACCCTTGCTTAATTGCAGGATATGGGTGAGAGCTGCCCCCAATTCGTCGTGCACATCCCGGGCGATACGCTGGCGTTGTTCGTTCAGGGCGTTAAGCCGCTTAAGCTCATGCATTTTGCGCAGTTCACGCATGCGCCAGGTCAGGCCCAGGGCAGCGATCGAACCCACGACGGCAACAGCCAACCCGTAGAACCACCAGGTCTGGTAGTAAAACGGCGCGAGTTGAAAGGCGAGCGTCGCCCCTTGATTTTGCCACACCCCGTGACGGTTACAGGCAATCACCTCCAGCAAGTAATCGCTGGGCCGGAGATCGTAAAAATGCACTTCCCGTCTTCGCTCGAGATCGATCCAGCGTTCGGAAAGTCCCCGGAGACGATATCGGAACCGGGTCTTCTCGGGAGCGGTGAAGCATCGCGCGGTAAAGTGGACCTGGAGCAAGCGACCGCCTCCGGGAGGCAAGCGCAGGACCTTTGGCGGCTCAGCCGCGGACGCTGACTCGCCCACAGCGTTCTCCCTCGGAAGACAGCTCCAGACCACCTCGCCGTTGGCCAGGATGCTCTCGATCACGGTTAACGGCGGAATTCGGTCAAGATCGGCATCGGCCGGATCGATCTCCAGCACGCCTCTTGTGGTAGGAAACCAGAGGTGGCCGTCCGCCGTCTTGCACACGGCCGGATTGCTCTTTTGCCCATTCGTTTCGATCACCACTGGATCGTCCAGCTCATCGTGGACGGCTGCCTGGACGGACTTGCGTGTTCCCGCCGCAACCTCCTCCAACTCGCGCTTAAGAACCCAGTAGATCCCGCGATCATGGCCGATCCATAGGCGGCCGCAATCGTCCTCGACGATCGAGTTCATTTGGCTTTCAGGCAGCCCGTGCCGCTCGGTGAAGGCGCTGAGCTTGCCGTTGTGCAGCCGGTTCAGGCCATGTTCGGTTCCAATCCACAGAACACCCTGGCCGTCCTCGTGCAGCGCCCAAACGTTGTTGTTGGAGAGCCCGTCTTTAGTGGTCAGGGTTTTGAAGCGGTTGTCCTGGAAATGGCACAAACCTCCGCCCAGTGTTCCTACCCAGAGGCCTCCGGACCTGCTTTCAAGCAGGGCCCGCACTTCATTCGTGGACAGGCCGTGCTCCGACGTGTACTTCCGCAGCTTGCCCTCTTGCAGGTGGCTGAGTCCGCGGACAGTTCCGATCCATATTCCACCCTGCTTCGCTGGAACGAGGGCTCGGATTTTGGTCTCAACCCACTCGCCGGGCAGCATGAAGCGCGTCCACAGCCCATCCTTGAGAAAGTGAAGGTCGCGCATCGTTCCCGCCCAGATCACGCCGTCTGAATCCTGGGCCAGAGCGCGGACGTTCCTGATCGGGGCGTGGCTGTTGGTTACGTATCGGGCGGATTCACCTTCGAACTGGCAAACGCCGCCATCTGTGCCGGCCCACACGGTGCCGTCTAGGGTTTGCAGGATGGTCCAGGCATTTGCACCTTCCTGGCTATCGCCGGTGCTGTGCCAGGTGGCCCTTTTCCGTGTCCAGCACTGCAGGCCGTTCCGGGTTGTCCCAATCCACAGATTATCCTCCCGATCCAGTGTGGCGCACATGGCCCAGTCCTCATTGACCTTGGGACGAACCGGGAGTTGCTCAAAATGGCCGCCGAAATAACGGTGAATGCCGTCTGCCATTCCACCCAACCAGATTGTTCCCCGCGAGTCTTGCAGGATGAATTCGCTGCGGCCGGACACAAAATCAGGGTGCGCAAAATCGGGCGATCTCAACACTTGTCCGTCTTTAAAGCAGGCTAACCATCGGTTTGCATTGATGAACTGCGGAGGGGGGACCGCTTCGGCCAGCACGACCCAGCGATGACCCGCCGGCGTTCGCAGCATGGCGGTCGCGGGGACATTCTCAAACTCCTTGCCAAGTGGCGCCATCTCCATGCCCCCAATATCCGGGACATAGCGCAACACGCCTGCCCATGTCGCCAGCCAGAGTGCGCCCGTTTCGTCCTCGTGAATTTCAGAAAGCACGCCCGCATCCCTCACCGGCCATTGCGGGATGTGGCAGCGAAACCCACGCCCGTCCAACCAGCACAGCGTTCGGTCGCGTCCGGCGATCACACCGCCCGAGCGGCTGGGACAAAGGCGAGCGTATTCCAAGACCGCCTTGCCGCGTTCGTCGGGTGTGAAACGAGTGAATGCATTGCCCGCTTTGCGAACCAGTCCGCTGCCGGTGGCAATCCACAGAGCACCTTCGATGTCTTCCGCGAGGTGTCGGCAGTCATCCGAGACAAATGCAGGTGTATTTACGCTGCTGAAAACGGTGAATTGAAGGCCGTCAAACCGGGCCAACCCTCGTTGGGTCCCAACCCATAGGTACCCGTCTCTTGTTTGCAGCACCGAGTTGATCCGTTCATCGGGCAGGCCATGCTCACGCTTGAAGAAGCGACAGTCGAATTCCGACGCGACTTGCTGCTCGGTCAGGCGGACAGGCTCTGTTACGGCGACTAACGAGGAACTCAGCAGCAGATATAGAGACGCGCGTTGTCCGGCTAAGAGACGACACATACCAGTTCACGCGATGATGCCCGAATACTCGCTTCGGCGCAAACGCAAGACGCATCCCGCTGCTCGAAAAAGACCGCCGTCGCAGGAGGAAACCGATGACAATTTGTCATCAAACGCCTAATATGTTGAGGAACAGTCGCTTAAGCATCGGTAACGTCCAAGCGGCACGAGCG
Organism: uncultured Verrucomicrobiota bacterium; assembly: GCA_964578605.1. Classification (GTDB taxonomy): domain Bacteria; phylum Verrucomicrobiota; class Verrucomicrobiia; order Limisphaerales; family SIBE01; genus JAXMHN01. The sequence goes on along the minus strand of CAZODO010000032.1, from coordinate 30,959 downwards.
TCAAGACCAGACGCGAGCCGCAGCGGGGTTACCGAGTGTCAATGCGGAACATCCGAACAAATTGTTCGCGTCTTTCTAAAGCGATTAGCTTGAATAGCTTCCGTTGGTGCTGGATCGGCCAGAGGCGGTGGAATGGGCACCCCGCCCCGGCTACGCAACGCGAGCCGGAGCGCGAGCTTGCAGCCGAATCAGAGCCGGGGAATGCGGTACAGGTGGGCTTCGTACGGCTTGAACTCGTCGGTGAACTCCCGGTTTTTCAACGACACCTGGCGGTCTTCGTCCAGCACATCCACGGCGGCGTCTGGGCTTGCGGCGGCCAACGAGAACGACGCGCGCGCCGATTCGTTGCGCATATTGACCGTAAACAGGTAGGTCGCGTCCTTTGAACGCTTCTGCATCCAGGCGATGGGCTGCAAGTGAACCAAACCGGCTGAGATCTCGGCTTTATCGGCTTTAACCGTGACGCCCTCCAATACGCTCGGGCTGTTTAACACGGGTGCCAGCTCCTGGATTCTTCGATTGATGGCTGTCACTCCGGCGAGCATCTCGGGATCGTCGAGCAACGCTGCCTCCCGGAACACCGGCTTGAACTGGTGCACGAAGTAGATCAGTCCGCGCGAGCCGTGAATCAGCGCTATCCAAACTTCGCTGCGCACCTGCGCTGGAGTGGCTTTGGCGTTGGGGTTGCTGATATGCGTGCACTCGACGCAGTTCCAGACCAATCGTTCTGGCCCGGCCCAAGCGACCAACCGCTTCACGCCCGCGGCGACAAACTCAAGACGCCCTTTCACTTCCGGCGAGTCATGGACCACGGGGTAAATGTCAAAGGAGGCGATGTCGCAGCCTTTCACGTATTCCGGGTAGTCCTCCGGATGATTCCGACGCACGCCTCGGCCGATCCAATTGTCCCAGGCGACCCCTTGGCCCAGGTTCAACAGAACCGGGCGGCTCGGGTCGTTGGCGCGGATGCGTTCGTAATCCCGCACGATCCGTTCGGCCGGGATCGGCGGACCCCAGCCTTTGCCGTCACCAAGAGACTGAGCGTTATCCGGTTCGTCGCCGTGCATCCAAGCGGCGATGACCGGGTTATCACGTTGCTCCAGCGCGAAACGGTTCTGACTGCAAATGACGCGCATGCCCGCCTTGTTCAGTTGCTCCAGTTGGTTGGCCGTCGGCCCGCGCCATAGGCCCACGTAGAGGTTGATGCCCGCAGCCTTGTAACGGGCGGCGTTCGCCGGGTCCTGCAGCCAGACGGCTATGGGGAAGAAGTCCTCGTTCGCGCTGGGACCGTTTTTCCATTCGGCGTAACCGGAGGAAAGGGCGGATGGCGACGGCTCGGCTCCAAAGTTCGAAAGGGCGGCGCTGCAGACCATCAGCGTTGCCAGGGCAAAACGCAGGTTCATGGTCTGAAATCCTAGACTTCCGCACCCGTCTTTGAAGCGAATTCAAGGGGGCTAGGTGCAGACCTTTTCCTTCCCCTGGCACGATGCGTTCAATAAGCTCAAGTCGGCAAATCTGATCTGAATCACAATGAAACTCCGACAGTCCTCCGCGCTCACTGTATGTGGCCTCCTTTTGTCTCTTGGCGCTGGCGGTTTCAGTATCGTGACGGCCGGGCAAAGCGCGCTTGAACTCACGCTCTCCAAAGAGAAACCCGAAGTTTTCGAGCGAGTCGAGATCTCTATTCAAGGGGTTCCGGATGCTGACAATCCGTACGATCCTGACGTCATTACTGTCAACCTCGAGGCGACCGCGCCTTCCGGTAAACGGAGCACGGTGCCCGGGTTCTATTACCGCGACTATGAACGCACGCTTGAAGGGCAGCGCGAGAGGCTGACGCCACGTGGGGAAGGGGAATGGCGGGTGCGTTGGCTGCCCCAGGAGCCGGGACGCCATCAACTGCGCGCAGCCGTGAACTTGGAGGGCAAACCAACAGGGCAGGGGGCCCAGGTGGAGGTCGAGGTGGCTCAAGGGGCACGGCCGGGCCTGGTTCGAGTTGAGCCGGAGGCAAAGCGATATTTCCGCCTGAGCAATGGCGACCCTCTCTTCCTGAACGGCCTATGCGCATGCTGGCACGGGAGCCGCGGCACGCACGATTACGATGATTGGCTGAGCGCCTACGAGAAGGCCGGGATCAATTACATCCGGATCTGGATGTGGCATCACGCTTTCGGGATCGAGTGGGATCGGGAGGACAAGGTGCGTTACCGGCTCGACAACGCCTGGCGGTTGGACCGCGTGCTCGCCGAAGCGGAACGGCGCGGCATTTACGTAATGCTGTGTTTCGATTACCACGGGATTTTCGAAGTGAAGCCCGATTTCTGGGGCGGGAACAACTTCTGGCCGCGTCATCCGTACAACGCGGTCAATGGCGGACCATGCAAGAGCCAGAACGACTTCTTTACCCTCGACGCCGCCAAGCAGCTCTATCAGAAGCGGCTTCGATACATGGTCGGGAGGTGGTCGGCTTTTCCGAATATCCTCGGGTGGGAGTTCTTCAACGAGATCGACAACGAATACGCTTACGTGAAGCACGCAGACGTCGTTGCCTGGCACCGGGACATGGGGCGTGTCCTGCGTTCGCTCGATCCGGTGGGCCATTTGATCTCGTCGAGCTTCACTGGCGGGAGCGAACGGCCGGACCTGTTTGCGCTCCCCGAGATGGATTTCGCCCAGTACCACTCCTACAACGAGAAACACCCGGCTCGCATGACCGCCGAGAAAACGGCCCGGTTCTTCGCGAAATACCAAAAGCCCTTCTTCGTGAGCGAGTACGGCACCGATTGGAAGGGTTGGAAACCGGATGCCGATCCGCACTTCCGCGCGTTGCACCAGGCGATCTGGAGCGGCGTGTTCACCGGCGCGGCCGGGACGGCAATGACCTGGTGGTGGGAGAGTATCCATAGCGCAAACCTTCACTCCCATTGGTCCGCGCTCGCCGCGTTCCTCAAAGGCACGGGACTTGGCCGCTCGGACTTCAAATCGGCGACCTTCCAGGGCGCGGACAACCGGGTAACACCGTTCGGAGTGGCAGGGCGGGACGAGGCGTTCGTATGGCTTTTGGACCGGGCTTATGACTGGCCGGAGGGCGCCACCGAGGCGAATCCGGCGTCCGTCGCAGATGCGTCCGTCACGTTGAATGGGGTCTCCGACGGCGCGTGGGCCATCGAGTGGTGGGACACGCAGAAGGGCGAGCGCGTGGCGGCGGCCGAGGTCAAGGCTTCGGACGGGCTGTTGAAGCTAGCCGCGCCCCGATTCAACGTGGATATCGCGGCTCGCCTGAGGCACGCCGGCGGGCCAGCTAAGCCGTAGCCTGAGGGGCCGGCGGCGTTATTCCCATTCGATGGTGGCGGGGGGTTTGCTGGAGATATCCAGGCAGACGCGGTTGACCCCTTTAACTTCGTTAATGATGCGGGTCGAGATCTTTTCCAGAAGATCGTAGGGCAGCTTGACCCAATCCGCCGTCATGCCGTCCTGCGACTCGACAATGCGGAGGGCGATGGTGTAGGCGTAAGTGCGCTCGTCGCCCATGACGCCGACGCTTCGCACGGGCAGGAGCACAGCGAAGCTTTGCCAGACCCTGTAATACCACCCAGCCGACTTCATCTCCTCCACCACGATCGCGTCGGCATTGCGAAGCAGTTTCAAGCGGCTGGTTGTCACGTCGCCCAATATTCGCACGGCGAGCCCCGGACCCGGGAAAGGCTGCCGGAAAACGATCTCCTTTGGCAACCCGAGTTCCAGCCCAAGCTGCCGGACTTCGTCTTTGAAAAGGCATTTCAGAGGCTCGACAAGCTGGAACTTCATCTTCTTGGGCAACCCGCCCACGTTATGATGACTCTTGATCAGAGCGGCGGGGTTCCCGGCTATGGGCACCGATTCGATCACATCCGGATACAAGGTGCCTTGCGCCAGAAAGGTTGCGGCGCCGGCGCGTTTGGTGGCAGCTTGAAACACCTCGATGAAAGTGCGGCCGATAATCTTTCGCTTACGTTCCGGGTCGGTCACGCCCTTCAAGCGACTCAGAAAGAGCGTCGAGGCGTCCTCATACTGCATCTTGATGTGGAAATGGCGTCCGAACACTTCCCGGACAACGTCCGCTTCGCGGGCGCGCAGGAGGCCGTTATTGACGAAGATGCAGGTGAGTTGGTCACCGACCGCTTTGTGGAGAAGGGCCGCGGCTACGCTTGAATCGACCCCTCCACTCAACCCAAGAATCACGCGCTCGGAACCGACCTGGCGCCGGATCTCCTCGATCGCCTGGTCGGCGTAGGTATGCATCGTCCAATTCTTGCCGCACCCGCAGATCGTGTGCACAAAGTTTGCGATGATCTCGCTCCCGTTCGGCGTGTGGACGACTTCCGGATGGAATTGCAGCCCGTAAAAGTGGCGCGTCCGGTCTTCGATCGCCGCGTAGGCGGAGTTTTCGGTGATCGCCACGGGCCGGAAGCCTCCGGGCAGTTCCGTGAGCTTGTCGCCGTGCGAATTCCACACCTGCAAACTGCGACGCAGCCCCGCGAACAACGGGCAGGTTTCGTCCGTCACCGTGAGCGTGGTTTTGCCATACTCGCGCTTTTGCCCGGGCTCGACTTTGCCGCCGAGGAATTGGGCGAGCAATTGGATGCCGAAACAGATCCCGAGCACGGGCACCCCAAGATCGAAGATCCCTTGGTCCGGCAGCGGTGCTTCGGCGGAATAAACACTGGAAGGACCGCCGGAAAGGATGAGGCCGCTGGGATTCCGCGCCGCAAGTTCCGCGGCCGGCGTGTCGTACCGGAGGATCGTAGAGTAAACGTTGCACTCCCGAATTCGCCGCGCGATCACTTGCGTGTATTGGGAACCGAAATCCAGGATGACAATGTGTTCGGCCATGGCAATTCGAGGGCATCTCTTTGCCCGGCACCAAGCGGTTTGGCGAGGAAAATCAGCGGCCGAAATGAACCCAAATCCTTCCGGGATCAGCACACGTCTCCCATCCGGATGGATGCCTCCATGGAAGATCCCATCCGGAGGACCAGCTCCATCCCGATCAAGCTGCGTCTCCGGCAAAGCTCCAATCCGGCATTGACGGACGGCAGATCGCAGGCTTCACCAATGTCTTCGGTGAAACTGCCGTCTTCTTTAATGACGTACTTCGTTCCGACGGCCCGCAGCAGCCATTTCATCACCGTGGCCCCCCTTCGGCCTTTGCGAGCCAACCGAGGCCGGTCGAATTCCCCAGTGCAACTCTCTGTGCTGGCATCCAGTCATGATGCGCCTTCGGGACGTCGGCGCAACCCGGGCTATTCGGGACGACGCGTCCGTCTGCCAGTCGGGCGTTTGGCAGACGTTTTCCTGGCGGCAGGCGGTCGCTTTCTCTTCGGGGCCTTCTCGGTGGCGCGCTCCGCCTTGGGCTCGGTGGGCACGATAGGCGGTGCCTCGGAGGATTTCGGGCCGGTTCCCTTGGCTCCCGCCGACCTGCGCGGGCTGGTCTTTTCGTGGATGGAGTGCCGGACCTTCTCCAGGGTCTTCTCCACTTCCGTCCTGGCACGGTCCACGGCTTGCTGGCTCAGATTGATGGTGTCGGCCAGAACCTGGCAGCCCTTCTGAATCGTGCGGGAATACGAGCCTGCCTGGAGCTCGATGCCCCGCGTTTTCAGAAACTCGCGGACGTGGGTGAAAAGCTCGTCTTTGTTAATCGTGTTCACACACGCCATTTAGCCCAGGGCCTGGGCGAGGGCAATTACAGGCGGAGACTCCCTTTGTAGACCGCGCCGCGGCGAAGGGAACGAGCCCCGATTCGGGCAGCCTGCACCTCGGGAGACTAACGGGGGGGAAAAGCTCGGTCGTGAATGAGCTTCCACGCACCTGTGCGCCCCTGGTCCAGCGCGGGTCCTCCCGGTCTAAACACGGTCGTCACCCGATCATCACCCGATCATCACCCGATCGCGAACGGGTGATCTACGGGTGAACTACGGGTGAACTACGGGTGAAGAGCGAAGGCAGACGGGATGAAGAGCCTGGGCGGAGCATGCTTATTTTGTCTGCCGTGGGGCAAGAAAGAGCGTTCGAAGGGCAGGCACGGGAGCCGAATCCGAGGGGAGAAAGGCCAGTCCAGCACGCGGTGCCGGACTGGCCAGCGATCGAATCGCCTAGTTGCCTGTTGAGACGGCCACTTTATCCAGGAGCAAGTCCAGCGCGGCAGTGGTCAAAGACCCATCGCGGAAGGTGAGGGTCGTGCTTGAGCTGTCGGCAACGAACGTGAAGCTCTGGGGGGACCAGCGCGTCGATCCACCCCCGGCACCGAACACAGAGACCGTCCGGGAGAGCAATGAGCCATTCCCTTGCACGGTGATTTGCATCCGCTGTTCGTTATAGTTGTAGGCCAGCACGCCCACTTTGCAGCTCAAGGTGTAAACCTGCCCGGGCGTGGTGGCGAAGCGCTGGGAAAGGACGCCATTGGGCGTCTTGTCGCCCGCATTGAACGCCGCGACGTAATTGCCTTCCGCCCCGGGATACCATTGGGATGAATTGATCATCTGATTCCCGCTTGCGGTCCAGGCCGAGTATCCGGATTCGAAGCTTCCGTTGACAAAGCCGTTGACGGTGACGGGATTGGTGAGGGTCAGAACGGCGGCGGAGCTGGTGGTTGAGCTGGATCCGTTGGAGACGACGACATCGTAGCTGCCTGCGTGCGCCAGTTGGGCGCTGCTGATCGAGTAGCTGCTTCCGGTGGCTCCCGAGATTGGACTGCCGTTGAAGCGCCATTGGTAGGTCAAGGTTCCCGCGCCGCTGACCACCACGCTGAGGGTGGCCGGGCTGCCCACGGTCACCGTGATGTCCGCAGGCTGGGTGCTGATGACCGGAGCCGGTATGGGCGGTTCGGTGCTGACCCCTGTTCCCGTCACGCTGACATTATCGAGGAGCAGATCGAGGTTCGTGGTGTTCGGCGACACATCCTGGAAGGTGACGGTGGCCTGTCCGCTGTCGGCCGTGAAGGTGAGACTCTGCGGAACCCAGGCGCTCGAACCGCCGCCTTTGCCAAAGAGCGAGAGGGTTCGCGAGAGCAGCACGTTCGCGCCACGCACGGTGACCTGCATGCGCTGCTCGTCGTAATTATAGGCGAGCACACCGGCGTCGAAATCCAGCGCGTAAGTCCGCCCCGCGACGGTGCTGAACGTTTGCGAGAGCACCCCGTTGGCCGGCTTTTGGCCGCCATTAAACGACACCAGCTTCTGCCCGTCGGAAGGACGGTAAGGGAGCGTGGCGACGGTCTGGTTTCCGCTCCAGGTCCATCCGTTGTAGTTGGATTCAAAGCTCCCGTTCGTGATCAGTGTCGCCGGTTCCTGGACGGGAACGGTGACGGTGAGCGTGGCGGTCGCGCTGGTGGCCGAACCTGCGCTGTTCGACACCACGACCTTGTAGCCGCCTTGATGGGCCGACTGCACGTTGCTGAAGATGTAGCTGCTGCCGGTCGCGCCCGAGATAGGGCTGTTATTGAAGTGCCATTGGTAGCTCAAGGCGCCCGTCCCGGTGGCGGCGACGCTGAAGGTGGCGGTGCTTCCCGCTGTCAACGTCACGCTCGAGGGTTGGGTGGTGATCGTGGGCGGCGACTGCTGCACGGGAGGCGGCGCGGTGGTCGTCACCTGAATGTTATCCAAGAGGCCGTCCAGGCTCATCGTGCTCGGAGACACGTCCTGGAAGGTCAGCGTAGTCGTGGGACCGTCAGCGACAAAGGACAGGGTTTGCGGCGCCCATTTGACCGCGCCCCAGCCGGTGCCAAAGAGGGAAACCGTCCTGGACAGGAGCACGCTGGCGCCGCGGATGGTGATCTGAATGCGCTGCTCCAGGGTGTTATAGGAGAGCACGCCGAAATCAAAGCTGAGCCCATAGGATTGGCCAGCCACGGTGCTGAAGCTCTGGGAGAGGAAGCCGTTGGGCGTGGATTGGCCGGTGTTGAAGGCGACCAGGTGACTGCCTTGGCTTGGCTTGTAGATCGTCGACCCCACCCAAGAGACATTCCCGCTGGTCGTCCAGCCCACTAGGCCGGATTCGAAGCTCGGGTTGACCAGCGCCTGGACGGGAGTGGGGTTGGTGCCGGGCACAGTGCCGCTCCCGTTAATCGTGACCAGTGTGCTGGAGGGACTGCCCAGGCTCGCCCCGCCGGCCGGAGAGGAAAGGTTGACCGCAAAATCCTTGCTTCCAACCATGGAAACCTTCCGGATAGCGATGGTGATGGTCTTGCTCGCCGCTTCGCCGCTGCCCCAGGACAGCGTCCCGCTGGCCGCCGTGTAGTTCACGCCGGCGGTGGCCGTCCCGTTGGCGGTGCTGTAGGAGCAGGAAACGGCGCCAAACGTGCCGCCTGTCCGGCGCACGGTCAACGTGATCGAACCGGCGGTTTCGTCCACCGACGCTCTCGCGACATCCTGCACCAGGACGCCCGGCGCGCCGGTCGGGGTTCCTCCGGCAAACTCGTAGGCACCCACGTCCCAAGCGCCAAACTGGCCTCGGGCAAGATCCCGGATATCGGTGGTGAAGATCGTCGGCAAGCTCGTGCCCGTATTCACGGTGGGCCGGCTTGAGTCCACCGGTTGGTAGGCGTTGGCGATAACGTACCCAGCGGCCGTGGCTTGCTCCGCGGTCTGCGCGACGTTCGGGCCGTCGAGAGACGTGGTCACGTAACCCCAATTCTGGCTGGGGTCGTTCTTGAACACGGGGAGGGAGCGGGTGATGTAATGGTTATTGCGCGTTTCCAGCAGGGAGAGGGCGCCATTGGCGCGGTAACCCACGCGGACGCAAGCGCCCCAGCCCATGGCCCCGACCAGGGTGTTGTTGAAAATGTGCGATCCGCTGCCCAGCCCGTTCTGCCCGTCGGTATCGATGGCGATGCAAGGCTGGTGCACATTGTAGATCACGTTGTTGTAAATCCAGTCTTGCGCGCTGGTTCCATAGTAGCCCGGCGCCACGAAGATGATCTGGGCGAATTGGGAAATGTCATGGATCAGGTTGTTATACGCCCGGAGCCCGCCATTGCAGAGCATCACATTCGTGTGCGCTTCCCGGTCGGTCGGGTCCTGCAAATGGTGGATGTGGTTGTGATGCACCAATTGCGCGGACATGATCGCCGTGGCCGTGTCATGAATCTCGGAATAGGCCACTGTGTTAATGTTCCAAATAGACGTCCCGGTCCTCACAGCGACACCCTCCTGGTGAAACACACATTGGGTCACCGTGTTGTTCCCTCCGCCGTTCACCCGAAGGATTCCCCCGCCTCCACTCGTGCCGTAAACGATCGGGGTGGCCATGTCCCAGTCGCGGATCACGCACTTGGAAAGGAGAAACCCGCTGCTGTTGCTCAGGCAGATCGTGGCCGAGCCCCAGGTGATAATCCCGTTCATCTGGGGCGGAGTGCGATGCCGGGCCAGGTCGATGTTCTCGAACGTGATGAAATTGCAGCCTTCAATCAAGACGCCGGCTGCTGCAGTCCAGCCCGGACCCACGAGCGTGTGCTGAAAATCGAAGACCGGCCGCGTGAACGCACCGCCTGCGTACCAGGTCGAATCGGCCCCGTAATAGTCGCGGTTGCTGTCACTGCTCCCCCCGGCCGTGATTCGCATCTGGAAACAATCGACCGGCCAGGTCACGCCACCTTTGAAAATGAAACGGTCGCCGGCGACATGCTGGTAAGCGCGCGCGAAGCCTTTCATCCCAGGCGCCCGTTTCCAGGGTGCGGCCTTGGACGTCCCGCCATTGGCGTCGGAGCCACCGGCGTAGTCGATATAGTACGTGGCTCCCTGGGCACAAAGTGCCAGGCAGGAGAACACGAGAAGGGCTAATATTTGCTTCATCTTCATTGTTGCATGCTGCAATTGGAGTGCGAGGCCCCGTCCGGTCAGGTCACGAGTAACCGCATCAGCTGCAAGCCGAAAGGAGGCAGCTCTCAGCCTGGCTTGACAGCCGTATTGGCCCAACCTGATCGCCCGAGCAGGCGTTTCGCCCAACGAAACAAGACGCAGCCATCCCTGCATAGCTGCTGAACCCTGTGCGAACCCGTTCGCGAGGCCGATTGCAACGCTGGCACTTCCGAAACTCCCGCAGCTCACGCTGTTGTCAGGTGGCGGCCCGACCACCCGGCTTCCTCCGCCGGACGCGCCGACGGACCCTTTGAAGCATTGGGTTTAGCAGTCATGAGCGAGCCGTCAATCGAAAAGCCACTGAATCAGCACTTTTTTTTCGCGCGGCCAGTTTGGCGCGCCATCACGGGTCCAATTCAGAGCACGAAAACCCGATACCCCGGGCCCGCGCTCGCCGAGCGAACGGGCGGAACGCTGCGACCTTCCGTCATGCCTGCATCGAAGGGTTCTCTCGCCCCGCGGTGCGGCAAAAAGGCGTTGCCGGAGCAGGCAGAGATGGTACCGTCGGCGCGGCGTGAGAGCGCAGTCTGAGTCAATGAAGATCCTTCACAGTGCCGATTGGCAATTGGGTTGCGCCTTCAGTGGATTCGGAGGAAAAGCCCCGATCTTGCGGGCCGAACGGGTTGCCACGCTGCGGCGCGCCCTCGATTTGGGGTGCCGGGAGGGGGTCGACGCGTTCGTGATTGCGGGCGATCTGTTCGAGGATAACCAGGTGGTCCAAGGGCTTCTCACCGAAACGGCCGCGCTGTTCGCCTCGGTGCCAACCTTGCGGATCTTCATTCTGCCCGGCAACCACGATCCGGTGAGCGGCCCGGGGTGCATCTGGCGGCGCCCGCCATTTGCCACGCCTCCATCCAATGTGACGGTCATCACCGAACCGGGCGTCTTCCCGGTGGGTTCGGGGTTCCTCCTGGGAAACCCGCTAAAGCAGAGGCTTTCGACCCAGGACCCGTCGGTGCGTTTGACGGAGTTGGCGGCGAACGTTCCCGCAGGAGCCATCAAGGTCGGAATCACCCATGGCGCGCTCGCCATCGAAGGGAAGCACCAACCGAATGATCATCCCATTCATCTCCAGGCAGCCACTCGGGCGGGGCTCGATTATCTGGCGCTTGGCCACTGGCACCAGTGGTGGGCCTGCGACAACGACCGCGTTGTCATGCCGGGAACGCCTGAACCGGATGCCTTTGATCATGCGGACGGACGTTGTGTCGCCTTGGTGGAGATCGCCAGCGCGGGCGCAGCGCCGCAGATCCGGCGGGTCGAAGTGGCCGGGCTGACGTGGCGCCGTTTCGTTGGGGATCTGTTCGAGCCCGAGGCAATCGCTGCCTTGCAGCGGGACCTGGGCGCTCTCGGATCGGAAGCAGACCGGACCGTGGTCAGGGTTGTGCTCAAGGGCCGGTCGCCCAGGGAAACCTTGGTCAAGACGCGCCAATGGCTTGAGACTGCCTTGCAGAAGTTCGCAGCTGCGGACGTGCAGGACGAGACCCTCTTGGCGCTTTCTGCGGCGGAGATCGCAGGGATGGCGCAGCGTCATCCTTTGCTGGCGGGTGTGTTCGCCGATTTGGCGCAGGCCAAGGTGTTTGCGACCGGACAGCCGGGGTCTGGAGAGGCCGAAAGCGATCCGCTGACCTACCCCGAGTTCCAGGAGATCGCCAAAGAGCTCGAGTTGTCCGGCGCCGACTTGGACGAGGGCTTCTTCAAGACCGCGGCCGACGTCCTGGCGCATGGCCTGCAGGAGAAGGGCGGATGATCCTCGAACGCATTGAGCTCTGCCGAACGGGCCGCTTTGTCGAGCGGGTCCAGGCCGGTCCATTCAGTCCCGGGCTCAACATCCTCGCCGCCCCGAATGAGCAGGGGAAATCGACCCTGGTGCGCGCGGCTGCCCGATGCTTGTTCGATCGCCATACCACCCGCGCGGACGAGGTTCGTGGGTTGCAGCCGGCAGGAACCGATCTGGCGCCCGAGGTCGCCGTGGAGTTTTCGATCGCGCAACGCCGATTCCGCTTGCGCAAGCGTTTCCTGCAAAACCCCGAAAGTGCCCTTGCCGAGTGGCGTGAATCCCGTTGGCGCGAGATGGCCAACGGCGACGCCGCTGACCAGGCTGTTTTTGAAATGCTCGCAGCTTCCCAGCCCGGCCGCGGCGCCAGCAAGCCGGAGCACTGGGGCCTTCTGCGTTACTTGTGGGCGCGCCAGGACGAGCCGGCGCTTTGGCCCGAATGGGACAATCCGTCCGGCGAACGGGTTCGCCGATGTTTGGCGAAAGTCGAGATCGATCCGGGCATTGACCCTGTCCTGGCCGGCTTGTGCGACGAGTCGCAGAGGGTTTTCACGCCCACAGGCCAGGTGAAAAAGAGCGGTGACCTGTTCGCGGTTCAGCAACAACTCGAACATCTCGAAGCGACGCTGGCCGACACCCGCCAGCGCATGGCCTCCGTAGAGGCCCAACAGGATCAGCACCGGCTCCTGGCGGTTGAGTTGGTGCAACTTCGCCAATCCGCTCTGGCAAACCGCACGGAAGCAGAACGTGTCCAGGGACAGTTGACATCGCTGGCCCTGGTCCGGCAGGAAATCGCCGCGGCCCAGGAGCAGTTTGACCGGGCAAACTGCCGGCTCCAGGAGGTCAACCTCGATCTCCAGCGTCTTGCCGCTCTGAGAAAAGCCGCCGACGAAGCCGGTCCCAAACAAGAAGCCGTCCGTGACCGAGTCAAGCAGATCGCGGCCGAAGAAGAGGCTCTCCAAGCGCGCTGCCGTCGCGCCGCCGAGGAACTGGCCTCTCTTGAGCAAGACCGACACCGTCTCGGGACGGAAACAGCGCGGTGGCGGGCGCTGTTAAAATGGCGCGCGCTGGAGGCGCAAGTGGCCGCCAGCCAGAGCAAGCGGACGAGGATCGATGGCCTCACCGACGAACTGGTGGCTAAAGAACGCGCGCGCACCCCGGTTCCGGCGCTGACGCCCAAGCAGATCGAGTCTTTGCGCACGCTCGAACGCGACGTTCGCGACCTGGAGATTCAGCTGCGTTCGGCCGGTTTGGAGATTGAATTGGCGCCGTTCATCCCGGTCGCGGTGCGTGCGGAAACGGAGCGCGGCACGGCCGAACTGCAGGCAGCCGCAGAGGCACCCGCCGTCATACACGCGCACCGGCGCGCCAGGCTCGAGCTTCCGAGCTGGGGGGTCGTCACGATCACCTCCGGCGCCCGTGAACTCAGGGACTTGGAAGCGAAGCTCGCCTTGGCCACGGAACAGTTTGCCCAACTCCGGGAGAAGCTCGGCGTGCCCAGCCCCGAAAAGGCGGAGGAGTTCTTTCACCTTGGAAGGGACCTGGACCGTGAAATCAAAGGCCTTCGCAAGCAGTTGCAGGAGCTCTTGGAAGCGCACGAATCGGCGCAGGCATTCGCTAACTCGGTCTCCGCGCTGGAAGCGCGTCTGGCGGACATGGTGCGCCAGCTTGAACCCATCTCGCCGCAGGAACAGAGCCTTGCCGCCGCTGAAATTGAAGGGCGAGTGACCGCGTCCGAAGCCGCGGTTCATGCGCTGGAGCAACGCCTTCGCCACGCTTCGGCGGACCGACAGGAACTCGAGCGGCGCATCAACGACTTGCTGCGCGAGCGAGGCGATGTGCTGACGCAAGCCGCCGTCATCAAAGGGGATTTGGAACGTGCTCGCGCCCAGATCCACTCTCTTGAGCAGCGTTATCCCGATGGCCTGGACAGCGTGCGCGCCATGGCTCAGCACGGATTCGTCCAGGCCGAAGCGCGGTTGGCGGTCAGCAAGGCTAAACTCCCGCCCGATGCCGACCGGCTTGCCGAACGTCGCGATCGGGCTGTGCGGGCCGCAGCCGACGCCGAGCAGGCCTGCCACTTGAAGTCGGCGGAAATGAACCGCCTGGAAGGCGCCCTGGGGACTGCGGCGGTCGACGGGTTGTTCTCGCGCGCCGCTGACCTGGAAGAGCAGGTGGCCTCCGTTCGCGCGAGAATGACGGGCCTTCGGCGGCGGGCGCAAGCAGCCCGCTTCCTCGAAGCCCTGATCCGCCGCCGCAAAGCCGCCGCGGTGCGCACCGTGCTTGCGCCGCTCGAGAAGCGCCTTTCGGCCACCTTTGCCGAACTGACAGGCGAACAGCACAGGGAAGTCTTCCTCGACGAAAGCCTTGCCATTCTGGGAGTGGGCCGATCCTGTGATCCACGCGAACGGGTCCCCTTCGAAAGCCTTTCGCAAGGCGCCAAAGAACAGCTTCTATTGTGTTTGCGCGCGGCTGCGGCCGTTGAACTGGCGGCGACGGAGCCCCAAACGCTGATCCTTGATGATGTGCTGGTCAATACCGACCCGATCCGCCAAACCCGGGTGCTCGATTTCCTTGTTCACCTGGCGCAACGCGTCCAAGTGCTCGTGCTGACCTGCCATGCGGAACGATACGCCGGCGTCGGGCAAAAAGTGGGCATCACGCCCGTTGCGCCTGGCGAATAGAAAATAGAAACGAGAACGCGCCCGGGCGATAGTCGCGGCGGGCGCGTCTGGTTGAAAACAGGCTGCTGGCAGCTGGCTAGCTCAACTTCGGCATCGGGGTCCAAGCGCCTTTTTCGCCACTCGACTTGATGCAGGTCTGGAGGAAGGCCATCCCCGTCCAGCCATCTTCGACTGTGGCGTACTTCGAGCCATCGGCCGAGCTGAACTTGCCTTCCTTGTAGCGGCGCACATCCGTCTCAAAGCAGCGGTGCAGGCGCGCGAAGGCGTCATGGAAGGCTTCGGGATGTCCCGAGGGGATGGTGGGTTCGGCCATGAGATCCGCGGGAACGTCCTTCGGCAGGAACCCGTCGCCCGGCGTCACGGCGTTGCGGTAGTAAACGCGGTCCGGTTGGCCCATCAACATGATGGTGACGGCTTCCGGATCCTCCTGGCGCCATTGCAGCGTGCCTTTGGTTCCACACACCTCGATCCCGAGATCGTTCTTGTGCCCGATGGAGATCTGGGAGGCTCGCACCAGCGCGCGGGCTCCGTTGCTCAAGCGGCAATAAGCGGTGAAATGATCGTCGATAGGCCGTCCCTTCACGAAGATCTCCAAATTCGCCGACAGTTCGCTCACCTCAAGCCCCGTCACGTAGCGCAATTGCATGAGGGCGTGCGTGCCGATGTCGCCGCCGCAGCCCGATCCGCCGGCTTTCTTGGGATCGACGCGCCACGAAGCCTGTTGTTGGCCGGTGTCTTCGATCTTGGTGGCGAGCCAGCCCTGCAGGTAATAGGCGTCCACCCAGCGGACGTCGCCGAGCAGCCCGGCGCAGACGATGTAACGGCTGAACCGGGTCGTCCAATGACCCAGGTAAGTGTGCGCGAGGCAGAAAGGGATCTTCTTTTCGCGGACCTTCTTCACCAGTTTCTCCGCTTCGTCCATCGTGACCGTCAGCGGCTTTTCGCAAAAGACCGGAATCCCTGCGTCGAGCGCCTTCATCGCCGGATCGAAGTGCACGAAGTTCGGGGTCACGATCAGGATATAGTCGAGCTTTTCCGCGGCCGGCAGCTTCGCCTGCGCCTGGATCATCTCGTCGTAGCTCCCGTATCCCTTGATCGGGTAAGGCCAATTGGCCGCTTCTTCGAGCGCGATCTTCGGGTCGGGGAAAAGCGCTCCGGCAGTGACGCGCCGGGTGCCGTCAAAATGAATGGCCTTCTGGTGCGGATGAACGATAAAGGCGCCTCGTCCACCACCCACCAAACCGACATTCAAGGGTCTGTTCGACATAACTTTTTGGTTTTGCTTGTTACGCTATTGGTTTCGGCGCAGAACCTGAAAGGCTTGCTCCATTTGATCAGGCCGAGCCTAATCCAACCGGTTGGCCCTTCCAAGAGTTTTCGTGGCGCACGGCGGGGATATCATCACTCCATCTCGCTGGCACTGCCCGAATCCGCCCTGCACTTTCAATTCGCCGAATGCGGAGCTGGCGATGAGAGACAGTACAGGTTGCTGTCGGTCCGGAGGTAAATCGCTGAATTGACAAAAGCAGGCGAAGCGAAAAGGGGTCCGTCCAGATGGTTCTCAGCCAGCACCGTCAGCTCCTTATTAGCGGTAAATACCAGCGTCTTGCCTTCCCGGCTGAAGCAGTAGATGCGTCCCTCCGCACACGTCGGAGAGGCGGCATAATTGCCACCGGCGCGAACCTTGTTCAGGATCTTGCCGCTGTCTGCATCGACGCAGGTCACAAAACCATCGTCACTCAGAAGGTACAGCTCGCGCCCCAGCAGAAGCGGCGAGGCCATGAAACCAATGGAACTTGGCAGCTTCCAAGCCACATGCGTCGCGGTCACGTCGCCTTGACCGTGCACTTGGACGGCCCAGAGTTGCGGCTTCGGGCGGTAGACACCGGTGCTGAGATACACGAGGCCGTTGCCATATACCGGTCGAGGCGCCACCGTCTCTCCTTTTCCGTTATCGACCCGCCAGATCTCCTGGCCCGTTTCTGGATCGTACGAGACGAACCACTGCGCTCCGGGCACGACCATCTGCACCTTGCCGGCGGCTTCGAATACGAGCGGCGTAGAAAAGGATTTCCGGAACATCGGCACTGCGGTGCTGAGCGGGGGCCGGTCAGTTTTCCAGACGATTTGGCCAGTCCGTGTGTCGAGGGCTGTAATAAACTGCTGATCCCCACCGTCTCGCACCAGGATGAGGAGGTTCCTGTAAAGAGCGGGTGAGCTGCCTGGTCCCTGGAAATGCTCCAAGGGAAGCTGGCGTTTCCAAAGCACTGCCCCGGAGTCGGCATCTAAGCAGGCCGTGCCAAAAGTGCCAAAATCGCAGTACAGCCGTCCAGGTTCAGCCACCGGAGTGGGCGTGGCGTAGCTATTGAACAAGTTCACTGCCGGCGGGTCGTCCGCAGAAAACAGCTCCTTGTAATAGAGCTGTTTACCCGTCGCGCGGTCGAGGCAGACTACTCCGATTTCGACGCGCTCGGCCTGCTGCATTCGGTCCGGGCCTGCGGAAAACGTTCGAACGTTGGTCTCGAAAGCAGTGGTGAGCCAGATTCGATTGCCGAGCAGCACGGGAGAGGATCGCCCCCGGCCAGGGACCGGCACTTTCCATCTCAGATTCTGATTCGTGCTCCAGGTCACTGGAACATTCGTTGCCGATGAGATGCCGTCCCCTGTAGGCCCCCGAAACTGCGGCCACGCATCAGCGGATTGTGCCTGGTCAGCAGAGGTCAGGACGCCATTGGACTTCTGCTGATCAGCCGCGAGTGCTAAATGCGGCACGGCGCAGACACTAACGGACAACAGCACTCCGGCCCAAACCCGGAGCGCAGTGGTCACGAAGTTTCCCTCAACCGTTTTGGATTCCGATCTACAGTTGTATCTCATTTGAAGATCCCTCTCGGTTCGTATGATCAGTCAATTTTGAAGTGATGGTTCAGTGAATCCGCCCGTTGGTCACTTGCTCGCATTTGTGTGTCGACGTTCCAATCATTGCCAGAGATATGTCACGAAGTCGAAAATGGAAACGGGCGAAACCCTCTCTCCCCGTACTCGAAAAAAGCGAAGTCCGCGGAGTTCAAAGTCCCGGCCAGATCCTGGCAGGCCATACCGACAAAGGCGCCGGTGAAGTTGGGGAGTCCCGGAGCGGTCGCCTCATCCGAGAGGATGCTGGCGTCGAATAGCTGCGGAATCCAGCGCCAGTCGTCATCGGCGCTTTCTATGCGATAAGCAAAATAGAGCCGCTCAAAATCGACCTCGACCCGCAGGTGCACTGGCTTCCCAACCGGGATGGAGATGGGTGGCGTAAAGGCGTCCGCCTGCGTGGAATCCGGAATGCAGGACATCACTCGCAGGTGTTTGCCGATGCTTTGATCGTGAGAGATGTAGAGGTAGTGGAACTTCACGCTATTGTAATAACAAACGAGCCCGGCCATCTGCTGATAGTGTTTCGGCGCGAACTCCACGACCGTGGCCGCGCTCAAGCAATGTGCCTGCTGGCGCCGTGCAACAAGTGCCTGCCGGAAGGGACTTCCGATCGTCTCGCGCCCAAAGAGACGCAGGAATCCTGGCCGCGCGGTGAGGCTGAAGAGTTCATCTGGCCACGGCGTGCGGAGCCACTGGAAATCGATCGGAAGCTGAGGTTTGTCAAAGCCGTAGCGGCAGGTGCTCAGGCTGCCACCATCCACGTCATCTTCAGCCCGGGGCGGGGACAGCGTGTCCTCGCTTGAGACCGCCTGAGGGCCGGCCGGGGACGAGCCGTCTCCGCTCCTGGACATATCGGGATATGCTGATGGTGCCGGTGTTTCAACGGTTGGAATCCCTTGACCATCGAGCGTGCGCAGCCAATCGTCTGTGCCCCAAACCATCTTCTGAATGGCGGTCTCACGGCCGAGTGTGCAGCGACCGCGGTTGGGTATCGGCCGGCCGCAAAGATAAACCATGTAGGTCTCACCGGCTGGCGTTTCCACCAGGTCAGCGTGCCCGGCTCTCTGCAATTCCACGTCCGGCCGATGCCTCGCCGTCAAGATGTAGGTGTCGGGATGCAATTCGTATGGGCCGGTCAGCTTTCGCGAGCGCGCCATGGTCACTGCGTGCCCCCAGCCGGTGCCGCCTTCGGCGGTGAGCAGATAGTACCAACCATTGCGTTTGTAGAGATGCGGCGCTTCGGTAAACCCGAGCGGCGTGCCTTCGAAGATATTGACACGTTCTCCGATCAGCCTGCGTTCTTTCACCGAATATTCCTGCAGAATGATGCCGGCGAAGCGGTTGTTCCCCGGACGATGGTCCCACAGCATGTTCAGCAGATAGGCGCGGCCGTCGTCGTCGTTAAACAGTGACGGATCAAAACCGCTGCTATTGAGCGGAACGGGCTCGGACCAGTCGCCGTCGATCCGCGCGCTCGTGACCAGGCAATTGTGAAAATCGCGCAATGACGCGCCGCTCGTGCCGCCGACCGTCGTTCGTCCAAAACGCTTCACGTCTGTGTAAACCAGCCAAAACAGGCCGTTGGCACGGGTGAGGCATGGCGCCCAGATGCCACAAGAGTCGGGATTGCCGAGCATGTTGAGCTGGCTGGCGCGGTTCAGCGGCCGGCAGAGCAAGCGCCAGTGAACGAGGTCGCGGGAATGATGGATCTGGACGCCCGGGTACCATTCGAAGGTGGAGGTGGCAATGTAGTAATCGTCACCGACGCGAACAATGGAAGGGTCGGGATTGAAGCCACGAAGGATGGGATTACGGATGGTCATGGAGCTGGGGCAAAGAGACAACTGCGCGGCGGGCGGCCAGATCATTTGCGATTTCATTCACCCTGGTCTGGCCCAGTGGATAGACCCACAGGGCGACGGCTTTCAGGACTGCGAATGCCGCTGGAAACAATGAGAACGTGAGCGTGATGCCCAGAATAGAAGCGGCACTTTGCGCGACATTCGGGAGGTAACCGCAACTGGCCAGCAGCCACGGCAGCAGCAGGCCCGCCAACGCGGTGCCCGTCTTGATGGCAAAGAGGGACGCCGAATAGACTAACCCTGTGGACCGTCGGCCGAATTTCCACTCTCCATAGTCGGCCACGTCGGCATACATCGCCCAGACCAGCGCGGAGGCCGGCCCCATGCAGAAGCACCCGAGCGCTTGCACCGCTAGTTGCATTGGGAAATGATCCTTAGGAATGACATAGAAAGTGGCCCAACACACGGCGGTGATCGCCGTCAGCATGCAAGAGAGAACCCTCTTGTCTGCCACCTTGGCAAAGAAACTCAGGCAGTACGAGCCCAGCATCTGACAGGCCATGCCAAGCGAGACAAACACTGTGAAGCGGTCAAGCTGGCCGAACAGCACCGGTTGGTTATCGTAACCCGCGACATACTTGAAGTAGTAAATGGCGCTGCCGTTGCGCAGGCCAATGAAGGTGAGCGAAAAGATCGCGGAAAGCAGCAGCATAACCCACGGATAATTGCGCAGCAGCTCTTTGATTTCGCCCCAGGCATGACTCTTTTGCCCGGCCGGAACGGCTACACGCTCCTTGGTCGTGGCGAAACAGACCAGGAACATGACGGCTGAAAGCGCCGCGAAGATTAGCATCGTGAGCTGAAAACCCTTTAGCTCGTTGAGAACTCTCCCTGCTTCGTCGGCGCCTCCCCCCAGCCACTTTACAATAGGCCGGACGAACAATGAAACCAGCAAGCCGCCGCCAAACGCGCCGACGAACCGGTAACTCGAGGCCAGCGTTCGGATCTGCGGGGAGGGGCTGATCACACCCAGCATCGACGAATAGGGCACATTGATGAACGAGTAAACCAGCATCATGAATCCATATGTGAGGTAGGCATACACGAGCTTGCCCTGGCCGCTCAGGTCGGGACTCGCGAACAAAAAATAACCGCCCAGCCCATAGGGAATCGCAAACCAAAGCAGGTAGGGACGGAATTTCCCCCAGCGCGTCTGAGTGCGATCTGCCAATAGCCCGATCAGCGGATCCGCGGCGGCGTCGAATAATCGGATCACGAGAAACATGGTGCCGATTGCCGCCGGAGCCAGTCCCCACACATCGGTGTAGAAATACGTTAGGAAAATGGCAAAAGTCTGGAAGAACAGGTTAGAGGCAGTATCTCCCAGCGCGTAGCCCAGGTATTCGGTCGTCTTGAGTCCCCCTTCATCAGAGGCTTTCACTTTGGCTGCGGCTTGGGCTGTTGGTGATGCGCTCACGATGGAGATTCCTCAGACCTTTGGAAGCTCAGATCCATTTATGCATTGCGGCGCGGTGAGTTCAACCCAGGTTCAGTCCTTGACGTTCGTTTCGCTGCGGATTCGAAAAAAGTCGAAGTCGGCGTAACCACCGGGTTCTTTCGTAGCGAAGTTGAAGAGGCCGAACCGGTACCCCATGAAGTGCGGCAGCGTGTAGTTCATTTTCAGTTCATTGCCGATTCGAGTCCACGTCTGTCCATCCAGGCTGAAGAAGAAACGCGCTCGGTCAGCCCGGTCCCGAAAATCGCATTCAGCCCTCAGGAAGACCGTTCTTTGCGTGAGCGGCACACGCTCCACTTCGGTCGGCACACTCTTTGGCGCATTCACCATCACGACAAAGCTCGTCCCGCCCTCCGCCTTCACCCCGACGAGCCCGTAATCCCTCTGCAGCAAAGCGAGGCCCGCGGAATCGCCGTCTTTCAATTGGCTCACATCGACGGCGGTCGTGCCCGAGCATTCCGGGCCGATCGTCCGTTGGGTAAGGGTGTTGCGGGCAGCGAGCAAGTTGGGGTCCACACGCCCGGTGGTGAGCCGCAGGAAACCGGAGCGGTCCGAGAGCGACCACCGGCTGTTGTCCGGATTGTGGTTCCATTGCCAGACCAGTGGAAGAGCCGGATCGCCCGGACGCCGATCAAACTCGTCGGAAGCCACAATGCCGGGAATAAGCCCCTTGCTCGGGGGTAAGTTCAGCGTGTCAGGAACCTTGCCGTCCACGCCCAGCACCGGCCAGCCATCTTCCCATTTGACCGGCACGAGATAGGGAATGCGCCCGACCGCGCCATAATCGCGGAACAGGT
Organism: uncultured Verrucomicrobiota bacterium; assembly: GCA_964578605.1. Taxonomy (GTDB): domain Bacteria; phylum Verrucomicrobiota; class Verrucomicrobiia; order Limisphaerales; family SIBE01; genus JAXMHN01. The sequence continues at coordinate 9,574 of CAZODO010000032.1, read as the reverse complement.
AAGCGTACCATTCGCCGTTCGGCGTATCGATGATGCTGCCTTGCGCCACGCCTTTGTCCTGCAGCGCGAGCCGGCCTTCATACGGGCCCGTGATCCTATCAGCTCGGTGGACGACCACGGTACGCATTCCGCCGCGCGGCCAAGTGATGTTGAAGAGGTAATACTTTCCGTTCGCCTTAAGGAGATGAGAACCTTCGGCTGGAAGCCCCACGTTCGTCGTCACAACCGAATGGGCATTGGTAATGACCACCTCATTGAAGCCCCCCTCTTTCAATCCCGACAAGTCCTGGTTCAGTTCCACGAGCCGGAGATTCCCCACGCCGTAGAGCATGTAAACGCGGCCGTCCTCGTCGAAGAACAGAGTGTGATCGTGCAGCGAAGGGCGGAATGTGTTCGCTTCCCACGGCCCTTTCTCGATGTCCCGGGTCCGGTAAACGTGCGTTCGGCCGGTCGTGCTTGAGAACGTCGTCGCGTAGAAGACGCCGTTGTGATACCGCAAGCTGCTGGCCCAGGAACCGGCTCCGTAGGCGCTCCTCCCGTTTTGCAGCGTCAGGGCGTCGTTTTCCGCGAGCGTATCATAGGCGTAACTGATCAGTTCCCAATTCACCAGGTCCTTTGACTTCATGATGGGCAGCCCGGGACTCAGGTGCATCGTGGTGCTGCTCATGTAATAGGTGTCGCCCACACGGATCATCGCGATGTCCGGAACGTCGGCGTGGATGATGGGATTATGCGCCGGTTCAGCAGCCCCGGCGGCCGACAATAGTGGGGCGGCCCAAACGGTGAGCGCCGCGAGGAGTGAAAGGGGTTTAATCATTGGGTTCAGTTGTTGGCTTTCACAGCGCGGAGCAGACCGAGTCTGTAGGGCAGCCTTCCGTAATCACCGCGGTTGCCGGCACTGGAGATTCCCTGGTAAAGGAACATGAGGTTATCTCGCGTGTGCCGCGCATGGCGATCACCGGGGCTCCGAAGCCCTTGGGGAACTCGGCGTAAGTGGTCCGTCTGCGGTAGAAGTTCCCGTCATCGCCAGTGAAAAACAGGTACATATGCTCCCCGTCGCCAATGCAAGGGTAATCGATCGGCAGGCGAGGCGTCGGAATGTCAGGCGTGAAGAATTGCTGCGGAGCGGTCCAGGAACGGGGATCATCCGGGGTCTCGCTGATCGAATAAGCCGGGCGCTGAGTCTGGAAGATGGAGTACCACTTCTTTTGGGGAGCAAAGTAAAATACTTCCGGCGCGCACCTGTAACCGCCGAACCGCGGCACGGTATCCCTATAAAAGAGCCTGGCGTTGGGAGCGTCTTTCCCATCGGCGAAGTTCAAGTAAACCATGCTCCACCCTCCACGGTCGCCACGACGTTCGCCGGCCGCGGGTTGGTCGGCGTCCGGATTCAAGAGCGTCGCCGCGGCGGGGCCGCTGACCATGAAAGCCGTCGCGTAAACATGCCATTTGTCCTGACACTTGAACACGGTGGGATCCTTGACCGAATAGAGGAAATGGGTGGGATCGTTCTGGGGGGCAACCAACACGCCGGTGGACTTCCATTTCAAGGGCTTGCCCAGGAGCCCCGGCGATGTGTTCGGGACGGGCGCGTGCAGTTCGGGAAGGGGTCCCAGATCCGGACCGGTGCGTTGTCCGCTTCTTCGCGCTTCCGCGGGTGCGGCATTGGCGGTGGCTACAGGTGCTGCCGGCGCACCGATGGCAGCGGCGTTCTTCGCCTCCGCGACCACCGCATGAAAGGCGGGTTTAGGCTCAGCATTGATGTCGAAGAGCAGCGGTTTGCCCCTGGATCGCCAGGAGTTCGCGTCATTGGCGCCCCAAAATGTAACAATCTCGACCGCCTTGTCGTGCTTCAAGAAGGCCCGAAAGATCCCGGCATAAGCCTCGGCCAGGCGTTGGTCAGCATCGCTCACCAAACCGCCCTGCGTGGTCGTGGCATTCTCAGCGACGTCCGCTCCGAACCCGCGCTGACCACCTTGCGCGCTGTTGACGTCGAGTTCCGTGATGTGAATGGGCAGGCCGAGCGTCGCCATTTCCGCGAGCGCCTGGTCCATCGTCTCGAAAGTGATTGAGACGTTGAGGTGGGCTTGAGAGCCAATGGCATGGACCGGTACCTTCTGCGCCTGCAGCGACTTGATCAGCGCGATGAGCTTCTGCCGCTTGGCGGGGTTTTCCAGCCCATAATCGTTGTAGCGGAGGATCGCCTCCGAATCCGCTTCGTGGGCGTACTGAAAAGCTTTGGCGATGAAGTCTGGCCCGATGATCTCCATCCAGAGCGAGTTCCGCAGGATGTTCGTGCCGTTGTCGGCAATCGCCTCGTTCACGACGTCCCAAACCTTGATCTTGCCTCTATAGCGACCGGCGACGGTATGGATGTGATCGCGCATCCGCTCCAGTAACTCCTCCCGCGACGCGCGCGGTCCGGTGTAAGGGCCGAAGAAACCGCCCCCAAATCGTCCTCGCCCGAGCCGGTCTGTGCCGGGCAGATTGGTGCTTGGGTCAGGTCCAGGCGAGGCGTTCGTGACCTCCGGTGGAGGCGGATTCGTGCCTGCAAATACCCACTGCGGCGTCTGGGAATGCCAAACGAGCGTGTGCCCGGCCAAATACATCCCATTCTTCAGGCCGAAATCGACGAACGCATCGGCAGGTCCGAAGGAGTACCCATCCTCTCCCGGTCGCGGATGGATGAGCGCCCATTTCATGTCATTTTCCGCGACCAGGTGATTAAACTGGTGCTTGACCAGTTCGATGTCCTTGATGAGCAATTCTTGGCTTCGACGGGAGCTGGTCCCGGCTACGAGGCCGCGGTTGACGGCTGCGCCGACCTGGAAACGGTCTTTGTAGACCTCTTTGAGCGCCGGGATCTCTGCAGACCAGATGGTTGCTGTCCCTATGGCAAGCGCCACCGCTGTGAGTAACGCTGTGTGTAAGCTCTGGTTTGAGTTATGAGTGTTCATTAGGCATCGAATACATTAGAACGCATCCTTCGCTGGCTCATGGCTTGGCGGCCCGCATCAACCGGACGTCGAACACGCCGCCAGCGAGCGAGCCGTCATGTCCGGAAAAGCGGACGACCACCTGGCCCTCTTTGGCGGCTTCGATCACTTCCGCTGGCAACGAGTAGCGCTTCTCAAAGAATTCACCAGCAGGGGAACCGTCCAGCCGTTCGGTGGCCAACAGCGTGCCGTTCGCGAGAACGTCGAATTGTCGACCGCGGTCCGAACCCCAGTAGGTCACAGCCAGGTCGGCGGCCTTCTCACCGCGCAGATCAAGCGTGTATTGGAACCAGCGGCCGTGCCGCCAGCGGCGGCCGTGAAACTCACCCGCCTCCACGCCGTCGCCCGTGAACCCGTGCTCCACCTCCGGCTGTTGCTCACCGACGGCAACGGCATCGAGCGTCGCAGCTTCGCGGGCCTGTTTCATGCGCTCGTTGGCGGCGAGACGCTCCTGCCGGCTGGGAATGGCCTCCCTCGTCAAGAGTTGCCAGTACATCTGGTAACGCGCGTCGTGCAGGCGGAAGAACGGCAGGAGCGGCAAACCCTCGGTGGCCTTTGGGTCGACCACATCAGTCAGGCGGAAACGCATCGGCCCTGCCGCGGCATCAGATTTGACGTAGCTCGACAGTTCGGCGGCGCTCGCGACAAGGACAGGCGCCTGATCCAGCGGCATCAGCGGTCCGCTGGCCACGTGGCCCATGCGCGAGTCGTCCGCGCGAAGGCCGGTCAGGCTGTTCGTACCGGCGGGCGAAGCGAGCACGATAGGACCGCGCAGCAGTGCGACCCATTCCGTGCCATCGGGCAGGCGCTCGACTGTCGTGCGCATCGGGAGTTCGATCTCGACGCGATCGCCGTCGCGCCATTCGCGCTGCAGCGCGATGTAGGACGCTGGCGGGGTAGCCGTCTTCACTATCTCCCCGTTTACGCGCGCAACGAAGTCACCGGTCGCAACCCAGCCGGGGTGACGCACGTGGATGGTGAACTTCGCAGGCTCCTGGAGCCGCAAGGTCAAGCGCGTGCGCGCTTCATCGGGGAACTTCGTCCCCTGCCGCAACGCCAAGCCGAGATTGGTCACGGTGACCTCGGAAGCGATGAACAGGTTGACGTAAAGGCCGTTCGTGGCCTGCGCATAAATGAACTGGCCATACCTGCCAGGATTTTCCATCCCCGTGCCCACACAGCACCAAAACCCTTTCTCAGGCTGCGAGTAGACGCGGTAATGGCCTGGGCGAATGGGCGTGAAATAGACGTAGCCGGGCACAGTCGGGTGAATCGAGGCCAGGATGTGATTGTAGAGCGCACGTTCGTAGAAGTCCGCATAGACGGCCCTGGGAACACTGGCGAACAATTGCTCCGTCAGGCGAAGCATGTTGTAGGTGTTGCAGGTTTCGGGACCTTCGCGGCTCTCAATCATCCGGCCAAAGTCGTTGGGATCGTTGAAGTGCTCGGAGACGCTGTTTCCGCCGAATGCGACGCTGCGTTTGCCAGTGACGTTCTCCCAGAAGAACCGCGCGCCGGAGCCGGCGTCCTGGTCGCCCGTGAGCATGGCAATGCGCTGCAGACCGATCACTTTGGGGATCTGCGTGTTGGCGTGCTTGCCGGTGAGTTGGTCCTGGTGGCGCATCAACGGATCGAGCACCGCTTTGTGGTTGAAGCGCTGCGCCAGAGACAAGTATTTCGTGTCGCCGCTGATGGCGTAAATGTCAGCGAGCACTTCGTTCATGCCGCCGTGTTCCTGGTTCAGCATGCGCTGCATTTGCTCCTCCGAAATTTCCGCCACGAGCGTGCCACACCAGTCGCCCAAGCGGATGAGGATCTCGCGCGCGTTGGCGTTGCCGGTCAGGAGCCAGGCGTCACGCAGGCCAGCAAACGTTTTGTGGAGGTTGTACCAGGGCACCCACTTGCGGTTCACCGCCTCCACACGGCCACTGGCGACAGCCTTCCACAACTCACGGCTGCCGGGAACGCCCCCGATGTAACCGTCCTCGGAAGCCCGTTGGCAAAGGTCCATTTCGGCCAGAATGTGGTCGAGCCGGTGGCGCAACTCGCCCTCTGGCGTGTCCGCACCGGAGGCGATCATCGTCGCCAACGCGGAGAGATAGTGACCGGCCGTGTGGCCATCCAGCCCACTGCTCTCCCAATTGCCGTAAGACTTGGCTTTCGCTTCAAGCCCGGCTTCGCGGAAAAACGGGGCGAGCAATCGATCCGGATCCAGCGCCAGCAGATAGGCGCGGTTGACCTTGACCGCGTCGGCAAACGGGCCGTCCAGCAAACGCACAGAGGTCAACGGAAGCAATTGACCGGGGGCCGACGCGGTTCCTTGAACAGGGGCCGCGGCCAGAGGTAGCGCGCAGACACACACCACCGCCGTCAGCGCAGAGCTGAGCAACTTATAACCTATCCGCATCATAGCGTCGCTAAACCTTTCTTACGGGTTTCTGCTAACTGGATTGTGAATTTCCCCAGGAGAATTGCCGTGGCCCGGAGGAAGGATGGCAAGTGGCAATTCCTCATGGCAACGAGTGCCTGCTCATTTGAAAATGCGCTGGGTGAAGAGCCACAGGTTGTTCCGCCAATGCGTCGCGTCGTGGCCATTGCTATCCACGTGCCAGAGGTGAGGCACATCCTTTTCCTTGAGATAGGCGTGAACCCCCTGGCTGATGCGGATGAGGCCATCCTTGTTGCCGCATGAGAGCCAGAGCAATTTCAACTGCCTCTTCGCCGACTCCGGGTCCGGCACGAGTTGCTCGGGCGGTTTGGTGTTGGGCGCGGAGGAAAAGCCACCCACCCAGGCAAAGGTGTCCAGGTGCGCCAATCCGAAGTTCAAAGACTGACCAGCCCCCATCGAAAGGCCCGCGAGCGCCCGGTGTTCGCGATCGGCGTGCACGGAATACCGAGATTCAATGGCGGGGATGACGTCATTCAGGAGATCCTGCTCGAAGGCGGCGAAAGCCGGGGCCGAGGCGAAAACGTTTCCTTCTGCCCGGTCGTTCTTTTGGGCGCGCCCGTTGGGCATCACGATGATCATCGGCACGGCCTTGCCATCAGCAATCAGGTTATCGAGCAGGACGTCCGGTTGGGCGAAACGCTGCCATTCCGTTTCGTCCCCGCCAATGCCATGAAGCAGATAGAGCACGGGATACTTTCTGTTCTTGGAATACCCTGGCGGGGTATAGACCTGCATCTTGCGCGTCGTCCCCACGGTCTTGGACTCGTATTCGACCATCTCCAGCTTGCCGTGAGGGACGCTCTCGCGTTTCTCAATGATATTCGCCGGGGGATCTGGAAACGCCGGTTTATCGTCCGGCCCAAGCACGATCGGGCCGCCAAACCCTCCTGGGCCTCGACGTGGCCGGTCTCCAGATGCCGGGTTGCTGGAGCTTGTCCTCGCCGCGGCTCCCGGCTCCATTCGCTTGGCGACGCATTCATTCGTGGCGAAATCACCGGCTTTCCGGGTGAACCTGATCTCGTTCGCGCCAACTTTGCCTGTGTAATCGATCGCTACTTCGTTGTCTTCGAAGTTTCGCACTTCCACAAACGTCAAGGTGTCTCCTTCGAGCTTGGTTTCTTTGAAAGTCACCTCCCGCTTCTGCCCTTGGGCCTCGGCGGTGGCTGTGGCCGTCACCTTTCCTTCGTTCACTTGGAAGGTGAAAAGGTATGTTTGCTGACCAATCTGCGAGTCGAATTCACCGCGCCATTGGCCGGAGATGTCCGCCGCGCGGGTGGGTGAAGCCAGAACCGCGATCAGACCACACAACAGGATCCATCCAGTCTTTCTCATAGATGTCTTTCTTGAGGAGTTTGCCACGTTTCCAAGTCTATCCATCGGCCCGGGCTAGCGTCCGTCCCAACGGAAGATTTCGCCCTTGGAAAGTCTCACGTCACGTGTCACCTGGCCATAGCGCAATTGGGCAAAACCGCCATTAAGGGACCGAACGGAAGCTTGCGCCAATTTCCCATCCTCCCATGTTACGTCTACCTCGAAACCGCCCCGGGCTCGGAGACCTTTTACACTCCCGGTCGACCACGCTGAGGGCAATGCCGGGAGCAGTTCGATTTCTGGTGTTGGCCTCGGGTTCATCGCCGTTGATACGGTGCCGAGTCGGCTTTGCATCAGCATCTCCGCAATGCTTGCCGCGCCGCCGAAGTTGCCGTCGATCTGGAACGGCGGGTGCGCGTCGAACATGTTTGGATAGGTAAGACCGGGGCTAAGCAGGTGTTTCAAAATCGCCAACGCATGATCGCCGTCGCCCAGGTGCGTCCACAGACCGATGCGCCAGGCGGTCGCCCATCCAGTGGCCCGGTCGCCGCGAAGCTCGAGCGATTTCTTCACCGCGGCCGCCAACTCGGGAGTGTCCCGGCGGTGGATGTCGCGGCCCGGATAGAGCCCGTAAAGATGCGACACGTGGCGATGTCGCCGTTCAGGCGCCTGCATGTCCCAATCCTCGAGCCATTCCTGCAACTGCCCTTCGCTGCCGATCTGGTTGGGCGCCAACCGGGCGCGGGCGGCGGCCACTTCCTTTCGGAAATCCTCGTCCCCACCGAGCGTCTCCGCCGCCTTGATCGTGTTGGCGAACAGATCGCGCAGGATCTGCATATCCATCGTCGGCCCGGCACAGACTGCCGCTCCGAAAGGATGGCCATTCTCGGGCGAGATCGAAGGGTTCGTGACCAGCCATTTCTTTTTCGGCTCCTCCTGCAAGGTGTCGAGGAAGAATTCCGATGCCCCTCTTAGAGCGGGGTAGATGCGCTTCAGGTTCGCCATGTCCCCGCTGAACTCGTAGCGATCCCAAAGATGCAAACACAACCACGCGCCGCCGGTCGGCCACATACCCCAGTTGGGTCCGTCAATGGGTGCGCTCGCGCGCCAAAGGTCGGTGTTGTGATGGACCACCCAGCCGCGCGCGCCATACATAGTCCGGGCGGTGCGGGCGCCGGTTGCCATCAGGTCACTGACCATCGCGATCAAAGGCTCGACGCATTCAGCCAAATTGCCCGATTCGGCGGGCCAGTAGTTCATCTCGGTGTTGATGTTGATGGTGTACTTGCTTTGCCAGGGCGGGTTCACGCTGGCGTTCCAGAGGCCCTGCAAGGTTGCCGGCTGCCCGCCGGGGCGCGAGCAACTGATCAGCAGATAACGGCCAAACTGGTAGTACAGCGCCGCCAGGTGCGGGTCGTTGCCCTCGGCAAAACGGCGAATGCGCTCGTCCGTCGGCAGCCTCATCGCATCGGACTGGCCGAGGTCGATCATGACACGCCGGAACAGCGCTTGGTAATCCGCAAGATGGGCCGTGCGCAGTTCGGCGGAAGACTTCCTCGCCGAAATGGCGAGTTGCTCCTTTACGACCCTTTCGGGGTCGCCACTGACATCGTCGAAGCGTTTGAAGCGGGTGGCCGCAGTGATCAACAAGGTGACTTCGTTGGCGTTGGTCACCGCGACACGCGCGGATTCCGCGGTGACTTCGCCGCCCTCTGAGATGACTTTGACCCGTGCCTCATACTTGAGCTGGCCTTGGACGCCTCCCGCATCGCCACCCATGCCGCGCATGACGAGGGTGTCGTTGCTGTCCGTTTCCACCGTCGCTGTCATGGGCGTCTTCATGCCCGCGGCGAAGGAAATCTTTCCGGGCTTGTCCGCCGTGAGCCGGATGACGATCACGTTCTCCGGGGCACTCGCGAACAGCTCCCGCGTGTAACGGACGCCCTCGGACGTATAGCCGATGGTGACGATCGCCGTGTCGAGGTTCAGTTCGCGCCGGTAGTTCTCAACGTTGGTCCCGCCCGCAAAGGTCAGCAGCAAATCGCCCACCGTTTGATACGGCATCTGGCCAAGGGGTTTGGCCATGACTTTCGCGCTGATGAGCTTGGCGGCTTCGCGATACTTGCCTTCATTGACCAACTGCCGGACCTCTGGCAGAGCTTCCTTGGCTTCGGGATTGACCGGGTCGTACGGTCCACCGGCCCAGAGTGTGCCCTCGTTCAATTGCAGCCGTTCGTTCACCGGGTGACCAAATATCATCGCGCTTACGCGCCCGTTGCCGACCGGCAGCGCTTCGTCCCACTTGGCTGCCGGTTTGTCATACCAAAGCAGATTGGGATTCACCTCTGTGGGCGCACCGATCGTTGTGTTCGCCGAAGCAACAGCCGCCGCAATCAGCACGGCCCATCTCGAGAGATTGTTCATCACGAGGATCCGCTCGGGTTTCTGTTCCATATCAGGTGTTGGGTTTGCCAAAGACATTCAATTCGTCCACTTCCGCATCACTCAGAGCGCGACTGAACAATCCGAACTCATCGAAGGAACCGCTCAGGTTGTGAACTGAGGCTAGGGTCGCTTAATCAGACGACATTCGCTAAGGACGTGTCTACCAGTACTTCCACCAAAGCGCGAGTCTTAGGCATAATAAGTTTTGTTCCCCGTTATGCAGCGCGGATACTATGCAAGCCCATGAAGCCTTCCGCGCAAATGATCCGCGCAAGGCAGGAGCCCACACGGACTCCCGGCCGTGATCCAAGACGATCCAAGACGATCCAAGACCGGACCGTGGAAGCGGCGTGGCGAGGAGACCAGAAGGATA
>CAZODO010000031.1:0-54770 GCA_964578605.1 uncultured Verrucomicrobiota bacterium | reverse complement strand
CAGATCCTCTGCGCGGAGCCTTAACCCTCCACACAGGGTTCGCCGAATACTTACTTGCATGGCGTGACATTTTGGCGTGTAAGCATCTTGACAAGAGTTGCTTACAAAAGTGTACACAAATGTGTACATTCGGCATCTCGGAGGGAGGCGAGGCAAGTTCGAAGTCCGAAGCCCGAAGCCCGAAGGTGCCGAAAGAAGTCCGAGTTCCGGAATCCGAGTTTCGCCACGGCTATGGTGGATGAGGCGCGAGTCATTAGTCGCCGCTGAGGAATTGGTCCCGAAGGGACCCCGGACAATAGCGCGGCGTTTCAACGCCGGGTGCTTGGTCATCCAGGGGTTAAGTCCCGACCGGGACGACTGAATTCGCTGACCAACGGCCAGGGTTCACCCGTGTGCACCCAAACCTGTGGGGTCGCTGAGTGTTTACCAAGCAAAAGAGGCTGGGGAGCGAACTCCCCAGCCTCGTGATTCGGCTAAGTCAGGCTATTGCTCGACCGCGCGATAGAACTTCGTCCCGGTCGGTGCTGTTGTGAATGGGCTGGTGGCCCCTGCCACGTTGGTGTAAGGCCCGGTCACCGCGTCTGCGGATTGCAGGGTGCCTTCGAACGTGATCACGACATTGCCTTCGGCGTTCACGGCGATGGTGATCGGCGGACCGGCAGGCGCGCTCGACGGTGCAACCAACTGGATTGCATTCATCGGAGCCCGGAATGCGGTTGAACCGAAGCCCAGGCCGTTGGCTGTGCTCGCTTCGACGGTGATCGCCGACGCTGAGAGCCCGGTGAACACCAGGTAAGTCCCGATGTTGTTCGTGGAGGTCGGATCCGCGGTGGGAGCTTCCACATGGGCTGTTGGGTTTGCAGGCGCTTGCACCCGGATGAAGTCCTTGAGGACCGCGCCGGACGCGGCATCAAGAACGCGATAGCCGCCGCCCTTGTTGGCCACGCCGCCCAGCATGTAGATGTAGACATCATACCCGTCAGCCGTGAGTGCGGCTGGCAGGTTGGTGATGGTCACGGTCGTCGTGCTGCTTTCGAGGGTATCGAGATAACCGGTCATGAGCGTCTTGTTGGCGCCCGTGAACAGGTTGTTCTCTTCGCCGCCGCCCGTGGAGGCCCAGGTGTTGTTCGAAGCCCAAACGACGGCAGCCGTCGTGGTCTCCGGAGCCGTCCCGTCGGCCTGGGCAACGATGTTGTCCATGGACCCGCTTTGACCGGCGAGGTTGTTCCAATTGGCTTGGGCGGCATCCTCGGCCCCGGCCACGTCGGTGGCAGCCAGCGTTGAAGCCGGTTGATCCGTGCCGAAGTTCAACCCGATCTTGTAAGTGCCGTCGCCTACGACTGGAGGCGTAATCTCCACCGTGGTGACCTTCTTGCCGGCCTGTCCAGCCGCGTAGATCTTGGCCACTTCGTCCGCTGTCAGACCGCGTCCCCACAAAGCGAGGTCGTCAATCTGGCCGATGAAGAAGTTCGGTGCGGCTGCATCCGGTCCGAGGGCGCTCGTTTCTGCATCGAGTGCCAACCGGGCTCCGATGCTGAGGAACGGAATTTCGGACGGTTCGATATGGCCGATGTAATCAATGACGTCCACTTGCACGCCGTTGATGTAGAGGCGCAGTTGGGCGCCATCACCCGAGAAGGCCACATGTTGCCATGTGCCGAGCGTAAAGGCAGAGGGCGCCACGGCGCTGATGATGTTGGGCCCGACTCGGATGGAGGCGGTCGCCCGGGCTGTTCCCGTGGCGTCGTCGAAATCCAGCCACAGTTCAAACTGGCTGGTGGGCAGAGGATTGGAATCGCTGCCGACATCGAACACGCCGCGAGCGTTGCGCACGATTACAGCGTCGGTGCTAAGATTCGGATCGGCTTTGACCCAAACGGAGGCCCCGATGCCCTTGGTTGCCTTCGGGTAATCGTCCACCACGACATAGGTGGTCGCTCCGTCGAAACTGAGGGCGTTGGCAACTTTGCCGGCACCCCATGTCGCGGGACCGGTCACCGTTCCGGCGCGGCCTCCCGCGACGTCGTTCGGCACGGTTGTTCCGCTCGTCGGGTCGAAGGTCCAATATCCGGACAGAGCGTCTTTGATATCGAACTTGGAGATCCTGGCTGCGGCGGTTCCGCTGATGGTGCTGCCGCCGGGGTTGAAGATCGCCACGCTATAGACTGCTTCATCCGCTTCGCTGAATTCCTTGATCGTCAGGATCGAAGAAGTCGCGCCGCTGACGTTACCGCCGTTCGGCAATGCACGGCCGTTCTTCAGCCATTGGTAAGTGAGGCCATCGCCTGTCGCGCCGACCGTTAGCCTCGCCGTTCCACCCTCGGCTGCAACCGTGGGTTGCGGCTGGGCCGTGATCACCGGCGGTGCTCCTGGCGCGGTGGCGTTGAACAGCAATTGGACAGCAGCGACCGGGGTGCCACGGTCGAAACCGGTTGTCAGGCAGTTCCATTCCAGCCGAACGGTGCCATCCGCAGCCGCGCGGACGTTGTCAAACCGGATATAGGAGGCAAGGCTCCGGTTGCTCGGATCGGTGCTGATGCCCCGGTAGAATCCCGGCGCAGCGTTGTACTCGTCCGAGTTCAGCACGCGGACGTTGATGGTCTGGCTGCTCTGCCCAACCACGGTGTAATCCGAGTTCTGGAACTGGAGCGGAATCCCGACCAGGTAAGCGATGACCGCGTGCGTGCCGGCGGGAACGTTGTAGAAGGTCACGTTCGCCGGTTCGCCGCCCGGATTGTCGTAAACCAAGCCGTTCAGCAGGCGCTGTGTCGGGGTGCCTTCGCCTGTGCCCGAGCCCCATGTGCCGCTCGTGGTCCACTCGACGATCACGTCGCTCGGTTGATTGTCGCTGTTGACAACTTCGATCATGACAGGGTTGCCTGCCTCGTCCGTCGTGCCAGTGTCAAACGGGAGACTTCCGGTGCCCGCGTCTGGTGCGTTCACCCAATAAGCCTGAGGATGCACGCCGGCAATGTCATCGGCGTTCATCTCGGTGGGTGCGCCATTGGCGCCGCCACCCCTGAAGCTAATACCGATACTCTTGGTGGCCGACGGCTTGAAGATGACCGCCTGCACTTCGGCGCTCATTTCGCAGCCGACGATCTCGACCGAGTAAACGTTGGTGGCGTTGGCCGTGGTGACCGCCTCTGTTGTGTAAGTCACCTGGTTGGCGCCAGGGATGGGCTGTCCATTCCGATACCATTGCACCGGCCACGGTCCGTTCACGACGGACACGAAGGTCGCGAGCGAGCCCTGGAGAACGGGAACGTCGGTTGGCTGCAGGACGAACCGGGCCTTGTTGCAGTCGGCCCCGGTCGCAGCGGCTAGCAGTTCGACTTCGGCAATCTGCAGGCAGCAGGTGCTGGGTCCCTGAGTTTCCAGCACGGTCCAGCGGTAGTGCTTGTAAGCCTTGCTGTTATTGAAGAAGAACTCCTGCAGCTTGAAGCGGTTATCTGTGCCGAAGACTTCGGTCCAGGCGGGAACATTCAACTGCGTTATCAACTCCCAGTTCCCTTCACTGAAGCTGGCGATCGTGGCGTCGTTCGAGCCTTCGAGCTTGACGACCTTTGGATCGCGGTCAGCAGCATCGTTAGCGGAGAGCATGGACATGCCGATCACCGTTGTTTCACCGATGGACGGCGTTACCACAAAACCGGCCGGCTTGGGACCGCCTGTGGCGTCGTTGTCCAGGTCGAAGTTCAAATACTTCGTTTGGGTGCCGTCGATGGCGTTCGCCACGCCTTCGGAACCGGGGCTGTTGGAGGAAGAGGCAATGATGGGATCGCCAGGCTGAGTCACGTCCTTGGGTGCGCCTGTGCCCAGCAGCTCGACTTCGGCAATCTGCAGGCAGCAGGTGCTCGGTCCCTGAGTTGTCAACACCGTCCAACGGTAATGGGTGTAGGGCTTCGGATTGTCGAACAGGAACGTCTGCGTCTTGAACCGGTGTTCGGCATCGGTCGGCCCAAACACGCTTGGCCAACTCGGGATGTCTGTGATGGTCGTGATCACTTCCCAATTACCGGAAGTGAAGTCGGCAATGGTGGCGTCATTCGAGCCTTCAAGCCGGATGGATTTCGGGTCCCTATCCTGGGCGTCGTTGGCCGATTGAAGGGTCATGCCGGTCACAACGGTCCGGCCAAGAGATGGGGTGACAACAAAGCCGGCAGGTTTGGGGCCGCCGGTCGCGTCGCTATCCAGGTCGAAGTTCAGGTACTTTGTCTGCGTGCCGTCAATGGCATTGGCCACGCCCTCCGACCCTGGGCTATTCGACGAGGAGGGGATGAGCACGTCGCCAGGGACCGTGACGTCGCCCGGCAGTACTGAACCAAGCAGTTGCACCTCAGCGATTTGCAGGCAGCAGGTGCTCGGGCCTTGGGTCATGGTCACCGTCCAACGGTAATGCTTGTAAGCCTTGAGATTGTTGAACTCAAGGATCTGGGTCTTGTACCGATTGTCGGTGTCGCCGAAGACTGAGGGCCACGACGGGATATCCGAGATCGTCGCGATCATCTCCCACTTGCCTTCCGTGAAGGAAGCGATGGTGTCGTCATTCGAACCTTCCAGGGTCACGACTTTCGGATCCCGATCCTGCGCGTCGTTGGCCGATAGGAGCGCCATGGCCGTGACGCGAGTCGCCCCCACTGACGGTGTGACGACAAAGCCGGCAGGTTTGGGGCCGCCGGTCGCGTCGTTATCAAGGTCGAAATTCAGATACTTGGTTTGAGTGCCATCAATGGCATTGGCTACCCCTTCAGATCCGGGGCTGTTTGAGGATGAAGCGATGATCGCATCGCCTGGTTGAACGACATTTTTCTGAGCCTCCACGCGATACGAACCTGCTGCCATGAGCAGCAGGACGGCGCTGGCGGTGATCAGTTTAGTTGCGACGGGTTTTGACATAGTGCCTCGTCATTAATGTTGGGTGTGTGATGTGTTGGTTTCTCTTTCCTGCCGGACTGCTTCTGAGTTCGACGGCCAAGCGACCCAGTCCTCGGATGCGTGCTTCGCGAGACCAAGATCTTTCGAATTCGTTCATCTTACTTGGTTGATACTGAGGCTGTCAAAACGGCCAGCGGCTGTCAAGTCCGCAGTGGTGAAATACAGCAATTCTCATTGAAATCTGCAATCGGGTAGGGCAGCGCGCTCCGTCGCGCGCCGGGGCTAGCTTTATCTTGCGAATTGCCTTCCTCCCAAGCCCATGGAGAGCCAAAGCAAAGAACGGCGCTAAAGCAGCGGCATCAGTCGTCCCTTTCGGGATTTAAGCCGTTGATCACCAGACACCATGGCTTTAAGTCCTTTTGGTGCAGGGGTTTCCATTTGAATCCGATCCGCGCGGCTTGCGGTTGATGCGTTGCGCGCCGCGTATTCTTGAAGCGGGTGCATTCCTCCCGTCGGAAACGCCCCCCAAGCTCTTCCGTCTTTCCTCCGGAGTTCACCCGTAGTTCACCCGTAGTTCACCCGTAGATGACCCGTTGGCCGACGGGTGATCTACGGGTGAACTACGGGGCATCGACGGGGTATCTCCCGAGCCAGCGCGGACAATGCACGGCACCGGCCGGGTTGCCGCGGGCCGGGTCATGAAAACGAAAAGCCCAGCCAGGTTAGCCCTGGCTGGGCTTTGAAGTGAGGCGCGGACGTCTTGGCGCCCGCGCGCGAATCAAACGCTGGAATTAGTAAACCGTGGTGCTTTCCAGCTCGATGATCGGATTCGGCCGCTCGGCAGTGGTGACGCGCGTCTCGAGGCGGTGATCACCGGCGCTCACGCCCTTGCCAATCACCGTGACGGTGACCGACTGTTTCGGAGCGAGGGTGGGCACAACCGGCCAGGTGACCGTCTTGCCGCTAACGGTGGCGCCACTGGAGGCGTTGACCGGATCCAGCTGTTGCTGGAAGACCGAGCTGATGGCGATGTTCTGGATATCGCGCGTCGCGCCCTGGTTGGTAACGCGGATGGTGAAGGTGGTATTCTCGCCGACCTGGATCGGGTCAGGATCATCCACAACTTCGACCAGCACGCCCGTCACGCCAAGCCACCGTGTGCAGGCTTCGGCAGGATCGGACCGGACGCCTTGCGCCGTGGTGACGCTGGCGCGGTTGCAGAACTCACCCGGCCGCTGGGACACGATCTTGACGACCAGTTCACGCTGCTGGCCGGCAGCAAGCTGGCCAATGTTCCAGGTGGCGGTGTTGCCGCTGACCGTGGCGCCCTCGGCGGAGGCAATGGCCGTCTCCGGCGCGGCGTTGTCCGTCACGACCACATCGGTGAGCGGAACGTCGCCGGTGTTTGAAACGACGATGGAGTAAGTGGCGGTGCGGTTGATGAGCAACTCGCGGTCGTTGGTGGTCTTGGTGATCTTCACACCCGGCTGGACCACGGTGGTGCAAGCCTCGGCATTCACTTGGCCGGCATTGCGGGAAGCAGCCACGGCATGGTTGCAGAACCGGCCGCGCTGATCCGCACGCAACGTGAGCGGGATGGACTTGGACTCGCCCGGCCGAAGGTCGCCCACCTCAAACGAAAGCTGGCGCTGGCCACTGGAATGCGAGAGCCCTTCCGGGATGGTGTCGGTAACCGTGACCGCCTGGGCAACAGCCGATCCCGTGTTGCTGACCACGATGTTGTAGGCGACGTCCGTGCCGAGCTGGGCCGTTTCCGGTCCAGTCTTGGTAATGGCAAGGACTGGTTTGCCAACGGTGGTGGAACTGCACACGCGCGGCAGCGCGTCGACCGTGGCGCAGGAGGTCAGGCGGCCTTCCTGATCGGCGCGCAGCCAGACCTTGATATTCTGGGAAGCGCCCGGGTCCATTTCAGCGAAACGCCAGATCAGGTTCTGCCCTTGAACCTCGGCCGGCGGTTCACTGCGCAGGTAAGAGGCGCCGACGGGGACGACATCGGTAATGACCACGTTCCCAACACACGCGGTCGCCGCGGCGTTGAGTTCATACATGAATTCCTGGCCCAGAGTTACTTCCGGCGGCATGTTCATGCCGAGCTGGATCAAGCCGGAAGTCGGTTGGCCGCAGGTGGCATGTCCGGAAGCCGCTGGCTGAACGGCCGGTTGCGGAGCAGGGGCAGCCTGCCCCATTTGCCCGACGATCACCCGCGGGATTGCAGCATCGGAATCGACGGCACCCATCCGATAGCTCGAGTTCGAGGCGCACGACACCAGTAACAAGCTGGCGGCCGTGAGCGCGAATAAACCGTAAGGTACACCCTTCTGGCGCGTTTTCATGCCACGGATGCTATCGCGTCGCCGACGGTTTGCGAGACAAATTTGGGGCGGGACGGACCGGGCGAAAACGGGCCGGAATGCCAATCGCCAGCGTCGAATAACACCTGCAAATTCTGTGCATCAACCGCACGGCCGAATTCGATCGACGCAATCCCTAGGCATTCTCTGCTCGTCCGAAAAGCGGCTCAATGGCGCTGCGCTCGAAAGCAGTGGCTCCCCAGGCCCGCTTCGTACTCCTCCAGTTCCCAGCCGTCCTTCTCCGGCCACAATGCCGATAGCTCTTGGCCCTTGAACCCAGCGCGAATACTCAGAAGCCCGTCGTGCCGCGTGACGGCATTGGCCCCGATCAGCAGCAAGCTGACAATCGCCAGACGGGGAAAGCGCAAGCGACGCGGCTCACAGACAATCACGCGTTTTGCCTTGGAGGCGAGTTTGCCAAAGAGATCAAGGAGTTCGGCGTCCTGAAAATGGTGAAGGAAAAGGTTCGCAACCAGGACGTCGACAGCCGGAGCTTCCTGCAGCCAGTCGAAGACATCCGCCTCAATTGGCTGTGCCTTCCAGCCGACCGCTCCAAAAGCTTCAACCGTTTCAGGGGTCAACAGTCTCTGCCGGTCGACCAGGTCTAGCGAGGCGCCATTCCGGATCTTCGCGAACTGCTGGGCTATCCGGAGCATGACCCAGCCATCCCCTCCCCCAATCTCCGCAATCCGTGGCGAATCGACATGGCAAAAAGCTGGCATCAGCAGACGAGCGAGAAAACGGGGATTTCCCATCCAGGCGTTGACTCGGCGGAGGTCGCGCCTCGAACGAGCGGCTCGAGCGTCTCCCGCCGACATCGTATCCAACCATTCTGGTTCGACAAGTCGCGCGGCCATTCGGGTTTAAATCGGGTTACTCGCCTTGGTGTTATGGAAAGGCCAGCCTGCTGAATCGCAATTCGAACAGTCGCCTCCGGGAATGTACACCATCCACCGCGGGGAATCCATCAGCCCAGTCAGGGGGCCAGTCAAACCTGAGGCATTCCGTAGCCGATCGCATTGAGCGCATCGCGAAAGGCTTTCTCCTTGTCCACAGGAACGACCAGGCCTCGATCGCCCGTGCGCTGGCACAGTTTCCTGGTTTGGGAATTCTGGGCGATTGTCTCCGCAACCTGCGGAGACAGGCACTCGATCAAGAGGGCGGTTCCTTTGCAGAGGCAGGCGGACCCGCGCTCTTCCACGGCGGACAGGAAACCTTCGACCGGCTCAGGCAGCGGTTGGGGATCGTCGGCGGTCAGGAAGGCGCGGAATTCCGAAATGCGCGCGCCTTTCTCAACCGCCTGGATGGCTCTTGCCTCATGGAGCATCCACAGGCCCGCAGCCTCGGGTTCCGCAAAACTCTCGAGTAACAGCTTCTGGTCGGGCGAGAGTTCACCTTGGTCCATTCGAATCTGCCGATTCGGAAGCACCGTCAAGGAAACCGTGGGCTTTTCCTCGCGCGCTTCGTAATGGTCGGCCTCGCCAAGTATAAACGCGCCCAGCGGGGTCAACCGAAAGTATCGGAGGCCGTCATAACGACTGAGGAAAATGAGGTCATCCGTACCCCATTGTCCGCGGAAATCGCTCCGCGCCCCTTTCTGACCTTTGATCGTGTCGATGCGGCTGAACTCGATCGTCCCCGAGCCCATGATATCGAAGCTGTCGCCGTACTCCGCGCTGTAACCCGGGCCGATGACGCTTTCATGGCCGAGTGCGCTGTCCGGGTAAACGGGAATCGTTCGAGGATCAGGAAGCTCCCGGTAATTGGATGGCAAAGGAGGGCTGCCCAGGCTCAACCCGGGGCTGTCGGTCACCCAGGCAACGGCGGACCCAAGAACCGCTGCTGAACCCGCCAAGAGGCGCGCGATGGTTTGGATAGCCATGTCCGTATTCGATCGACACTGAGCCTTGCGGTTTTCTCGCGGGAAGTGAATGGAACCAAAGGTCTATCCGGCATGTCCCTGGGCCTGCATTCTTTGGGCGTATCACCTGACCGGATTCGAACTGTTCCGCGACCGGGCCAAGACGGCGATTCGCATGACGATGGCGGCTTACCCGGACCGCTGGCGCTGGACCAACGGCCTCCAACAGGCCGGGATTCGGCATGGCTCGTCTGCAAAGGGCCAGTCGGGGATCAGAACCAAGCAAGCACAAGCCGGGTATCGGCTCGTTTCCAGCTC
This sequence comes from uncultured Verrucomicrobiota bacterium, assembly GCA_964578605.1. GTDB lineage: Bacteria > Verrucomicrobiota > Verrucomicrobiia > Limisphaerales > SIBE01 > JAXMHN01. The sequence goes on along the minus strand of CAZODO010000031.1, from coordinate 45,341 downwards.
TGGTTGGCAAGCCGAAACGTCAAGGCTAGCGACCAACCCAATGCGAACAGGAACGGTTTCATCTGCAAGTTCAGTGTGGTGTTTTCCCTCTATTCAGTCCGGAGACGTTTCTCGTCAGATCGCCAGGCACGGTGTACTGTGCCTGGAGTTCCAGACCGTGATACCTGTTGCACAAGGCGCAGGAACGGTCCATAGAACTTTCGGAGAGGTGGCCTGAATGGTGTGTCTTATCCTGGTTGATCTGCAGAATGATTTCCTGCCGGGCGGCGCTCTCGCGGTGCCGGACGGCGATGCCGTGGTGCCGGTCGCCAACCGGCTCCAGCCGGTCTTTCCCCTGGTCGTGGCAACCCAGGATTGGCATCCGGCGAACCATGGCAGCTTTGCAGCGAATCACCCGGGCAAAAACGTTTATGACATGATTGATCTGAACGGCTTGCCCCAAACCCTGTGGCCGGTGCATTGCGTCCAGGGAACTCACGGGGCGCAACTTGCCCCTGGATTGGTCCGCGAGAAGATCGCCAGGGTCTTCACCAAGGCCACGGACCCGGGCATCGATAGTTACAGCGCTTTCTTTGACAATGGCCATCGCCGAAGCACCGGGTTGGCAGACTGGCTGGCCGAGCGCGGCGTCACCCAGGTTTTCCTTGCCGGGCTGGCCACGGATTATTGCGTGAGGTTTTCGGCCTTGGACGCGATCCAACTCGGGCTCAAGACCTCCGTGATCGAAGATGCCTGCCGAGGGGTCAACCTGCGGCCCGATGACTCCGCGAAGGCGGTCCAGGAACTGCGCCGTGCCGGCGTGCCCATCGTGCAGAGCAGGGACGTTTTGCAGACCCGAGGCGGAGTCCAGCCGCGCTGACCGCGATCTTAACGCCTGTTCTTTCCAAGCCGCTTTCGCACCAGGGCGAGGAACTCCTGGGCATGGGGCGCTTTGAGCCAAAGGAGAACCAGCCAGTAGGTCAGGCCGGCCATCGCCATCGGGATGAACACCGCCCCGATCCGTGGGAGCAGTCCGGCGGAGCCCGCCCAACCGTCCCATGCCCGAAAGGCAACCCAGGCGACCATCGCGCCGATGAGGCCGGCGCCAAGCATATTGAGCCCCAGTCCAACAAGCGGGGAGAGGCCGAGGAACTTCAACTTCTTCCGCAACCCAAAGAGCAGAAACCAGACATTGAAAAGCGCGCTCATGGTATTGGCAATTCCCATGCCGCCCTGGCCCAAAGGGCGGATGAGCCACAAGGTGAAGATTACGTTGAGCGCCAGGCAGACGGTGCTGATCTTCATCGGAGTCGTGGTGTCGCCCAGGGCATAGAACGCCCTCGCCAAAATGTTCACCACGGAAAACGCGATCAATCCCGGCGCCAGGCAGGCCAGAGCGAAGGCCACATTGCGCGTGTCCACCGCGGAGAATTGCCCATGCTCAAACAGCAGGCGGACGATCGGCTCGGCCAGAACAATCAACAGGACCGTGGCGATCATATTTGCGAAGGCCAGGTATCCCAGGCCTTGCCCAAGAGTGGCGCGGAATTCGGGGTACTTCTTTTCCGCCGCCAGCCCCGCCAAGGTCGGCAGCAAGTAAGTCGCCAAGGAAATTCCGAACATCCCCTGCGGCAGTTCCATCAGCCGGACCGAGTAATCGAACCAGGCAAAGATCTGCGGATCGACGGCATACGCGATGCCCTGAGTGATCAGCACGTTGAGTTGGAAAGCAGCCACGCCCATCATGCCCGGGATCATCTTTCGCACCACCTGCCTCACGGTCTCGTTGTGAAAGGGCGGCACCCAGCCAAAGCGAAATCCCTCCCGGCGCAACGCCGGGACCTGGTAAAGCATCTGGGCGCTTCCCGCGACGAGCACCCCGATGGCCAGCGCGAAGATCTGGTTTTCGAGCCTCTCGCCCCAGCGCGGCGCCACAAAGAGCACCACCGTGATCATCACGCTGTTCAGCACCGTAGCCCCCATGGCGGGAAGGAAGAACTGTCCGCGCGCGTTGAGCATTCCCATGAACACCGCGGCCATGCACACCAGGAGCATGTAAGGGAACATCAAGCGCAGGAGCCGGAGCATCAATATCCGGTCGGGGCTCAACGATTCCGGCGCGAACGCCAGCACAACCGAAATGCCCGTCACGACCAGGGCAATGATGGCGCTCGCGGACAAAATCAGCGCGCTGATGACCGCGTTGGCCGAGTGCCACATGCTGGCTTCGCCCTCGGTCATTTCCTTCTCTTTGAAGATGGGGATGAACGCCGCGGTCAGGGCGCCTTCGCCCAGGAGCCGGCGGAAAAGGTTGGGGATCATGAAGGCCAGCTTGAACGCCCCGGCCACCAGCCCGGCTCCCATGAAGTTGGCGTAGAGAACCTCCCGGGCCATCCCCAAAATGCGGCTCAAGAGCGTGGCGACACCCATGGAGCCGGATGATTTCAGCATTTGCGACATGGCAGCCAATCCTGCAGTCGAGCCGGGTCAGGCACGCGGGCCGGCGCTCAGAGCGACAACTCCGCCCCGTCGCCCGGGAAGAGGACTTCGGCCGGGCGCAGGATTTCCGAGGCGCGCGCTTTCAGGGCATCGCGGGTTTCCCATTGCTGCCGCGAGAGGTGAATGAAGGCCACCCGCTTGATGTCGCGACCCTGCAGTGTCTTGAAGACCTCTGGCGGGTCCAGGTGGGCCAGTTCGCATACGAGCAGATCGAGCGGCGTCTCAATCACCGGGGCAAGGTCGGCAAGGGTGCCAAGATCCGCCGAATGCCCGATCTGCAAGCCGGCGCCTTCGATCTTGAAGCAGTAGGCGGCAAAGTTCCCGGGGTACTGGGCCTCATACCGCTCGCGAAACCAGGCCAGATGCGACGTGGGGAAGGGGGTCACCCGGATGGAATCGAACGCCACGGTCTTGCCGGGTTCCCAGGACGCAAACTGCAGCGGGAACGGAAGGATCTCGTCGAAGATGCAGGCCGCTTGCAGCATCTGGCGCAGCGGTTGGATGCCGCCAGCCGGGGCGTGCACCACCAGCGGCTTCGCCCGGCGCTCGAGCCAGAGCGACTGCATAAACATGAAGAAGCCGCCCACATGATCGAAATGCATGTGCGAAAGCAGCACCCGATCGAACAGGTCGTAAGAAAGTCCGCTGGCCTTGTAATTGTGGCTCAAGGACTCGCCGCAATCGATGAGCACCGCGTGCCCGCCCAAGCGGTAGAGAAAGGAGGAATGGTTCCTGTCTGCCGAAGCCTGTCCGTCCCCGATCCCGAAACATTTCAGGGAGGAGGTTTGGGCACCTGGATCTGCTGCGGCGTTTTTCAAGCCGGATTGTTTCGCGTTCACTTCGCGCGGGAGAGTAGCGTGCCGTCGATCCGGGCGCCAGAATGGAATTGCGCCACGGCACACTCCGCCGGCGTTCACCACCGCAGGAACACGACGCAACCGCCCGCCGCCCTACTGGCCGACGTCAATATTGAGGTCCGCGAACGGGTTCTGCCCAAACGCGCCCTGCTCGGCGGCGTTGACAGGAATCCTCGGGCTCGCCTTTTGGTTCCGCTCGGGAACGGGCTGGGCCGCCGCTTGATCGAGTGCCGGCTGTGCGGTTGCCGGGTCTTGATTCGGATGGGGCGCCCGTTTGTTGCGCGGGAGCGGGCTCAGCATGACGTTGATTCCCCGCCCGATCAGCTTCGGCGGGGCATCGGGATGGCCAAAGGGAGCCACCTCCTGCAGGAGTCTCTGCACCACCTGGAACCCATACTCCTGATGGGCCATCTCCCGCCCGCGGAAGCGGAGCGTCACCTTGACCTTCATGTCTTCGCATAGAAAGTCGATGGTATGCCCGCGCTTCACGGAGAAGTCGTGCGGATCAATCGTCGGGCTGAGCTGGATCTCCTTGACCCGGTTGGCATGCTGGTGCTTTTTCGCTTCCTTGTCCCGCTTGGCCTGCTCGTAGCGGAACTTCCCGTAGTCGACAAGCCGGCACACGGGCGGCGTGGCATTGGCGGCAATCTCGACGAGATCGACTCCCTGCTGCCGCGCCATCGTGAGCGCGTCTCCTAATGAGAGAATCCCCAGTTGCTGGCCTTCAGTCCCAATAACCCGAACTTCGCGGGAACGGATTTTTCCGTTGACCCTTACGAATGAACTGGCAGGAGAGGAATGACGCGGAGAGAAAGGGCGGCTCAAGACACCCTCTTCGGTTGAAGTTTATCCATGAGATACTATTTACGATTCACCAGATCGCAATGTTTCTGTCGGATACCTAGCCCACATTCCGACCATTTGCAAGCGAAAATCGAGCACGAAATCACTCGTTCACTCGTGGGCGTATCTGATTCAGTATCAACAGCACGAAGCAGGCCAATTGCCGCTGCATTCGGCGATCCCTCGTCGCTGACCCGATGTTCACCCGTCGCTGACCCGTTGCCGAACGGGTGATCTACGGGTGATCTACGGGTGATCTACGGGTGATCTACGGGTGAACCCCGGATGGATGCCGAGCGGAAGGCCAATTTGCGGCCGGTCAGCCGCCTTTCTCCGGCAAGGGGCGGATTTTGATGTTACGAAACTCGATCGCGCCACCGTAATCCTGGAGGCCGATATGACCTTTGGGTGCTTTCCCCCAATTGCCTTGGTTGTATGCGGTCGGGAAGAACTTGCTCGTCTTCACGTGCGCGAGCCAGCGGTCGGTGCCAATATCGTATTCAACGACTTTTTGGCCGTTAAGCCAGTGCTCGACGTGTTTGCCCTGGGCCAGGATTCGCGCGTGGTTCCATTGTCCCACGGCGTGGGTGACATCTGCGGTGGGCGCAAAGACCGCATAGCATGCGCCGGCCGACGCCAGCGTGTTCAGGCCGTCCAAATGCTGCTTGTTGTCGAGGACTTGAAATTCCGGGCCGGATTGCCACACCTCGGAATGTTCTTCGGTGGCTCGATAGATCACGCCGCTATTATTGCCGGGCGTCATTTTCCAGTCGAAGGACAGTTCGAAGTTGTCAAACTGGTTCACGGTGATGATGTCGCCGGAGGACTTGCCCGATTCGCGCCGGGCCAGAAGCGAGCCGTTCTCGACCCTCCAACTCTCAGGCATCCCCTGGCGTTTGTATCCTCTCCACCCCTGGGTGGTTTGGCCATCGAAGAGCAATTGCCATCCCGCAGCCTTTTCTTCGGCGGTCAGCGTGTTCTGGTCCGCAGCGCGTGCATCTCCCACCAGAGCGAAGCAGATAAGCAGCCCGATTAAAGAGGTCGTTTTCATGATTACGCGGTTCACAACTATGGGAGATCACTCTTAGCGGCTTGAACCAACGGTCACAAGAGCGAAAGCGCGTCCGTTCGCCTTGACGGCGGGCAGGCCGGAAAGGCTTGTTTCCGACGGCCCGGGCGCAACCAGGCCCGAGGTGGTCTCTCTGGGCGGTTACTTTGAACGTGCGTTCTCAAACCGGTTGCCGGTATCTTGCACCCCGACTTGTATGGCGATTGTTAAACCTTTCGCGGCGCTCCGTCCTGATCCGGCGCTCGCAGCGCGCATTTGCGAATTACCCTACGACGTGCTCTCCGCGGCCGAAGCACGAGCGGCTGCCGCGGGCAATCCCCTCAGCTTTTTCCATGTGAGCAAGCCGGAGATTGACCTCGCTCCCGGGGTCGCTCCCGACGCTCCCGAGGTTTACGCCGCAGGGGCGCGACGGTTTGCCTCGATGAGAGGCGCCGGGCAGCTTCGGCAGGATGGCCGGCCGGCCTTTTACCTGTACCGCCAGATCATGGGAACCCACTCGCAATTGGGCCTTGTGGGCGTCACGAGTTGCGAGGATTACCTGGGCAACCGTATTCGCAAGCACGAGCTGACGCGGCCTGAGAAGGAGGACGACCGCGCCAGGCATATCGAGCATCTGAATGCCCAGACCGGGCCTGCCTTCCTGTTGTACCGCCCCGATGCCACCCTGCACGAGTGTTTCGAGGCCCACTCGGCCGGTCCGCCGGACGTCGATTTCACGGCTGGGGACGGGGTGCGCCATACCGCCTGGACCATCCGCGAGCCCGCAACCCACAAATTGATCGAGGCCCGGTTCGCTTCCATGCGATTTCTTTACATCGCGGACGGTCATCATCGCACAGCCGCGGCGGCGCGCATCTACGAGAAGCGGAAGGGCGCCGGAGCCAGCGGCTTTTTCCTGAGCGTCCTCTTTTCCCAGGACGAGGTGCAGGTTCTGCCCTACCACCGCGTGTTGAGGGATCTGAACGGCCTGACTCCCGGCGGCCTGATGGAACAGCTGGCACGCGTCTGCGTGATCCGGAAGGACGTCGCGAAGCAACCGTCGAAGCGGCACGAAGTGGGCCTCTTGCTGCAAGGGGCCTGGCATCTTCTTGAGTTCCGGCCCGAGTTTGCGCAAGGGAACGATCCGCTCGAGCAACTGGATGCCGCCCTTCTCCAGAAACACATTCTCAGCCCCGTATTGGGTGTGGAGAACCCGCGCACCAGCCAGCGGATCCAGTTTGTCGGCGGGATTCGGGGGACACCGGAATTGGAACGGCTGGTTGCCAGCGGCGAGTTTGCCTGTGCGTTCTCGCTCTCCCCCACCCATGTTGACGAACTGATCGCCGTGGCCGACGCCGGCCAGATCATGCCGCCCAAGAGCACCTGGTTCGAACCGAAACTGCGCGACGGGATGTTCTGTCACCTGTTGGGCGAGCCCAGATCCCAGGCGCGCGCTTGAAAGAGTGCGGCTTTGGCTGATGGCGAACCGAGCTTCAACGAGAGCCTCTTGAATAACCGACTCGAACGCGGGTTGCGCACGACCTTCATCGGGCTGGCGGTCAATACCGTGCTGGCAACGGTCAAGATTACGGCCGGCACGTTGGGACATTCGCAGGCCCTGGTCGCCGATGGCGTGGAATCCATGGCCGATATCCTCAGCTCCCTTGTCGTCTGGCGCGGGCTCGTGGTGGCCGCCGCGCCGCCGGATGCCGATCACCCTTATGGGCATGGGAAGGCCGAGCCCTTGTCCGCAGCCATCGTCGCGGCGGTCCTGGTGTTGGCCGCGATGGCAATTGTCGTCAAATCGGTCAATGAACTCCTGACGCCGCACCGCAGCCCCGCGCCGTTTACCCTGGGGGTGCTGCTCGGGGTGGTCCTTGTGAAGGAGGCCCTCTTTCGCTTTGTCCTGAAGCAGGGCAGCTTGATCGAAAGCTCCGCCGTCCAGGTCGATGCGTGGCATCACCGGAGCGACGCCATTACCTCTCTCGCGGCCGCGGTAGGGATTAGCGTCTCGCTGATCGGAGGGCCGGGCTACGCCGCTGCCGACGACGCGGCCGCCCTGTTCGCAGCCGGGATTATCGGGTGGAATGGCTGGCGGCTCTTGCGTCCGGCCATGGCCGAGTTGATGGACGCTTCCCCAGGCCCCACCGTGACAGACAAGGTCGCAGAAGTGGCCCGCTCAGTGGCGGGCGTGGATCAGGTGGAGAAGTGCCTTGTGCGCAAGATGGGCTATCACCTCCTGGTGGATATGCATATTGAGGTCGATCCTTGGATGACCGTCGAGCGCGCCCACATGATTGCGCACCAGGTCAAAGACCAGGTCCGCGCCGCCCTGCCCCGGGTGAGGGATGTGCTGGTGCATGTGGAACCCCGAAGAGGGCTCGCCAAGCCCCGGTAACACCGCCTTCCCACCCCTGCCCTTCCTCGCCTGTCCCCGCCCGCCAGACACGATTTTGCACTTGGCGGCCGGTCGCGGTGGGCCATTATCCCCGCAATGAAAATTGTTTTGGCATACTCCGGCGGGCTGGACACCTCCGTGCTGCTCTCGTGGATCAAGGAGACTTACAGCGCGGAGATGATCGCTTTTTGCGCCAATATTGGCCAGGAGGAGGAACTCAAGGGTTTGGAAAAGAAAGCCAAGATGACCGGCGCGTCCAAGATCTATATCGACGATCTGCAGGAAGAGTTCGCGCGCGATTTTATCTATCCGATCGTGCGGGCAGGCGCCGTGTACGAAGGACAGTACTTCCTGGGAACGTCCATCGCCCGGCCGCTCATCGCCAAACGCATGGTCGAAATCGCCGAACGCGAACACGCGGCCGCTGTCGCCCACGGCGCGACAGGCAAAGGCAATGACCAAGTGCGGTTCGAACTCACGGCGGCCGCCCTGGCCCCGAGCGTCTCGGTCATCGCGCCCTGGCGCGACGAACGGTTCCGCAAACAATTCCCCGGACGCGCCGAAATGATCAAGTATTGCGAGTCCCGCGGCATCCCTGTCCAGGCCACCGCGAGAAAGCCGTATTCGATGGATCGCAACCTCCTGCATATCTCGTTCGAAGCGGGCATCCTGGAGGATCCGTGGTTCGATGCCTTTGCGCCGTCCAACAAAGACATGTTCAAGCTTTCCGTGTCGCCCGAAGACGCGCCGGACCGGCCGGAACTTGTCACCTTGGACTTCGAAAAAGGCAATGCCGTGGCCGTTAACGGCAAGGCGCTCACCCCGCTGGGCGTTATGAAAGCCCTGAACAAGCTCGGCGGCAAACACGGCGTCGGCCGCGTGGACATGGTGGAAAACCGCTACGTGGGAATGAAAAGCCGCGGCGTCTATGAAACCCCCGGCGGCGCCATTCTGCATTTCGCCCATAGGCAGATGGAATCGCTCACCATGGACCGCGAAGTGATGCACCTGCGCGATTCGCTCATCCCGCGCTATGCCGAGCTGGTGTATTACGGATACTGGTTTTCGCCCGAACGGTTCGCTTTGCAGGCGTTCGTGGAAGAGAGCCAGAAGAACGTCTCTGGCACCGTTCGCGTTCGGCTGTACAAAGGCAACATCAGCACCGCGGGACGCCAATCGCCCGTCAGCCTGTACAACCCGCAGATCGCCACGATGGAGGCCGACCCCACCAAGGCTTACAACCAGGACGACGCGACCGGGTTCATTCGATTGAATGCCCTGCGGCTCAAGGTGGCGGCTCAAGTGGCAGCCAAGCGCCCCCAGCGCCGCGCTCGATCCCATTAAGCGGCCAAGCCGCTTCGCGCCTCAGGCCGATAGAGAGAGCTCTCGCTCGTTGGCTCCTGTTGCCCGCGCGACGCGAGCTTGAGTCGGCCTCAGCAACCTGGGAACCTGCTTCCATGCGTTGCCCCTCCGTTCCTGCGCCGGCGCTGGCCGGACTATGCGCCGGTCTCGCGGTCATCCTGGCGGCGGCGTCGTCCGCCACGGCTGATAGCGTCGTGACCTTCAATGAGCTCATGTTTCACCCGGCGCCAGACGCGGGTTTGGAATGGCTGGAACTCCATAACCAGATGGCAGTGGACGTCGAACTCTCCGCCTGGAGCCTCTCGGGGGGGATCGACTTCCAGTTTGCCGAAGGCACGGTCATTCCCGGTGGCGGCTATCTCGTGCTGGCGGCTTCGCCAACCGCACTCGCTTCCGCAGGCATTCTCACGAACGCCTTGGGCCCGTGGGTCGGCCGCCTCTCAAACGCCGGCGAGAGCATCCAGTTGCGGAACCGCGACCAACGCTTGATGGACGAACTGGAGTACGGCATCGAGGGCGAATGGCCGGTCGCGCCGGACGGCGCTGGGGTCTCCTTGGCCAAGCGTGACGAGAACGCCGCCAGCCCCGATCCGGGAAGCTGGACCACGAGCGCTTTCGTGGGGGGCACGCCTGGCCGCCGCAACTTTGCCAAGACGCCCTTTGAACGGATCGAAACCGCCCCGGTCGGGACCAGCAACAACTGGGCTTGGGCCCTGCCGAATCCTGGCACGCAGCCGGGGATCGATTGGCGTGATCCGGCCTTTGACGACGCCCTGTGGTCGCGTGGACCGGGCCTGTTCGGTGACGCCCAAACCAGTGCGTCCTTCGGTGATCTCGAACCGGTCGACACCCTGTTCAGCACCGGCCTGGGGGCCGACGCCACGGTGCTGCCCCCGGGTTCTCCGGACCCGCATTACTGGGTGATCGAATCGGCCGAACCGACCGGGCAACCCCTGCCCGCTCACGCCACGGTGATCGAGAATCATCCCGCGTGGGCCGCGAACGACGCGGAGTCGAGCTGGATCGGCGTGCTGAACCCCGGAACCGAGAATGTCGCCGACGGCGAGTATCGTTACCGCACCACTTTCAGCCTGGACGGCTTCGATCCGGCCACGGCGCAACTCACGATGACGGTGGGAGCGGATAACCGCCTGACCGCTGTGCTGTTGAACGGCGCCTTGAAGAGCATCGCTTACGTTGGATTCTCGGAACTGAGCGGCGAGTTTGTCCTGAGCGACGGCTTTGTCCCCGGGCTGAACACCCTCGATTTCGTGACCGTCAATGATAGCTCCACACCAAACCCCGCCGGCTTCCGAGTCCGCATCGGCGGTGTCGCCCGACGAACCTTCGCGCCGAACACACGGTTGCCCGAGGGTTCCACCACTTACTGGCTGCGGACCGCGTTTCTCATGGACACGACGCCCGTGCGGACCGCAACGCGCCTGCAGACCCTGCTGGCGGGAGGCGCGGTGTTTTACCTGAATGGCCAAGAGGTGGTGCGTTGGAACCTGCCGGCTGGCGCGATCACTCCCTCCACACTCGCCCTGTCCAACGCAGCCAAACCGGCGCTGGAAGGGCCTTGGCCGGTGCCCGCCTCCGCGCTGGTCAAGGGCACCAATATTCTCGCCGTCGAACTGCACCGCGCACCGGGCCAAACCAACTTGCTCTTCGCCGCCAGCCTCTCTCAGACTGCCACCAACCTCCTGCAGCCCGAACCGGTCGCTCTCGCCTTCAACGAAATCTCCTCCGCAGATCCGAAAGCCGCGTTCTGGATTGAGCTGCTCAATTTCGGGTCATCCTCTCTCGACCTGGAGGGTTATCTCCTGGCCCGGCGCGGTGCGGTCGACCGGGACCACGTCTTCGCCTCCGCAACCCTCGCGCCAGGCGCTCCGATGCGGCTGGGCGAACGGGACCTCGGGTTTCGAGCCGAAGCGGGCGACCGGCTCTTTCTAAAATCTTCGGATGGGCAAAGCGTTCTCGATGCGGTGGCCGTCAAGCAGCAACCCCAAGCGCGCTGGCCGGACGGGACCGGGCGCTGGCACTTTCCCACCACGCCTACGCCGGGAGACCGCAACCAGGTCGTTCTGCAGAACGCCATCGTGATCAACGAAATCATGTATCACGTTCCCGAAGGCGCCTCAGCCATCGGGACCCCTTCGCCGAGTTCATGGCTTGAGCTGTTTCACCGCGGCGCGAGCGCTCTCGACCTGACCGGGTGGCGGCTTTCGGGTGACATCGAGTATCCCTTCCTTCCCGGAACCATCCTTGAGCCGGGCGGCTATTTGGTCATCGCTGCAGATCCGAGTTCCATGGAAGCAATTGCAGGCGGGGTTCGCCTTGCTGGCCCGTTCACTGGCAATCTGAAAAAGAAGCAAGGGCGACTGCTTCTGTTGGACCCTGCGGGCAATCCCGCCGACGAGGTGCGCTATTTCGACGACCGGCCTTGGCCGGCTTTCGCGGATGGCGGCGGTTCGAGCCTGGAGCTGCGCGATCCCTGGGCAGACAACCTGAACCCCGCTGCCTGGGCAGCCAGCGACGAGTCCGCACGTTCCACCTGGGAGCAGTACACCTGCCGCGGACTCGCCTCAAACGTCCTCGGTCCCACGCTCTGGAAAGAGTTTGTGCTGGGCCTTCTCGACGCCGGCGAATGTTTGCTGGACGACCTCAGCGTTGTGGAAGACCCCTGGGGCAAGCGCGTCGAGATGCTCCAAAATGGCACGTTCGAGAGCGGCGCAGGCGCCTGGCGATTGCTTGGCAACCATAGCCACAGCCGGGTTGAACCGGATCCGGAGAACCGCGCCAACCTGGTTCTTCACCTCGTGGCCACCGGCCCAACCGATCATCTGCATAACCATTTGGAAACAACGTTTGCGGGAGGCCAGGGCGTGGTCAACGGGCGCCAGTACGAGATCTCTTTTCGCGCCAAGTGGCTCTCAGGCAATCCGCGCCTCAATACCCGGCTCTACTTCAACCGCGTGGCCCAAACCACGGCGCTCAAAACCCCGGCGCGCTCCGGCACCCCAGGGGCGCGCAATTCAACGTGGTCGGCCAACCTGGGACCCACATTCGCCGCGCTTCGGCACAGCCCGGTGCTGCCCAAGCCGGGCGAGCCGGTCACCGTGAGCGTCGCTGCCCACGATCCGCAAGGGATCGCGAGCGTCACCCTTCGGTTTGCCACAGACAGCGGCAGCTGGAAAAGCGTCCCGATGCCGTCGACGGGCCCTGCCGAAATCCCGGGTTACTCCGCCTGTTCGGCGATGATCCCGGCCCAACCGGCTGGCACGCTCGTGCAGTTCTATATCGAAGCCCAGGATAGCCTCGGAGCGCGCGCCGCGTTTCCTGCAGCCGGACCGGAGTCGCGCGCCCTGTTCAGGGTGGACACTGGCAAGGCTGTGATGAAGCAACTCCATCGTTTCCGCATTGTGATGACGCCTGCCGATGCCCAGCGCCTTCACGCGCCCACCAACGTCATGAGCAACGACCGCCTGGGCGCCACAGTGCTCTACGATGACGAACGCCCCTTCTACGACGTCGGCGTGCATCTGCAAGGCAGCGAACGCGGCCGGGACAGTTCCTCGCGCGTCGGGTTTACCCTCCGTTTCAATTCAGAACAATTGTTCCGGGGCGTGCACAGAACGATCAGCATCGACCGTTCGGGCGGCTATTCCGGCTTGGGCGGGAAGCATGACGAGATTCTCCTCTGGCATGCCCTGAACCGCGCCGGGGGCTTGCTCGGCCTTGATTGCGACCTCGTGCAATGCTTCGCCCCCCGTCCGCAAGAGGGTGGCACCGGGCTCTTAAGAATGGCGGCGTTCGATTCGGAGTATTTCGACGCCCAGTTCGATGACGGTTCCAAGGGCAACCTTTACACCCTCGAACTCATTTACTATCCCACCACAACCGCCGGTGGAAATGCCCAGTCCCCGAAGCTTCCCCAGCCCGATGAAGTCATCAATGTGGAAATCCAAAACCGCGGCGACGACCCGGAAGCTTATCGCTGGATCTTTCTCCAGGAAAACCACGCCGACCTCGACGATTACAGCCAGGTGATCGCGCTGAACAAAGCGTTCGGTCTCTCCGGGCCGGCCCTGGAAGCCGCCACCGCCCGCGCCATGGACGCCGATCAATGGATGCGCGCGCTGGCCTTCAAAGCCTTCACCGGCGACGTCGATACCTTCACTTACGGGCTCAATCACAATTGGAAGGTCTATTTCCGCCCGGACGACGGCAGAGCGTTGGGCCTCCTGTGGGATATGGACTTCTCGTTCGTGCAATCGACAGGGTACACAAGCCCGGGAGATGCCTCCGCCAACATGGCCAAAATCACGCGTTTGCCCAACAACCTCCGCCGGTTCTACAGTCACGTGCTCGATATCGGCACCCGCGCGATGGACGACGCTTATCTGCACCGCTGGGCAAGTCATTACTCCGGCCTCCTCTCGCAGAATTGGAGCCGGGCGGCCGATTACCTGGTCCAGCGTTCCCGCTATTTGCTTGGGACCCTGCCAAAGCAGACCCCCTTCGCCATCACCGCCCACGGCGGCGCTGACTTCACCACGCCCGAGCCTTCCGTGAAACTCACCGGCACCGCCCCGCTCACCGTCTTTGCGCTCGCAGTCAATGGCACCCGGTATCCTGTGAATTGGCGCAACCTGACGAACTGGAGCTTGACCATTCCGTTGACCCAACCGGCCCAGCAGTTCGTGATCGAAGGTGTCGACCGCCTCGGTGGCCGTATCACCAACGCCCTCGACACCATCCAGGTAACCGCGTCGGGCCCGCTCGCGCGGCGATCCATCGTCATCAACGAATGGATGGCTGACAACTCCGCGCCCGGCGGTTTCGCCGATCCCATCAGCGGGCTGTTCTCCGACTGGTTCGAGCTGTTCAATCCGAACCCCGATCCGTTCGACTTGTCCGGTTACTTCCTGACCGATGAACCGCTCCAATGGGACAAGTTCCGCGTCCCGGCCAACACCATTATCCCTGGGGGCGGCTTTCTGATCGTGTGGGCTGACGGACGCCCCGAGTTGAATGGCGCATCCCTCACCCACGGCGCTTTGCACGCGAACTTCCAGCTTTCCAAAGAGGGCGAAAGGATCGCGTTGTTCGGCCCTGGCGGTGCTCCAGAGGCGAGCGTGGTTTTCGGGCCCCAACGGGCAAACGTCAGCGAAGGCCTCTTTCCCGATGGCGCCGCTGATCACGTCGTGCCCATGCCGGACTGGTCTCCCGGCGCCCCAAACCGCGTGGGGGAATCACCCGCTCCCCAAATCACCGGGGCCTGGCTCAGTCTGGATGGTGGTATGACCTTGCGCTTCAGCACCGTCCCCGGCCGGATTTACCGGGTGGAAGTCACCGATCACTTCAACCCGCCCTCATGGACCCCTGTTGGCGAAGACCGGACCGCGGCAAGCGATTCGATCCAGGTGACCGACCTTTCGGTCCCGGACGCCCAGAGGTTTTATCGGGTGCAACTGTTGAGATAACCCGATCCGGTTAGAGAGCGTGGCGGGGACAATCCCGAAATGACGCCGCGGGGCAGGATTCGAGATGGGACCAGACTGCCATCGGATTGAACCGTCCGTGAATCCGGTATAACCCCATGACAAACACATGTTAAACACATGATATACTCATGTATACGTGTGTTTAGCATGGGGTTGGCATGGGGTTAACGTGCGTTTAGCGTGCGTTTAGAAGCCATGAGGGAGGGGTGCAACCCCTTCCCAGGGTCCGTTGCCGAGCCCCGCTCGGCGCGACATCCTCCGGCGTCGTGCCCCAGCCAAACACCGGATTTGGCGAGCATGCGGAAAACTTTCGAGTATCTTGGTGGCGCACGGGCGTTCGAAAGCCGTTTGACCTTGCAGGACAACCACGGGTTTTCCAGGGCGAGCAGCCTGGAAACCGGCTTCTCGGCTGCTTTTCTGGGATTGACCTGGGCGGCGGCGCCCTCTTGATTACAGCAGAACAATTTATGAGCAATGTGATGGGGCCAGCCCTTTCCAGCGCAAAGAGCGCACCGCCAAGCACGGTGGGAATCCCTGACGGGGATGTCGCCGCGATTGATCAACTCCGGGCGCTTTACGAAAGACTTCGCGCTGAGGTGGCCAAAGTCATCATTGGCCAGGATGACGTCATTGAGCGTTTGCTCATCTGTATCCTGGCGCGGGGGCATGCCCTGCTGATGGGGGTGCCAGGCTTGGCGAAAACCACCATTGTCAATTCGCTCGCCCAGGTGATGTCCCTCCAGTTTAACCGGATTCAGTTCACGCCGGATTTGATGCCCTCGGATATCACGGGCACGGACATTTTGCAGGAGACCGATCAGCCGGGGCGAAGGGCTTTCGTTTTCGTGAAAGGCCCGGTTTTCGCGAATATCATCCTGGCGGACGAGATCAATCGCACGCCGCCCAAGACGCAATCGGCCTTGCTCGAAGCCATGCAAGAGCATCGGGTGACGGTGGCGGGGAGGATTTTCCCGTTGCCGGCACCGTTCTTCGTGCTGGCGACGCAGAACCCGATCGAGCAGGAAGGCACTTACGCTCTGCCTGAGGCGCAGTTGGACCGCTTCATGTTCTTCATCCATGTCGATTACCCCAGCATGCTTGAGGAACGCCGGATCGCGCGCGAGACGACCGGCGGGCCGCCGGCGGAACTGCGCAAACTGATCAATGCGGAAGAGGTGCTTCACTTCCAGGAAGTCGTGCAGCGGGTGCCCGTCCCGGATCACATTTACGACACTGCAGTCGACCTGGTGCGCAGTTCGCGTCCGAAAGGGGAAAAGGTCCCGGACTGGGTCAGAAAATGGGTGACCTGGGGGGCCGGGCCCAGGGCGGTGCAATATCTGATTCGGGGAGCCAAGGCGCGCGCGGTGCTGCAAGGAAGCTACCTGGTGCGGATGGAAGATCTCGAAGCGGTGGCTCATCCGGTGTTGACGCACCGGATTCTGACGAACTTCCAGGCGCAAGCCGAAGGCGTCACCAGCACCTTCATCATTGATCGCCTGCTCAAAGAGATGTCAGGAGACACTGCCCGTGCCTAAGCTCGATCTCGCGAAGTATCTGGATGCGGGCGCCCTGGCGCGCTTGATGGCTCAACCGTTGCTGGCCCGGTTTGCCATGGAAGGGAACATCTCCGGCCATCACAAGAGCCCTCACCGCGGGTCGAGCGTCGAATTCGCCGAGTATCGCAATTACGCGCCCGGCGATGACATTCGGCGGCTGGATTGGCGTGTGTTCGCCCGGACAGACCGCTTTTATCTCAAGGAATTCGAGGCTGAAACCAATTTGCGCTGCTACCTGGTTTTGGATTGCAGCGGGTCGATGGGCTTCCTGGGCAAGCATCAGCGGAAGATGGATTTCGCGCGCCGCCTGCTGGCGTCGCTGGCCTACCTCGTCATCCACCAGGGGGATGCCGCCGGGCTCCTGTGTGTCAACGAACGCACCGTCCATGACATCCCGCCGCGCCGCAACCCGGCTCATTTGCAGACGATCCTGGAGACCCTGGACAAATCGGACGCCGAACCGCATGGCGAAACCGGGCTCATCGCCGCGTTGCATGAACTCGCGGAGAAAGTCCGGCGCCGGGCGCTGGTGGTCATTTTCTCGGACTTCTTCTGTGACCCCACGGAGCTGATGAGTTGTTTCCAGCACCTGCGTTACCAGAAGCATGACCTCGCCGTGTTTCACTTGCTGGACCGAATGGAACTGGAGTTCAAGTTCGACCGGCCCGTGCGCTTCGTGGACATGGAAAGCTCGTTGAACCTGGTGACGGAACCGGCGCTCATCCGGGACCGGTACCTGGCGCAGTTCAACGCCTTCCTCGAGCGGCTCAAGGCGGGCTGCCACGAATTCAGCGCGGATTACCGGCGGGTTGTTACGGACGAGAATTTCGAGAGGGTGCTGGCGGATTTCCTTGTCGAACGCGCGCGGACGGTGGGGATGTCGGCGATGCACTAGAAGCGGATGACGTTCCTCCAGCCATTTATCCTTTGGGGGCTGCCACTCATCCTCCTGCCGGTGGTGATCCATCTCTTGAATCGGATGCGCCACCGGCCCCAGCCCTGGGCCGCCATGCATTTCCTGATGTCGGCCACGCGCAGTTCGGTCAGCCACGCCCGGCTGCGGCAATGGCTCATCCTGGCGCTAAGGGTTTTGGCAGTGCTGATGCTGGTCTTGTTCCTCAGCCGGCCGCTCGCCGGAGGGTGGCTCGGCTGGGCCCTGTCGCCTGCGCCCGATGCCATCCTGATCCTGCTGGACCGATCGGCAAGCATGGAGACGGCGGTGGCTGCCGGGACGGAGTCCAAGCGGCAGCAGGTCCTCCGGGCTTTGGCCGAAGCCGCCGGCCCGTTCGAAGAATCCAGCCACCTCATCCTGATCGACAGCGCGACGCGCTCCCCCCAGGAGCTTGGGAAAGCCTCCAGCCTGTCCCGGTTGTCAGAGACCGCTGCCACCGATACCGCGGCCGATATTCCGGGGTTGCTGGCGGCCGCGTTGAATTGGCTGGTCGAAAACCGCGCGGGCACTGCCGAGATCTGGCTGGCGTCCGATTTGCAGCGGAGCAACTGGCATCCGGACGACGCGCGCTGGCAGAGCCTGGTGGCGCAGTTTGACGCCCTGCCGCAGCGCGTTCGTGTTCGGTTGCTCGCCTTGGATCGGGGCGTCGAACTGAACCGGGCGGTCCGGGTGAAGGAGATGGTCCGCCGGCCCCGAGCCGGCCAGAATGAACTGCAATTCGCGATCGATGTGCTGACCGCGTCACAACGGACGGAGACCGTGCCCCTCACCCTGAACCTCGATGGAATACGCACCCAAAAGGAATTGGCCTTGGAAGGACAAGCGCTCCGTTGGAGGAACAAGTTCACCCTTGGCAGCCAGGCTGGGAGCGGATGGGGAAGCTTTGAGCTCCCCGCCGATGGCAACCCGCGAGATAATACCGCCTACTTCGTTTACGGACCAGAAACGCCGCTTCGCGCCAGCATGATCAGTTCGAACTCGAGGAATGCGCGGCTTGTGCAGTTGGCCATCTCCGTGGGTGCGCCCTCCTCAGCACCGGCCGCCAGCATTGTTGAGCCTTCAAGGGCGGCGAACGCTGTCTGGGAGGATAACACATTGCTGGTCTGGGCCGACGCCCTTCCTTCCGGAGCAGTCGCCCAGCGAGTCCGGACGTTTATTGAGGAAGGCGGGACCGTGCTTTTCCTGCCCCCCCGAAACGCGAGTGCCCAGACGTTTGAAGGGCTTGCCTGGGGCGAAGTGGAAGCCGCTGCCCAGGACACGTTCTTCCGGATTGGCCGTTGGGCTGAGGACGAAGGGCCGCTGGCGAAATCGGATGAAGGGTTGAGCCTGCCCGTCGAGGACATGCTCTTCCAGCGTCGGCAAACGATCCTGGGGCCGAAGAACGTGCTGGCGGCATTCCAAGACGGAACCCCCTTCCTCGTGAGGCAAACCCTTGGCCGTGGCGAACTCTTCTTTTGCGCATCGCTGCCAGACCGTGAGTGGTCGACCCTGGAGGAGGGTCCGGTTCTCGTGCCGATGCTCCAGCGTCTTTTGCAGTCGGGCAGCCGCCGCCTGCAGCAAGCGGCTGCGGTTGCTTGCGGAGAACTGAGTGCCGTCGACCAAGGCCGCCGCTGGGAGACCGTGGACGCTTCGGTGCCGAAAGACATTCGCATCCAAGCCGGCGTTTTCCGCGCGGGCGACCGGCTTTTGGCCGTGAACCGCCCTGCGGCGGAGGATGAGGTGGAGATCGTTGAACCCGGTGAGGCGCGGCGGTTGTTCGGCCCGCTCGCGACTCAGATGCTGCAGGACCGGAGCCGGGCAGACAAGCTGCAAGGGGAAATCTGGCGGGTGTTTGTGTTCGCCATGCTGCTCTTCCTCGTGGGAGAGGGCTTCCTCATCCTGCCCAGCCAGGCGGCAAGACCGGCGGAGGGACTCTCGAGTTCAGCGAACCTGCCCGGACAGCGTGCGGAGGCTGGCGCATGAGCCACTGGTCGTTGGCCGCCAGTTACCCGGTCCTGATCCTAGGGTTCGCGCTTTGGGTCGGGTCGGCCTGGCTTTGCTATGCGAATTGGGAGCGAAGCGGGCGAAGGCGAAGCACGCTCCTGCTCGAGAGCTTGCGCCTCCTGCTGATTACCCTCCTCGCGGTCACACTCCTGCGGCCGGAGTTTATCCGGATGATTGAACGTTCGGAAAAGCCGCAGATCGCCATTCTCGCAGACGCTTCATCAAGCATGAAGACGCGCGACATCGTCGTGGGCGATCAGATCCTCAGCCGCGCGGACTGGCTGGAGGCCCAGAAGGAAGCCGAACCATGGAAGGGCCTCGCCGCAAGCGCAAACATCGTGGTGCAGGACTTTGCCGGGGCTTCGCATCGGACCAACCCGCCAACCGCCGCCGAAGGGACGGACTTGAATCGCGCGCTGGAAGCCGTTCTCCAGCGGGAGCAGAACCTGAAAGCGGTGATGCTGCTGAGCGACGGAGATTGGAACATTGGCAAGTCACCCGTCAGCGCGGCCATGCGGTTCCGGGAGCAGAACGTGCCGATCTTCGCGGTGACCGTTGGACGAGAGAGCCCGTTGCCGGATCTCGCGCTCGAGAGTGTGTCCGCCCCTTCTTACGGGCTTTTCGGAGAGCAGATTGCCATCCCATTCCGGATTCAGAGCGCTCTCCCGAGGGAAGTAAAAACGACGGTGACACTGCTCGAAGGCACCCGGCAGGAAACAAAGAAGGAGATTGTCATCCCCGCGTCGGGCGCCTTGCAGGAATCGATCTTATGGTCGCCTCGCTCCGTGGGGGACGTGGAGTTGACCTTGCAGCTTCCTGTGGAACCGGACGAGAGCCTGGCTGAGAATAATGAACAGCGGTTCCAGATCAGCGTCCGGGTGGAGACACTGAAAGTGCTCGTGGTCGATTCCCTCCCCCGCTGGGAGTATCGCTACTTGCGCAATGCGCTCGCGCGCGATCCCGGCGTGGAGATGCATTGCATCCTCTTTCATCCGGGGCTGGGGGTGGGTGGCGGCAGGCAGTACCTCCCGGCGTTTCCCAGCAACAAGGAAGCCATCAGCCGTTACGATGTCATCTTCCTAGGCGACGTCGGGATCGGGCAGAACGAACTTAGCCCTGAACACGCCGAGTTGATCGTTGGCCTGGTTGAGCAGCAAGGGAGCGGCCTGGTCTTTCTTCCGGGCCGCAGGAACCGGGAGGCGACCTTGCTGGACGGGCCGCTAGGCCAGTTGATGCCGGTCGTTCTGGACCCCGCCAAGCCGGAAGGCATTTCGCTGCAGAACGAGTCCACCTTGGTCCTGTCCAGCAGCGGACGGCGCGCTCTCCTGACTCGGTTCGATGCCGACGAAGAGCGCAACGACGAGCTCTGGAAACAGTTGCCTGGGTTTTTCTGGTCTGCCGCCGTCGAGAAGAGCCGGCCTGGGTCGGAGGTGATCGCGGTCCATTCGTCCCTCCGAAACGCCTGGGGCCGAATGCCCTTGCTGGTGACCCGCACTGCCGGCAATGGCAAGGTGCTCTTCATGGGCACCGACAGCGCCTGGCGTTGGCGTCGCGGCGTGGAGGACAAGTACCATTACCGGTTCTGGAGCCAGGTCGTGCGCTGGATGGCCCACCAGCGCCACCTTTCGCAAAGGGAAGGCATCCGGTTAACGTTCAGCCCCGAGGTCCCGCAGGTCGGAGAAACCGTCTTCCTCCAGGCGACGGTGCTCGATTCCGCCGGTTTCCCCATCGAAGACGGCGAGGTTCTCGGAAAGATTACCGGACCGTCCGGCAGGACCGAACGGCTCGAATTCAGCCCCGTCGAAGGCGGATGGGGGGTGTTCAAGACGAGCTTCGCGCCTTCCGAAGGCGGAGACTTCAAGGTGTCGATCGTCTCCGAGCAACACCATCGCGAACTCGAAACAACCGTGCCGGTTTTGCAGCCCCAGATCGAGAAGGAAGGCCAGCCAGCCAACGCGCAAGTCTTGAGGGAGATTGCCAGCATCACTCAAGGCGCAAGCGCTTCCTTCGACTCCCTCAATGAAATGGTTCAGCAGGTCTCTCTCCTGCCGAAGCCGAAGCCCCTCGAACAACGCGTCCGGCTGTGGAGCAATCCTTGGTGGGGCGGAACGATCCTGTTGCTCCTGGGGATTTATTGGACGGGACGCAAACTGGCGGGCATGGTATAGCCGACCGCGTGACGCATGGCGCAGACCGAACATCAAAATAGCGTAAGCTTGCCGGAAGGACTGCGCCATCAGTTCAAGGCGCTGCGAACCCGGTTATGGCGAGTGGAGACGGCAACCGCGTTGTTCTTCGCATTCGGTGCCTTGCTGCTGTCCTACTTGGCCTTGTTTGTTTCGGATCGCTTCTGGGATACCCCCGTGTGGCTGCGCGCCGGTCTCCTGACGGCTGGGCTGGCTGCGTTCGCTTTCTTCGGGTTCATTTGGCTCCAGCGCTGGGTGTTTCGGCCGCGCGATCAACGGGCTTTGGCGGTCCTGGTGCAGAAGCAGCACCGGCGGTTAGGGGACCGGCTGTTGGGGATCGTTGAATTGGCGGATGAGAAGCAGCGGCCCGCCTATTTTTCTCCGGCGCTTTACCGGGCGGCAATTGGTCAGGTCGCGAATCAGGCACGGGAGTTCGATTTTTCCGCAGCGGTTCGAGACCATCTGGCCAAACGCTCGGGTTGGGTGCTGGCCGGGTTGGCGATCCTGGCGTTGGTGCCAGTGGCGCTGTCGCCAAAGGCTGCGGGCAACTCGCTGTCCAGGTGGATCATGCCGACGGCGGATATTGGACGCTTTACCTTGGTGAGTATTGAAGGTCTGCCGTCTGAACAAATCGTGGCCCACGGCGAACCTTTTGAAGTCGCGTGCACGGTCCGCTACCGCTCGTTTTGGCGGCCGGATCGGGCCGTCGGCCGTTTCGAACGGCAAGCGCCTATCGCAGCCCCAAGCCGGGAAGGACAGGTCCGGATCCGGGTTCCGGGCCAAATTGACCCTGGGGTATTCAGACTCAAACTGGGCGACGCGCGGGCAGCCTTGGCCATTAAACCAACGCACCGCCCTTCCCTGAACGGACTGCAGGCTGCCGTTCAGTTGCCAGCCTACCTCCAATACCCGGAGCACAGCGCCGACCTCGGCAACGGCTTGCTCCAGCTCGTGCAAGGAAGCCGCGCCCGGTTTGAAGGCAAGATCAGCCGCGCTCTGGCCTCGGCAATCCTTAATCTGGACGGTTCGAATCCGGTGCCGCTGACAACCCGAGACGAGACCTTCACCAGCGAGGCTTTGGAGCTGGACGGCGTTTCGGAAGGGACGTTCTCGTGGCGCGATCGGGCTGGGCTGGACAGCGCCGTGCCATGGCGGCTCCGGATCGAATCACGCAAAGACACCCCACCCGCTCCGGAGTTGGTCGACCTTCTCAGAGACACCGCCATCCTCGAAAGCGAAGTTCTGGACATCAAGACAGCCGCCCGCGACGATTTCGGGGTGCGTGAAGTCGGTGTGGCCTGGCGGATGGTAGCCGGAGCCTCCGCCACGAATGGCACTTCAACGCGACACCTGAACTACCTTGCACCGGGCCCCCGGGAGAAAGAACTCGAAGAAACCTTCCATTTCAGCCCCTCCTTGTACGGCGTGCCGCCGGATTCGGTCTTGGAACTGAGGGGCTTTGCCGTCGACCATTTGCCGGGCCGCGAACCCGTCTACACAGCAGTACACCGAATCCACGTGCTCGGAAACGAGCAACACGCTGAACTCGTCCGCCAAAATCTCGAGTCGCTCCTTTCGCACCTGGAAGAAGTCACACGCCTGGAAGAAAAGCTTGCCGCGGACACCCGCGCCGTTCAGGAGCTTCCGAAGGAGCAGAGGCAATCGGATGAGGCGGCGACAGACATCCGGGAGCTCAAGGAGGAACAACTCCAGAACGCTGCCCACCTTGAGGACATGGCCAGGGAAGGTCTCAAGACGCTCCGGGAAGCGGTTCGCAACCCAACCTTCTCAGAGGAAACGCTGCGCGAATGGGCACAGAACCTGCGGAACATGCAGCAGCTATCCGAGAAGCAGATGACCCAAGCTGCGGAAGCTCTGAAATCAGCCCAGGAGAATGCGGACTCCCGGCCCGAAGATCTGGCGCAGGCCTCGCAAAAAGAGCAGGAGGCGCTTGAGGCGTTGGAGGACCTGCAGCGCCGCGTGAACAAGGGGCTCGATCAATTGCAGGCACTCACTCTGGCGCAGCGCCTTCGCAAGCTTGCCGGAGACGAGGTGGGCATCGCCGGCCGTCTGCAGAAG
Source organism: uncultured Verrucomicrobiota bacterium (assembly GCA_964578605.1). Lineage (GTDB taxonomy): Bacteria > Verrucomicrobiota > Verrucomicrobiia > Limisphaerales > SIBE01 > JAXMHN01. The sequence goes on along the minus strand of CAZODO010000031.1, from coordinate 22,092 downwards.
ATCGTTCCCGAGACCATCGGCATGTTTCCCAATGAACTTCCTGCCCGGTTCAAACAGGTCGAAGCCAGGCTTGCCACTGAGCAGCAGGGAATCCAGCAGGAGACCACGGAGCTGCAAGGTGAGATGGGCCGCTTTTTCGAGCGGACGCAAAAGGAGACCTACGGCCAGGTAAACAAGGAAATGGTCGAATCGCGCATCACTGACGAACTCGACCGGCTCCGAGGCTTGATCCAAGAGAATGTTTCCATGGAAGCTATGCAGAACCTGGCCGCGTGGTCCGAGCGTTTGACCGGCTGGGCCGATCTTCTGGAGCCGAAATCCGATTCGGCTGGCGGCGGGGGGGGGAGTGGCGGCGGCGGGGAAGGCGCCAATGACGAAGCTCTCCTCAAGGAACTGCTCGCGCTGTTGCGCGTGCGCGACAAAGAAATCAACTTGCGACAACGGACCGGGCTTCTGGAACGGCAAAAGTCAGGGGTGGAAGACTACGATCAAAGCGCCAGGGCGTTGGCTGCCGCCCAGGCCCAAGTGCGGGAAGACGCGGTCGCGATTCAGGAGCAGAACCCCGTTCCGGCGCTCGAGTTCCCCTTGCAGGACATCATCGACGGCATGCAGGGAGTGCAGGGACTCCTCGAAAAGCCGCAAACGGATCGCCAGACCGACTTGGCCCAGACCAAGACCATTGCGCTCATTTCGGACGTGATCAATCTCATCAATGAGCAACAACAGCGGGGCAACAACAATCGTTCCACCCGCAGTCCCACTGCGGAAGAAATGGCTTTCCTGATGCAAATGATGGCGCAACAAAACCCCGCTCAAGGCATGGGCGCCAACCCGACAGGCGGTGGAAACCTGAGCGGCGGGACGACCGACCGGGTGGCCACCGGGATGCCAGGCGATCCCAATGCGAGATCGCAGGAGTCACGGACGATCCACCGCGCGGGCGGAAGCTCCGCAACCGCTCCCAGCGAGTTCCGCGAAGCCCTCGAGAACTACTACAAAGGGGTGGAAGCCCTGGATGCTAACCCATGAAACAGGCTTGGTGGCGAATCGTGTTTCTCGGCCTGGCGGCGCTCCCCTGCCCTTTCGCCCAGGAACTGTTCACTGAGCAGCCTGACGTGGCTCCGGGAGAAGTCGACCGAATCTACGTCCAAGGCCTGCACTACCTGGCCCGGACACAGACGGCGGAGGGAAGTTGGCCGGATTCGACCTATGGCAAAGAGCCTGCCGTCGTTGGGCTCGCCGTCGTTAGCATGCTGGCGCACGGGGACGATCCGAATACCGGCCCTTATAGCCAGGCGATAAGACGCAGCCTGGAATACATCCTGAAGAACATGAATCAGAAGACCGGCTACATCGGCCGGTCCATGTATAACCACGGGTTTGCCACCCTCGCCTTGGCGGAAACCTACGGCGCCGTGGATAACCCGCAGTTGGGTCCGGCTTTGCAGCAAGCGGTCCGCCTCATCCTCAATTCTCAGGCCAATAACCCCTTTGGCGCCTGGCGGTACTCGCCCGAAAGCACCGACGCCGACACGACCGTCACCGGAGCGCAAGTGGTGGCGCTCTTTGCGGCACGCAATGCGGGCATTGCCGTTCCCGAAGAAGCCATTCAGAAAGCGCTCAAGTTCTTCGCGAGCTGCCAAACGGCCGAAGGCGGCTATGGGTACACCTCCGCGGCGTCGCCCAACGCGGCGCGCACGGCCATCGGATGCCTGGTTCTCTCGCTGGCAAAGGAAAAGGATTCACCGGCCTTCAAGAAGGCCTTCGCCTTTCTTCAAAAGGCCCCCGCCGAAACAGGTTATTACCAGTACTTCCTCTACTACGGCTCGCAGGCTTTCTTCCACGGGTCTCCCCAAGCCTGGCAGGCATGGAATCGCAAGAATATCCGGGCTCTGGCGCAGACCCAGGCAGCCGACGGGAGCTGGGAAGGGCAATTCGGGCAGACCTTTTCGACGTCGGCTTCCCTGCTTTCACTGGCTTTGAACTACCGGTACTTGCCCATTTATGAGCGGTGATGCATTCAGGGTTCTCCAATTCTCCCAGAGGCTTGTTAGCGCCTTGGTGCTGCTCGGAGTAGCCTCGGCCTGCGGACCAGCCAAGGCCGCAGCCGTCACACAGGCCGCCGCGCCCCAGACCAACGTCGTGGTCAGCATTCCGAACGAGGGCGATCTGCTCCAGTTCGCGGATGGGTCCGCGTTGCATGGGCAATTGCAGTCGATGACCACCGCCAGCGGCGTCGGATGGAAACATCCGGATGTGAAGTCCCTGATCGAATTCGAGCCGTCCAATATCGCCTGGATACGTTTCGCCAAGCCGACGCCGGTCAGCTCTGCTTCCGAAGCCAGCTGCCGGTTCCGGTTTCATAATGGCGACGAAGTCTTTGGACGTCTGAATTCCATGCGGGATGACCGGCTGCAATTGGACTCGTGGTTCCATGGTGCGCTTGAGACCTCACGCGAGAGGCTGCAGTCAGTGACGTTCCTGTCCAAGGGATTCACCATTTTGTACGAGGGCCCCTCCGGGCCCGAAGGCTGGATTCATGGCAAGACTGCACGGGCGTGGGAATATCGGGATGGCGCCTTTCTTGCCACTGGCGCTGGAACGCTCGGACGCGATTTTGGCCTTACCAGGTCCGGGAGCGTTTCCTTTGACCTGGCGTGGAACGGGCATTTCAGCCTGATCCTGGCGCTGTACACCCCGGTCTTGGACCGGTTCGATTACAGCTCAAGCTCTTACATGTTCTACCTGAGCCCGGGATATATCAGTTTGCAGCGCGTGCAAGGCGGCGCCGGAGCGATGAACCTGGGCCAGACCGCCATTTCGGAGATGTCGCGCAAGAACCGATTGCACCTGGAGATCCGGGCCAACAAAGAGGAGAACACTTTGGGTTTGCTTGTCGACGACCGCCTCGTGCAGCGCTGGAAGGATAACGCCGGATTTGTCGGGCGCGGCTCCGGAATCGTCTTTTTCGCCCAACTGGACGGCCCTTCCATCAAGATCACCAACCTCAAAGTCTCGCAATGGGAAGGCACCTCGGCCCTGGAAACCCTCTCCAGTGCGCCTTCCAAGGACGATGTCGTTCACCTGGTGAATCGCGACAAAGTCACGGGCCGCTTGCGCGGTCTCGAGGACGGGATTCTCTCGATTGAAGCGGGGAACACCCCCCTTGAGATTCCCTTGTCCCGTGTCAACCAAATCAGCTTTGCCGCTTCTCCGACCAACGCGCCTCCACCGGATCCATGGCATGTCCGGGCGTTTTTCGCCGGAGGTGGCAGTGTCGCGTTCCAACTGAACGAATGGACCCAAGGGCGCGCCCTGGGCACCAGCCCGAACTTCGGCCCGGTCGATCTCGACGCCCGATTCATCCGCCAGCTCCAGTTCAATCTGCACCGGCCTCGGCTCGCAGGAATCGATATGGAAATCATGGACCAGGAAATTTGGGACTTGGAATGAACGCGCCTTGCCACGTCTTGAATCACCGCCCGCCAACCCGGATCTCGCGTTGGCCCCGCGTCGACGCGTCCTGCGCCTTTGGGCTTTTCACCGCGCTTCTGCTCGCATTCCAACCCGATGCATCCGGTGCGGCACCGAGCGCAGATCCGCGGTCCGGCGCGAGCCTTTCCCGTGAGGCGCTCTTGTTTCGCAATGGCGATCTGCTGTACGGATCTCTCGAATCCGTTCGTCCGGAAGCCGGGGTTCGGTGGCGCCACCCTGACGTCGAAGACGTGATCGAGTTCGCCCCGGACAACATCGCGGAAGTCCATTTCCCGCCTCGGTCCCGGGTCCCGGTTTCCTCGCCGAACGCGTGCCGGCTGCATTTGAGCAACGGGGACGAAATGGATGGCAACATCGTTCTTTTCGATGGCGAGAAAGCCGTCCTGGAAACCTGGTATGCCGGCGAAGTCACTGTCGCCCGCAAGATGATCCAGTCCATCATTCCCATGCTGCCGGAAGGCGCCATTGTTTACGAGGGCCCCACCGGGGTCGAAGGCTGGACGATCGGCAAAGTGGTATCTGCCATCGGCGATGCTGGCGAGTGGAAATACCGGAATGGCGCCTTTTACGCCACCAACGCCGCTTCCATCGCACGTGACATCAACATGCCCGACCTGGCCAGGATCGAGTTTGATCTCGCGTGGAAAGGCGTCTTCCAACTGGCGCTTGCGATCTACACCGATTACATGCAGCCCATCAACCTGGCCAACAAAGATACCGAGCCTGAGTTCGCCGGGTTCTACAGCCTCCAGCTGAACAGCTTTTCCGCCAACTTGCTTCCGGTCAAGAAGAACGATCCCTTGCGGTATCTCGGTCAGATCTCCGTTCCAGCCTTCAATCAAAAAAACGCGGCGCACGTCGAGATCCGGGCCAGCAAACCTTCTCGCTCAGTCGCTCTCTACGTCGACGGCCGCTTGATCAAGCAATGGATGGATACGGAGGAGTTTGCGGGGGAAGGCAAGGGCGTCCGGTTCGTCCACCAGGGACAAGGCCGCATCCGCCTCAGCAATTTCCGGGTCTCGGAATGGAACGGTCAATCCGACGAGAAACTTCTGGGCGTCCCCGATGTGAAACAGGACACCGCGCGGCTCCGGAATGGCGACAAAGTCGCCGGGGACGTGCGAAGCATCGGCGATGGCAAGATGCTCGTGGCCACGAGCGGCACCCATCTCACCGTTCCGCTCAGCCGGATCAAGCAGATCGATCTCGCCTCCCAGAAGATCGACCGCACCCCCGACGAATCGGCGAACGTGCGCGCGGTGTTCACTCGGGGCGGGTCCGTCACCTTCCAACTGGTGGAGTGGAACCGGGGAAGGCTCGTGGGCACCAGCCCGAATTTCGGACAACTGGCCTTCGACAGCGCCGCGTTCACCAAGGTGGAACTGGAGCTGCACCTGCCGTAAGCGCTGCAGATGCCTCCAGCGAGGGTTCGCGAACGTCCCGATTACTTCCAACGCACCAGCACTCGGAGCCGTTTCGCTGCGAAGGAGCCCGCGTTGCCGGCAAAGGTCCAGTCGGGATTCGCTTGTGGCTGGTTGCCAATCCCCAAGTCCGCCCCCTTGCCTTCGCGCCAATGGTTCACGGCGAACAAGGTCTGTTTGGCGGCGGAATCATGAACTTGCATGGAGCCGTAACCATCCGCGGGGGCGGCGGGTTCATCGCCGAAATCGAAGGTCTGCGCCGAAGCGCCCGGGACGTTGCCGCTGTTGCCCGGGCCGTAGTTGCTCGGCCAAAACTCGATATTCCCTCCCGTCAACCCGGTGCCCACGCGGATGCCTTTCACGTTGGAGACCACATTCAGGTTTGAGACTGGCCGTTGGAAACGAGCGCCTGATCGCACCGTGGGCACGCCGATCTTCGTCAGAGCATCGGTAAAGGCGTCCATGGACGCGTAGACGTACTGGGTGTCGCCATCTCCAGCTTTCAGCTCCAGGAAGTAGGCGACTCGATCAAACGCTCGCCCGGCGCCGGAAGATTGGTCCACGTCGTAAGTGACGTTCGCGCCAAGTTTAGCCAGGTCGAGGTCGTAAATGAGCTGGTAATCCTTCGCTTCGGGCACTTTGAGCGCGAGCAGGTCCCGGGTGGGCACGGTGCCAGCCCGGAAGGCGCCCGCCGGAAGTCCTGCTGAGTTCACCAGGTTCGGCTCAGCCAGCATGTGCCAGGCGAAGCGCATGGCCACGGGGCGCTTCACTTCGGGCGACGAGAGCACGACGGTGGTTCCGTCGATGCGGGCGTCTGCCTTAACGAAATCGCCTTCATCGGCGTCGATAATCTCGAACCAGGTTAAAGGCTGTCCGTCACGGCTTTTCAACCCGCCCGCGACTCCATCGAACGTCACTCTCAGGGTCTCGCCTTCGATGTTCATAGCGCGGAAGACCGGGCCGGAGGCGATGACTTCGCGGCCGTAGGTGTTGGCCAGCGCCAGCAGAGCCAGGCGGCGCCCCACTTCCTGTTTGTTGGCCGGGTGGATGTCCTTGAGGTCAGCAATATCGTTGATCACAGCCATGCCGGCGTTCGGAATGGTCCGCGCGGCGGCGGCTTGCGCTTCCCAAAGCTCGGCCAGGCGCTCCGGCTTTCCACCATAGTTGAACGGGGCAATCTGGGCAAAATAGAACGGAAAATCACCCGCGTCCCATACCTTGCGCCAACCGGTCACCAGCGCCTTCATGCGCTCGAAATAGAGCATCCCTTCACCCAGGTTGGACTCGCCCTGGTACCAAATGGCGCCGCGCATCGCGAACGGGCAGAGCGGATGGACCATGCCGTTATACAAAGCAGTCGCGTGCTGCACGTCACGCGGAGGCAGCAGTTCGGCAGGGTAAGCCGGCATGGGCGGGACCAGCGCGCGTTCGATCAAGGCCTTGCGGGCGGCGGCAAGCCATTGGCCGGTCTCGTCAATCACCTTTTCGAGGCGCTGCTGGTGGGCCACCGCGCGAGGGTCTCCAAGTTGAACCCGGTCCCATTCCTGTCTCAAGGCCGGGACGGCGGCAAAACCTTCCGGCGGGGTCCAGGATTCGATGCGTGTGCCACCCCATGTGGTATCGATCAACCCCACGGCAACCCCAAGCTCCCGGTGCAATTCGCGCCCGAAGAAATAAGCCGTGGCCGAAAAGCCGCTCCACCCATTCTCAGCGATGGTTTGGGGACTGCAGACCTTCCAGTGCGCTTCGACATCCGCCTGCAGTTGGGGGGTCCAGCGATTCGGCACCAGGAAAAGGCGGATTTGCGGGTGGTTGGCTGCCGCGATCTCCTGTTTGCCGTCCTTCACGGCGCCAATGCCCATTTCCATGTTTGACTGGCCCGACGCGAGCCAGACTTCGCCGACCATGACGTCTTCAAGGCGGAGCGTGTTCGCCCCCTCGACCGTGACCGTCAAAGGTCCCTGGGCTTCCATCGACGGAAGTGTCAGCTTCCATTCGCCCTCGGCGTTGGCCCGCGTCTGGCGGGTGACCCCGGCCAATTGCACCGTCACGTTTTCGCCCGGTTCCGCCCAGCCCCAAACAGGGATCGGCCGATCGCGCTGGAGCACCATGCGGCTGGAAAACACCGCCGGGAGGCGAACGTCGGCCCTAACGGGTTGAAGGGCTGCAGCAAATGCTGCGAGGCAGAAGAGAACAGAAGAGATCCTGCGAAAGGTTTCAGTCCGACTATTCATAAAGCTTGTCCGGTATTCCTGCACATCATGCCGAACCAGCGGCGGGAAGGTCAATCCTGCTGAGAGAAAGAGAAAGCAAACCAACGGCGGTCGACGGAGCGACCTGCCCTGCCTGAGATTGCGCAATTGCTGGCCACGACCCAACAGCCTGACCGAGCCGTCAGGTGCAAGTCTGTCCACTGTCTGTCTACTCTAAACGCACGCTAAACGCACGCTAAACGCACGCTAAACACATGATAAATTCATGTTGACATGTGGTTACCATGCGTTTAGCATGAATTTGTCGTGAGCAAATAGCCAAGGCACCTCGTTGTGAGGTTGGTTTCATCCCAAATCCTGCCGCTATCCAGCGGCTCAGCCGAGCTGATCCCGAGCGAATTGATTTGGATCAAGGAAAGGCGATTAAATGCCAAGAAATGTACAGCGGCTGCTGCGCCTGCCCACTTAAGTACTGGTCAATGCAGAACCCGCTCGCTGAGTTCAGACTCTGGGAGATCGTCGCGATTTTCCGCCAGTGCCCCCTGTTCGAGGGTTTGCCAGAAGCAGACTTGGAAAACATTGCCGCAATCACCGGCGTAAGATGTTACGCAAAAGGAGATTACCTATTCCACGAAGGCGCGCCTGTCAGCGGGTTTTACATCGTTTACGCTGGGGCGATCAAGGTGCACCGGGTTAGTTTTGCGGGAAAAGAGCAGGTGCTCCATGTGTATCGGGCCAGTGAATCCTTTGGCGAAGAAGCGCTGATTTCCGACCTGGGCTGCGCGGCAGACGCGTCGGCGGTCGATCATTCGGTCGTGTTCCTGGTGCAGAAGCCGGAGTTCCTGAACCTGCTCCGGCGCCAACCCGAGCTGGCGCTTTGCATCCTTCGTTCGATGAGCCAGCACGTCAGCAATCTCGTGGAGCTTCTGGACGACCTGACACTCAAGGACGTCAAGACCCGGCTGGCCAACTGGCTCTTGCAGCATTGCCCCGACCCTGAAAGCACCCTGCCCTGCAGGATCGAACTGCCCACCAGCAAACGGGTTCTCGCCGCGGAACTGGGCACGGTCAGCGAGACCTTTTCCCGGACGGTGGCGAAGTTCCGCAAACAGAAGCTGATCGATGTGGATGGCAACACCTTCACGCTCCTCTGCCCGGTGAAATTGACCGAGCTCTTCGGGCACGGGAGAGGCCATGCTGCCTATGGGGCCGCTCAGCTTTGCGGCACCGCCGCTTGAAGGGGAGGCTGTCCCTGGCCCTTTTCCCTCCCAGACCTCTGTGGCATGTTTCGCCTTTGCGAATCGAAAGCTTTGGCGGAGATTGAACTTCGTCGGACGCGGGAGATCGCGATAAATGTCTGGCTCCGAAACCTGCCCGGCTTACTCTTTTCCCGGCAGACCCGAGGCCCGGCACCTGTGTCCGCAGGCCAGCAGGCGACCGCAGACGAATGATGAGGCAACCGACAGGATGAACAGAGCTGTATCCACCCCCGAGGAACCGGTGATCCGAGCGGGAACTGCAGGGCAGCGGAGTATTGCACGGCAGGTCCCGAACGACCGCGAGCGCTTTCTGCGAGCCTGCCGGTGCGAGCCTGTCGATCGTCCGCCCATTTGGTTGATGCGCCAGGCGGGGCGTGTTCTGCCGGAATACCGGGCTCTCAAGGAGAAGCGCTCCTTTGCGGAACTGATCCGCATCCCGGAATTGGCGGCTGAGGTGACGCTGCAACCGATCCACCGGTTCGGTTTCGATGCGGCGATCCTCTTCAGCGATATCCTGATCGTTCCGCAAGCCATGGGGCAAAGCTTCCGGTTTCGGGATCAGGGCGGCGGAGTGGAGATGGACTTTGCCATTCGTTCGGCGGAAGACGTGAGGCGGCTCAATGGCTCGGGCGTGTCAGAACGACTGTCCCACGTGGCCGAGGCGGTGCGCCTGGTCAAGAGCGCCCTTGGGGGAAGGACGGCGCTCCTCGGGTTCGCGGGGTCGCCCTGGACGCTCGCCAACTTCATGATGGAAGGCGGGAGTGCGAAGGAGTTTGGCGCCGCCCGGCGGTTGTTCTACGAGGACCGGCCCTTGTTCAATTCCCTCAGCGAGAAATTGGCGGACGCCGTCACGGATTGCCTGGAGGTGCAAATCGCGGCGGGGGCGGACGCGGTGCAGATCTTCGACAGCCTGGGCGGGCTGCTGGGGGCGCACGCGTTCGAAGAAGCGTCCGGCCGCTGGATGCGACGCATCGTCCAGGCGCTTGGTGGCAAAGTCCCCGTCATTGTGTTCGCCCGGGGAGCCCATGGATGTTTGGATAACCTGCGGACCTTGGGGGCCGATGTGCTCGGGATGGATTGGACCGTGCCGCTCTCGAAGGTCCGGCAGCACCTGGACGGGGCCGTCGCGCTGCAGGGCAATCTCGATCCTGTGCTGCTTGAGACCACGCCGGGCGCGGTGGCGGCGGAAGCGGGGAAGATCCTGGCCGAAATGCGCGGCTTCAATGGGCACATCTTCAACCTGGGGCACGGCGTGCCTCCCGGAGCGAAGCTGGAATGCATTGAAAGTCTTCTGAACGAGGTCCGCAAAGCGGTATGAGCACGCTCACGGTCGATCTCAGCCTGGTTCAGAAGTACAATGTGCCCGGGCCACGGTACACCTCGTTTCCGCCGGCTACGCAGTTCACCGGGAAGGTGGACTTCGAGGCGTTGTTCAGCCAAATGCGAGCGAACGCGGCGAGTGAGCGGGAGCTGTCGCTTTATTTCCACCTTCCGTTCTGCTGGTCCCTATGCTGGTTTTGCGGTTGCACCACGGTCATCACGGCGGACCAGAAGGCGAGCGGACGTTACCTGGAGCATCTTAAGAAGGAACTGGAGTTGATGGGCCGGATGCTCAATCCCCGCCGCAAAGCCGTCCAGCTTCACTTTGGCGGCGGAACCCCCACCTTCCTGACGCCGGACGAAATTCGCACCTTGGGCCAGTGGATCCGCGGCCGGTTCAATCTGGCGCCGGATATCGAAGCCGCGGTGGAGATCGATCCCCGCAGGTTGGACCGGGAGCATTTGGTGGCGCTGCGGGAAGCCGGGTTCAACCGTGCGTCGATCGGCGTCCAGGATCACAATCCCGAAGTGCAAAGAGCGGTCCATCGAATCCAGCCGTTCGAACAAACCAGGAGAGTGGTCGATTGGATTCGCGAGACAGAATTCGCCTCGCTCAATGTGGACCTGATTTACGGGTTGCCCAACCAAACTCCCGACTCGTTCGAACGCACGCTCGACGAGATTCTCACGCTTGAGCCGAACCGCTTCGCCGTATTCAGCTACGCCCATGTGCCCTGGATGAAGCCGGCGCAGAAAATTGTCGCCGCCAGAGTCCTGCCCACCCCGGAGGTGAAGCTCCGGCTTTTGAAACGCACGATCGAGAAGCTGACGTCCGTCGGTTACGTCTACATTGGCATGGACCACTTTGCCCGGGCAGACGACGAGCTGGCGTTGGCCCAAAAGCGAAAGACCCTGCAGCGGAACTTCCAGGGATACAGCACCCGAGGCGGGGCGGACATCTATGCCTTTGGGATGTCGTCCATCTCGCAAACAGACAGTATTTACTGGCAGAACCACAAAGAGCTTGCGTCCTATTCAGCGGCGCTGAATGACGCCAAGCTGCCGGTCGCCAAAGGTTGCCTGCTCACGGACGAAGACAAGCGGCGCCGGCAAACCATCATGCGACTGATGTGCGATCTGAGCCTGGACTACGCGGCGATCTCCGCGCTTCTCCAGGTCGATTTCAAGCGGCATTTTGCCCGGGAACTTGCCTCGCTGGGCGACTTGGCGGCCGACGGCTTGATCGAGCAGAACGAGTCCGGCTTGGTCGTCACCGAGGCAGGGCGCCTGTTCATTCGCAACATCGCGATGCGCTTTGACCCCTACAACACGGCAGGGCGCGAAGGGCGCTTTTCCAGGACGATATGAAGACCATCGCGATTATCGGTGCGGGGATTACCGGCCTGACGGCAGCGTTCCGGCTGCAGCGCAGCGGTTTCGGCGTCACGGTTTACGAATCTGACGGAAGGGTGGGCGGCGTCATCCGCTCGATCCGGGAGGAGGGTTACCTGGCGGAGTTCGGACCCAACACCGTGCTCGAGACCTCTCCGAGAATCCGGGAACTGGTGGCGGACTTGGGACTGGACGAACGCCGGATGTATTCCGATCCGCGCGCGGAGAACCGGTACTTGGTTCGCGGACACCAAACGGTCAAGCTGCCGGGTTCGTTGGGCGCCTTCCTGTCCACACCGCTGTTTTCCCTGGGGGCCAAAGCCCGCCTGCTCTGGGAACCTTTCGTCCGCCGCGCCCCGGCGGAACGCGAGGAATGCGTCGCGGATTTCGTGAAACGTCGTATCGGCCAGGAGTTTCTGGATTATGCGATCAATCCGCTGGTCGCGGGCATTTACGCCGGAGATCCGAAGAGACTCTCGGTCACTCACGCCTTTCCAAAGCTGCACGCCCTGGAGCAACGGTATGGCTCCCTGATCCTCGGCCAAGTGCTCGGCGCACGAGAGCGCAAGAAACGCGCCGAAGTTTCCAAACAGAACGCCCAGAAGCTCTCGTTTGACGAAGGTCTGGAAGTGCTGACGCAGACCCTGCACGCGCGCCTCGCCAGCGCCGTGCGCCTCAAGGCCACTGTGATCGCCGTGCGCTCGGGCCCGGGCGGTTGGCGCGTGTCCGTGCGAGCGCCGGGGAGCCTGGAACCGGAAGAAGCGGAGCATTCGGCGGTTCTTTACTGCGGGCCGGCTTATCGCTTTTCCGAGATCGAATGGAGCGCGGAGACTCGGATGGACCCCATGCCTCTGTCGCGCATTCAGCACCCGCCCGTTGCGAGTGTCGTGCTGGGGTTCCGGCGTTCGGATGTGGCTCATCCGCTGGATGGATTCGGGATGCTTGTGCCCGAGGTGGAACAGTTGAACATTCTGGGCACGCTCTTCTCGTCATCCCTCTTCCCGAACCGAGCGCCCGCAAACCACGTGACGCTGACGACTTATGTTGGGGGGACCCGCGCGCCGGAGCTGGCGTTGCTGGAGCCGTCAAAGCTGGTTCAAATCGTCGTCGATGACCTGCGCAAGCTGCTCGGGGTTTCGGGGATCCCGACGTTCGAGCACTGCGTGCTTTACCCCAAAGCAATCCCCCAGTACGAAGTCGGCTACGGCCAGTTCAAGCAGCGAATCGACGCCTTCGAAGCGGAGGCTCCGGGCTTGTTCCTGGCAGGCAACTACCGCGAAGGGATCTCGTTGAGCGACTCCATTCTCTCCGGATGGAAGACGGCCGAGAAGGTGACGCACTCCCTCGCGCGCCAAGCGCCCCGGCAGGCTTGCGAGCCAGCGGCCTAACTGGCCAGTGGAAGCGATTCAGCCTGCCCCGGGACGGGAAACTACACTGCATGAAGCGAATAGGCATATTGCTGGTGAATCTGGGTTCGCCCGATTCGCCATCCGTGCGAGACGTGCGCCGGTACCTGCGGCAGTTCTTAATGGACGAGCGGGTCATAGATCTGCCGTTCTTCCCGCGGTTCCTGCTCGTCCACGGATGCATCCTGCCGTTCCGGCCGCGGAAGTCTGCGGAGGCGTATCACAAGATCTGGCTGCCGGAGGGTTCTCCCCTGGTTGTGGTCAGTCAGCGCGTCTGTGAGCAGCTTCGGTCCCGGATCGCCCTGCCGGTCGAACTGGCCATGCGTTATCAAAACCCTTCCATTGCCGACGCGCTCAAGCGTCTGGCCGCGCAAGGCGTGGAACACGTCGTTATCTTTCCACTGTTCCCGCACTACGCCATGTCGAGCTTCGAAACGGCCGTGGAAGAGGTCAAGAGACTCGCACCCGGCGCGGGCATTCGGGACACTTCAACGGTTCCGCCATTTTTCGAGGATCCGGACTACATCGAGGCCTTGGTTGCGAGTGCGCAGAGGGACATCGACGCCGGCTATGACCACCTGCTTTTCAGCTTCCACGGCATCCCGCAACGGCATGTGCGCAAGAGCGATCCTACCGGGCGCCATTGCCTTGCCGTTGCCAACTGCTGCGAGACCCCAAGCCCGGCCCATGAAACGTGCTATCGAGCGCAGTGTTTTCGGACCGTGCGGGCGTTCGTTAAGAAGACCGGGGCGACTCGCTGTTCCACGGCATTCCAGTCGCGGTTAGGCCGCGATCCTTGGCTCACGCCTTACACAGACCAGGAAGTCGTCCGCTTGGGCCAACAGGGAGTCCGCAAACTGCTCGTGATCTGCCCGGCGTTCGTCTCCGATTGCCTCGAGACGCTCGAAGAGATCGGCCTGCGCGCGAAGGAGTCCTTCATGGAAGCCGGTGGAAAGGAACTCACCCTGATCCCCTGTTTGAATGAGCACCCGCTCTGGCTGGCGGCCATGGTCAACATCATTAGCCGAGCGCTCCCTGCGCCCCAGTCTTCGCGAACGGACGCGCCGCAAGGCGGGCCGGCCGCGCCTTGCCCGGGGTAGGAAAAGGTTGTTCGCACGGGGCGGATGCGTAAGCTCTTCCCGTGATCAAGATCGCCAATAGAACGCTGCTTCTGGCGCTGGTGTTGTCCACGGGCTGGCAAGCGTGCGCAGCGGAGTTACGAGTCCTCACCTACAACATTCATCATGGCGAAGGCACCGACGGCAAGCTCGACCTCAAGCGCATCGCCGAGGTCATCCTGAGCGCGCGTCCTGACCTTGTAGCCCTGCAAGAGGTGGACCACCGGACGCAGCGCACCGGGCAGGTTGACCAGGCGGCAGAGTTGGGGCGGTTGACCGGCTACCATGCTGTGTTCGGCAAGGCGTTTGATTTTTCAGGAGGGCAGTACGGCGCCGCGATTCTGTCACGCTGGCCGTTCGAGAAAACCGAGCCTCGGGTTCTGCCCGGCAGTGCAGGGCAAGAGATCCGGCCCGCTCTCACGGCGTGGATCAAAGAGGGTGCCACCGGTTCCGGAGTCACGCTCATTTCGACGCACCTGGACCACCAGTCCGAGCAGGAACGCCTCACGCAAGCCAGGCGCCTCCTGGAGTACGCGTCGGAAGACCGCGGGCGCCCGGTCATTCTCGCCGGGGATTTCAACGCAGTCATTTCGAGCCCTGTGATGAAGCTCTTCGAACCGGACTGGCTGAACCCCGCCGCATCCAAACCTCTTTTCACCATCCCCTCAGAGAAGCCGTCCCGTCAGATTGACTTCATCCTGTTCCAGCCGAAGGAGCGCTGGCGAGTCCTCGATGCCAGGGTCCTGGAGAGCAACGCCTCGGATCACTGTGCCTTGCTGGTCGTTGTCGAGTTCGCCGAGGAGGCGACCCAATGAAGTCCGGTCGGCCGGAAGCCCCCAGCGGAGGCGCTGCCGCAGTGGCTTGGGCGGCGCCCTAATGGCCAAGCGCGCCCGGCGGGGAATTGGTTTGCAGTCCGAACTGCTCGTTCAGGAGGGCGAACAGGCGGTCGCGGGTGAAGATGCCCGAGAGCAAGTTGGTGCCGATAATGACTTGGGGCAGCGTTCCCTTGCGGTAACGGCGATAGACCTCCCTGTAAATCGCGGCATTCTGGCGAATTTGCGCATTCACCCAATCGTTTGTGGCGGCTTTCGCCAGCGCGTCCGCGCCGACTAAATCTTGGGCAAACCGTTCCGCCTCCTGCGGAAGGGGGGGGTTTGCGGGCGAAAAGGCCCATCGATCGAACTTCGGCCACAGGTTTCGTTCGGCACCCCAGACGGCGAGGCCCAAGCGCGCCAGTGCGCATGCATTCGTATGCGGGGGAGGCGTGCTCCTGACCAGCGGGTTGCACTTGCTGTCGAGAGGCATGGGCAGGCTGATGATCGCCAGCGCGTTGCTGAAAACGTGGTGGGCATCCAGCAACGCGTCATGCACTTGCCGGCAATGATGACACGTGTAATCGAACAGGCTCACCATCACGTGCGGCGCCTCCGGACTGCCAAACAGGGGCACCTCCCGCAAGTTGAATTTGAACTGGCCGTCGAACATCTGGAACTCCCGGACCTTCGGCGCCAGAATGTTCGTCGTCACCCCCGCATTGATCGCTGCCGAGTGGTAGCTCTGCGGACGCCGCGCGAATTGGCCGGCAACCAGCATCGCCAGCAACGCGACCACGCCCATCGCAATCCGGGCCGCCGTGCGCGGAGCAATCGAGACTTCGTCCGATCTCGACCGCGCCTTCTTCGGCTCGTCCGCCACAGGCGCATTCCCCAGAAGGACCGCCGCGGCCAAAAACGCGCAGCCGTGGGCGGCCATGCAGTACGGGCAAATCGTCTGGATCACGAGCAGTTGAAGGGCCACGAACCAAACCGCCGCCCCCGCGATCACGCCCGCGCCGGCCAGCAGAATGCCCCACCCAATCCGTCGACGCGACAAACGCCTGCCAGGCGTGACAGTGAACGTGGCGGCGAAAAGGGTCAGGTAAAGGAGAAGGGCGGGCACACTGACGGGGATGCCGAACCAGTAGGCCCACTTGCTGTTGAGCACGCTGTGGCAATCCGAGGCCGGTCCGCAGCCCGCCACCGCTTCGCCACTCAAGGACACCCACGCCAGATACAGATCGATGCCTATCGCCCCAATGAGCAGTCCACGCACCACCGTCATGAGCGGTGTGTAAAGAACGCCACCTGAGGTGTTTTGAGCCTTTCGTGACATGCTCGGTCTTCTCCCGGCTTTTCGCCGGGCGCCACGGAGTTTGCGGGTGCGTGGGCCGTTTTCAAACAAAAAGTGTTCTCAAGGCTTTGGCCGCCACCAATTTTGGCGCAGGGCCCGGCTGCCCGCGGCCGCCCCTTCTTCATGAATGCACTCACGCGGCGCCTGCCGCCCCATCCGGCCCCCTTCCCGCCAGAACACCACACCTCCAATGCCCGCCCAGATCAAATACGTGACCAGGACCAGCATCGACGCCGCCACCGCGTCCGCCTCCGGAATCCCATACCGGCTCAGGAAGAACAGCGCCGCCCCCTCGCGAAGCCCCGCGCCCGCGAACGTCACCGGGGCGGAAGTGATCATGGAGATCGCTGGAAAGATCCAGAAGATCGATACGAACGAAAAGCGCACGTCGGTCACGGCATTCAGGCAGAACAGGAAAACGCAACTGCCACAGAAATGGGAGAGCACCGACAAGAGCAGCCCGCGTCCCGCCAAGGCCGGATGGCGCAGCAGGGCCTTCGCATTCGCCAGGAAGGAGTCTGAAAAGCTGCGCATCGCCGGCAACCAGTTGAACCGGCGCCGCAAGATCAAACCTGCCAGCACCAGGATGGCCGCAGCTCCAATCCCCACCGCGAACGCCTGCGCGCTGGGTGTCCGGAGGCGATCCCACCAGCGGCCTCCGTAGGCGGCAAACCCGGGCATCGAGGCGGCGAACACGACGAAACCGATCCCCCCAAGAAACCGGTCGAGGACGCAGCTCGCCAGAACGGGTCCTGTAGGAAAACCGAATTGCCGCCCGTAGTAGGCGGATTTAGCCAGGTCCCCGCCCGTCGGGCCGAAGAGAATTGTGTTGAACAAGTGCCCCGCCAGGACCGTCCGGGCCGTGGCCGCGGCGTCGACCTGACATTTCGCGATCTGCAAGACCACGTGCCAACGCGCCGCCGCCGTGAGAAGTGCCAGCCCGAAAGCGGCGCAAGCCGCCGCCATCCAACCCAGGTTCGCGCCGATCAGCACGCGGCCCACGCCCTGCACGTCCACCCGGCGAAAGATCCAGAGGAGGGCTGCGAGGGAGAATGCGAGGCAGGCAATCCTGCTCAGCATTCGCACGGTCGATTCCGTTGGCCGCTTCATCAACTGCTTTTCAGAATCGTGCGGTGACGCCAAACCCGCAAGGCCCGTCTCCAGCAAGTCTCATTTTGCTCAGAAAGGGCAGGGCCGGCCCGCCCTGCCTAAAATGAGAAGAGCTGCAACGCGAATAAAGCCGGCTGCAAACCGGCGCTCCGCCTGCCCAAATCCCTTCGGAGCGAACTCACCGGCCTCCCGGTCCGTTTGCGCTATTTCAATTCCGCTTCCCAGAACTCCTTCCAGTCATCCAGGTTATTGAGATCGACGGCGCTGGGGTTGACGCTGTTGGGATCGGCGATGCCGCTGGCGGAGAGAATGCCCTTCCTCGTTTCGTCGTCGTGCATATAGCCGAGGATGCCCTGGTTGAGCCTGTGGATCGTGGCGCGGTCAAGCTTGACGCCCGGCTGTTTCTTTATCCAGGCCTCAAACTGAGGGTAGGTGGGGCGGTTATCGGCGATGAACGTGCGCACGACCTCCGTATTCAGCCCGAGGGCGTTGCACACCATGAGGTCAAAGCCCTTCCCGATGCCGGGATAACCCGTCGCGAGTTTCCCCCGCGCCTCGAGGGAGACCTTTAGCCAAAGGCGGGGCAGATGAAGGACGCCGAGCGGGCCGGCGACACCTGAGCTGATCAAAGGCACAATGCTGTTCATGACGATCCCTGTGGTTGTGGTTTGCGGAACAGCCGGAGTATAGGAGCGCCCCTGGACCGGTCAACCCGGGAATTGGGATGGCGCGCGATTCTAAGGGGCTGTCAGCCCAAACAGACTTCTTGAGCAAGATGAACAAACTGTCATCTGAACGCGGGCGAAATATTCATGCTGGCATGGTCTGATGTTATTGGAACGGCAAAGTGAACCCGCCGATCCAAACGAGAAAACACAAAATATGAAACGAAACCTTGTCCTTATCGCATCGGCTCTCCTGGTCTGTGCCGCGGCTCTCAGCACGTCGGCCCAGGGACGCCGTTTCGCCCAGTCAAACATCCCCCTGTCGAAAACCGCCAAGGAGGCTTTGATTCAGGCATTGGCCGGACCGGACGGTGAATATGCCGCCCGGGCCGAGTACGAAGCTATCCTGAGCAAATTCGGAGCGGACACGTTGCCCTACGCTCGCCTTATCCAAGCCGAAGAAAACCATATCGCCGCGCTCAAGCGCCAGTGCGAGCGATTCGGCGTGGAGATTCCAGACGACATTTACTGGAAGAAGGTGCAACCGCCGGCGACGCTCGCCGACGCCGCCAAGGCAGGCATCCTGGCCGAAGAAGCAAACGACAAGATGTACCAGGAGTTGCTGGAGGCGGTGAAAGAGTCTCCGAGCCTGGTGCGCGTCTTCACCCAGTTGCGGACCGCTTCGCTCGAGCGCCATCTGCCTGCGTTAAAGGCAGCGGCTGCCAATGAAGGGAGCCTGACGGCCGCCTCCTGCAATCCCGACGGCTGCCTGCGCCAGATGCGAGGTGGAAATGGCCGGGGGCTCGGCCAAGGATGCCCCTGGGTCGACGACGCCCAAAAGCCCGGCCCCAACGCGCGCCAGCAACGACGCGGTCGCGGCGGGTGGTAAAGGCCACATCGTCAGGCAACGAACATCGAGTGGCGGCTCTCGGCCGCCACTCTGCTTTCTGTAACTTATTGCAGGCGGGGCGGCTCAGGTCGAATACGATGCGTTCTCGACGTTTGATTGTGGTGGGAGGGGTTGCGGGCGGAGCCAGCGCCGCCGCACGCGCTCGCCGGCTTTGTGAACAATGCGAAATCCTGGTCCTGGACGTGCGCCGCAACGAGGAACGAGCGCAAGGCGCCATCCCGGGATCGATGCACATCCCCCTCGATGAGCTGCGTGCTCGCGCGAACGAATTGCCCCGGGACCGCGAGATTATCGCGCATTGCCAAAGCGGCCAGCGGTCTTACTTCGCCTGCCGATTGCTAAGTCAGCGCGGGTTCAAAGTGCGCAATCTTGCCGGGTCATGGAGGACATACCAAACCGCTCTGACAGGTGGCGCAAAGAAGTGATCTATGCCCTTTTGGTGAATCGACGAACCGTCTCCTAACGGCGAGGCCTTCGAACCCGTGAAAGTCCTGGTCATCGAAGATGAAAAGAAGATTGCGTCCTTCGTTCGCAAGGGACTCGAGGCCGAGGGCTTTGTCGTGGATGTCTGCCTCGATGGCAACACGGGCTTTGCCCTCGCCACCTCCCGGCCCTATGACGCGCTCGTCCTGGATATCATGCTGCCTGGCCGCGATGGCTTGAGCATTCTGAGGGGCCTGCGCGAGCGCAGCATCGGCCTGCCAGTCCTTTTGCTGACCGCCCGGAGCGAACTCAACGAACGGCTCGAAGGGCTCAACCTCGGGGCGGACGATTACCTGACCAAGCCCTTCTACATCCAGGAATTGGCCGCCCGCCTTCACGCGATCGCGCGGCGCGCCACCGGGGGCGCCCAGAGCATTCTCACGGTCGCGGACCTCACGCTTAACCTGCTCACCCGCGAGGTCATGCGAGGCGGCCGGAAGATCGAACTCACCGCCCGCGAATTCGCCCTGCTGGAGAACCTGATGCGCAGCCCGGGCCGTGTCTTGACGCGCGCCCAGATTTGCGAGCAGGTCTGGAATTACCATTTCGATCCCGAGACAAACCTGGTCGATGTTTACGTGCAGCGGCTTCGAAAGAAGGTGGACGGCGACGCGGCCCGGAAGCTGATCGAAACCGTGCGCGGTGTGGGATATCGGATTGCGGCGCCTTGACCCATGTCTCTTCGACTCAAGATCTCTCTTCTGTCGGCACTCATTTCGGGCCTGATCCTGTTCGGCTTTGGGCTGGCGTCATGGTTCCTGATGTATCGCGAACGTTTGGCGGCGGTGGATCGCGAGATTCGAACGCTGGCAGCGCGGCACCCAGGCTGGCTGGCGAACCGTCAAAGCCACGAACGCCTCACCAGCATGCTCGCGTTCACCTTCGGCGAGCAGCGCAAAGACAATATCCTGCTCCTGATTCGCGATCATGCAGGCGCAGAGCTTTACCGCTCGCCCCATTGGCCCCAGAAACTGGATCCGGCCAAACTCAACTTCACCCTCGCAGACGATCCCGCGGCCGCCCAAGCGCCGGAAGAGAGCCCTTCCGACTCGGCCCTTCCGCGTCCCGGGCCGCCCAGGGGACCCGGCGGCGGCGGCCCCGGACGCATGGGACGCGGGTATGGCAGGGCTTGGGACAATTCGGCTCCGTTCACCAAAATACCCCGGTTCCTCACGGCCGATGCGGGCGAGACCTCGTGGCGTTTGGGCCTTTTGGGAAACGCGCAGACCACCCTGGTCCTGGGCATCAATCAAGAGGAAGTCCAACGTGACCTGAACCACCTGCGCAACGCCTTCCTCGTGGCGCTTCCGTTGGCCTTGCTGCTGGTGGGCGTGGGCGGTTGGATGATCGGCACCCGGGCCTTGCGCCCGCTGAGGCTTATCGCCAACACCGTCGAAGGCGTCACCGCACGTGGACTCGGCGAACGCATCCCCAACGTCGATTCGGACCCGGCCGTCGCCCGGCTGGTGCGGATGTTGAACGGGATGATGGACCGGCTGGAGAAGAGCTTCCATCAAGCCACCCGCTTCACAGCCGATGCCTCGCACGAACTCAAAACGCCGCTGACCATCATGCAAGGCGAACTCGACAACGCTCTCCAGCATGCCCCCGCCGGGTCCAGGGAACAGCAAGTGTTCACCAATTTGCTCGAGGAAACGCAGCGGTTGAAAAAGATCACCCGCAACCTGCTCCTCCTGGCCCAAGCCGATTCAGGACAGCTCAAGCTCTCCCGGGAACCGATTGACCTGTCCGAGTTGCTCCGCGACACCCTTGAAGACGCGCGGATTCTCGCGTCCGATTCCGCGCTGGCCTTCGAAGTCAACATCGATCCCAACCTTGAAGTCCATGGCGACCCGCACTTGCTCGCCATGTCTCTTCACAACCTGCTCGGAAACGCCGTCCGGTATAATGAACCGCGCGGGCGCCTCTCCGTGCAGGCGCACCGCGAATCCGGACAGGTTCGAATCCGCGTCGGCAATGCCGGGCCTGGCATTTCCGAGCCGGACCAATCCCGCGTTTTCGAAAGGTTTTACAGGGGGCATCAGTCAGGCGCCCGTGCGCCGGAAGGTTCGGGGTTGGGGCTGAGCCTGGCGCGTGAAGTGGTCCGCGCCCATGGAGGTGATATTGTCCTGGTGGAGAGCCGGCCTGGATGGACCCTTTTCGAGATCCGCCTGTAACTTCCCGGACACTCAAGGCTCATGGAATCGGACGAGATAAACACGACGAAACCAAAGGAATATCGGATGCTTGGAATGCTTTTACCGGTCGCGATTGGCGCCCTCCTCGGCGCGGGCTTGGGCTATTTTGGACAGTGCACCTCGGGAACGTGCCCCCTCACTTCAAACTGGCGGCGCGGCGCCCTTTTCGGAGCCGCCCTCGGCGGCGTCTTCGCTCTCGGAACAGGAAGGGACTCCACTCTGTTCGGAGCCAAGGCGGCGGATTCGCCCAATATCGTTCACCTCACGGAATCGGACTTCGACGCCCAGGTGCTTCAAACCGATCGCCCTGTCCTGGTCGATTTCTATGCCCCTTGGTGCGGCCCGTGCAAGACGATCGCTCCCACCATAGCGAAACTGGCCGATGCCTATGCCGGCCGGGCTCATGTGGCAAAAGTCAATGTCGACAACGCGCCCAAAATCGCCGCCCGATATGGGGTTCAGGGCATCCCAACGATCCTCTTCTTCCACCAGGGCAAGGTCGTCGATACCCTCGTTGGCCTGGCTCCCGAAGAGCAACTCCGCGCCAAACTGGAAAAACTGACCGGCTTGGCGGCGGTTCCGACCGCACCGAATGCGGCTTCCGCGAACGAGGGCCTTGCGGCCTCAGCCGGTGCCCGCTCCGCGCCGGCGCCTTGACCGCCTCTTTCGCCCTCCCGGAAATGAGATCACCCCGGAACAGGATTGCGCGCACTGCGCCCTTGAACCTCGCGTTGCGCAAATAGTTGGTAATCAAGCCAACCATTTTGAGGTTCATGGGCAGAATTGCTGGGGCGCAGGACAAAATTCTTCGCACACGGAAGAGGCCCGGTTACTGTCGGTTAAGGAGGTATATTCCTTTGCCGATTCTGTGCTCACTCGGCTTGCTAATCCAGCCCGAAGGGCTCGGACTCGTCAGCCCAGACTTCTGAGGAA